>NZ_JAVDVL010000015.1:0-145602 GCF_031456815.1 Paraburkholderia strydomiana
TCAACCCGATCGCGATGGAAGAAGGTCTGCGCTTCGCTATCCGCGAAGGCGGCCGTACCGTCGGCGCCGGTGTCGTTGCCAAGATTCTCGAGTAAAATCGCGGATTGACGTATTTGCTGTAAGTGGTGCCCGGAGCCGGGCGCCGGACCTCAGCGGGCGCCCGGCTCTACGTTCTTTTACTGTCTGGCGGCGCAATACCGCCTCGCTCTTTTTCAAGGAATTGTCATGCAGAACCAGAAAATCCGCATTCGCCTGAAGGCTTTCGACTATCGCCTGATCGACCAATCGGCTGCTGAAATCGTCGACACGGCAAAGCGGACTGGCGCAATCGTTCGTGGTCCGGTGCCCCTGCCGACCCGCATTCAACGCTTCGATATCCTGCGTTCGCCGCACGTCAACAAGACGTCGCGCGATCAGCTCGAAATCCGCACGCACCAGCGCCTGATGGACATCGTCGATCCGACGGACAAGACCGTCGACGCACTGATGAAGCTGGACTTGCCGGCTGGCGTGGACGTCGAAATCAAGCTGCAATAAGGGCTTCGAGCGTTGCTCAGCGCCGCTGACAACGCTAAGTCTTTGATTGCTTGCAGAAAACGAAAAGCCTCGCTATAATGCAAGGCTTTTCGCGCATTTGCGCAAAAAAGTCGGTGTGCTGCAGCATGAATTCATGCCCGAAACGGCACCGGCATTTTGTAAATTAGCCCCGACCAATCGCAGTCGGGAATGGAGAAAACGATGAGCCTTGGACTCGTAGGTCGCAAGGTTGGCATGACCCGTATCTTCACGGCAGAAGGGGATTCGATTCCCGTTACCGTGCTGGACGTGTCCGACAACCGCGTGACGCAGATCAAGACTGTTGAAACCGACGGCTACACGGCCGTGCAGGTTGCATTCGGTACGCGCCGTGCATCGCGTGTGACGAAGCCGTTGGCCGGTCATCTCGCCAAAGCCGGTGTTCAAGCCGGTGAAATCCTCAAAGAATTCCAGATCGACGCCGCTAAGGCTGCCGAGTTGTCGAACGGCACCGTAGTTGGTCCTGACCTGTTCGAAGTAGGCCAGAAGGTCGACGTGCAAGGCGTGTCGATTGGTAAGGGCTACGCCGGTACCATCAAGCGTTACAACTTCGCATCCGGCCGTGCATCACACGGTAACTCGCGCTCGCACAACGTGCCGGGTTCGATCGGTATGGCGCAGGATCCGGGTCGTGTTTTCCCGGGTAAGCGCATGACCGGTCACATGGGTGACGACACGGTAACGGTGCAAAACCTCGAAATCGCTCGTATCGACGCTGACCGCAAGCTGTTGCTGGTCAAGGGCGCCGTTCCGGGTGCGAAGGGTGGCAAGGTATTCGTTACGCCGGCCGTGAAGACGCGTGCCGTGAAAGGAGCGAAATAATGGAACTTAAGCTCCTGAATGCCAATGGTCAGGAAGGTGCAGGCGTTAGCGCGTCGGACGTCGTGTTCGGCCGCGATTACAACGAAGCCCTGATTCACCAGGTGGTGGTTGCGTATCAAGCGAATGCCCGTAGCGGCAACCGCGCGCAGAAGGATCGTGAGCAAGTCAAGCACACGACCAAGAAGCCGTGGCGTCAGAAGGGTACGGGCCGCGCCCGTGCCGGTATGTCGTCGAGCCCGTTGTGGCGCGGCGGTGGCCGGATCTTCCCGAATTCGCCGGAAGAAAACTTTTCGCACAAGGTTAACAAGAAGATGCATCGCGCAGGTCTCTGCTCGATCTTCTCGCAGCTGGCCCGCGAAGGCCGTATCTCGGTTGTCGACGAGCTGACGCTCGAAGCTCCGAAGACCAAGCTGCTGGCCGAAAAATTCAAGGCGATGGGTCTCGACTCCGTGCTGGTGATTACCGACACGGTTGACGAAAACCTGTACCTCGCGTCGCGCAACCTCGCCCATGTGGCGGTTGTCGAGCCGCGTTACGCCGACCCGCTGTCGCTGATCTACTTCAAGAAGATCCTGATCACGAAGGCTGCGGTCGCCCAGATCGAGGAGTTGCTGTCATGAGCGAGATTCGCAAAAACGATCATCGTTTGATGCAGGTCCTGCTCGCGCCGGTGATCTCCGAAAAGGCGACGCTGGTGGCCGACAAGAACGAGCAAGTCGTGTTCGAAGTCGCGCCCGATGCCACGAAGCAGGAAGTGAAAGCTGCAGTCGAGCTGCTGTTCAAGGTGGAAGTCAATTCCGTCAACGTGCTGGTCTCGAAGGGCAAAGCCAAGCGCTTTGGCCGCTTCATGGGCAAGCGCAAAGACGTGAAGAAGGCATACGTCTGCCTGAAGCCCGGCCAGGAAATCAACTTTGAAGCGGAGGCCAAGTAATCATGGCAATCGTTAAAGTTAAGCCGACTTCGCCGGGTCGCCGCGCGATGGTCAAGGTGGTCAACAAGGATCTGTACAAGGGCAAGCCGTTTGCACCGCTGCTCGACTCGCAATCCTCGACCGCCGGCCGTAACAACAATGGCCACATCACTACGCGTCACAAGGGTGGTGGTCACAAGCATCATTACCGTGTCGTCGATTTCCGTCGCAACAAGGACGGCATTGCAGCGAAGGTCGAACGTCTCGAATACGATCCGAACCGTAGCGCGAACATCGCGCTGGTTCTGTATGCGGACGGCGAGCGTCGTTACATCATCGCTCCGAAGGGTATCACCGTCGGTCAGCAGCTGATGTCCGGTTCGGAAGCGCCGATTCGCGCAGGCAACACGCTGCCGATCCGCAACATTCCGGTCGGTACGACGATTCACTGCATCGAAATGCTGCCGGGCAAGGGCGCGCAAATGGCGCGTTCGGCTGGCACGTCGGCGATGTTGCTGGCTCGTGAAGGCATCTACGCACAGGTCCGCCTGCGCTCGGGTGAAATCCGCCGCGTCCACGTTGAGTGCCGCGCGACGATTGGTGAAGTTGGCAACGAAGAGCATAGCCTCCGTCAAATCGGTAAGGCTGGCGCAAACCGCTGGCGCGGTATCCGCCCGACGGTGCGTGGCGTTGCAATGAACCCGGTCGATCACCCGCACGGTGGTGGTGAAGGCAAGACGGCTGCAGGTCGCGATCCGGTGAGCCCGTGGGGCACGCCTGCTAAGGGTTATCGCACCCGCAGCAACAAGCGCACGACGAGCATGATCGTCCAGCGCCGTCACAAGCGTTAAGGAGTAGGCAATGGCACGTTCTGTAAAAAAAGGTCCGTTCTGCGACGCCCATTTGCTGAAGAAAGTTGAGGCGGCAGCAGCTTCGCGGGATAAGAAGCCGATCAAAACCTGGTCGCGTCGCTCGACGATCCTCCCGGATTTCATCGGTCTGACGATCGCCGTTCATAACGGCCGTCAACACGTTCCGGTGTACATCTCGGAAAACATGGTCGGCCACAAGCTTGGCGAGTTCGCACTGACCCGTACGTTCAAGGGTCACGCAGCCGACAAGAAGGCTAAGAAATAAGGGGCTCAAGATGGAAGTGAAAGCAATTCATCGCGGTGCCCGCATCTCGGCGCAGAAAACGCGCCTTGTGGCTGACCAGATCCGCGGTTTGCCGGTCGACAAGGCGCTGAACGTTCTGACGTTCTCGCCGAAGAAGGCTGCGGGAATCGTGAAAAAGGTCGTGCTGTCGGCGATCGCGAATGCGGAGCATAACGAAGGCGCCGATATCGATGAGCTCAAGATCACGAGCATTTACATCGACAAGGCTGCGTCGCTCAAGCGTTTTACCGCGCGCGCTAAAGGCCGCGGTAACCGCATCGAGAAGCAATCCTGTCACATCACTGTGACGGTCGGGAATTAAGGGGTCATACGATGGGACAGAAAATTCATCCGACTGGCTTCCGTTTGGCCGTCAGCCGCAATTGGGCGTCGCGTTGGTACGCGAACAACAACAATTTCGCGGCGATGTTGCAGGAAGACATCGGTGTTCGTGAATACCTGAAGAAGAAGCTGAAGAACGCTTCGGTTGGTCGCGTCGTTATCGAGCGCCCGGCGAAAAACGCGCGCATCACGATTTATAGCTCGCGTCCGGGTGTGGTCATCGGTAAGAAGGGCGAGGATATCGAGCTGCTGAAGTCGGAACTGCAACGCCGCATGGGCGTTCCGGTCCACGTCAACATCGAAGAAATCCGCAAGCCGGAAACCGATGCGCAACTGATCGCCGACTCGATCACGCAACAGCTCGAGCGCCGGATCATGTTCCGCCGCGCGATGAAGCGTGCGATGCAGAACGCGATGCGTCTGGGTGCTCAAGGCATCAAGATCATGAGCGCTGGTCGTCTGAACGGTATCGAAATCGCTCGTACGGAATGGTATCGCGAAGGTCGCGTTCCGCTTCATACACTGCGCGCAGATATCGACTATGCGACTTCGGAAGCGAAGACGACGTACGGCATCATCGGCGTGAAGGTGTGGGTCTACAAGGGCGATACGCTCGGCCGCAACGACGCACCGGTGGTTGAAGAAGTCGCCGAAGAAAAGCGTCCGCGTCGCAACGCACGTCCGGGTGGCGATCGCCGTCCGCGTCGCGATGGTGAAGGTGGTGGCCCGGCAGGTGCACGCCGTGGCGCTCCTCGTCGTGCTGGCGGTGCCGGCGGCGACGGGAAGACTGGAGAATAACGATGCTGCAACCGAAACGCAGAAAGTATCGCAAAGAGCAGAAAGGTCGTAACACCGGTGTCGCTACCCGCGGTAACGCGGTGTCGTTCGGTGAATTCGGCCTGAAGGCTATCGGTCGTGGTCGTTTGACCGCGCGCCAGATTGAAGCGGCACGTCGTGCAATGACGCGTCACATCAAGCGTGGTGGCCGCATCTGGATCCGCATCTTCCCGGACAAGCCGATCTCGCACAAGCCGGCTGAAGTACGTATGGGTAACGGTAAAGGTAACCCTGAGTACTACGTCGCAGAGATTCAACCGGGCAAGATGCTGTACGAAATGGACGGCGTAACCGAAGAGCTGGCACGCGAAGCGTTCCGTCTGGCTGCAGCTAAGCTGCCGCTTAAGACGACGTTCATCGTGCGTCAGCTCGGCGCCTAAGGAGCAAATGATGAAGGCTTCCGAACTTCACCAGAAAGATCAGGCCGCGCTCAACAAGGAGCTGTCGGACCTGCTGAAGGCGCAATTCGGCCTGCGCATGCAACTCGCGACCCAGCAGCTCACGAACACGAGCCAGCTGAAGAAGGTTCGTCGCGACATCGCACGTGTGCGGACCGTCCTGACTGAGAAGGCGAACCAGAAATGAACGATAGCGTAAAAACCTCGCTCAAGCGGACGCTGGTCGGCAAGGTCGTCAGCAACAAGATGGACAAGACGGTCACCGTGCTGGTTGAGCACCGCGTGAAGCACCCGATCTACGGCAAGTATGTTGTGCGCTCGAAGAAGTACCACGCGCACGACGACGCGAACACGTACAACGAGGGTGACCTCGTTGAGATCCAGGAAACTCGTCCGATTTCGAAGACGAAGGCTTGGGTTGTGGCTCGCCTGGTCGAGGCTGCTCGCGTCATCTGACGCCGCTGAGTAGTAGAAGTTGTTGAAATCGCAGTAGATTTCGCTTGCAAGACCGAGATTATTTGTTATAATCTCGGTCTTCCCTCTTTATGGGAGCCCCGTCGCGGGCGAAGTTGGTGGGGGAAGCGGTTCAGGCGCCAGTCTGTCCCGAAGGATTCACCGGATTGCGATGGCGGGTTTCGTTTGCCGTCGCTGCTGTTCTAACCCAAGCAGCCGATTGGCTGACGGGACCAAGACTGACCGGGTACGCCATGGTGGTGTGGCCGGATTAAGTTGGGAAAGATAAACCATGATCCAGACCGAAACTCGGCTTGAAGTGGCCGACAACACGGGTGCGCGTGAAGTCATGTGCATCAAGGTGCTCGGCGGCTCGAAGCGTCGTTATGCCAGCATTGGCGACATCATCAAGGTGACCGTCAAAGAAGCAACGCCGCGCGGGCGCGTGAAGAAAGGCGAAATTTATAACGCTGTGGTGGTTCGCACCGCCAAGGGCGTGCGCCGTCAGGACGGCTCGCTGATCAAGTTCGATGGCAACGCCGCAGTGTTGTTGAATGCCAAGCTCGAACCTATTGGCACCCGTATTTTCGGGCCTGTCACGCGCGAGTTGCGCAGCGAACGATTCATGAAGATCGTTTCGTTGGCACCTGAAGTGCTGTAAGGAGTCGCGATGAACAAGATTCGCAAAGGTGACGAAGTTATCGTCATCACCGGCAAAGATAAAGGCAAGCGCGGCGTCGTGCTGTCCGTTGGCGAAGGCAAGGTCACTGTCGAGGGTATCAACCTCGTCAAGAAACACGTCAAGCCGAACCCGATGAAGGGTACGACGGGTGGTGTGGAAGCCAAGACGATGCCGCTGCAAATTTCGAACGTCGCATTGGTCGACGCGAATGGCAAGGCGTCGCGTGTAGGCATCAAGGTCGAAGGAGACAAGAAGGTCCGTTTCCTTAAGACGACTGGTGCCGAGCTGAGCGCCTGACGCTGCGGAGTAAAAAAATGGCTCGTTTGCAAGAGTTTTACAAAGAAAAGGTTGTACCCGGCCTCATCGAGAAGTTCGGTTACAAGTCCGTGATGGAAGTGCCGCGCATCACCAAGATCACCCTGAACATGGGCCTTGGCGAAGCGGTTGCTGACAAGAAGATCATCGAAAACGCCGTTGGCGACCTGACGAAGATCGCAGGCCAAAAGCCGGTGATCACGAAGGCACGCAAGGCAATCGCTGGCTTCAAGATCCGTCAGGGATACCCGATCGGTGCAATGGTCACGTTGCGTGGTCAGGCAATGTACGAATTTCTGGACCGTTTCGTGACGGTTGCGCTCCCCCGTGTGCGTGACTTCCGTGGCGTGTCGGGTCGTGCGTTCGACGGTCGCGGCAACTACAACATCGGTGTGAAAGAGCAGATCATTTTCCCCGAAATCGACTACGACAAGATCGACGCACTGCGTGGGCTGAACATCAGCATCACGACGACTGCGAAGACCGACGACGAAGCAAAGGCTCTGCTCGCCAGCTTCAAGTTCCCGTTCAGAAACTGAGGTTACCGTGGCTAAACTGGCACTGATCGAACGTGAAAAGAAGCGTGCTCGCCTCGCCGCTAAGTACGCGCCCAAGCGCGCAGAGTTGAAGGCGATCATCGGCGATATGAGCAAGTCGGACGAAGAGCATTACGCAGCACGTCTGGAACTGCAACAACTGCCGCGCAACTCTAACCCGACCCGTAAGCGCAATCGTTGCGCAATTACCGGTCGTCCGCGCGGTACGTTCCGTAAATTCGGGCTGGCGCGTAACAAGATTCGCGAAATCGCGTTCCGCGGCGAGATCCCTGGCCTGACCAAGGCGAGCTGGTAATAGGAGAAACGTAAATGAGCATGAGTGATCCTATCGCCGATATGCTGACTCGCATCCGCAACGCGCAGATGGTTGAGAAAGTCTCGGTGACTATGCCCTCGTCGAAAGTCAAGGTTGCGATTGCGCAGGTCCTGAAGGACGAAGGCTATATCGATGATTTCGCAGTGAAGTCCGAAGGTGCGAAGTCTGAATTGAACATCGTGTTGAAGTACTACGCTGGCCGTCCGGTGATCGAGCGCATTGAGCGCGTCTCGAAGCCTGGTCTGCGTGTGTACCGCGGCCGTAACGACATCCCCGTGGTCATGAATGGCCTCGGCGTGGCAATCGTGTCGACGCCGAAGGGCGTGATGACGGACCGCAAGGCGCGCGCAACGGGCGTTGGCGGCGAAGTCATCTGCTACGTCGCTTAAGGCCGAAAGGAGAGAAACATGTCTCGAGTAGGTAAAAGCCCGATCGCGCTGCAAGGCGCAGAAGTGGCCCTGAGCGACGATCGCATTACCGTCAAGGGCCCGCTGGGTACGATTACGCAGGCGGCTAACCGCCTCGTGAAAGTGGTGAACGACAACGGCATTCTGAAGATCGAGCCGGTTGACGAAAGCCGCGAAGCGAATGCGATGTCGGGCACGATGCGCGCACTGGTGGCGAACATGGTGAACGGCGTGACGAAGGGTTTCGAGCGCAAGCTGACGCTGGTTGGCGTCGGTTACCGCGCACAGGCGCAAGGCGACAAGCTGAACCTGTCGCTGGGTTTCTCGCACCCCGTGGTGCACCAGATGCCGGAAGGCGTCAAGGCTGAAACCCCGTCGCAAACCGAAATCGTGATCAAGGGGATCGACAAGCAGAAAGTTGGCCAAGTCGCGGCAGAAGTGCGCGGCTATCGTCCGCCGGAGCCCTATAAGGGCAAGGGTGTGCGCTACGCCAACGAGGTCGTGATCCTCAAAGAAACGAAGAAGAAGTAAGGGTGCGCAATCATGGATAAGACTCAATCTCGCCTGCGCCGCGCTCGTCAGACGCGTATCAAGATCGCTGAGCTGCAGGTCGCGCGTCTCGCCGTGCATCGCACGAATACGCACATCTATGCGCAAGTGTTCTCGCCGTGCGGCACCAAGGTGCTCGCCAGCGCGTCGACGCTCGAGGCCGAAGTGCGTGCGCAACTGGCTGATCAAACGGGCAAGGGCGGCAACGTCGCTGCTGCCACGCTGATCGGCAAGCGCATTGCAGAAAAGGCTAAGGCTGCCGGCATCGAATCCGTCGCCTTCGACCGTTCGGGTTTCCGTTACCACGGCCGCGTGAAAGCGCTGGCTGATGCGGCGCGCGAAGCCGGACTCAAGTTCTAAGGGAAGAATTCGTCATGGCAAAGATGCAAGCGAAAGTTCAGGCTGACGAACGCGACGACGGCCTGCGTGAAAAGATGATTTCGGTCAACCGCGTGACCAAGGTCGTGAAGGGTGGCCGTATTCTCGGTTTCGCCGCACTGACCGTGGTCGGCGACGGTGATGGCCGCGTCGGTATGGGCAAGGGCAAGGCGAAGGAAGTGCCTGTCGCTGTCCAGAAGGCGATGGAACAAGCCCGCCGCAACATGTTCAAGGTGCCGCTGAAGAACGGTACCCTGCAACACGAAGTGCACGGCAAGCACGGCGCATCGATGGTCCTCCTCGCTCCGGCGAAGGACGGTACCGGTGTGATCGCTGGCGGTCCGATGCGCGCAGTGTTCGACGTGATGGGCGTGCAGAACGTTGTGGCCAAGAGCCACGGTTCGACGAACCCGTATAACCTCGTTCGTGCAACGCTCGACGGTCTGCGCAAGCAGTCCACGCCGGGCGACATCGCGGCGAAGCGCGGCAAGTCCGTCGAAGATATTCTGGGCTAAGGTGGACACCATGTCTGATAAAACTGTCAAGGTCCAGCTCGTCAAGAGCCTGATCGGCACCCGCGAAACGCACCGTGCAACGGTGCGTGGCCTCGGTCTGCGCCGACTCAACTCGGTTAGCGAATTGCAGGACACGCCGGCCGTGCGCGGCATGATCAACAAGGTTTCGTACCTCGTTAAGGTCATCAGCTAAGCGGCTGACCGGGACTCAAGGAGTTGATAATGGAATTGAATAACCTGAAGCCGGCTGAAGGCGCGAAGCACGCAAAGCGTCGCGTTGGTCGCGGCATCGGCTCTGGCCTGGGCAAGACCGCCGGCCGTGGTCACAAAGGTCAGAAGTCGCGTTCGGGCGGCTTTCACAAGGTTGGCTTCGAAGGCGGTCAAATGCCGCTGCAACGTCGCCTGCCGAAGCGTGGCTTCACCTCGCTGACGAAGGAGTTCGTTGGTGAAGTGCGTCTCTCCGATCTGGAAAAGCTGCCGGTCGACGAAATCGACCTGTTGGCTCTGAAGCAAGCCGGTTTGGTTGGCGAGCTGATCAAGAGCGCCAAGATCATCGCGACGGGCGAGCTCAAGCGCAAGATCGTTGTGAAGGGTCTGGGTGCGACGAAGGGTGCGCGCGCTGCTATTGAAGCAGCCGGCGGCTCTTTTGCCGAGTAACGCGCAAGTTATTTGCCGTCACTAGCATTTGCATCGGAGAAGGTACTTGGCTAACAGCCCGAGTCTCGCAAAACCCGGTCGCAGCGCGGCGAAGTTTGGCGATCTGCGTCGGCGAGCAGTGTTTCTGCTGCTGGCGCTGATCGTCTACCGTATCGGCGCGCACATTCCGGTGCCGGGTATCGACCCGGACCAGCTGGCAAAGTTGTTCCAGAGCCAGTCGGGCGGCATCCTTGGCATGTTCAACATGTTTTCGGGTGGCGCACTTTCGCGGTTCACGATTTTCGCGCTTGGGATCATGCCGTACATCTCGGCGTCGATCATCATGCAGTTGCTGGCGATTGTCTCGCCGCAGCTGGAAGCGCTGAAAAAGGAAGGGCAGGCGGGGCAGCGGAAGATCACGCAGTACACGCGGATCTTCACGGTCTTGCTGGCGACGTTCCAGGCATTCGGCATCGCCGTGGCATTGGAAAATCAGCCGGCTCTCGTGATCGATCCGGGAATGGTGTTTCGGCTGACGACGGTCGTGACGCTGGTAACGGGCACGATGTTCCTGATGTGGCTCGGTGAGCAGATTACGGAGCGCGGACTCGGCAACGGTATCTCGATCATCATTTTCGGCGGTATTGCAGCGGGTTTCCCGAATGCAATCGGTGGTCTCTTTGAACTGGTCCGAACCGGCTCGATGAGTATCATCTCGGCGATTATTGTCGTTGCGTTGATTGCTGCTGTGACGTATCTGGTGGTGTTCATCGAACGCGGCCAGCGCAAGATCCTTGTGAACTACGCGAAGCGGCAAGTCGGTAACAAGATTTACGGCGGTCAATCCTCGCATTTGCCGCTGAAGTTGAACATGTCGGGCGTGATTCCGCCGATCTTTGCATCGTCGATCATTCTCTTCCCGGCAACCATCCTGAACTGGTTTAGTTCGGGGTCGCGTACCGGCTGGTTCGCAGACACGCTGCATAATGTGGCCGAAGCCCTCAAGCCCGGCCAACCCGTGTATGTGTTGCTGTACGCGTTGGCGATCGTATTCTTCTGCTTTTTCTACACCGCTCTGGTGTTCAACAGCAGGGAGACGGCCGACAACCTGAAGAAGAGTGGCGCATTCGTTCCTGGCATCCGCCCGGGCGATCAAACGGCGCGATATATCGACCGCATCCTGACGCGTCTGACGCTGGCCGGTGCGATCTACATCGTGTTTGTTTGTCTGCTGCCCGAGTTCTTGGTGCTGCGCTGGAACGTGCCGTTTTATTTTGGTGGAACGTCGCTGCTGATCATTGTCGTCGTCACAATGGATTTCATGGCGCAGGTGCAGTCGTACGTTATGTCGCAACAGTATGAATCGCTGCTGAAGAAAGCTAATTTCAAAGGCGGCGGCGTCCCGATGCGTTGAAAGGACTTATGGCCAAAGACGATGTTATCCAGATGCAGGGTGAAGTCATCGAAAACCTGCCTAACGCTACCTTCAGGGTGAAGCTGGAAAACGGCCATGTCGTATTGGGACACATATCCGGGAAGATGCGGATGCACTACATCCGAATCTTGCCGGGCGACAAGGTGACGGTTGAATTGACGCCTTACGATCTGTCGCGTGCGCGGATCGTGTTCCGGGCGAAGTGATTTGAAAAAAGGGTAATATCATGAAAGTGATGGCATCGGTTAAGCGCATTTGCCGCAATTGCAAGATCATCAAGCGCAAAGGCGTTGTGCGCGTGATTTGCAGCTCTGATCCGCGCCACAAACAGCGTCAAGGCTGAACGCCGCGCTTTTGCTTGCGCTTTTTGTTTGAGGAAAAACAATGGCTCGTATCGCAGGGGTTAACATCCCGAATCACCAGCATACTGAAATCGGCCTGACGGCTATTTACGGTATCGGCCGCACGCGCTCGCGCGACATTTGCGTCGCTGCTGGTGTGGCATTTTCGAAGAAGGTCAAAGACCTGAACGACGCAGACCTCGAAAAGCTGCGTGAAGAAGTCGGCAAGTTCATCGTTGAAGGCGATCTGCGCCGTGAAACGACGATGAACATTAAGCGCCTGATGGATCTCGGCTGCTACCGTGGCGTTCGGCATCGTAAGGGCTTGCCCCTGCGCGGCCAGCGTACGCGTACGAATGCCCGTACGCGCAAGGGTCCGCGTCGTGCAGCGCAATCGCTGAAGAAGTAAGCGGAACTGACAGTTACAGGAAAACGTAATGGCTAAGGCTTCGAACAACTCCGCGGCGCAACGCGTTCGCAAGAAGGTCAAGAAGAACGTCGCCGAGGGCGTGGTTCACGTTCACGCGTCGTTCAACAACACCATCATCACGATCACCGATCGTCAAGGCAATGCACTTGCTTGGGCAACGTCGGGTGGTCAGGGCTTCAAGGGCTCGCGTAAATCGACCCCGTTTGCAGCCCAGGTGGCAGCCGAATCGGCTGGCCGCGTGGCGATGGAATACGGCGTGAAGAACCTCGAAGTGCGGATCAAGGGCCCCGGTCCTGGCCGTGAATCGGCGGTGCGCGCGTTGCATGGTCTTGGCATCAAGATCACCGCGATCTCCGACGTCACTCCGGTCCCGCACAACGGCTGCCGTCCGCCGAAGCGTCGTCGTATCTAAGACGCTGTTTTCGCTAGCGCCTGTTGCCGCCGGATTTAGTAACCGGCGAAACAGGCTGCTTGCGCTATTGAATTGACTAAGCCCACTGTTCGACCCAAAGGGTTCGGACTAGCGCGAGTGTCTGCATTCGCGTGATCAATCAACGAAGGAATCAACGTGGCACGTTATATCGGCCCTAAGGCCAAGCTGTCCCGCCGTGAAGGCACTGACCTGTTCCTGAAGAGCGCCCGTCGTTCGCTCGCTGACAAGTGCAAGCTTGACAGCAAGCCTGGCCAGCATGGCCGCACGTCGGGTGCACGTACGTCCGACTACGGCACGCAGTTGCGCGAAAAGCAAAAAGTGAAGCGCATCTACGGTGTCCTCGAGCGCCAATTCCGCCGTTACTTCGCTGAAGCCGACCGTCTGAAGGGCAACACGGGTGAGAACCTGCTGCAATTGCTCGAGTCGCGTCTGGATAACGTCGTGTATCGCATGGGCTTCGGCTCGACGCGTGCTGAAGCACGTCAGCTCGTGAGCCACAAGGCGATCATGGTGAACGGCGTTGTGTCGAACATCCCGTCGATGCAAGTGAAGGCAGGCGACGTCGTCGCAGTGCGCGAACAATCGAAGAAGCAAGCGCGTATCCTCGAAGCGCTGTCGCTGGCTGAACAAGGCGGTTTGCCCAGCTGGGTCGCTGTCGATTCGAAGAAGTTCGAAGGCACGTTCAAGTCCAAGCCGGAACGCAGCGACATCGCTGGCGATATCAACGAAAGCCTGATCGTCGAATTGTATTCGCGGTAATCGGATTAATGGCCGGGGCACCCCGATTGCGTTGCGCAAGGGGGAGTCTCGGCTGTTTATTTTCAGGTTGTTACCGGTCAGCCTTATCGGTGTAACGAGCCGAGGGTATTGAAAAGGAAAACCTATGCAAACCAGTTTGTTGAAGCCCAAGATCATCGCAGTTGAATCGCTGGGCGAAAGCCACGCGAAAGTGGTCATGGAACCGTTTGAACGCGGTTACGGCCACACCTTGGGTAACGCGCTCCGGCGCGTGCTGTTGTCGTCGATGATTGGCTACGCGCCGACCGAAGTGACGATCGCAGGCGTCGTACATGAGTATTCGACGCTCGACGGTGTGCAAGAGGACGTGGTCAACCTGTTGTTGAACCTGAAGGGCGTAGTGTTCAAGCTGCATAACCGTGACGAAGTGACGGTTACGCTGCGCAAGGAAGGCGAAGGCGTTGTCACTGCTGGCGATATCGAACTCGCGCATGATTGCGAAGTCATCAACCCTGATCACGTGATTGCGCATCTGTCGAAGGGCGGCAAGCTCGACGTCCAGATCAAGGTCGAGAAGGGCCGCGGTTACGTGCCGGGCAATGTGCGTCGTTACGGCGAAGAGTCGGCCAAGATCATCGGCCGTATCGTGCTGGACGCGTCGTTCTCGCCGGTTCGCCGCGTGAGCTACGCCGTTGAAAGCGCTCGCGTCGAACAGCGTACCGACCTCGACAAGCTCGTGATGAACATCGAAACGAACGGTGTCATCTCGCCGGAAGAAGCGATTCGTCAATCGGCTCGCATTCTCGTTGATCAACTGTCTGTGTTCGCCGCACTGGAAGGCACCGAAGCAACGGCTGAAGCGCCGTCGCGCGCGCCGCAGATCGATCCGATCCTGCTGCGTCCGGTCGATGATCTCGAATTGACGGTTCGGTCAGCGAACTGTCTGAAGGCCGAGAACATCTACTACATCGGCGATCTGATCCAGCGCACGGAAAACGAGTTGCTCAAAACGCCGAATCTGGGCCGCAAGTCGTTGAACGAAATCAAGGAAGTACTGGCGTCGCGTGGTTTGACGCTCGGCATGAAGCTCGAAAATTGGCCGCCCGCTGGGCTGGACAAGTAAGTCGGCGCTTCGTCTCGGGGCAGAACCCGTCGCTGCACTGGCACAGACGCGGATTTTCCTTTAGAATCCGCGTCTTGCCTTTTTCAACTACCGGCCCGTGCACTCGAATTTGCAGTAGATCGAGCGCGATAGAAGAGCTGGACCAAAACTCTGAATCGAAGGAATCAACATGCGTCACCGTCATGGTCTGCGGAAACTGAACCGCACGAGCAGCCACCGTCTGGCAATGCTCCGTAATATGTCCAACTCGCTGATCGAGCACGAAGTCATCAAGACCACGCTGCCGAAGGCGAAAGAACTCCGTAAAGTTGTCGAGCCGCTGATCACGCTGGGCAAGAAGCCGTCGCTTGCAAATCGCCGTCTGGCATTCAACCGCCTGCGCGACCGTGACTCGGTCACGAAGTTGTTTGAAGTCCTCGGCCCGCGCTACGCTACCCGTCCGGGCGGCTACCTGCGCGTGCTGAAGTTCGGCTTCCGCGTCGGCGACAATGCACCGATGGCTCTGGTCGAATTGCTCGATCGTCCGGAAGTTGAAGAAGTTGAAGTGCAAGAAGCCGAGTAAGCTTCGAGGCACTAAAGAGCCAGACGTCACGCTTGGCTACAGAATGCAGACGAACCCCACGTTTCTCGGAGCGTGGGGTTTTGTTTTTCGGGCTAGGCAAATGTCTCCGTGAGTCGCAGGGTTGGGTAGGAAAAGCCGATCGAAAAGCGCCACGGCAGGAGGTCGAAGCGCGCATGACCAACCGGTCGCATCGCTGCAGCATGCATGCCTGAAAGCCACCCACCACGGCTGCAGCGCTTTACGGATCCAAGTTCAAGCGCGCAGCCAGTCAATCCGCAGTGGCCAAATGCCGCACACGCGAGCCCGCGCTGCCTGCGGCACTTGACTGCCAGGTGATACGATATTGCCACCCGAATCGTGCCTTGCCGGAGCTTTCAGTGAGCGTGAGTGTTACCTTGATCCTGACGACGGTGCCCGACGCGACCGTTGCTGACAAGCTCGCCGCAGACGCGCTCGCTGCCCGGCTATGCGCCTGCGTAACGCAACTCGGCGCCGTGCAATCGCGCTACCACTGGCAAGGGCAGGTCGAAACGGCACAAGAAATACAGTTGTTGTTCAAGACGAGCGCCGCACGTGCTCTTGAGCTTGAGCAATACATACAGACGCACCATCCATACGACACGCCGGAAATTCTGTCGTGGCAAGCGACGGCCTCGGCCATTTATGGTCAGTGGATCCTTGCAGAAACCCAACGCCCTCTACATGTTTAACTGTCTCGACGGGCGCGCGCGCCATGCGCTTCGTGCCGTATTCCTCCTCTTTGCCGGCCTGATCCTGGCGCAGTTCTGCATGCTCGCCCGTGCGGCAGACGACTTCCTGGATCCCGCGGTAGCGTTCAAGTTCAGTGCGGCAGAAAAGCCGGGCGAAGTCGACGTTACGTACAAAATTGCTGACGGCTACTACATGTATCGGGAGCGTTTCGCATTCGCAACCCGCAGTGGCAACGCGACAATCGGTGAGCCGCAGTTGCCGGCGGGCCATATCAAGTTCGATCAGACATTCAACAAGAACGTCGAGACGTATCGCAACGAGCTGACGATCCGCATCCCGGTTAAGCAGGCCGCCGGAGGGTTCGATCTGGCCGTGACATCCCAAGGGTGTGCGGACGCCGGTATCTGCTATCCGCCGATGGAGCGCGTCTACCATGTAAGCGGTGCTGCTCTGCAACCGGCGGGCAGCGCGGGCGCGCTGCAATCTGAGTCAAGCGATACCCCGTGGTACGAGCGGGCCACCAACGCCGATTACGCGCAATCGCTGCTCCAAGGCGGCGGTTTCCTTACGATCATCGGACTTTACTTCGTCGCGGGCATGGTGCTGAGCCTGCTGCCGTGCTCATACCCGATGATTCCGATTCTTTCGGCAATCATCATCGGCGAGGGCGCACGGGTCACGCGCGCGAGAGGTTTGGCGCTATCGCTCGCCTATGTAGTCGGAATGGCGCTCGTCTACACCGCCCTCGGAATTGCCGCCGCGCTCGTTGGGCAAAGTCTGGGCGCGTGGCTGCAAAATCCGTGGGTGTTGGGCGCGTTCGGCGTACTACTGACCGTTTTTGCGCTCACGTTGATTGCGGGTTTCGATATCGCACTGCCGCAGCGTTGGCAGGAAGGCGTTTCGCACGTGTCGGCGCAGCGCTCTGGCGGCAAGTTTGCAGCCGTTGCCGGAATGGGCGCGCTGTCCGCGTTGGTCGTGGGTGCCTGCATGACTGCGCCGCTCTTCGCGGTGCTCGCCTTCATCGCGCACACGGGGAATGCGGTGCTCGGCGGCGCCGCGCTGTTCTCCATGGGACTTGGGCTTGGCGTGCCGTTGCTTATCATCGGATTTGGTGCCGGAACCTTGCTGCCGCGCGCCGGCGCGTGGATGGACAGCGTTAAAGTGCTGTTCGGTGTCGTGCTGCTCGCCGCGGCGCTCTGGATCGTCTGGCCGGTGCTCGGAGCAACGGCTGCCATGCTCCTGAGTGCGCTCTGGCTCTTGATCGCTGCGGCGTCGCTGGGTCTCTTTTCGGCACCTTTGGCGCAAGCATCGATATGGCGCCGGCTCGGCCGCGGTATCGGCGCCGCCTTTGCCGTTTGGGCGGCGGTGCTGCTCGTTGGACTGGCGGCTGGCTCGTCAGATCCGCTGCGTCCGTTGGCCGTGCTGGCGACGCGCGGCGGCGCGCCGGTGCCGGATCGTGTGGCTGGCTCGCCCCAGAATGCGTCGCAGGCCGATCTGGCGTTTCAACCGGTGCGATCATCGGTCGGACTGGACGAGGCCGTCAAAGCCGCTGCGCAGCCTGCCATGCTCGATTTCTACGCCGACTGGTGCGTCAGTTGCAAAGAGATGGAGAAATTCACTTTCAGCGACCCGCGCGTCCAGGCGAAATTGAAGGAGATGAACCTGCTGCGCGCCGACGTCACTGCCAACAACACCGACGACCAGGCACTGCTCAAGCGCTTTGGCCTTTTCGGGCCGCCGGGAATTATCTTCTTCGACCGCGGCGGCAAGGAGGTACTGCGCGTCGTCGGTTACGAGTCGGCCGACAAATTTCTGCGCACGCTCGAACGGGCGAGCCGACCTCAGGCGTGATCGCATTGACCGCATGAACGAGCGGCAAGCGCGAGTGGATAAAAAAACGGAGGCGTGACCAAAAGTCCGCCTCCATTTCACGTTCTGGCCCTTGCTGAACTCGCACGTGAATCGACTTAGTCCCCGCCAGACGAGCTAGCTGCCGCCAGGCGCGGCGCAACTACTTCTGCGAGCGAAGAATCCTCGCTGCATCCAGCGCGAAATAGGTCAGAATGCCGTCCGCGCCCGCGCGCTTGAAGGCGAGCAGCGATTCCATCATCGCCTTGTCGTGGTCCAGCCACCCGTTCTGAGCCGCTGCCTTCAGCATCGCGTATTCGCCGCTGACCTGATAGACGTAGGTCGGGAACTGGAACTCGTCCTTCACCCGGCGCACGATATCCAGGTAAGGCATGCCTGGCTTGACCATGACCATGTCGGCGCCTTCGTTGATGTCCGCTTGCACCTCGCGCAACGCCTCGTTGGAGTTGGCGGGGTCCATCTGGTACGTCATCTTGTTGCTTTTGCCGAGGTTCGTCGCGGAGCCCACAGCGTCGCGGAACGGGCCGTAGAACGCGGACGCGAATTTGGCCGCATAGGCCATGATCCGCGTGTGGACATGGTCCTCGCTTTCCAGCATTTCGCGGATGGCGCCGATTCGGCCGTCCATCATGTCCGAAGGCGCGACGATATCTACGCCGGCTTCAGCTTGCGCGCGTGCCTGTTCGATCAGGATGTCGACGGTCTCATCGTTAATCACGTAGCCGTTTTCGTCGAGCACGCCGTCCTGGCCGTGGCTCGTGTACGGATCCAGCGCGACGTCGGTGAGAACGCCCAGATCCGGGAAGTGCTTCTTCAGCTCGCGAACCGCCCGCGGGATCAGACCAGCGGCGTTGGTCGCTTCGCGGCCATCGGGTGTCTTGAGCGACGGCTCGATCGCCGGAAACAGCGACAGCACCGGCACGCCGAGCTCGACGCATTGCTCGGCGACTTTCATCAGCAAGTCGACCGAAACCCGCTCGACGCCAGGCATCGACGGCACGGCTTGCCGCACGTTAGTGCCTTCGACTACAAAAACGGGGTAAATCAGATCGTTGGTGGTGAGGATGTTCTCGCGCATCAGGCGGCGCGAGAAGTCGTCGCGGCGCATGCGGCGAGGACGATAGTGCGGGTAGAAGCTCATGGAATTGAAGATCGTGGATGTCTTGACGTAGGACAGTGCCCAGAGAGGTGCTCGGGAGACGGCGGCCGCTCACGGAAACTTTTCAAGACAATGGTATATCATACCGATCGAGCAAGGCGCTTGGCGCTGACCTCCCCGCTTCTCCTCCCTGAGCGGGTGCCTGTCGTTTTTCGATTAGGCTGTTTGACCCGCCGTTAAAGCGGCGGGTTTTTTTATGGGCGGCGGAAAGAGCGCGTTCAGGCTTTCAGCAAATACACCGCGAGGTTACTGTGCGGCGTCGGTTGCGCCCTTCGTTTCGGGGATCAGCCAGCTTTCAATCAGTTCGTGAGCTTCGTCGATACCGACCCGCTTGAGCGCGGAGAAGAGTTGCGCCGTCAGCTCGCCTTGATAGCCCGCCGCACAATATTCGTCAAAACCCTTCTGTGTCGCGCGCAACGCATTCACGCTTTCCTGACGCGTCAATTTGTCGCATTTGGTGAGCAGCGCGTGAATCGGCTTTCCAGTCGGAGCAAACCACTCGATCATTCGCCGATCGAGATCGGTCAGTGGCCGGCGCGAGTCCATCATGAGGATCATGCCGCGCAATTGCGACCGCGATTGCAGGTACGTGGAAAGCAGCGCCTCCCAATGAGCCTTGGCTGCGCCGGGCACTTCCGCATAGCCGTAGCCGGGCAGATCGACAAGATGGGCCGTGGGTTCGTCCGCCTTGCCGACGGAGAAGTAATTGATGTGCTGGGTGCGTCCCGGTGTCTTACTCGCGAATGCGAGCCGCTTCTGGTTGCACAGGATATTGATGGCCGTCGACTTGCCTGCATTCGAGCGCCCGGCAAAAGCAATCTCAGGCTGAGCGGTGGCCGGCAGATCACGAAGGTGATTGACGGTCGTGAAAAAGCGGGATTGGTGGAGCAGGAAGGACATGATCAGGCCAGATTTCGAGACGCCGGGGAACCCGGAGTGGGGACGGGTCAAGCCCGACTGGCGTCTTAGCGATTAGCGAGTTATTGTACAATACGATGGTTTACTGAAAACCTGAGGGGGCCAGCCCGCGTGCCTCGGCGGCTCCTGGCGGTCACTCGGGTCGCCGTCGTATTGTGCAAAACCTCTAAAATCCACAAGACGAGACAGGGTGTGCGAATGAATCGACTGTGCAAGGCTCTGATGGTTTTTCATGTAGCAGCAGGTCTTTCAAGTTTGGCAATTCAGGCACGAGCAGCAGATCCGGCAAAGCCGGACGTCAATCGGGGGCAGGCAATCGCAGTGCAGGTTTGCGCGTCATGTCACGGCGCAGACGGCAACAGTGCCGGCGGCGCATACCCGAAACTGGCTGGCCAGCATCCCGATTATCTCGTCAAGCAACTCAAGGATTTCAAGCCGCAGCCCGGCGCCAAGCAGCCCGCGCGTAACAATGCGATCATGACGGCTATGGCGGCCGCGCTGTCCGACCAGGATATGGTCAACGTCGCAGCCTACTTCGCGGCGCAGGCTCCAAAGCCCGGTTATGCGCACAACAAGGACACGGTGCCGCTCGGGCAGAAGATTTATCGAGGCGGTATCGCGGACAAGGGCGTGCCGGCCTGTGCCAGTTGTCATGGGCCCACGGGTCAGGGTATTCCGTCGCAGTATCCGCGCTTGTCCGGCCAATGGGCTGAATACACGGTGGCGCAGTTGAACGCGTTCACGCAGGGCCCCGGAGCGCGCAATAACAACGAGGCGATGCATGCTGTCGCATCGCGTCTGTCGGACAGCGAGATCAAAGCTGTGGCCGATTACATCGCGGGCTTGCACTAAGAGGCCCGCGCGCAATTGCAACCGGCCCGCCGAGGCCGGTAAAAAACAAGAAAAGGGTGGGGGCGTCGTGTCAACGGTCGCCCTTCACCCTTTTTTGCTGTTCAGTCGGAGTATGAATGAGCGTCACCACGTCGGGTTTGCAGTCGAAGTCGAGCAATCGCATCGTGCGCAACGTTGTCGAAGTATTGAGTTCGATGCGTTTTGCCATTGCGCTGCTCGTGATCCTGTCGATCGCCAGCATTATCGGCACCGTCCTTACGCAGGACGATCCCTATCCCAATTACGTCAACCAGTTCGGCCCGTTCTGGGCGGACATCTTCCGCGCGCTAAGCCTTTACACGGTTTATAGCTCGTGGTGGTTCATGCTGATTCTCGGCTTTCTGATGGTGTCGGTGTCGCTGTGCGTGATCCGCAACGCGCCGAAAATGATTGCCGACACGAAGAGCTGGAAAGACAAGGTCCGCGAAGCCAGCCTCCGCGCGTTCCATCACAAGGGCGAATTCGCGGTGCATGGCACGCGTGCCCAGACGTCGGCAGTGCTCGCCAGACTGTCCGCCAAGCTCGGCTACAAGTTCGTCACGCGCGAGTCGGACGGCGCCACGCTGATCGCGGCCAAGCGCGGCGCGTTGACCAAGCTCGGCTACATTTCCGCGCACATTGCGATCGTGGTGATCTGCCTTGGCGGGCTGCTGGACAGCAATCTGCCGATCAAACTGCAAATGTGGCTGTTCGACAAATCGCCGATCCGCGCGAACACCGTAATCAATGACATCCCGCCGGAACATCGCCTGTCGCAATCGAATCCGACGTTCCGCGGGTACGCATGGGTGCCGGAAGGGCAGCACGTGTCCACCGCGATCCTCAACCAGCCGGACGGCTCGCTGATCCAGGACCTGCCGTTTTCGATCGAGTTACAGAAATTCATCGTCGATTATTATTCGACGGGCATGCCGAAGCTGTTCGCTAGCGACATCGTCGTGGTAGATCACAAGACCGGCGCGCGCGTGCCGGCTCGTATCGAAGTGAACAAGCCGTTCGAATACGACGGCGTGTCGATCTATCAATCGAGCTTCCAGGACGGCGGCTCGCAAATGCAGATGACGGCCTACCCGATGACGGGCCCGAGCGCGAAAGCCGCGCCTTTCGGCGGCACGATCGGAGGCAATGCGCCGTTGAGTTCGGCCACGTCGCTTGCCGACGGGCAGACGGTCGAGTTCACCGACTTCCGCGCGATCAACGTAGAGAACATTTCCAATGGCAGCGGCCAGACGGACGCCCGCGGCGTCGCCGCCCACCGCTCGCTGAAGGAAGCTTTCGACGAGCGGCTCGGCTCGGGCGCGAAGACGTC
Organism: Paraburkholderia strydomiana; assembly: GCF_031456815.1. Taxonomy (NCBI): domain Bacteria; kingdom Pseudomonadati; phylum Pseudomonadota; class Betaproteobacteria; order Burkholderiales; family Burkholderiaceae; genus Paraburkholderia; species Paraburkholderia strydomiana. Next base: position 21,768 of record NZ_JAVDVL010000015.1, read on the forward strand.
CAAGCCGCTCGACCTCCATAACGTCGGCCCCTCGGTGCAGTACAAAGTACGCGACAAGGACGGCCAGGCACGCGAGTACAACAACTACATGCTGCCGGTGGCGGTTGCCGGGGAACGATTCTTCCTTGCCGGCATGCGCCTCAATCCCGACGACCCGTTCCGCTATCTGCGCATTCCCGCCGACAGCGGCGGTACCGTGAAGGATTGGATGAACCTGCGCGCAACGCTCGAGAACCCGGGAATGCGCGCGCAAGCCGCTCACCGCTTCGCCCAGCGCTCCGTGCCCGAAGCGAACACGGAATTGCAGCAGCATCTGGAGGAAAGCGCGCTGCGCGTGCTGACCCTTTTTGCGGGCGCGGACAACACCGTCAAAATGCCGAACGGTCAGCCGGTCGGCGGCTTCCAGGCGATCGCCGGATTTATCGACCATTCGGTGCCGAAGGGCGAGCAGGAAAAGGCGGCAGGCCTCCTGTTGCGCATGCTCGAAGGCTCGATGTGGGACCTTTGGCAACTGTCGCGCCAGCAAGTCGGCGAGCCAGAGGCGCAGGCCAACGCGGATTCGAGCCGCTTCGTGCAAAGCTCGATCAATGCGATATCCGACAGCTTCCTGTATGGATCGCCGGTCTACTTGCAGCTCGACTCGTTCAAGCAGGTGCAAGCCTCGGTATTTCAGCTGACGCGCGCACCCGGCAAAAAAGTCGTGTATCTTGGCAGCCTGCTTCTCGTGTTGGGCATCTTTTCGATGTTCTACGTCCGCGAACGGCGCCTGTGGTTCTGGCTCAAAGATACTGAGCAGGGCACCAATGTCGTGATGGCCATGTCGAGCGCGCGCAAAACGCTCGACTTCGAAAAAGAATTTGTTCAGACGCGCGACGCGGTTGGCGCCGCGTTGGGCGCGAAGCTCACCGATGCATCGTCCGGCAACGCCGGCACGCCGTCCGCAAGCTCACAAGATTCGACCCGGTAATACCATGGACTTGACTCAGGTTTCCTCATCTTCCCCTTCATCCGCCCGACCCGCCAAGGCGTCTGCGGACGAAGCGTTCAACGCTGTCCAATATGACGAGCGGCCGTTCCTGAAACGGCTCGGCATCGTCGACTGGCTATTCGCCCTCGCCATGGTCGCGGGCGCCGGGTTCGCGCTGTCGCGCTATTACCCGTTCATGAATTACTACGACAAACTGGTGCTGGTGTGCGCGGTGCCGGTCTTCGTCGTGCTCGGCTGGCGCTGGAAGCCCGTGCGTCCGCTGATGGTGGGCATTGCGGCACTGTCGCTGCTGGCCATCCAGATCTATCACGGCGATCTGAGCCGGGCGGACAACGCCTTCTTCCTCAAGTATTTCCTGTCGAGCCAGTCCGCGATTCTGTGGATGAGCGCGCTTTTCGTATTCGCCACCGTTTTCTACTGGATCGGCCTGCTCTCGCGCTCCCCGACCGGCGCCGCGATCGGCTCGAAAATGACATGGGCCGCCGTGCTGATGGGCTTCGTCGGTCTGATGGTGCGCTGGTACGAGTCGTATCTGATCGGCGCGGACGTCGGCCATATTCCCATTTCGAACCTGTACGAAGTCTTCGTGCTGTTCAGCCTGATCACCGCGCTGTTCTATCTCTACTATGAACAGCACTACAACACGCGCGCGCTCGGTGCGTTCGTGCTGCTCGTGATCAGCGCCGCCGTCGGTTTCCTGATGTGGTATTCGGTCGCCCGCGACGCGCAGCAGATCCAGCCGCTCGTTCCGGCGCTGCAAAGCTGGTGGATGAAGATCCACGTGCCGGCGAACTTCATCGGGTACGGCAGCTTTGCCTTGTCGGCAATGGTCGCAGTCGCTTATCTGGCGAAGGAGCGTGGCATGTTGGCCGACCGCCTGCCGGCGCTCGAAGTGCTCGACGACGTCATGTACAAGTCGATTGCCGTCGGCTTCGCGTTCTTCACGATTGCGACGATTCTCGGCGCGCTGTGGGCGGCGGAAGCGTGGGGCGGCTACTGGAGCTGGGACCCCAAGGAAACGTGGGCACTGATCGTCTGGCTGAACTATGCAGCCTGGCTGCATATGCGTCTGATGAAAGGCTTGCGCGGCGCGGTCGCCGCGTGGTGGGCGCTGACCGGCCTGCTCGTCACGACATTTGCGTTCCTTGGCGTGAACATGTTCCTGTCGGGCTTGCATAGTTACGGCAAACTGTAATTTCCGCTGTTCCCAACCGACAAAGAACCGCCGCGTGTTTCGCACCGGCGGTTTTTTTATGGCCAGCGGAATATTTGCACGCCAAATGTGTTCGTCCATGTGAGTACGCATGGATGGCCCGACGAGCGATCATCACCCTGGCCCCGTTAGATGTCTGAGGCGGCGGCCGGCAAGGAGCAGCATGATGTGGATCAAGCGAAGCGACAGGATTCAACTTACCGGCGACGATATCGCTCGCAGCGAAATCACGCCGCAGCACATTTTCGAGAACCGGCGGCGCGTGCTGCAGGCCGCAGGCGCGCTGGCGCTCGGCAGTCTGATCGGCGTGAACGGCGAAGCACTGGCGGCCTACACCTCGACCGACCCGAAGGCGCAGAAACTGGCGGCCAAAACGAACACGAAGTTCGTCGCGCTGGACAAGATCACGCCGTTCAAGGACATCACCACGTACAACAACTACTACGAGTTCGGCACCGACAAGTCCGATCCGGCGCATAACGCTGGAACATTGCGTCCGCGGCCGTGGAAGGTCAGTGTCGAAGGCGAGATCAAGAACCCGAAGGTCTACGACATCGACGAACTGCTCAAGCTCGCGCCGCTCGAGGAGCGCGTGTATCGGCTGCGTTGCGTCGAAGGCTGGTCGATGGTGATTCCGTGGATCGGCGTGCCGCTCGCCGAACTGGTCAAGCGCGTGCAGCCGACAGGCAACGCGAAATATGTTCAGTTCATTACGTTGGCCGACCCGTCGCAGATGCCGGGACTCTCCACGCCTATACTCGACTGGCCATACTCCGAAGGCTTGCGTATGGACGAGGCGATGAATCCGCTCACGCTGCTCACCATGGGTGTGTACGGTCAGGTGCTGCCTAACCAGAACGGCGCGCCGGTTCGCGTGGTGGTGCCGTGGAAATACGGCTTCAAGAGCGCCAAGTCGCTGGTGAAAATCCGCTTTGTCGAGAAACAGCCCGCGACGAGCTGGAACACCTATGCGTCGAGCGAGTACGGTTTTTATTCGAACGTGAACCCGAATGTCGACCATCCGCGCTGGAGTCAGGCGACTGAGCGGCGCATCGGCGAAGACGGCTTTTTCACGCCCAAGCGCAAGACGTTGCTGTTCAACGGCTATGGCGATCAGGTGGCGTCTCTTTATCAGGGCATGGACCTGAAGAAGAACTTCTGAGCGACATGACGATGGCTTCCGATACCCAATCTGTCACTCGTACCGGGCAGAGCGCGCCGCGAGCCAATGCGCCTGCTACGGCGCCGGCAAAGCGTCCCGCCGCTGGCTCGCGCTGGGTCGTGCCCGCGAAAATCGCGGTGTTCATCGCGGCGTGGTATCCGCTGGCGCGGATCGTGTTGTTCGGCGTGACCGACCGGCTGGGCGCAAACCCGATCGAGTTCATCACGCGCTCAACGGGCCTCTGGACGCTCGTGTTCCTCTGCATCACGCTGGCCGTGACGCCGCTGCGCCGGCTCACAGGCATCGCGGCGTTCGTGCGGTTTCGCCGCATGCTCGGGCTATACGCGTTCTTCTACGCGACGCTGCATTTCACGACTTATCTCTGGTTCGACAAATGGTTCGACGTGGCGGAGATCGTCAAGGACATCGGCAAGCGGCCGTTCATTACTGTGGGTTTTGCAGCGTTCGTGCTGCTGATCGCGTTGGCCGCAACGTCGCCGCGCGCAATGGTGCGCAAGCTCGGCCGCCGCTGGCAGACGTTGCACCGCGCGATCTATGCCATCGGCGCGCTGGCGATTCTGCATTTCTGGTGGATGAAAGCGGGCAAGCACGACCTGATCCTGCCGAAGATCTACGGCGCGATCATGCTGGCGCTGCTGGGTTGGCGTCTGATTGTGTGGCTACGCGATCGGCGCAAGTTGAAGCTGCGCTGACTGCGCGCGAGCGTAACCGCTAATAAAAAAGGCGATGCCATTCGGCATCGCCTTTTTTACTTGAAGCGAACTTGCGACGCTGGTTACGCCGGCAAAACCGTTTCGCCCGCGAAGAGCTGCTGGACTTCTTCTCGCGCCCTAACTACATGCGCTTGTGTACCATCAACCATCACCTCCGCTGCACGCGGGCGGGTGTTGTAGTTGGAGCTCATCACGAAGCCGTAGGCGCCTGCCGAGCGAATCACGAGCAGATCGCCGGGCTCGACGGAGAGCAGCCGTTCGCGTCCCAGCCAGTCGCCGCTTTCGCATACCGGTCCCACGATGTCGTACACATGAGCGGGGACGTCGCGCTCAACAACGGCGTCGATAGCGTGATACGCCTCGTACATCGCCGGGCGGGCGAGTTCGGTCATCGCCGCGTCCACAATGGCGAAATTCTTCTCAGCGCCCGGCTTCAGGAATTCGACTCGCGTGAGCAGCACGCCCGCATTGCCAACTAGCGAGCGGCCCGGCTCGAAATACACCTCGCGGTGGCCGTGACCGCGCGCCTCGATGCGATCGAGCACCGTGCGTACGAATTCGCCGATGTCCGGCGGCGTTTCGTCGTCGTAGGTGATGCCGAGGCCGCCGCCTACGTCGATATGACGAATTGCAATGCCGTCTTTCTCGATCAGTTCGACCAGTTCCAGCAGCTTGTCCACCGCGTCCAGATAAGGCGCGATCTCGGTTATCTGCGAGCCGATATGGCAGTCGATGCCGACAATCTCAAGGTTCGCCATGGCTGCGGCCGCTTGATACGTGGCGCGTGCATCTTCGAACGCGACGCCGAACTTGTTCGACTTCAGCCCAGTGGAGATGTAGGGATGCGTCTTCGCATCGACGTCGGGATTCACGCGCAGCGAGACGGGCGCGATCTTGCCCATTTCCGCGGCCACCGTGTTCAGGCGATCGAGTTCCGGAATGGATTCGACATTGAAGCACTTCACACCGGCCGCGAGTGCCTCGCGCATCTCACTCGCGTGTTTGCCGACGCCGGAAAACACGGTGTTTTCCGCTTTGCCGCCGGCCGCCAGCACGCGGGCCAGTTCGCCGCCCGATACGATGTCGAAGCCCGCACCGAGACGCGCGAACACGTTCAGAACCGCGAGATTGCTATTGGCCTTCACGGCCACGTGCACGCTCGCTCGACGGCCGGCGCACGCGCCTGCGTACGCGTTCCACGCGTCGGTGAGCGCGGCCCGGGAGTACACATAAAGCGGCGTGCCGAACTGTTCGGCGAGCGAAACGGCGGACACGCCTTCGGCGTGAAGCACGCCGTTGACGTAGTCAAATGCAGGTCGAGTCATGCGGAGGTCTTATTGAACGGGAGTGGCGGCGGAAGCGGGCTGCGAAGCCGAAGCAGCGGAACCAGCAGATGAAGGAGACGCCGACAGTTCGTTCGCGGGCGCGAGCGAGAGCGGCGTGCCGGAAGTATCAGGAATGGAGTCTGCGTCGGACGCGGTTTCGGCGCCGGGTTGTACTTCGTCAGGAGACGGCGGCTGTGTGCGGTCGATGGGCTTTTCCGGCAAAGGTGGCACGGTAGGCAAATAGAGCGAACCGCGTTGTCCGCAGCCGGCGAGCGAGCCACCGAGTGCGCAACCTGCGAGAATGGCTAAACCCGCTACAATCGCGCGGCCGGGCGCCGCCGCGCGCATCCGAGATACGACTCGCATGACTGTCCCTGAATAAATAATCGATGGAGTTTAGCATGTCCGATAGTGATTACCTGACCCGTGCAGAGGCCGCGCTAGCCGCCATTGAACGCGCGCTGGACGACACCGAGGCCGACATCGAACTCGAGCGCAGCGGCAACGTGCTGACCCTCGAATTCGCGAATCGCTCGAAGATCATCGTGAATCTGCAACCGCCGATGAGCGAGATCTGGATAGCCGCGAAAGCGGGCGGTTTCCACTACCGTTTTGTCGATGGCGAGTGGCGCGACACGCGCAGCGGCAACGAGTTTTTCGCGGCGCTGTCCGAGTACGCGACGGAGCAGGCCGGCGAGCCGGTGCGTTTCGAGGCCTGAACCCAACATCGAGCGGTTAGACGCGTAACAAAACAAAAAGCCGCCGCGCAGGATCTGCGCGGCGGCTTTTTTGCGGCATGCAGTGCGCTGCGTTAGTGCCCGCGGAACAGATTCATGATGTCCTGCTTCTCCTGCTCGCCGACTTGTCCCGGTGCTGCGGACGCAGCGCTTGCTTCGTCGAGCGCCGCCTGACTGATGCCGACCGTCCCAACGAAACCGTGGCCCGGCGTGAACTCGTCGAAATACAGTTCTGAGCCGACTTCGGTCACTCCGTCGGGCATCGGCATCTTGTACTCCGGCACGCCTTTGAGCGCACGTCCCATGTACTCGATCCAGACCGGCAATGCGAGGCCACCGCCGGTTTCCTTGTCACCCAGACTGCGAGGGTTGTCGTAGCCGATCCACGCGATCGCGGTGAGCGTGTGCTGATAACCGGCGAACCACGCGTCGCGCGAATCGTTCGTCGTACCCGTCTTGCCGCCGAGGTCCGTGCGCTTCAGTGCGTTCGACTTGGCGCCGGTGCCTCGCTGCGCGACGCTCTGCAGCAGACTGTTCATCACATAGGCGTTGCGCGGTTCGATGGCGTGCGGCGCGCTTTGCTCGGCGACGAGCGGTTGCGCATGCGCAACTACGACGCCGCGCGGATCGGTGACTTCGGCGATCAGATACGGGTTGATCCGATAGCCGCCGTTCGCGAATACCGAGAATGCGCCCGCCATTTGCAGCGGCGTGACGAGACCTGCGCCGAGCGCCATGGGCAGATAAGCCGGGTGACGGTCCGCATCGAACCCGAAGCGCGTGATGTACTGCTGCGCATACTTCGTACCAATGTGGTTGAGGATGCGGATCGACACCAGGTTCTTGGACTTCTGCAACGCGGTGCGCATGGTCATTGGACCGTCGAAGCCGCCGCCGTAATTCTTCGGTTCCCACGCCTGGCCGCCCGTCTCCGCTGCGCTGAAAAATAGCGGCGCGTCGTTGATCACGGTTGCCGGTCCAAGCCCTTTTTCAAGCGACGCCGAATAAATGAACGGCTTGAAGCTCGAGCCCGGCTGACGCCATGCCTGCGTGACATGATTGAACTTGTTCTTATTGAAGTCGAAGCCACCGACGAGCGCGCGGATCGCACCGTCTTGCGGCACCACGGAAACAAACGCACCTTCTACTTGCGGCAATTGCGTGATTGCCCACTGACCGTCGTCGTTCTTGACGAGGCGAACGATCGCGCCCGGCCGCACGCGCTGATTCGGCTGGGCGCGTGCGCTCAATGCGAACTGTGCAAAGCGCAGGCCGTCACCCTGAACCGTCGCCACATTGCCGTCGATGAACGTCGCCTGCACCTGCTTCGGGCTCGCCGCCGTCACAACCGCCGCAATGATTTCGCCGTTGTCCGGATGTTCGAGCAAGGCGTCGTCGATGGCCTGCTCGCGGTCGTCCGCGTCGGACGGCAGATTGATGAACGCTTCGGGGCCGCGATAGCCGTGGCGCCGCTCATAGTCCATCAAGCCTTTGCGCAATGCGCGGTAGGCGACGTCCTGATCCGCGGAGTCGATCGTCGTGACTACGTTCAGACCACGCGTGTACGCTTCCTCGCGGTATTGCGCGTACATCATCTGCCGCACCATTTCCGCCACGTACTCGGCGTGCACGCTGAATTCCTTGCCAGCGCCCTTTACGACAAGAGCCTGACGGCTCGCTTCATCGTATTGCTGCTGGTTGATGTAATGCAGCTCGTACATGCGCTGAAGAATGTATTCCTGACGCACCTTCGCGCGCTTCGGATTCACCACCGGGTTATACGCGGACGGCGCTTTCGGCAAGCCCGCCAGCATGGCGGACTCCGCGAGCGTCAGATCTTTCATGTCCTTGCCGAAGTACACGCGAGCCGCGCTCGCGAAACCGTACGCGCGCTGGCCGAGATAGATCTGATTCATGTAGACCTCGAGAATCTGATCTTTCGAAAGCTTCGACTCGATCTTGTAGGCGAGCAGCATCTCGTAAATCTTGCGCGTGTACGTCTTCTCGCTTGAAAGGAAGAAGTTGCGCGCGACCTGCATCGTGATCGTGCTTGCACCTTGCGTTGCATGGCCATTGGTCAGCGCGACGATACCGGCGCGAGCGATACCGGTCAGGTCGACGCCGCCATGGTCGTAGAAGCGCGCGTCTTCGATGGCGAGCACGGCTTTCTTCAGGCTGTCGGGCACCTCCTGAATGCGGACGATGTCGCGCCGTTCTTCGCCGAATTCGCCGATCAGCACATGGTCGGCGGTATAGATGCGCAGCGGCACTTTTGGCCGGTAGTCGGTGAGCGCGTCGAGCGAGGGCAGATTGGGCGTGGCCACGACGAGCGCATAGCCGACCACCAGCAGCACGCACACAATGCCCGCGACGATCAACCCGAAAAAGCCAAGCAGGAGCTTGAGCCACAGCGGGCGTTTGCGCTTCTGCGGCGCGGGCGGCGGAGACGTGGGAGACGTGGATTGCATATAGGCACCAAAAAACAGTCCCGCGATTATAGCCGCCCAGCTTTTCAGCTTTCGGCGTGCTTACCGACAGTTCTTTACAAGTCTCTGCACCGCGTGAAATGAGGCTTCACTGTAGCTGCTTTGACGAACGTCGGGGCGGCCGGCCTTCAACGTTAGCCGTTTGGCTGAGTGTCGCCCAGCGGCGTGCTTACGCACAATTCTCTCTCGCTACTCGCGCTCGAATGGTTCGCCGCGTGAGTCTCAGGGAGGGCGTGATGACGTTAAGAAATTCATGGCTTGAAGCCGTGCAGGCAGGGGTGCAGCGTTTCGCTGCAGGTATCGACGTGAGTTCGCAAAACGTGCGGCTCGTCGTAGTGAGCCAACGTGCACGCGCATGCGCTTCGATGCAGATCGAGTATGCGTGCACGGTGCCGCTTCCTGCTAATGCGATGGCCGGCAACGAGATCGCTGACCGGCAGTCAGTCGCTCGCGCGTTGCGCGACGCGTTCGCCGATATGCCTCACTCGTGCGCGACACAGGCGTTGCGATGCGCGATGGCCGTGCCCGCATCAGCAACGTTGACCGCCACTGTGCCGCTCGCGCGGCTTGCGATGCAAAGCGGTTGCGCGGAAGACGGCGGGCACGAACTCGCCGAACTCGAACCTGCAGTCATGAACGAAGTGGAACGCATTGCAGGACTCGAGCGGCACGCGCTGGCTGTCGACTGGTTCGTCGACGACACGCCGTCGCTCGCTCGTTCCGTGACGATTGCCGCGACCGGGCGTCAACATCTCGAAGCGCGGATCGAATGCGCGGCCGCCGCGGGCATATCGCTCACAGCGATCGACGGCGAACCGCATGCTGCGCTGCGGGCCATGCGCTACGCGGCGAGTCATGAACTCGATCCGCACGAACCGTATGTCGCGTTATGGATCGGCACGGACGGGGTGCATGGCTGGCGTCTCGTCGACGACACCATCGCAGCCGAGATGCACTACCCCGCGCCGGAGCATTCGGATCTCGCAGACGCGTTGCGCGACCTCGCGCATGGTCCGATGCTCGACTGCGCGCTCGTGAGCGGCGAGGTGGAATTGCTGGAGGGCGTTGGCTTCTCGGTCGCGGATATCGCAGACATTCTGGGCTGCACGGTCCTGCCGTTCGAGTGCGCGGCGCTGGGCGCTGTAGCACGTCAATTGAACGATCCGCTTCTGCATGAGGCGGCGGGCGCGGTCGCGTTCGGGCTCGCATTGCGCGGGGTATTCGAATGAGCGCCGCGGTTTTCGATGCAGGCCGCTTCAACGCGGCGGCGCGAGTTCATGTCGGGCGCGACATGCGCGGGCGGCGCGCCGTTCGTCCTGTCAAGCCATGGCTCGGCGGCTTCAATTTGCTGCCTCACCGGCAACGCAAAGCCCGGCTCGCGCGCCGGCGATGTCTGCTGACATTGGCGATTGCAGCGTTGGCCGGTTGCGCAGCGGTCTTCGCGCTAGCCGAATATCAGGCGATAGAAAAGGCGCGGCTCGAGTCACAGCGTGCGTCGATCGAGCAGTCGCTTGCGCAACTCGCTGCGCCGCTCGCCGAGCATGCGCGCCTGCTACATGCGCGCGACGAGCAACGCGACAAGGCCGCTCGCGCGAAGCGTTTGTCCGAGCCGCTCACGTACCTGCGCGACTTGCTCGACGCGCTGAGTTTCGAACCCGGCGACGGCGTTCTATTGCAGCAGCTTCGCCAGCGCGAGCACGAGACGGAACTGGTGGCGACCTCGCGAGCGCATATCGATTCTGCGCAGTGGCTGAAGCGTCTCGGTGGGATTCCCGGCGTGACAGGTGCGGAAATGAGCGAGTCGCATCGCTCGTCGCCGCATGCGAGTCCAGCTACGAATGCAAGCGCAGGAGCAGCCGCTGCAGTTGAGTTCGGCGCTCGCCTGCATTGGGAGGGCGCTGCGAACGTGGCGGACAAACGCGCTGGCGTCGCGGCATCGCAAAAAGCAAAAGCCGGGCACATTGGAGGTTCGAAATGAGTACGACATTTGCCGGATTCAGCGGCGTGCCGCGGCCACGAGTGTCGCTGTCGCATGCGATCAAACGTCTGCGCGCGCCGCTTCACACCTGGAGCCCGCGTCGCCGCTGGGCGATTGCGTTGTTGATTGCGCTCGTCGTGTTCAGCCTTGGGGCGCACGGCTGGATCGTGGCCGACCTGGGGCGTCTGGCAGCGAGCCGCGCGGCGCTCCTTGCAAGCGCGGACCATCTAGCCGACGCAAGGCGAGCGCTTGCGCAATTGCCGTCGCTGCGCCGCGAAGACACCGCGTCAGACGCCACCCCCGCGGCCATAGCCACTGCATCGCGTGCGTCGAAGCAATGGACTTCGGCCGATGACGTGCGCGTCGTCTCAGAACTCGCCGCGCAGAACGGCGTGGCGTTACTGGCGGTCGAGCCCGGCGCCGCGAGCGGAACGGGCGCTCAGAGCGAGCGTCCGCTTCAGCTTGCCGCGCGCACCGACTTCATTCACCTGATGTCATTCATGCGCGGACTTATCGAACTGCCGGTGCTGATGGTTCCCGTCGACGTCGTCATCAAGCGTGACGGGTCTACGCTTTCGGTGAGCGCGGCGCTGCGCGTGTACAGCGGTCTACGCCCGGCGCCTGCCAGCCTCACGACGCAGGAGCTTGCCGACGCGAGCCTTGATTCGGATGACGAAGAAGACGTGGTGTTCTTCGATCCATTCTCGCCCGCGCAAATGCAGGCGACTGTCGATTTGCCCGGGCAGCCGCAACTACGTCTTGTCGGATTGCTGCACGATCGCGCGCGCGGGCTCGCATTGTTCGATACGCCCGAGGGCGCGACCACTGTCGCGTCCGGCCAGCAGATCGGAGACGAGCGCGTCACGCGCTTCGACACGTTCGGCATCACGCTCGCCAAAGGCGCTGCAACGCGGACGCTCGATCTCGCGGAGGCTTCGTCATGAGCACAACGGAGTTGTTGCGCGGCGACCGGCATGCATCTACCGGTGTTGCCGCAGCCTTGAGTGTTCGTGCCCGCGTTCGCGTGGGATTGTCGGTGACCTTGTTTCTCGGCGCGGCGCTAACCACCGGCGCGGCAGGTGCTGCGATTCCATCGCTGCCTCCGTTGCCTGCTTACATGCCGCTCGACGATGCGGTGGCATCGTCCGAGTCGCCATACAATGCGCCGCCGCTGCCTCGCGGTTCAGACTCCCAAACGCCGAACCCGTTCCGCGAGGATTCCGCAGATGCCACCGCCGTCTCGCGCACGCCGACGGAGGCCCGGCAAAGCCACCCAGACGATGCAATGGACGACGCGGATGGCTCAGTGCCTCTCGGCCGGCAACCAGCCGCTGCCACCAGCCATGCCGGCGCGAGCGCGTCGGCGCTCGAAGGTCCGCCGGTGCCATTGCCTCCGCTCGCGCGTCTGAGCGGCGCTCCGAAAACCGCCGCCGACGCGTCGCTTGCCGCCGACGACAAGCCGATTTCGCTCAACTTTCAGCGCGCCGAACTCGGCGCCGTGCTGAACGCGTTTGCACAGTTCACCGGCTTGAACATCGTCGCGAGCGAGAGAGTGCGCGGGGCCGTTTCACTGCGCCTCGACAAGGTTCCGTGGCGCGTCGCGTTCGACACGCTGCTCGACGTCAACGGTCTCGCCATGGAGCGCCACGGCAACGTGGTCTGGGTTGCGCCGATCGCCGATCTGGCCGCGCGCGAGCGGCAGCGCTTCGAGGCGCACGCGCGGACGGCGGATCTCGAGCCGCTCGCAAGCCGCACGTTCGAGCTGCACTACGCGCGCGCCGAGGACGTGCGGCGCCTGCTGACGGGCTCGGGGAATCAGCGGGTGTTGTCCAAACGCGGCGCGGTGACTGCCGATCCGCGCACCAATCTACTGTTCGTCACGGATCTGGAGGGGCGCCTCGCGCAGATTGCCGCGCTGCTTGCTTCAGTCGACCGGCCCACGCGCCAGGTGCTGATCGAGGCGCGCATCGTCGAAGGTGAGTATGGTTTTTCTCGCAATCTCGGCGTGCGGCTTTCTATGGCGGGTACGAACGCCGACGGCACCACGCGTGGTTTGAGCGGCGGCAAGGACGGTCTCGTCTACGATCTGTCTGCCCGCCCGATTGCGGGTTTCGACGCGGCGACGGCCGGGTTGACGCTGTTCGCGGCGGGCGCGACGCGGCTTCTGAACGTCGAGCTGAGCGCGTTGGAGGCCGAGGGGCGCGGCGAAATCGTCTCCAGTCCGCGCGTCGTTACCGCCGACCGGATGAAGGCCGTGGTCGAGCAAGGCACCGAGTTGCCTTATCAGGCCAAAGTCGGGCAGGGCGTATCGGGTGTGCAATTTCGCCGCGCCACGCTGAAGCTCGAGGTCGAGCCGCAGATCATGCCGGACGGCCGCGTGGTGCTGGACCTCGATGTTGCGAAGGACAGCGTCGGCGAACAGACCGACGCCGGGCCTGCCATCAACACGAAGCACGTGCAGACGCGGGTCGAGGTGGAAGACGGTGGTACGGTGTCGATTGGAGGAATTTACGCGACCGACGGCCGGGACGATGTGACTCGGGTGCCGCTCCTGGGCAAAATACCGATTCTAGGCGCGCTTTTCCGCCATCGGGCTCATCGCGACCAGCGCAGCGAACTGGCAGTTTTCATCACGCCGCGCGTCGTTCAGACGAATTAGGGGCACGCTGCCGCCGCTCGAAAGCGGCGGCGCGCAGGCTCGACAAGGCAGCCGCTTTGCCAGTAAGCTGCGGCACGAACCATACCGGATTAGCCAGAGGACACCGTTGCAAGCGCGGGACGCACACGCCAATGTATTTTTTGTAGGGCTCATGGGGGCAGGAAAAACCACCGTGGGCCGGGCCATTGCGCGCCGTCTCGATCGCCCGTTTTTCGATTCAGACCATGAAATCGAAGCGCGCACGGGCGCGCGCATTCCCGTGATCTTCGAGCTGGAGGGCGAAGCCGGCTTTCGCGAGCGTGAGGCGAGCGTGATTTCGGAGCTCACCGGGCGCGACAAAATCGTGCTCGCGACCGGCGGCGGCGCGGTGCTGCGGCCGGAAAACCGGCAGGCGCTGCAAAGCCGGGGCGTGGTGATCTATTTGCGCGCCAATCCGCACGACCTGTGGCTGCGGACCCGGCGCGACAAAAATCGCCCGCTTCTGCAGACGGAAGACCCCAAAGCGCGCCTTGAAGCGCTCTACGAAGTGCGCGATCCGCTCTACCGCGAATGCGCGCATTTCGTGATCGAAACCGGTCGGCCTTCGGTCAACGGACTCGTCAATATGGTTCTGATGCAGCTCGAGATGGCCGGCGTCGCCAAACATCCTGCGTCATAATGGGCCGTATGATTACCGTCAATGTCGAACTGGGCGACCGCGCCTACCCCATTCATATCGGTGCCGACCTGATCGGCCAGACCGCGCTGTTCGCGCCGCACATCGCCGGCAACTCGGTCACGATCGTCACCAATACCACCGTCGACCCGCTTTACGGCGACACGTTGCGCGCCTCGCTCGCGCCGCTCGGCAAGCAGGTGTCCACTGTCGTCTTGCCGGACGGCGAGGCCCACAAGAACCTCGAAACGCTGAACCTCATCTTCGACGCGCTGCTGGGCTCGCGCGCCGACCGCAAGACCACACTGATTGCGTTGGGCGGCGGCGTGATCGGCGACATGACGGGGTTCGCGGCTGCCTGCTACATGCGCGGCGTGCCGTTCATTCAGGTGCCGACTACGCTGCTCTCGCAGGTGGATTCGTCGGTGGGCGGCAAGACCGGCATCAATCATCCGCTCGGCAAGAACATGATCGGCGCGTTCTATCAGCCGCAGGCCGTGATCGCCGATATCGGCGCGTTGCGCACGCTGCCCGCGCGCGAACTGGCGGCGGGCGTAGCCGAGGTCATCAAGACGGGCGCTATTGCAGACGCCGGTTTTTTCCGCTGGATCGAAGCCAATGTCGAGGCTTTGAATCGCTGCGAGCCGGAAGCGCTTGCCGAAGCGGTCAAGCGCTCGTGCGAAATCAAGGCGTCCGTGGTCGCGCAGGACGAGCGCGAAGGCGGACTGCGCGCCATTCTCAATTTCGGCCATACGTTTGGCCACGCGATCGAAGCCGGACTTGGCTACGGCGAGTGGCTGCACGGCGAGGCGGTCGGCTGCGGAATGGTGATGGCTGCGGATCTGTCGGTGCGCCTCGGCTATCTGGACGAAGCGTCGCGCAAGCGGCTCGTCGACGTCATCGTCGCCGCGCATTTGCCGACCCGCGCGCCGGCGCTCGGCGAATCGCGCTATGTCGAACTGATGCAGGTCGATAAGAAAGCGGAAGCCGGCGCGATCAAATTCATTCTGCTGAAGCGTTTCGGTGAGACGCTCATCACCCAGGCGCCCGACGCCGAGGTGCACGCCACGCTGGCCGCCGCCGTCTGAAGGCCGGCTTTGGCAGCGAGGCGCCGCGCACGGCGTCGACCGGCGCCGCCCATGTTTCGGAGAACCCGGTGACAGACAGGCGCAGCGACGATGTAAAGCAGGAACCCGCGGCGAACGCCGCAGCGCTCGGCGTCCCGACGCAAGAAGCGCTCGAAGCGCACCTCGCGCCGTATGCCGCGCATTCGGCGCTGTCGCGCGGGCGCCGCTATCCGGAAGCACCGCCAAGCGCCCGCACCGAATTCCAGCGCGACCGCGATCGCATCGTTCATTCAACGGCGTTCCGCCGGCTCGAATACAAGACGCAGGTTTTCGTGAATCACGAGGGTGACCTGTTTCGCACCCGTCTCACGCACAGCCTCGAAGTCGCGCAGATTGCGCGTTCCGTGGCGCGCAACCTGCGTGTCAACGAAGACCTGGTTGAAGCCATTTCACTTGCGCACGATCTCGGCCACACGCCCTTCGGGCATGCGGGCCAGGATGCGCTGAACGAATGCATGCGCGAGCACGGCGGCTTCGAGCACAATCTGCAAAGCCTCGCGGTGGTTGACGATCTCGAGGAGCACTACGGCGCGTACAACGGCCTGAATCTGTGTTTCGAAACGCGCGAGGGCATCCTCAAGCATTGCTCACGCGAAAACGCGCGGCGGCTGGGTGCTTTGGGCGAGCGTTTTCTAGAAGGACGCCAGCCGTCCATCGAGGCGCAGATAGCGAACGTGGCCGACGAGATCGCGTATAACAATCACGACGTGGACGACGGCTTGCGCTCTGGTTTGCTGACCGTCGAGCAACTCGCCGAAGTCGAGTTGTGGCAAACACACTATGAAGCCGCGCGGCGCGATTTTCCGCAGATCGAAGGCCGCCGGCTGATCCATGAGACGGTGCGGCGCATCATCAACACGCTGATCGTCAATCTCATCGACACCACGAAGCTCAATCTGGTCCGTCATGCACCGGATTCGCTCGACGCAGTGCGCGCCGCGCCGGCGCTCGTCGCGCATAGCGAAGCGGTGGCAGCGCAGGCTGCAGCGCTCAAGCGCTTTCTGTTCAAGAACCTGTACCGCCATTACCGCGTGATGCGGATGGCGAACAAGGCGCGCCGCGTGGTTGTCGGTCTGTTCGACGCGTTCACCGAAGACCCTCGGCTGCTGCCGCCGGGCTACCAGTCCACCGACGCCGCGCAGCAACCTCGGCTTATCGCGCATTACATCGCAGGCATGACGGACAGGTACGCGCTGAAGGAGTATCAGCGTCTCTTCGTGATCGACGATAACTGAGCGAGCACGAGCCGTGGCAAGCAAGGGCCACGGCGGGGCGCGTGTCGGCTGAGTCCGACACACAAGGCACGGCAGAGACCGCCTGTGATGGCGGTCTCGTACCACCGGGCTGCACAGCGTCGATGCAACGGGACGCTAACGCCATGCAGCCCGCCCGCGCGCTTGAGCCACACTGCTCAGCGCTCTTCTCCGCGCAAGCTCAAGCACGCTTTAGCGCAACATTCGGCGCCAGGCTCAGCGCAACGTTCAGCGCATGCGCGAGGCGAACAACGCGCCTGCGATCAGCGCGACGCCGCCGACAATCGCGAGCGTCTGCCACGGATTTTCATGCACATAGTCGTCCGCGTCCGAGAGCGCTACATTCGCGCGTTCGCGTACGGCCTCCCGCGTGTCGTTCATGCGGGCGCGGGCGTTGTCGAGCTGCTTGCGCAGTTTGCCGCGCAGCGCTACTGCATCGGCCTGGGTTCCTTCGGCCAGCGTGGATTCAAGCTCCGACATTAGCGTGCGAAGTTCGCCTGCAATGTCTTCAGCCGCGTCGCGGCTGTGGCGGGCAATACGCCGCGCGCGGCGGCTCGTGCTGGTCCAGGATTCGCCGAGGGCATCTCGCGTATTCGGAAGTGCTGTCATAGTCGCTCCGTCGATGAGGGTAAAAAAGGCCCACGTTCACGGTTACGCTTAAACCACATCGCAACGCAGGAAACACCAGCAGGACGCAACTTCGGTGCCAAACCCCAATGCCCGGCGCACGGTGCCGCTGGGCGAAAATCGTCAGCAGATATTGCACGAAGCACAACGCTTGCGGGTCAGTTTTACAAACGCGCCGAGGCTGCGGCGCGCCGCATCGGTAAAGGCGGCGCGCTGCTTCCACGGCGGCACAAAACAAAAAACGCCGCCATTGGATAAATGACGGCGTTGTTCAAGCCCCCGCGAATTCGACTACCCTAAACCACAGCATTCCACGCGTGAAGAACGGTGTTCCAAGCCGTGTGACAAGCCGTGTTAAAAGCGGTAACCGATGTTGACGTAGGTAACGATCGGGTTCAGCTTGATCTTGGTCTGCGACTGCACATTGAGCGTACCGACCGGCGTCTGCGCCTGCGTGTTCAGTTTGGCCGTGGTGCTGAGCGGCAGGTACGACACCGACACGCCCGCGAACCAGTGCTGATTGAACGCGTAAGTGAAACCCGCATTAAACACCGGCTCCCACGAACTATCCGTAGTCACGCTGGTCGGACCATGCAGGACGTTCGCCTGGAATGCTCCGTTGGTGATCTTCTCGTCGGTGAACCAGATACGGCTCACGCCGATACCGAGATACGGACGGAATGTGGCAGTGGGAGCGTTGAAGTAGTACTTGAACAGCAGCGTTGGGCTCCACTGTTTCGCCTGACCCAGCTTGCCGAATTGTTCGAGGCTACCGGTGCCGTTCAGGTCGAACGAAGGCGGATAGCCAATCACGAATTCGGTGGCGATGTGATCGGTAATGAAGTAACCCGCGGTGAAGCCGATGGTGTCGGCCGAACCCAGTGAGGCTCCGGTATTGGCTTCTGTGATGTTGGTCGGGCTGCCGCCAATGCTCGTTACTCGCAGGGGCTGGCTGCTCGATTGAGGCGCAAGATGGAACCAGCCTGTTGAGACGAAAAAGCTACCGGCCGATTGCGCGTGTGCTGCTGTTGTCATGCTGGCTAGCACTGCGATCCCCGTTACGGCCTGTTTTAATTTCATATGTGCTCCTCCAAAAAAGGCCCGCTCATTATGACCACAACGTTTGAAACTAACCATACGCGCCGGTTAGAGTTTTCTCCCTAAGCCGGGCGCGCTTCCTGGCCTGGCCGCGCCGCGTCGAACCTCCGGCGCATGCGGCTCTTTGGACCTTCGGGTATGTACCAACGCGACTATCGGATACTTCAGCATGGCACGGCTTGCACGTCTTTATGTTCCTGACCAGCCGCAGCACGTCATCCTCCGCGGACTCGATCAGCAGCCTGCGTTCGTCGACGACCAGGACTACGAACTCTTCATCGACTGTATGAAAGCGGCTTCGCGCGATCATCACTTATCGATCCACGCTTATGCGTTGATGCCGGGCGCGGTCCAACTGCTTGTCACTCCAACGGAGGAGTCGAGCCTGCCGAAAGCGATGCAGGCGGTCGGGCGCCGCTACGTGGCGCACTTCAACCGCCGTTACGCGCGACGCGGCACGTTGTGGGAAGGTCGCTATCGCGCGACGGTGATCGAGGGCGAGCGGTATTTTCTGCTGGCGAGCCGCGTCGTCGAAATGTGCCCGGTGCGCATGCAGCTCGCGAGCGCGCCAGAAGACTACCGGTGGTCGAGTTACCGTCATCACATCGGTCTCACGCTCGACAGCCTGATCACCGACCATCCGCTCTACTGGTCGCTCGGCAATACGCCGTTCGAGCGGCAGCGCGCGTACCGCGAGTTGTGCGAGCAGCCGCTCGACGAACGAGAGGCAAGCCAGCTTCAGCAGGCCACGCTAAAAGGCTGGGTGCTCGGCAGCGACACGTACCGTGAATGGGCGGCCCGGGCGGCGAACCGGCGCGTATCGCCGCTGCCTCGTGGTCGGCCTCGCAAGGTCCGGGAGACTCCGCAGGCGCAATAAGCGAATCGAATCAATTGTTTGTCTTTCAAACGGCATCACGACATGCCGTTTTATTTTGCCCATATTTGATATGGCACCAATAAAAAATACCCGCAATGCACCAAACTGATAATTAGGGATCGACCATAACGTTTTATTTGCTATTCCATTGATTCGTC
Source organism: Paraburkholderia strydomiana (assembly GCF_031456815.1). Taxonomy (NCBI): domain Bacteria; kingdom Pseudomonadati; phylum Pseudomonadota; class Betaproteobacteria; order Burkholderiales; family Burkholderiaceae; genus Paraburkholderia; species Paraburkholderia strydomiana. The sequence continues at coordinate 40,845 of NZ_JAVDVL010000015.1, forward strand.
GCGTATATTCCGAATTCCGGCGTTTTTGAACTGTGTACGTTGCAGCGTCAAAGGCGTCTCAGCCGTTGCGGGTGTGCACGTGCGGCAATAGAAAAACGGTTTAACGGCCTGTCGGCCCCTCACAGACGGTGTCCCCATGAACGATCGCCAGCAACCGGTTCACCCGGTACCCGCCGCCCAAGGGTTGTACGACCCGCAAAACGAACATGACGCCTGCGGCGTCGGCTTCGTCGCCCACATCAAGGGCAAGAAGAGCCACGAGATCATCGAGCAAGGCCTGAAGATTCTCGAGAACCTCGATCACCGGGGCGCCGTCGGCGCGGATCCGCTGATGGGCGACGGTGCCGGCATCCTGATCCAGATTCCGGACGGTTTCTATCGCGAGGAAATGGCCAAGCAGGGCGTGACGTTGCCGCCGTTCGGCGAATACGGCGTCGGCATGGTGTTTCTGCCGAAGGAACACGCGTCGCGTCTCGCCTGCGAGCAGGAGCTGGAGCGTACGGTGAAGGCCGAAGGCCAGGTGGTGCTCGGCTGGCGCGATGTGCCGGTCGATCACACCATGCCGATTTCGCCGACCGTCAAGGCGAGCGAGCCGCTGATCCGCCAGATCTTCATCGGCCGCGGCAAGGACATCATGGTGACCGACGCGCTGGAGCGGAAGCTTTACGTGATCCGCAAGACCGCGAGCCACCGCATTCAGGCGCTCAAGCTCAAGCACGGCAAGGAATATTTCGTGCCGTCCATGTCGGCGCGCACCGTCGTCTATAAGGGACTGCTGCTGGCGGGTCAGGTCGGCGTGTACTACCGCGACCTGCAGGACGAGCGCACCGTTTCGGCGCTCGCGCTCGTGCACCAGCGCTTCTCGACCAACACGTTCCCCGCCTGGGAACTGGCTCACCCGTACCGGATGATCGCCCACAACGGCGAAATCAACACGGTGAAGGGCAACGTCAACTGGCTGAACGCGCGTACCGGCGCGATCGCGTCGCACGTGCTCGGCGACGACTTGCCGAAGCTTTGGCCGCTGATCTATCCGGGCCAATCGGACACTGCCTCGTTCGACAACTGTCTCGAACTGCTGGTGATGGCCGGCTACCCGCTCGTCCACGCAATGATGATGATGATCCCGGAAGCCTGGGAACAGCACACGCTGATGGACGACAACCGCCGCGCGTTCTACGAATACCACGCCGCCATGATGGAGCCGTGGGACGGCCCCGCTGCAATCGCGTTCACCGACGGCCGCCAGATCGGCGCGACGCTCGACCGTAACGGCTTGCGTCCGGCGCGCTACATCGTCACCGACGACGACCTCGTCATCATGGCGTCGGAAGCGGGCACGCTGCCTATCCCCGAGTCGAAGATCGTCAAGAAGTGGCGCCTGCAGCCGGGCAAGATGTTCCTGATTGACATGGAACACGGCCGCATCATCGACGACAAGGAACTGAAGGACAACCTCGCGAACGCGAAGCCGTACAAGAGCTGGATCGACGCCGTGCGCATCAAGCTCGACGAGATCGAGCCGAAGGCCGAAGACGTCGCGACCGAGCGCCGCGAAGCCGCTGCTTTGCTGGATCGCCAGCAGGCGTTCGGCTACACGCAGGAAGACCTCAAGTTCCTGATGGCGCCGATGGCGCAAGCCGGCGAAGAAGCGGTCGGCTCCATGGGCAACGACTCGCCGCTCGCGGTCATGTCCAACAAGAACAAGACGCTGTATCACTACTTCAAGCAGCTGTTCGCGCAGGTCACGAACCCGCCGATCGACCCGATCCGTGAAAACATGGTGATGTCGCTCGTGTCGTTCGTCGGTCCGAAGCCGAACCTGCTCGACACGAACAACATCAACCCGCCGATGCGTCTCGAAGTGTCGCAGCCTGTGCTCGACTTCAAGGACATCGCGAAGATCCGCGCGATCGATCAGTACACGGGCGGCAAGTTCAGCTCGTACGAGCTGAACATCTGCTATCCGGTCGCGTGGGGCAAGGAAGGCATCGAGGCGCGGCTCGCGTCGCTGTGCGCGGAAGCTGTCGACGCCGTCAAGTCCGGCTACAACATGCTGATCGTGTCCGACCGCAAGACCGACCGCGACAACGTCGCGATTCCGGCGCTGCTCGCCACGGCGGCCATCCACACGCACCTCGTGCAGCAAGGCTTGCGTACCAGCACGGGTCTCGTCGTCGAAACCGGCTCCGCGCGCGAAACGCACCACTTCGCGCTGCTGGCCGGCTACGGCGCGGAAGCCGTGCACCCGTACCTGGCAATGGAAACGCTCGGCCAGCTCGCAGCCGGCCTGAAGGGCGACCTGTCGCCGGAAAAGGCCGTCTACAACTTCACGAAGGCAGTCGGCAAGGGCTTGCAGAAAGTCATGTCGAAGATGGGCATTTCGACCTACATGTCGTACACCGGCGCGCAGATTTTCGAAGCAGTCGGCCTTGCTGAAGATCTCGTGCAGAAGTACTTCAAGGGCACCTCGTCGAAGGTCGGCGGCATTGGTCTCTTTGACGTTGCGGAAGAAGCGATCCGTCTGCACCGCGACGCGTTCGGCGACAACCCGATCCTCGCGAACATGCTCGACGCAGGCGGCGAGTACGCGTACCGCGTGCGCGGCGAAGAACACATGTGGACGCCGGATGCGATCGCCAAGCTGCAACACTCGGCGCGCAGCAATTCGTATCAGACGTACAAGGAATACGCGCATCTGATCAACGATCAGACCAGGCGTCACATGACCTTCCGCGGTCTGTTCGAATTCAAGCTCGACCCGACCAAGGCAATTCCGCTCGACGAAGTGGAACCGGCGAAGGAGATCGTCAAGCGTTTTGCCACCGGTGCAATGTCGCTCGGCTCGATCAGCACGGAAGCGCACGCCACGCTGGCGGTTGCGATGAACCGCATTGGCGGCAAGTCGAACACCGGCGAAGGCGGCGAGGACGAAAACCGCTATCGCAACGAACTGCGCGGCATTCCAATCAAGAACGGCGACACGATGAAGTCCGTGATCGGCGACGAGGTGATTGTCGACATTCCGTTGAAGGAAGGCGATTCGCTGCGCTCGAAGATCAAGCAGGTCGCGTCGGGCCGCTTCGGCGTGACGGCGGAATACCTCGCCTCGGCCGATCAGATCCAGATCAAGATGGCGCAGGGCGCGAAGCCGGGCGAAGGCGGCCAGTTGCCGGGCCACAAGGTGTCCGAGTACATCGGCAAGCTGCGTTACTCGGTGCCGGGCGTCGGTCTCATTTCGCCGCCGCCGCACCACGACATCTACTCGATCGAAGATCTGGCGCAGCTCATTCACGACCTGAAGAACGCGAATCCGGCGGCTAGCGTGTCGGTGAAGCTGGTGTCGGAATCCGGTGTCGGCACGGTCGCAGCGGGCGTCGCCAAGGCGAAGGCCGACCACGTCGTGATCGCAGGCCACGACGGCGGCACCGGCGCGTCGCCGCTGTCGTCGGTCAAGCATGCCGGTACGCCGTGGGAACTCGGTCTCGCCGAAACGCAGCAGACACTGGTTCTGAACCAGTTGCGCGGGCGTATCCGCGTGCAGGCCGACGGTCAGATGAAGACCGGCCGCGACGTCGTGATCGGCGCGCTGCTCGGCGCCGACGAGTTCGGCTTTGCGACGGCGCCGCTCGTCGTCGAAGGCTGCATCATGATGCGCAAGTGCCACCTGAACACCTGCCCGGTCGGCGTCGCGACGCAAGATCCGGTGCTGCGGGCCAAGTTCAAGGGCCAGCCGGAACACGTCGTCAACTTCTTCTTCTTTGTTGCGGAAGAAGCGCGCGAAATCATGGCGCAACTGGGTATTCGCAAGTTCGATGACCTGATCGGTCACGCCGAACTGCTGGACACGAAGAAGGGCATCGAGCACTGGAAGGCGAAGGGTCTCGACTTCTCGCGCGTGTTCTATCTGCCGCAAGTGCCGGCTGAAGTCGCGCGCAAGCATGTGGAAGACCAGGACCACGGTCTGGACCGCGCGCTCGACCACACGCTGATCGAGAAGGCGAAGGCGGCCATCGAGAACGGCGAGCACGTGTCGTTCATCCAGCCCGTGCGCAACGTCAATCGTACGGTCGGCGCGATGCTGTCCGGCACGATCGCGAAGAAATACGGCCACGACGGCTTGCCCGACGACACCATTCACATCCAGTTGAAGGGTACTGCGGGTCAGAGCTTCGGCGCGTTCCTCGCGAAGGGCATCACGCTGGATCTGGTCGGCGACGGCAACGACTACGTCGGCAAAGGCTTGTCGGGCGGGCGCATCATCATCCGTCCCACGAACGATTTCCGCGGCAAGTCGGAAGAGAACATCATCTGCGGCAACACGGTGATGTATGGCGCGATCGAAGGCGAATCGTTCTTCCGCGGCGTGGCAGGCGAGCGATTCTGCGTGCGTAACTCGGGTGCGACGGCGGTTGTCGAAGGCACAGGCGACCACGGCTGCGAATACATGACGGGCGGCACGGTCATCGTGCTCGGCGAAACCGGCCGTAACTTCGCGGCCGGCATGTCGGGCGGCATCGCCTACGTGTACGACCCGGACAACACGTTCGCGGGCAAGTGCAACAAGTCGATGGTTGCGCTCGAGCCGGTTCTGCAGCAGGCCGAACAGGAGCGCACGGTCGATAAGAGCCTGTGGCACGCCGGCACGACCGACGAAGCGCTGCTCAAGGGTCTCATCGAACGTCACTTCCAGTTCACGGGCTCGCCGCGTGCAAAAGCGCTGCTCGAAAACTGGGACGCGTCGCGCCGTCAATTCGTGAAGGTGTTCCCGACCGAGTACAAGCGCGCGCTGGGCGAGATGGCAGCGAAGAAGGCGAATAAAGAAGTTCTCGCCGCCTGAGCGCAGACCGCTCGACTGCTTTCGCACAGAGACGTCACCTTTAGCCGTACCTGCCGCGCGCGACCGTTCAACGGCGCGCTGCGGCGGGTTCAGATCACCCCCTAGATACAGATAGAGAAGAGAACCACATGGGCAAGGCAACCGGTTTTCTCGAGTTCGAGCGCCGCCACGAGGCGTATGAAGCTCCGCTCACACGCGTGAAGCACTACAAGGAATTCGTCGCCGCACTCACCGACGACGAAGCGAAGGTTCAAGGCGCACGTTGCATGGACTGCGGCATTCCGTTCTGCAACAACGGCTGCCCGGTGAACAACATCATTCCGGACTTCAACGACCTGGTTTTCCAACAGGACTGGAAGACGGCGATCGAGGTGTTGCACTCCACAAACAACTTCCCGGAGTTCACGGGCCGCATCTGCCCGGCGCCGTGCGAAGCGGCGTGCACGCTCGGCATTAACGACGACCCGGTCGGCATCAAGTCGATCGAACACGCGATCATCGACAAGGCATGGGCCGAAGGCTGGGTCGCGCCGTTGCCGCCGAAGCATAAGACCGGCAAGAAGGTTGCCGTGGTCGGTTCCGGTCCTGCCGGTCTGGCGGTCGCTCAGCAACTCGCGCGCGCCGGTCACGATGTGACGGTGTTCGAGAAGAACGACCGCATCGGCGGTCTGCTGCGTTACGGCATTCCCGACTTCAAGCTGGAGAAGTGGCTGATCGATCGCCGTATGCGCCAGATGGAAGCCGAAGGCGTGACGTTCCGCGCCAACGTGTTCGTCGGTAAGGCCGATTCGCTGCCGGCCTACATCGGCAACACCGCAAAGGAAACAATCACGCCGGACCAGTTGAAGGAAGACTTCGACGCGGTCGTGGTAGCCGGCGGTTCGGAAACGCCGCGCGATCTGCCGGTGCCGGGCCGCGAACTGGAAGGCATCCATTACGCAATGGAATTCCTGCCGCAGCAGAACAAGGTCAATGCCGGCGACAAAGTCCCGAACCAGCTGCTTGCCAAGGGCAAGCACGTCGTCGTGATCGGCGGCGGCGATACCGGTTCGGACTGCGTGGGCACGTCGAACCGTCACGGCGCGAAGAGCGTCACGCAGTTCGAACTGCTGCCGCAACCGCCGGAAGAAGAGAACAAGCCGCTCGTGTGGCCGTACTGGCCGATCAAGCTGCGCACGTCGTCGTCGCATGAGGAAGGCTGTTCGCGCGATTGGGCTGTCGCGACCAAGCGCCTCGAAGGCAAAAACGGCAAGGTCGAGAAGTTGATTGCGGCGCGCGTCGAATGGAAGGACGGCAAGATGGTCGAAGTGCCGGGCTCCGAGTTCGAAATGAAGGCCGACCTCGTGCTGCTCGCCATGGGCTTCACGCAACCGGTGTCACCTGTGCTGGAAGCCTTCGGCGTCGACAAGGACGCGCGCGGCAACGTGCGGGCCACCACCGAAGGTGACAAGGCGTACTACACGTCGGTGGACAAGGTGTTCACTGCCGGCGATATGCGCCGCGGCCAGTCGCTCGTCGTGTGGGCGATTCGCGAAGGCCGTCAGTGCGCACGTTCGGTCGACGCTTTCCTGATGGGGCATTCGGACCTGCCGCGCTAAACGTCGCCGCTGGTTTGCCGCAACGACGTCGTCCGTTAAGCGGTGCACGAAGCGGCACGTCAGAAGGCACATCAAAGCGGTTAAACAGAGCCGGGCACCCGACAGGGTGACCCGGTTTTTTCATATGTGCTGCTTGTGATTCAGCTCGCCGCGTCACTTCCCATAACGCGCCAACGTAAGCCCGTCGAGATCGATCTCCGGCTTGCGCTGCGTGATCAGATCGGCGACCACCCGCGCCGAGCCCATCGACATCGCCCAGCCCGTCGAGCCGTGCCCGAGGTTGAGCCACAAATTGTCGATGCCCGAAGGTCCGAGCAATGGTGCGCCGTCGGGCGTCATTGGGCGGCGACCCACCCAGAAGTGTGCGGACGTCGGCGCGGCGGCATGCGGAAACCAGTCATCCAGCACTTTCATCAGCGTTTGTAGCGCCTGCTCGCGCAGCGTGGTCTGCCGGTTGCCCAACTCGGCCGTGCCCGCCACCCGCAGGTTGTTGCCGAAGCGCGTGATGGCTGTCTTGAGCGACTCGTCCATAAGCGCCGCCCGTGGGGCTTTCTCATCATCGATCACGGGAAGCGTTGCCGAATATCCCTTCACCGGATAGAGCGGCACTTTTACGCCGAGCGGCGCAAGCAGCGCCGCACTGTCGACGCCCAGCGCCACCAAGACGTTATCGGCCTGTACGATTTCAGCGGCGCCAGTTGCACCGTTTGCACCGTTTGCACCGTCCGGTCGTCCACCGGCTTCACTTTCCACACGCACACCGCGGACCGCACCGCCGCGCACTTCGATCGATGTCACGCGCGTGTCGAAGCGAAACCGCACGCCGTGGCGCTCGCAGATAGCTCGTAATTCGCGCGTGAAGCGGGCGCAGTCGCCGGCTTCGTCGTCGGGAAGATGAATACCCGACACCGGAGTCGCGCGCGCCCAGCGCAAACCCGGCTCGATATCGACGCATTGCGCGGGGTTCACTTCCCGATATGCGATGCCCGCGTCGCGCAGCACAGCCAGTGCCGGTTGCGCGAGTTCGAGGTCGTACTCGCTGCGAAACAGTTGCAGATACCCTTGGCTGCGCCCGTAATCAAACGGATGACGGCTGCGGAATTCGTGCAGGCAGTCCCGGCTGTAATAGGCGATGCGCTGCATTCGCTGTTTGTTGACGCGAAAGCGTTCGAGGTCGCATTCGCGCAACCAGCGCGCGATCCAGCGCCATTGAGCCGGGTCAAGGGTAGGACGGAAGATGAGCGGCGACGCTGGCTTGAACAGGTACTTGAGGATCTTCGTCGGCATGCCCGGCGCGGCCCACGGCGTCACGTAGCCGGGTGCGATCACGCCCGCGTTGCCGAAACTCGTGGCGAGCGCGACGTCCGGCTCCCGCTCGATCACCGTGACCTCGCAGCCTTGCTGGCGCAGGTAGAAAGCGGTCGCGACGCCGATCACGCCGCCTCCCAGAACAATCGTTTTCATGTGCTTAGTGGGCAGGAATCAGCGCCAGAAATCAACGGCAAAGTCAGGCGGCGGGACTGGCCGTGCCGAGCACCTTGCCCTTGGTTTCTGGCAGGCACAACGCGGCGACGATCACGAGCAGATAACCCGCACCGGCGACAATGCCCATTGCCTTCACCAGAGACATGCCCTGCGAAAGGGTGCCGACGAGAATCGGAAAGAACGAGCCGAAGCCGCGCCCAAGGTTGTAGCAGAAGCCTTGCCCGGAGCCGCGAATCGCATTGGGATAAAGCTCCGACAAATAGGCGCCCACGCCCGCGAAAATCCCTTGCACGACGATGCCGAGTGGAAATCCGAGCGCAAGCATCATGCCGTCGGTGACCGGCAGCATCGTATAGACCATGCCGAGCACGAACGAGCCGACCGCGAACAGAATGAAGGACGCGCGCCGTCCAATCTTGTCGCACAAGATCGCGCCCACGATATAACCGGTGAACGAGCCGACGATCAGCACGATCAGATAGCCGCTCGTGTTGAACACGGAAAGATGACGCACGGTCTTCAGATAGGTGGGCAGCCACGTGGTGATCGCGTAATAACCGCCGAGCATGCCGGTGCACAACGCGCTGCCAAGCAGTGTGATGCGCAAGTGCGGCCCCGAGAAAATCTGCAGGAAATGCGCAGTTTCGAAGCCGCTCTCACGTGCACGGCGCGTCTGCAGATAGATGTCGGGGTCGCTGACGTTGCGGCGAATGTAGATGATCCAGGCGGCGGGCAGCAGACCGATCCAGAAGCACGCACGCCACGCATACTGTTCGGGCAGCAACGCAAAAAATGCCCAGTAGACGATGGCCGCCGCCGCCCAGCCGAACGACCAGCTGCTTTGCACGGTGCCCACGGCTTTCGCGCGATGCTGCGGCGAGCGGATCGTCTCGGCCATCATGATCGTCACGACCGACCATTCACCGCCGAAGCCGATTCCTTGCAGGGTGCGTGTGGTGAGCAACTGCCAGAACGAATGCGTGAAGCCCGACAGAAACGTGAATAACGCGAAGGTGGCGATCGTCCATTGAAGCACGCGGATGCGGCCGTACCGGTCGGCCAGAATGCCGGCGAGCCAGCCGCCCAACGCCGACGAGATAAGCGAACTCGTGGCGATCATGCCCGCTTCGCTTTTGGTCATGCCCCAAGTCGCGATCAGCGTCGGAATGAGGAACGAGTAGATCATGAAATCGAACGCATCGACCGCATAGCCGCCGAAACCGGCGTACAGGGTGCGGCGTTCCCGCTGCGTCAGTTCGGTGAACCATTGGAGAGAAGGCATGTTTGTTGTGTTCTCCTGGTTTTTTGTGTGCCGGCGGCTCGTGGGAGGTGTTTCTATTCTACGGGGACGAGGCAACATGCGGCCAGTTGTGGTCAAAATTGGCAGCGAACATCGCAGCGAACATCGCAGCAATCATGGCAACAACGGGTAAGCAGCGGACAACAGACGAGATGCGAAAGAAACGGATCCGGCGAGGGCGCGCCGGACGGCATACCAGCCGATGCATGCAAGATGGCGAAAGCTCGCGAAAGCCGTTGCTTACGAACTAATACGCCGTAACCAAAAAGATAATGAACACCGTTACACTGCGCACGCAGCGCATCGGCTGCACATTGTCTGCTCACACTCGCGCCTGCCACATCTGATCGCCTAATGTCCGCCACCGCGAAAATCTGCCCGGAGCCTCGCCGCCACTTTGCGCACGTGGCCGTGCCCGCGCGCCAACTTGCCGCGAGCGGGTCGCGCCGGACGTTCCTGAAGGGTTCCGCAAGCGTGCTGCTAGCGTCCGGTATCGGCGCTTCGCTGCTCTCCGCGTGCGGCGGCGGCAACCTGGATACTGAGCAGGGCGAGACGCCGCGACTGGCCTCGGTCGACAATTTCCGCGATGTCGCGGGCGCCGCCGCAGGCTATCCAACTGCCGACGGCAAAACGATGCGCCGAGGCGTGTTCTTTCGCGCGAACGTGCTCGCGCTCAGCGTGGCCGACCAGACCGAAATCGAAAGTCTCGGCATTGCTAGCATCTTCGATTTGCGCACGCCGGGCGAGATCGAGCGGACGGCCGATATCCTGCCGCGTGCCACCGTATCTCAGACGTTGAACGTACTTGGCGCTCGCGACTTCATCACGCCCGCCTTCAATTCTGCGGGCGGCGCGGCGGCTTTCATGGAGTCCGAGGCTCGCGCCTATGTAACCGGCGCCGCGCAACGGGCGAACTACGGCGCGCTGCTACGTCAGCTGGCCGATGGCGCGGGCGCGCAGCTGTTCCATTCGAACGCCGGTAAGGATCGCGCGGGTTGGGTTGCCGCGTTGTTGCAGAGCATTGCTAACGTGCCGCTCGACGTCATCATGCAGGACTACCTGCTGAGCAACGTCTATCGCGCACAGGCGATCAGGTCGCAGAAAGAGACTTTGCGTGCGCAGGACGGCGACGCGCTCGCCGCGATCCAGGAGCCCTTGCTCGGCGTTCAGGAAAGCTATCTGCAGGCGGGCTTCGATCAGGTGCAGGCAAGCTACGGCACGATGACGCGCTATCTGACCGAAGGCCTTGGCGTGTCGGAGTCGGCTATCGAGAGTTTGCGCGGCCGGCTTGTCGCCTGAAGAGCGCAGGGAAAGTCATTCGCTGGGGCCGGACAAATCCGCGCATAAAACGCACGCATCAAACCGTGGGCAAAAAAAATCCGCCCCGAACAAGCGGGCGGACTGAGAAGGGCGGCATCGAGGTTGCCGGGGCCGACTATACGGCCGCCGGCCACGCGATAGACGATCCGGTAAGGTGACGTAAGCGGATCGGTCGCGGCGCTCATTCGCAGCAAAAGCCTGCGCCTTATACGGTCGCAGCAGACGCCGCCGGCAGTTCGATACATACCTCCAAACCGCCTTGCGCGTGATTGCGTACATGGCAACGTCCGCCGCGGTCGTGCGCAAGCCGCGCGACGATTGCAAGGCCGAGGCCGCAATGGCCTTCGCCGCCGCGCGCGGCGTCGAGCCGCACGAACGGTTTCATCGCCGCGGCAATGCGCTCGTCAGGAATGCCCGCGCCATGGTCGCGCACTCGAATGAGCCAATATCCGTCGCCGCGTTCGGTGGCGATGTCGACGGGCGGCGCGCCATGTTCCAAAGCGTTATCGACGAGGTTCGTCACGAGCCGGTCAAGCAGCGTGCGCGGCAGCGTAAACGACGGGCCGGCGCGCAGATGGAGCGCGAAGAGCGGCGTCTCCCCGGCGCTGGAAGTGCTGTCCATGCCGTCGCCGCTGTCCGCGTGTTCGGCGAAGCCGTCGCTCGCGGAAAACTGTTCGCGCAGGAACTCGTCGACCTCTACTGCAGGCCCCGCGTCGGCGGATTGGCCGGCAAATTCGAGAAACTGCTGGACGATGTTCGTCAGCGAGTCGACATCGCGTATCAAGCCCGCACGTTCGCTTTCCTCTACCAGCACGCTCGCGCGCAACTTCAGGCGCGTGAGCGGCGCTTTCAGGTCGTGCGCGACACCGGCGAGCATGACGGCCTGATCGTCGCCGGCTTCGTTCAGCCGCCGCATCATGTCGTTGAACGAGCCGATCAGATCGCGCAGTTCTCGCGGACCTTGCACTGTGACGGGTTGTGGCCGCACACCCGAACCGAACTCACGCGCGGCATCGGCGACGCGCGACAGCGGCCGCTGCATCTGCCAGACCGCGAAGAGCGACAGGATGAGCGCGGCGGCCAGCATCGAAACGGATTCGATCAGAAAGCGCGGCGGCGGCGGAAGGTCGACCGGCAGCACCACCCAGTTCGACTTGCCGGGAAACAGCACCCACAGTTGCGGCGGACGTAGGTCGTCGACGGCGATCTTCGTGCCGGGCGGGAGATCGTCACGCAGGCGCCGCGCCAGGTCGGCGACGAGACGTTCCGTCGGTTCGTGCAGATGGATGCTCGGCGGCATGTTCCAGGTCGGAACGAGATGCACGCGCATGGCGGGCGCGAGGGCGGCGCCCTTGATCGGCTCACCGTTGATCGCCTGCAGCACCAGCACGAGGCCGCGCGCAAAGCCGTCGACTTCATGACGCGGCGGCTGCATCACCACGAGAACGAACCAGCCGGCCTGAATCGCGAAGAGCACCGCCGTCGAAAGCAACGCCATTCTGCCGAACAGCGTGTTCAGCGGGTTTCTCATGCGTTCGAGGCGGCCTCGTCGGAGAACGGTGTGCCGTCTGCGTCGGGCACGAAGACGTAACCCTTGCCGCGCACTGTCTGCACATAGCACGGATTGGACGGATCGTCCTCGATCACGCGGCGCAGCCGCCAGATCGGCACGTCGAGACTGCGGTCGCGGAATGCGAGATTGTCGCGATGCACGAGGTCGTGAATCAGCACGCGCGACAACACCTTATAGGGATTGTTCACGAAGATCTTCAGCAGCGCGAACTCACTGTCGCGCAACGGGAGCTTCGAGTCCGCACGCGACAGCGAGCGCGTGGCGAAGTCCAGTTCGAACGGACCGAACTTGTACGGTTTGCGCGCTTCAGGTGCACTGGTGGTTGAAGGGCCGCGGCGGCGCAGAACGGTGTGGATGCGCGCGAGCAGTTCACGCGGATCGAACGGCTTGGTCAGATAGTCGTCTGCCCCGAGCGAGAGCCCGACTATGCGGTCCGCCACTGTGCCGCGCGCCGTGACGAAGATCACCGGAATGTCGTCACCGGCGGCGCGCAACGCGGTAAGCGCGCGTAGGCCGTCGGTGTTCGGCATCATGATGTCGAGCACGACGACCGATGGCCGTTCGCGCTCGAGTCTGCGCTGGAGATGGGTGCCGTCATGCAGCACCGACGCGTCGAAGCCGTTCGACTGCAAGAACTTGCAAAGCAGATCGCGTACGACCGGATCGTCGTCGACGATAAGGACCTGTGGATTCATGGCGAAATTCTAGACTGACGCGCGCAACGCGCGGCCGACTGTTTTCTTACCAATGCTTACCCGGCGCTGCGCAAAATCGGCGCGTTGGCGCGTAAGTCCCGTCACCCAAGGCTCACAGCATATTTCACCACTGCCATATTTGGCAACGCAGTTGGCAATGCAGTTGGCAACGCGGCTGGCAGCCGCGATGAGCACGCGGTCGCCAACGTCGCGCGTTGCGTCGAACGGCGTTCTCATGCCGCAGGCCGCTTTCCGGAAACAGTTTGCGCACACCGGGAAGTAGTGGCAATCGTTCGAAACCGATCGTAAGAACCGCCGGAAAGCGCGTCTTTCTTCGTGCATCGCCAGGGCCACGGCGGCGCGAAGATTCGTCCTGCAATACGTAGCGCCACACGCCGCAAGAGCTTAACGGCCCTGTCCGGCATAGACGGCGCAAGACCGACATTCCGCCAAACCATGCGAGGCTCATCATGACCGTTCCAGGCAACCTCAGTTCGACCCACTTCCCTGCAGTCGCGCCCACCAAAACGACGGAAAAGCCCACGTCTGCAGGCAATTCCGCAAGTACCGGCGGCGCGGCGCAAACCACGGCTTCCGCAACGCAGCCGCAGCCTTCGGCGCCCGCGGGCCTCGTCGGTCACCACGTCAATACGACGGCCTGATCTGCCGAGGCCCGCGTGTCGACTCCGAGAATCCTTGCGCGTTTCATCCGCGCCGCTGTGTGGCTCGCGCTCGGCGCGGTGCTGTTGCCGCTCGGCGGCTGCGCCGTTGCCGCGCTGCCCTGCCGGCTCACGTCAGCCACGCTGAAAATCATCCCGGTCGTCGGCCATGCGGCGGCCAGCCCGTTCGACATGTGTTCATCCGCGATCGACTGAATCATGACTCCCCAACGGATTGCCTGCGCGTTGGCGCTGGTTTGCAGCACGTTTTCGCTGACCGTGCCGGCGCAACCGGCGGCGCGCGAAGCGAGCGCGGCGGCTCCCGCGTCGAAGGACGCTTTGTTCGATGCGCGGCGGCGCGCGCAGGACACGCCGTTCGCTTTCCGCGGCATTGCGCTTGGCATCACGCTCGACGAATTCCGCGCGGGCTCGAAGGTGCGCGCGACGCCGGTCGGCAGCGTGCCGGTCTGCGAGACGGATGTGCAGGCGGGCGTGCTCGGCATGCGGCTGAAGTCGCACGAGAGTTTGACAGTCGCGTGCCGCTGGGCACATCGCGACGACAACGGTTGGGCGCTGTCGCAAGCGGTGGTCGATGGCGCGCCGGCGTCCGAGCACGTGCTGCGCTTCGCGCGTATCGGGGGACGAAGCGACAGTAGAAGCGACGGCCGGAGCGAAGAACAAAGCGCGCTGCGTCTGTACGAAATCTCGTTCGTGATCGACGAAGTCACCGCCGAGGATTTGCGCGAGGCGCTAGCGGAGCGCTACGGCCCGCCGCGTCACGCGACGCAGAACGTGTCGGCGCCAGGCGCGCTGCCGGTCTACGTATGGGAAAACGCGGTGAGTTCGATCACGTTGTGTTTTTTGCCCGGCACTCGCAACGGCACGCTGACTTACCTGCTGAAGGGTTCCGACGCGTGGGTCAAGTCGGTCGTGCGGCAGTGGCAGGCAAGCGATGCGGAAGCCGGTTGAGGCGCCATGCGCCGTTGACAGCCAATCCACTCGAAGATGAGGCCGATCAGGCCAGGGAGTAAAACAATGCCTAAGCTTCGTTTTTCCGCGGCGATGTGCGCGGTGGTGGCTCTATCGGCTTGCGCCGGCGGACAGAAGTCGATCGTCGAAACGCCGATGGCGCCGCCGCTCGTGTCCGCGCCGTTGAACGTCAACACACAGGGCGCGATCTACCAGGCCGGCACGCTGATGGTGCTGTACGAGACGCCGCGCGCGCAGCACATCGGCGACGTGCTCACGATCCGCCTGTCGGAGTCATATAGCGGCAACAATAGTTCGACGGCAGCGGCAAGCCGGTCAAGCAGCATCACCGCGGATGCCGCCGATCATTCGACCGGAGCCGCCGCGCGGCTCGCAAGACTCTTCAACGTCGGCTCCGCAAGCACCGAGTTCAAAGGGCAGGGCAGCCTGACCGACGCGAGCGGCATGACCGGGACGCTCGCCGTCACAGTGATCGGCACGATGCCCACGGGCAACCTGGTCGTGTCCGGTGAAAAGATCATTTCGATGAGCGGCAACCGTGACCGCCTGCGTCTGTCGGGCGTCATCAATCCTAAGGATATCGAAGCAGGTAACTACGTGGCTTCGAGCAAGGTCGCAAATGCACGTATCGAACAGGCAGGCGTGGGGATGCTCTCCGATGCGACAACCATGGGTTGGCTGCAGCGAATGTTTCTTAGCGTGCTGACTTTCTGAAGCGGGCGCGGCGCAACGCGGCGCGTTTTATCCGCGCCGCCTTTCGGTTATGTCCGCGCCGTGCTTGAGTCCAATCTTGTGTCGCTGCGGCGCTTGTCACGCTTACTGTGAAAGCGCAGTTGGGCCGCGCTCAGCCGCGCCGATCTCGCCGTCCGGGACGAACACGTAGCCGCGCCCCCACACCGTTTGCACATAGCGCGGCTCTGACGGATCGACCTCGATCAGACGGCGCAAGCGCCAGATCGACACATCGAGACTGCGGTTGCGATGCGCCTCGCTATTGCCGTGCAGTTTTTCGAGCAACTGCGCGCGCGTGAGCACTGTCATCGCGTGCGTGACGAACACTTTCAGCATTGCAAATTCGCTCGAACGCAGCGTGATGCGCTCGCCGTCGAGGCGCAGTTCGCGCGCCGGGAAGTTGACTTCGAAGCGGCCGAAGCGATACGGCGCGCGCTGTTCCGGTGCGCTCGGCGCAACCGAGCCGCGACGCCGCAGCACGGTGCGAATGCGCGCCACCAGTTCACTCGGTTCGAACGGCTTGCCGAGATAATCGTCCGCGCCGAGTTCGAGACCGATCACGCGGTCGATCGGATCCGCGCGAGCAGTGAGAAGGATCACGGGAATATCGTCGCCCGCGACGCGCAACGCGCGCAGCGCGCTGATGCCGTCGAGCTCGGGCATCATGATGTCGAGCACGATCAGCGCCGGGCGCTCGTCCTGAAGCTTGCGCTGCAGCGCCATGCCATGCTCGAGCGTGGCGACCTTGAAGCCGCGCCCTTCCAGATACTGGCTGACGAGCTCACGTACGACGGGGTCGTCGTCGACGACCAGAATGGATTGGTTCATTCAGATCATCTTAGTGATCGGCGCGAGCGCAGCAAAGCGGTTGATGCTTTCCAAACCTTTCCTGAGTAAGACAAACAATGAGCGCGGTTCAATTGACCTGCGAAGTCTGAACCGTTTGCAGCGTCTGGCGGCTGAAGTCGGTCTGATCGACGACCATCTTGTCGATGAGGCCATTGAGCTTGGTCGACGCCGAAGAGAAACGGTCGGTGTTCAGGCCGCCCGTCTGATAGCGCGCGGTGACGAGGACGCGGCCGCTCTGCACGAGCGTCAAGTCGATGATCGACAGGTACTGGATCGACTCGTCGCTGAACGAACGGCGGCCATAGTCGATCGCGGCGTTGTAGACGAGGCGCGCCTCGCAGCCGGCGGGCGAAGTGCCGGGATTGTAGACATCCGAACGAATGCCGCGCCGGTCCAGCGCAAGTTGCAGCGCCGGCACGAAGTCGCCCACCGACACCGTCTGATTCACTTCGATGCAGACATGTCGCACATCGGCGGGACGGCCGTTCACGAAGGTCGGCGACGAATAGTTGGCGGCAATCGCATAGCCCGCCTGGATCACGGAGCCGGTGGCGTCGGCTGCCTGGATCAGCGTCCATGCGCAGCCGTTCAGTCCCACTGTCAGCGTGGTACAGGCGACCAGCTTTGCGCTCGGCCGCCGCAACCTGACCCAGGCCGCACGAGGGACTCGCGTGAAGGCGTTAGCGTGAGCGCGTGTGCCAGGCAGGAAGGTCATGAAGCAGAGCCAGGTGGCGATGAGCACAAACAACAGAGATCGACCGTCTGCGCGAGACGCAGGAAGACGCGCATGGTCCCGACGCCTAGCGCGTGACGCGCAGACGCAATTCGTTCTGCCCTTGCACGCTCGCCGTCACGTTGACGCGTCGCTCGGCGGTCGTGACGACGAAGTGCTGGCGTGTCGGCGTATTGACGTCGTGCACGACGTTCGGAAAGCAGGCGGCGATGTCCGCGCCGATTTCTTGGAGCGGATCGTTGACCACTCCGTCGGCCTGCCAGTGCGCGCGCCAGTGGCAGTCGTAAGCGTGCGCGTTGGAGCGGCAATCTTCCGCACTTGCGACGCCCGGCAGTTGTGCGGCCGGTTGCGTATGCAACTGCTTGAAATCGGACGCCTCGACGATGTGCTTGAGCGCAGGGCACACGTCAGCCGGCTCGTTCGGCGGCGTGGTTTGTGCTGCTTGCGCGGCGCTCGCGAGCAGCATGGCCGTGCCGAGAGCAAGCGTGAGGCGGTGAGTGAAATGAGGAGAGCGGCGATCGAGTGACATGAGCGAAGAGTCCGTTAGCAGTGAATGACTGCGGGCCGCGGGGACGGCTCGCACGACTATCGTCGCTGTTGTCGGCTCTTTTCAAAGGGCGGAAAAGCTCGCCCGCTTCGCAAATGCTTTCGAACTGTTCTTTCGTGTTTCCGGATCTTGCCGTTTGTGCGGCCCGCGCGATGATTGCGTCGCTCGCGTCGCTCGCGTCGCTCGTTCAACCCGGTGGTTCAACCCAGGGTCAAACCGCCGTCGACGTGAATCACCTGGCCGGTGATGTGACGCGCTTCGTCGGAAAGCAGAAAGGCAATCAGCGCCGCGACGTCGGCCGGCTCGGCGATGTGGCCAAGCGGCGTCGCCTCGGCTGCGTGCGTCCACACTGTGGCGTTGTCGGAGCTCGGCCCGCGATCCTTGCGCGTATAGCCTGGGGCCACGCAATTCACGGTCACGCCATGCGGCGCGAGTTCAGCGGCGGCGGTTTTCGCGAGCGATTCCAGCGCGGCCTTGGCGGCCGCCGTGGCGGCGAATGGCGCGTCGGCGCGATAGCGGTGTGCGACAAATGAACTGAGCGCGACCACGCGTCCGCGCCTCGACGTTTCGAGTGCCGGCGTGGCGCGTTTCACAAGCGCTGCGAACGCGGCGGGCATCGCTGCGAAGGCCGCGCCCAGCGTGTCGAGATCGAGTGTCTGCAACGTTTGGCGCTGCGCGTGGCCTGCGTTGGCGACCAGTTGATCGAGCGCGCCAAAGTTTGCAAGCGTTTGATGCACCACATGTTCGGCTGCGCCTCGCTCGGCGAGGTCGCCGAAGACGGTGGCGCAGTCCGCGCCATTCGCGCTGCATTCGGCGGCAACTTGCGTGAGACGCTGACGCGATTCGTGATCGGCGCCGCGTGCGTGCAACATCAGCGCAATGCGTGGAGCGTCGATCGCGGGCGGGGTCGTCGACGCGGCGCTTGTCTCCTGCGCGGCCATCCGCAGGGCCGAGAGCCGCCGGGCGAGCGCGGCCCCGATGCCCGACCCCGCGCCCGTGATCAGTACGACGCGCTCGAAAGCCGCGTTGCTGCCGCTCGTCGCACCGCTGCCGGAAGTCATGCGGCGACCGCTTCGCTGGCACGCTCGACTTCGAGCGTCTCGTCATGGAACGCAGCAAGCGATTCGCGGTGCGCGACGCTGACAATCGCCGCCTTCGGCAGGCGCTCGGTGAAGAGGCGATAGAGCCGCGCTTCGTTTTCGGCGTCGAGCGCGCTCGTCGCTTCATCGAGGAACAGGTAGTCTGGCTTGTGCAGCAGCACGCGTGCCGCGGCAAGGCGCTGCTGCTCGCCCGGCGACAACATGCGCGTCCAGTGCCCCGATTCCTGCAAACGGTCCGCGTACTGCGACAGATGGCAGGTGACGAGCGCCTCGCGGCATTCGTCGTCGGTATATGTGTCGGCTGCCGACGGATAGGTGAGCGCAGCCTTCAGCGTGCCGATCGGCATGTAGCTGACCTGCGGGATGAACATCATCCGCGCGTTGACCGGCGCGTCTATCGAGCCGTCGCCGAACGGCCAGAGGCCGGCGAGCGCGCGCATCAACGTGCTCTTGCCCGAGCCGGATGGGCCGCGCACGAGCCACCGTGAGCCGGGTTCGATCGCGATATCGCGGATGCGCGACAGCGGAGTGCCGTTGGGCAGCGCGAGCTTCAGGCGGTCGGTGGTGAGCGAGTCGGCGTCGACGAAATGCAGGTTGATGCCGCCGTGCGCGGTGGCCGGCGACACCGATTCCTTCAGACGCGGCGCATGCACGACCCGCTTGAATTCGCGCAACCGGTTCACGGTCGCGCGCCACTCGACGAGTGTCGAGTAACTGTTGATGAACCACGAGAACGAATCGCTGACGGTGCCGAACGCGCTCGAAATCTGCATCAGCACGCCGAATGTGAAGGCGCCCGCGAAGTAACGCGGCGCAGCCACGACGAGCGGGAAAATAATTGCGATCTGGCCATAGAAGCTCAGCACGAAGGTCAATCGCTTCGTGTACTTCATGACCTGCCACCAGTTGTCGCGAATCCGGCCGAACAGCGAATGCGCGTTTTTCTTCTCAGTGTCCATGCCGTTGTAGAACGCGATCTGCTCCGCGTTTTCGCGCAGACGGATCAGGCCGAAACGGAAATCCGCCTCGACTTTCTGTGCCTGATAGTTGATCGGCACGAGCGGGTGGCCGACTTTCTGGATCACGAGCGATCCGACCACCGCGTAAAGCGCGGCCGCCCAGACCATATAGCCGGGGATGTGCAGCGGAACGCCGCCGAGCGTGATGGTCAGCGCGCCGGCGAGCGACCACAGGATCGTGATGAACGACACCAGCGTGACGACCGTGGACAGCAGATCGAGCGTGAGCGACAGCGTGGTGGTGGCGAACGACTGAAGGTCGTCGCTGATCCGCTGGTCTGGGTTGTCGGCGAGGCGGTCGCGCTCGATCCGGTAGAACGCGCTGTCGTGCAGCCACTCGTTCAGATAGCGCGTGGTGAGCCACTGACGCCAGCGGAACCCGAGCATCTGCCGCATGTAACGCCCGTAGACCGCGAGAATGATGTAGCCGAACGCGAGGCCCGAAAACACCATCAGCAAATGTGGGAAGTCGCGCACATTCTTGGTTTGCAGCGCGTTGTAGAAGTCGGCGCTCCAGCGGTTGAGCCGGACGTTGATCCACACGACCAGCAGATTCATCACGATGATCGCGAGAAGCAACGCCCACGCCGTCTTGCGTTCTTCCGACACCCAGTAGGGCTTGATCAGGCTCCAGGCGGAGACTTTCTCGTCTGGCGGCAGCGCGGGGCTGGCGGATGTATTCGTTGTCATGAGCGTCCTGAGGAGTGCTGTTCCATTCGGGCCGACCCACGCAGGCCGGCCCATTGCGAATATTTGTGCGTGTGCCGGTGGCGACACCCGGCAAGCACCACCGGTGCGATTGCCGATTCTGGCGCGAAGCCCTTAAGCGAAAATTAATGATCGGCGCGAGTTTTGCGGTGATCGCGCTGCGGGTGTTTCGCCTGCGTCGCCGCGACTTTGCGCCGCCAGTCCCCGCGTCATGCCGCATTCGCTGCGCCATCTCTGCTGGCATTGTGCCAGAGCGCCGCGCCGCCGATATGGGTGACGCCCAAGGCGGTGCCGGATCAAGGCGCGTTCGATGCCGCGCGCCGCTCGTTTGCGAGCGCCGCGCCTTTTATGGTCTAATGACCTTCGACGAAACAGGGGTGCTTCGCACTTGAGCGGCGTGATTTTCACGCTGCGGCAGCGAGGCTGAGAGAGACCCTTTGCACCCGATCCGGGTAATACCGGCGCGGGAAGTTTCCGGAAGCAACCAGTCTTCCATTCCCCGCCGGGCGGCGTTCTTCATTGAAGCACGCTATTGCCTGGCCGGCCTTGCCCGCCGGTTTCGTCCTGGGTACGCGCTTCTTTTTGGCCGTACGGAAAGGACTCGATGACCGCCTATTCTTCAGTTATGTTTCTTGCTCCTTGTCACGTCGCCGGCGGCATGCACTGCGTTGCCATTGCGCGTTGCATTGGATCGGAGTGCGCACGATGAGCCGCGCTGCACAACCCGATTTCGCGGTGCTCGGCGGCGGCCTGTGCGGGCGTCTCGTCGCGTGGCGGCTCGCCGGGCAAGGGCATCGCGTCGCGCTTTATGAGCGCGGCGACGCAGCCGGTTCGCAAGCCGCCGCGTGGGTCGCCGCAGCGATGCTGGCGCCGCTCGCCGAAGCCGCGAGTGCCGAACTTCTGATCACTCGATTGGGCGCGACCTCGCTCGATACGTGGCCGCAAGTGCTGGCCGAACTGCCCGAACCGGTGTTCTTTCAGCGCAATGGCACGCTCGTCGTCTGGCATCACGCGGATCGCACCGAGGCGCCGTTGTTCGAACGACGCGTGCGCTCGAACGCGCCGGCCGAATTGCTGGACGGCGGCTTTGTCACGCTTGCCGGCGCCCAGCTCGGCGCGGCCGAGCCGGCGCTGGCGGGGCGCTTCAGTCAGGGGTGGCTCCTGCCGCGCGAGGGCCAGCTCGATAACCGCCAGGTGCTTCGCGCGCTTGCGGCAGGGCTTGCGCAACGCGGCGTTGAGACTCACTGGAATACACCTGTTAGCGACAGCGCGCTGCCGCCTGCGCGCGTCACGATCGACTGCCGCGGCCTCGGCGCCAAACCCGTGCTGCCGACACTGCGCGGCATTCGCGGTGAAGTCGCACGCGTGCATGCGCCAGGCATTAACCTGACGCGCCCGGTGCGGCTGCTGCATCCGCGTTATCCGCTCTACATTGCACCGAAGCAGGACGATCTCTACGTGATCGGCGCAACCGAGGTGGAAGGCGAGGACATGTCGCCCGTCAGCGTGCGTTCCGCGCTGGAGCTTTTGAGCGCTGCGTTTTCCGTGCATCCGGGCTTTGGCGAGGCGCGCATTCTGGAGTTGAATTCGCAGTGCCGCCCGACTTTGCCCGATCATCGGCCGGCATTGCTGTGGGACGGCGCGCAGACGCTGCGGGTGAACGGACTTTACCGGCACGGCTACATGATCGTGCCCGAAGTCGCCGACGAAGCCGTGCGCTTCGCGACGGCGCTGCTGGACGGGCGCATCGGCAACGCCGACGCGTTCGCGGACTGGCAGCGCGGCGCGCGCTGGAGCGAGCTTTTCCAGCACGATTGTGCGCGGGAGCCGGCATGAGCGCCGAACCGTGCCGCAGTGCCGTCAGCACGCTTGTGCTTTAGCCATCGACTGAACCGTATTCGAACATCATGGACATTCACATCAACCAGAAGCCGCTGTCGCTGCCAGAAGGCGCGACTGTCGCCGATGCGCTCGCTGCTTACGGCGCGCGGCCGCCGTTCGCCGTCGCGCTCAACGGCGATTTCGTCGCACGCGCGCAGCATGCGGCGCGCGCGTTGCAACCGGGCGACAAGCTCGATGTCGTGCAACCCGTGGCCGGCGGCTAACGCCGTCACGCATTGCAGGAGACCAGACATGCAAATGACTACCCCACAGGCCGCCGACGCGCTCACGCTGTACGGCCAACCCTTCGCGAGCCGCGTGCTGCTTGGCACGTCGCGTTACCCGTCGCTGCAATCGCTGTCGGATTCCATTGACGCCGCCCGACCCGGCATGGTGACGGTCGCGCTGCGCCGGCAGATGAACGAAGGCGGCGCTGAAGCCGGCTTCTTCGACCTGCTCAAGCGCCATCGCGTGCCGCTATTGCCCAATACGGCAGGGTGCCTGACCGTCGGCGAGGCCGTGGCGACCGCGCACATGGCGCGTGAAATTTTCGAAACCGAGTGGATCAAGCTCGAACTGATCGGCGACGACTACACGTTGCAACCCGATCCCGTCGGCCTGATCGAAGCGGCCGCGAAGCTCGTCAAAGACGGCTTCAAGGTGCTGCCGTATTGCACCGAAGACCTCGTGATCGGCCGCCGTCTGCTGGATGCCGGTTGCGAAGCGCTGATGCCGTGGGGCGCGCCGATCGGCACCGGCAAGGGTGTCATCAATCCGTACGGCTTGCGCGTGCTGCGCGAGCGGTTGCCGGACGTGCCGCTCATTGTCGACGCCGGACTTGGCGTGCCGTCGCATGCGGCGCAGGTGATGGAATGGGGCTTCGACGGGGTGCTGCTGAACACGGCCGTGTCGCAGGCCACGCATCCGGACGCGATGGCGCGCGCTTTCGCGCTGGGCGTCGAAGCGGGCCGCCAGGCGTTTCTCGCGGGACCGATGGCCGAGCGCGAGAGCGCCCACGCGAGCACGCCGGTGGTCGGCATGCCGTTCTGGCATCAGGACGGGAGCGCTGCATGACGCAAACATTGGCTCTGAAAGACCGCGACCTGTTCTGGCCGCCCGCCGACGAACTCACCGAGGCGACCGAGCGCATCCGCGCGCGCCTTGGCGACTGGCCGCCTACCCACGCGCCGTGGCGCATCTGTCTGACCGCGCCGGACGAGCCGAACGGCGGCGATCTGATCGTACTCACCGATGCCGCGCGGCACGGCGAGCAGATGGCGCACTGGCTGGTAAAGGGCGCGGCGGTGGTCGAAGCGGCCGAGAACAAGGTCACGCTGCACCTGGGCGGCGAGAAATATCGCCTCGAAGGGCATCTCGCGGAAGACTGGATTCCCGCGCTGGCCGCATTTCTCGATTGCGGTTTCGATCCGCACGACGCGTTGGTGCTGGCGCTCGCGTGGCGCGACGGCGACGAAACCCGGACCAACGCGGCCGGCGACGCTTTCCCCTGCGATCTGGCCACTTTCCCTCGCCTCGCCGGTCTGCCGCAAGCGCCGGCCCAAGCCTTTCCGCGCTGTCCGGCGCGGCTCGGGCTCTATCCGGTTCTGCCGAGCGCGGAGTGGGTTGAAAGGGTGGTCGGCTTTGGCGTGAAAACGGTGCAGCTACGCCGGAAGTCCGCCCATCCCGCCGACGAACTTCAGCGCGAAATTGCCCGCTGCGTTGCTGCGGGGCGCCAGCACGACGCGCAGGTTTTCATCAACGACCACTGGCAGGCCGCGCTCGATGCAGGCGCTTACGGCGTCCATCTCGGCCAGGAAGATGTGCATACCGCGGATCTGTCGGCGATCGCCGCGTCGGGTGTACGTCTCGGACTTTCAACGCACGGTTTCTACGAAATTCTGAAGGCGCTGCATTTTCGTCCTAGCTACATCGCGTTGGGCGCGGTGTTTCCGACCACGACCAAGGTGATGCCCACGGCGCCGCAGGGCCTCAAGCGCCTCGCCCGCTATGTCCGGCTGCTTGACGGCGTCGTGCCGCTGGTCGCGATCGGTGGGATTGACCTGCAGGTCCTGCCCGAGGTGCTCGCGACCGGCGTAGGGTGCGCCGCAGTGGTCCGCGCAGTGACCGAAGCCGTCGATCCCGCTGCCGCAGTTTCCGCACTGCAGCAAGGGTTTACGCGATAATCCCGATGAATCGTTAAGGGACAGGGCACCTCACGGCAACTTTTGCATGATGGCCCTATAATTCGGCCTTCCGTGTAAAAGGACTGTCAGTCAGTGTCTTCCCCCTCCGAGACCTTACTCGAGCTGCGCAATGTCGACTTCGGTTACGGCGACCGGCTCGTCCTGTCGAACCTGAACCTGCGCTTCAAGCGCGGTCAGGTCGTCGCGGTCATGGGCGGTTCGGGTTGCGGCAAGACCACGGTGCTCCGGCTGATCGGCGGTCTGGTGCGCGCCCAGCGCGGCGAGATCCTGTTCGACGGCCAGAACGTCGGCGCGCAGACGCGCGAGGGCCTGTACGCGTTGCGCCGCAAGATGGGTATGTTGTTCCAGTTCGGCGCGCTGTTTACAGACATGTCGGTGTTCGAGAACGTCGCGTTTGCGCTGCGTGAGCACACGGAGCTTCCCGAGGAATTGATTCGCGATCTCGTGCTGATGAAGCTCAACGCAGTCGGCCTGCGCGGCGCGCGCGATCTTCTGCCCTCGGAGATTTCGGGCGGCATGGCACGGCGGGTGGCGCTCGCGCGCGCTATCGCCCTCGACCCCGAACTGATGATGTACGACGAGCCGTTCGCCGGCCTCGATCCGATCTCGCTCGGCATCACGGCGAACCTCATCCGGGCGCTCAATCAGGCGCTCGGCGCGACTTCTATTCTAGTGACGCACGACGTGCCGGAATCGTTCGCGATCGCCGATTACGTTTATTTCCTGGCCAACGGCGGCGTCCATGCCGAGGGCACACCTGCCCAATTGCGTGCGTCCACGGACCCGACGGTGCGGCAGTTTATCGACGGCGCGCCAGACGGCCCGTTCAAATTTCACTATCCGAGCAAGACGCCGCTGGCGGCGGATTTCGGCGTCGGCGGAGGTCAGTCATGATCGGTTCACTGATCAGCTCGGTCGGCCGCTCGGTGCTCGACGGCCTCGGCACGGCCGGCTATGCGACGCGCTTTTTCCTGCGCCTCGTGCTCGAGTTCTTCCCATTGCTGCGCCGCCCGCGTCTTGTCACGAAGCAGATCCACTTCGTAGGTAATTATTCGCTGGTGATCATCGCGGTGTCGGGGCTGTTCGTCGGCTTCGTGCTTGGCCTGCAGGGTTACTACACGTTGAATCGCTATGGCTCGGAGCAGGCGCTTGGGCTGCTGGTCGCGCTATCGCTCGTGCGCGAACTCGGGCCGGTCGTCACGGCGCTGCTGTTCGCCGGTCGCGCGGGCACCTCGCTCACTGCTGAAATCGGCCTGATGAAGGCCGGCGAGCAATTGACCGCGATGGAAATGATGGCGGTCGACCCGGTCAAGGTCGTGGTCGCGCCGCGCCTGTGGGCCGGCATCATTGCCATGCCGATTCTCGCCGCGATTTTCAGCGCGGTAGGCATTGCGGGCGGCTATGTGGTCGGCGTGCTGCTGATCGGTGTGGACGCCGGTGCGTTCTGGTCGCAAATGCAAGGCGGCGTGGATGTCTGGCGCGACGTGGGCGCGGGTGTCGTCAAGAGCGTGGTGTTCGGTCTCGCGGTGACGTTCGTGGCGCTCTTTCAGGGCTATGAAGCCAAGCCGACGCCGGAAGGCGTGTCGCGCGCCACGACGAAGACCGTCGTGTACGCGTCGCTTGCGGTGCTCGGCCTCGATTTTCTGCTGACCGCGCTGATGTTCAGCTAAGACTGCGCTGCATGTTTTCCGCTGCGGTGCGTCAGTGGCCGCGCGCGGCGGAGTAACGGCGGCGCGGCAGATTCACTTTGGGATGACGATGAAAAAGACTGCTCTCGACTTCTGGGTCGGCCTGTTCGTGGTGCTGGGTTTTGTGGCGTTGCTGTTCCTCGCGCTCAAGGCCGGCAACATGAGCTCGCTGTCGTTCCAGGCGACCTACCCGGTCAAGCTGAAGTTCGACAATATCGGCGGATTGAAGGCGCGCGCGCCCGTGAAGAGCGCGGGCGTGACGGTTGGCCGCGTCGCCTCGATTGGTTTTGACAGCAATGCCTATCAGGCGGTCGTCACTATCGACATCGACAAGCAATACCAGTTTCCGAAAGACACGTCGGCAAAGATCCTGACCTCGGGTCTTCTCGGCGAGCAATACATTGGCCTGGAGCCAGGCGGCGACTCCGAGATGCTTAAAGCCGGCGACACGATTTCGATGACGCAATCGGCAATCGTGCTCGAAAACCTGATCGGGCAGTTCCTCTATAGCAAAGCGGCTGATTCGGGCGCGTCGAAGCCGGGCGCGGCATCCGCGGCGCCTGCGGCGGCCTTGCCTGCTTCCGGCTCCGCCGGTCAATAAGGAGAACAATAATGCAGACCTCACACGCTGGGAGCGCTGGCGCCTTCCGGGTGGCCAAACTGGCCGTCGCCGCCGCGCTGCTCGCCGGCTGTACCACGGTGCAGACGCCCACCAAGGGCGATCCGCTCGAAGGCTTGAACCGCACCATCTTCACGGTCAACGACAAGCTGGACCAGTACGCGCTGAAGCCGGTCGCCAAGGGTTACGTATTCATCACGCCGCAGCCGATTCGCGACAGCGTGACCAACTTCTTCTCGAACATC
The DNA here is from genome assembly GCF_031456815.1 of Paraburkholderia strydomiana. Lineage (NCBI taxonomy): Bacteria > Pseudomonadati > Pseudomonadota > Betaproteobacteria > Burkholderiales > Burkholderiaceae > Paraburkholderia > Paraburkholderia strydomiana. The sequence continues at coordinate 67,630 of NZ_JAVDVL010000015.1, forward strand.
GGCGACGTCTACATCGCGGCGAACAACCTGCTGCAGCTGAAGATCACCGACGGCGTGCAGGACATCATGCGGATCGTGATCAACACGATCTTCGGTGTCGGCGGTCTGTTCGACGTAGCGACGCTTGCCAAGCTGCCGAAGCACGACAACGACCTCGGCCTGACGCTCGGCCACTATGGCGTGCCGGCAGGTCCGTACCTGGTGCTGCCGCTGTTCGGGCCGAGCACGGTGCGTGACGCGGTGGGTTCCATCGGCAACTACTATGTGAACCCGCTTAGCTATGTGGATCCGGCGGGTTTGAGCTGGGCGCTGTACGGCCTCAACATTGTCAATACGCGCGCGAATCTGCTTAACGCGAGCGATGTGCTGGAAGGCGCCGCACTCGACAAGTATTCGTTCGTGCGTAACGCGTATTTGCAGCGTCGTCAGTATCTGTTGTCGGACGGCAAGCAGTCGCAGGCGTTGCCGAACTATGGCGACGAAGCTCCGCTGCCGAAATACGAAGACGTCGACGGCACGGCCGCCGGTGCGCCGGCAGGCGCGGTGACGGGAACGGCGGGCGCGGCTGGAACGAACAGTGCTGCCGCAAAGGCGTCGGCCGCGTCGGGTGCGAGCGCCGCGACGCCGCCTCAAGCCGCTTCGGGAACCGGAACGGCTAACAACGCCGCGGCGCCCGAGTCCGCTTCGGGCAGCTCGGAAACGCCGCCGCTCGATTTGAACGGCGGCCCGGAAACCACGCAGATCCCGGCGGGACAGCTTGTGCCGCCCACACGGTTCAACATCCCCTCATTCAAATTGCGCTGACCGCGTGGCCGTAACAGATCGATACGACTCTCGCAGTTTGCGCATGGATTGCCGCTGAACTCGCGTGTTAATGTCGGTTCAAACGGTTGCACTATTTTTTACGCAAGGCTCGATATGAAAAAATTTTTCCTGATTCCGTTGTTCGCTGCGCTGTTCTCGTTCGCGAGTTTGGGTGCATCTGCGCAGACCGTCGACAGTAGCGCGCCGGACGTTCTGGTCAAGACAGTCACGCAACAGGTGATCGACGCCGTGCGCGCCGACAAGTCGATCCAGCAGGGCGACATCTCGCACATCACGCAGCTCGTCAACCAGAAGATCCTGCCGTACACGGATTTCCGTCGCACCACGCAGTTGGCAATGGGCCGCAACTGGCGCACGGCGACGCCTGAGCAGCAGAACCAGGTCGTCGAGCAGTTCAAGATGCTGCTGATTCGCACGTATTCGGGCGCGCTTGCTCAGGTGCGCGACCAGCAGATCCAGTACAAGCCGTTCCGCATGAATCCTGACGACACCGATACGGTGGTTCGCTCCGTCGTGATGAACAACGGCTCGCCGATCCAGCTCGACTATCGTCTTTACAAGACGCCGCAAGGCTGGCGTGTCTATGACATCAACGTGCTCGGCGCGTGGCTGATCCAGGCGTATCAGCAGCAGTTCAACGAGCAGATCCAGCAGAAGGGCGTGGACGGGCTGATCCAGTTCCTCACGCAGCGCAACCAGCAACTCGCCGCGGGCAAGCAGTCGTGAGCGAAGTGCTGAGCCCCGTCGTCAATCGCTTTGCGAGCGGCACGACGCTGACCCACGCGAGCGCGAATGCCGCGCTTGCGGCGGGTCTCGAGCGGATTGCCGCGGGCGCGGGCGCTGTCGATTGCGCGCCGCTTACGCAGTTCGATTCGTCGGCGCTCGCCGTGCTCCTCGCATGGCAGCGAGCCGCTCAGGCTCGCGGCGCCGCCTTCCAGATCCTCAATTTGCCGGCTGGCCTTGCCAGTCTTGCGCAAGCCTACGGCGTCGATACGCTGCTGTCGGCGCGACATTGACGCTCTCCTGAAGCGTTCATCGCGCCGCTCCGCACTCCCCGCTACTGAGATAGGGCCTTTGCGTTTTGCCCTATAATCAAGCGTTTTTTGGGGCGCGGTTCGGACCGCCTAACCGGCCCCAATTCCGATTCTTTCCCGCATTTGTGCGCCCGCCCAGGGCTCCTTTAAGCGCCGCGTCGCACGTGGCGCACTGTCATGTCAGCCATAGAAATTCGTAACGTCAAAAAGCGCTACAAGGACTTGCAGGCGCTCAAGGGCGTCAGCCTCTCGGTGGAAGAAGGCGAGTTCTTCGGGCTCCTCGGTCCGAACGGCGCGGGCAAGACAACGCTCATCAGCATTCTCGCTGGCCTCGCGCGCGCAGACGAAGGCAACATAGCCGTGCGCGGCCATGACGTGGTCGGCGACTTTCGCGCAGCTCGCCGCGCGCTCGGCGTGGTGCCGCAGGAACTGGTGTTCGATCCGTTCTTCACCGTGCGCGAAACGTTGCGTATCCAGTCCGGCTATTACGGGCTGCGCAACAACGACGCGTGGATCGACGAAATCATGGCCAATCTCGATCTCACCGACAAAGCCGACGCCAACATGCGCGCACTGTCGGGCGGCATGAAGCGCCGCGTGCTGGTCGCGCAGGCGCTGGTGCACCGCCCGCCGGTAATCGTGCTCGACGAACCGACCGCCGGCGTCGACGTCGAGTTGCGCCAGACGCTGTGGAAATTCATCTCGCGCCTGAATCGCGAAGGCCACACCATCGTGCTGACCACGCACTATCTGGAAGAGGCGGAGTCGCTGTGCGACCGCATCGCGATGCTGCGTCGCGGCGAAGTGGTAGCGCTCGATCGCACGAGCACCTTGCTGCAACGCTTCGCCGGCATGCAGTTGTTCGTGCGCTTCGCGCAAGGCGTGTTGCCGGCCGAACTGCGGCCGCTCGAAGCCGAGGGCGGCGCGGGCAACGGCAACGGCCGTCAGCACCTGCTGCGTCTCACGAGCTATGACGAGGTCGAGAAAATCCTCGCGCAATGCCGTGCGGCGGGTTGCACATTCGAAGAAATCGAGGTCCGCAAAGCCGACCTCGAAGACGTTTTCGTTCAGGTAATGAACGGTCCGGAAGTGATCGAGGGGCTCGCATGAGCGGCTATAGCGGTTTCGGCACGCTGTTCTACAAGGAAATTCTGCGCTTCTGGAAGGTGTCGTTCCAGACGGTATTGGCGCCCATCATCACCGCGCTGCTCTATCTGACCATTTTCGGCCACGCATTGCGCGACCATGTGCAGGTCTATCCGGGCGTCGAATACACGAGCTTCCTGATTCCAGGCCTCGTGATGATGAGCGTGCTGCAAAACGCGTTTGCGAATAGCTCGTCGTCGCTGATCCAGTCGAAAATCACCGGTAATCTGGTGTTCGTGCTATTGCCGCCGTTGTCGCATTACGAGGTGTTCGGTGCCTACGTCCTCGCGGCGGTCGCGCGTGGGCTTGCGGTCGGCTTCGGCGTGTTCATCGTGACGATCTGGTTCGTGCCGATCAGTTTCGTCGCGCCGCTCTATATCATTCTGTTTGCCATTTGCGGCGCTGCGATTCTCGGCACGCTCGGTCTGATCGCCGGTATCTGGGCCGAAAAGTTCGACCAGCTCGCCGCGTTCCAGAACTTTCTGATCATGCCGCTCACGTTTCTCTCGGGCGTGTTCTACTCCACACATACGCTGCCGCCGGTATGGCGCGAGGTGTCGCGGCTCAATCCTTTTTTCTACATGATCGACGGCTTTCGCTACGGTTTCTTCGGGATGTCGGATATCAATCCGCTCGCGAGCCTCGCGATTGTCGCCGGTTTCTTCGTGGTGCTGGCCGTGGTGGCGATGCGCATGCTCGCGTCCGGCTACAAGCTGCGCCACTGACAGGAGCTTTTCTCATGTTGCCGACTCCCGAACAGGTCAAGCAATACATCGCCGCTGGGCTCGCCTGCCAGCATCTCGAAGTCGAAGGCGACGGTCAGCATTTCTTTGCGACCATCGTTTCCCCGAGCTTCGAGGGCAAGCGGCTGATCCAGCGTCATCAACTCGTGTATGCGGCACTCGGTGACCGCATGCGCGAAGAAATCCACGCGCTCAGCATGAAAACGCTGACGCCCGCCGAATGGCAGAACGCGTAATCTGGAAATTTAGTGCGAATTACTCAGGAAGGGCGCGACGCCGGCAGCGGCGCGTCGAACACATTCAAAGCAGTCCCGGCTGAAGTCCGGGTCGATCAGGAACAGACAGGCATGGACAAACTCGTCATTGAAGGTGGCTACCCGCTGTCGGGTGAGGTCGTTGTCTCGGGCGCGAAGAACGCGGCGTTGCCGATCCTGTGCGCCAGTCTGCTAAGCGCGGAGCCGGTCGAACTGGATAACGTGCCGGATTTGCAGGACGTGCGCACGATGCTCAAGCTGCTCGGCCAGATGGGCGTGCGCATTGAGAGCGGCAACGGGCGCGTGTCGCTCGACGCATCGAAGGTGGATAACCTCGTCGCGCCGTATGAAATGGTGAAGACCATGCGCGCGTCGATCCTGGTGCTGGGCCCGCTGGTCGCGCGTTTTGGCCACGCGCGCGTGTCGCTGCCCGGCGGTTGCGCGATCGGCGCGCGCCCGGTGGATCAGCACATCAAGGGCCTGCAAGCCATGGGCGCCGAGATCACCATCGAGCACGGCTTTATCGAAGCGCGCGCGGAGCGCCTGAAGGGCGCGCGCATCATCACCGACATGATCACGGTGACCGGAACCGAAAACCTGCTGATGGCAGCGGTGCTTGCGGAAGGCGAGACGATCATCGAAAACGCGGCGCGCGAACCCGAAGTCGGCGACCTTGCGCATCTGCTCGTGCAGATGGGCGCGAAGATCGAGGGCATCGGCACTGACCGCCTCGTCATTCAGGGCGTGGACAAGCTGCACGGCGCAAAGCACACCGTTATTCCGGACCGGATCGAAGCCGGCACGTTTCTGTGCGCGGTGGCCGCGGCGGGCGGCGACGTCACGTTGCGTCATGTGCGTCCGCAGATTCTGGAAGCGGTGACCGACAAATTGCGCGAAGCCGGCGTGACAATCGAGGAAGGCGACGACTGGATGCGCGTGCGCATGGACAAGCGACCGAATGCCGTGTCGTTCCGCACGTCCGAGTACCCGGCGTTTCCGACCGACATGCAGGCGCAGTTCATGGCGCTGAATACGGTGGCGGACGGCAAGGCACAGGTTGTCGAAACGATCTTCGAAAATCGCTTCATGCACGTGCAGGAGTTGAACCGCCTCGGCGCCAACATCACAACGGACGGCAAGACCGCGCTCGTGACCGGCGTCGACAAGCTCTCCGGCGCCAAGGTGATGGCAACGGACCTGCGCGCGTCGGCCAGTCTCGTAATCGCTGCTTTGCGTGCGGAAGGCGAGACGCTGATCGACCGCATTTATCACCTCGACCGCGGCTACGACCGCATGGAAACCAAGCTCAACGCGATTGGCGCGAAGGTCCGCCGCATCGCCGGGAGCCAGGCATGAGTTCGATGCCGCAAACGTCGAGCTCGCCGGCGGTCAGCGCGCCGCTTACGCTTGCTTTGTCGAAGGGGCGTATCTTTGAGGAAACGCTGCCGTTACTGGCTGCAGCCGGCATCGAAGTAGCCGAAGATCCGGAGACCTCGCGCAAGCTGATTTTGCCGACTACCGACGCTAATCTGCGCGTGATCATCGTGCGCGCGACCGATGTGCCGACCTACGTGGAATACGGCGCGGCCGATTTCGGCGTGGCCGGCAAAGACGTATTGCTCGAACACGGCGGCAGCGGGCTGTATCAGCCGGTGGATCTGGACATCGCGCGCTGCCGTATGTCGGTCGCGGTCGCGGCGGGTTTCGATTACGCGAACGCGGTGCGCCAGGGCGCCCGCTTGCGCGTGGCGACCAAGTACGTCGAAACCGCACGTGAGCATTTTGCCGCCAAGGGTGTTCACGTCGACCTGATCAAGTTGTACGGTTCCATGGAACTGGCGCCGCTCGTCGGACTCGCGGACGCCATCGTCGATCTGGTCAGTTCGGGCAACACGTTGCGCGCCAACAATCTCGTGGAGGTCGAGGAGATCATGCAGATTTCGTCGCGCCTCGTTGTGAACCAGGCGGCGCTGAAGCTCAAGCGCGCCGCATTGCGGCCGATTCTCGACGCGTTCGAACGCGCGACGAAAGCCGGTCTTGCCGCGGCCTGACAGGCGGATCGAGCCAGTTTGACTTTGCTCTAAAGCGCGCCTTACCGAAACGGATACCCGTATGTCTATCAAGATTCGCAAACTCGATTCCACTGCTCGCGACTTCCAGAAGTCACTGCATGCGGTGCTCGCGTTCGAGGCGAGCGAAGACGAAGCAATCGAGCGCTCGGTCGCGCAGATTCTCAGCGACGTCAAGGCGCGCGGCGACGCGGCGGTGCTCGAATACACGAACCGCTTCGACCGCCTGAGCGCGAACAGCGTTGCCGCGTTAGAGCTGCCGATGTCGGAACTCGAAGCGGCGCTCGAAGGTCTCGAGCCGAAGCGGCGCGCGGCGCTCGAAGCGGCGGCGGCGCGCGTGCGCGGCTATCACGAGAAGCAGAAAATCGAGTGCGGCAGCCATAGCTGGCAATACACGGAAGCCGACGGCACTGTGCTCGGCCAGAAGGTCACGCCGCTCGATCGCGCGGGTATCTACGTGCCGGGCGGCAAGGCAGCGTATCCGTCGTCGGTGCTGATGAATGCGATTCCGGCGCGCGTGGCCGGCGTGCGCGAAATCGTCATGGTGGTGCCCACGCCGGACGGCGTGAAGAACCCGCTGGTGCTGGCGGCGGCCCTGCTCGGCGGCGTGGATCGAGTATTCACGATTGGCGGCGCGCAGGCCGTCGGCGCGCTCGCGTACGGCACGCAAACCGTGCCGGCTGTCGACAAGATTTGCGGTCCCGGCAATGCGTATGTGGCGTCGGCGAAGCGGCGCGTGTTCGGCACAGTCGGCATCGACATGATTGCGGGGCCGTCGGAAATCCTCGTGCTGTGCGACGGTACGACCGATCCGCGTTGGGTCGCAATGGACCTGTTCTCGCAAGCCGAGCACGACGAGCTCGCGCAGTCCATTCTGCTGTGCCCGGACGACGCGTTCATCGGCCGCGTGAACGATGCGATCAACGAACTCTTGCCCACCATGCCGCGCCGGGACGTTATTCAGGCGTCGCTGGAAGGGCGTGGCGCGCTCATCAAGGTGCGCGATATGGCGGAGGCCTGCGCGATCGCCAACGACATCGCGCCGGAACACCTCGAAATTTCGGCGCTGGAGCCGCATCAGTGGGGGCAGTTGATCCGCCACGCGGGCGCAATTTTCCTCGGCCGCTATACGAGCGAGAGTCTCGGCGACTACTGCGCGGGGCCGAACCACGTTTTGCCGACGTCTCGCACCGCACGGTTCTCGTCGCCGTTGGGCGTCTACGATTTCTTCAAGCGCTCGAGCGTGATCGAAGTGAGCGCGGAAGGCGCGCAGACGCTTGGCGAAATTGCCGCCGAGCTGGCCTACGGCGAAGGCTTGCAGGCACACGCGCGCAGCGCCGAGTACCGGATGCGGCATAGCGGCTGAGCGCGGCTGGAGCGGCAAGGCGGCTACGCGAATGTGTTGACCGGCTGATCACAGCGAAGGCGAGCGGAGCGGCCCATGCAGCTCAAGCGCAAGGTGCCCCGAATCGCGAACAAGGCGGGAACGTTACGCAGCCAATGCATCGATGCCGCACGGTTCGCCGCTCCCCGAGCAACTCCCGCGCAACTCCCGTTGACGAACTCGTATCCAATAACGACAACGCAGACCAACCCGACGCGGCAAGCCGCTGCGAAACAAGGCGCGTCCGACGCGTTTCATGCGCCAGACGCGTGCGACACGCGCGGCCAGCCAACTGACCTATGACGACACCTCAAGACATCATCCGACGCGACGTGCTCGCGATGACGAGCTATCCCGTTGCAGACGCGACCGGCTACATCAAGCTCGACGCAATGGAAAACCCGTTTCCGCTGCCGCCGGTGCTCGCCGCGCATCTTGGCGAGCATCTGGCGGGCGTCGCGCTCAACCGTTATCCGGCGCCGCGCCCCGAAGCGCTGATAGAGAAAATCAAGCGCGTAATGGGCGTGCCGGCCGGCTGCGAGGTGCTGCTCGGCAATGGCTCCGACGAGATCATCAGTATGGTGTCGATCGCGTGCGCGAAGCCGGGCGCGAAGGTGCTGGCACCGGTGCCGGGCTTCGTCATGTATCAGATGTCGGCTAAGCTCGCGAATCTGGAGTTCATCGGTGTGCCGCTGAACGCCGACTTCACGCTCGACACGGAAGCCATGCTCGCGGCAATCGCCGAACACGAGCCGGCGGTCGTCTATCTCGCCTACCCGAACAACCCCACGGGCACGTTATTCGACGATGCCGACATGGAGCGCATCATCGCCGCAGCGACGAAAAGTCTCGTGGTGATCGACGAAGCGTACCAGCCGTTCGCGCAGCGAAGCTGGCTGCCGCGCGCTGACGCGTTCGACAACGTCGTCGTGATGCGCACGGTGTCGAAGCTGGGCCTCGCCGGCATCCGTCTCGGTTATCTGGTCGGCAAGCCCGCCTGGCTGACCGAACTGGACAAGGTGCGCCCGCCCTACAACACCAACGTGTTGACCCAGGCGGCGGCGGACTTCCTGCTGGATCACGTCGACGTGCTCGACTCGCAAGCCGCGCAATTGCGCGACGAGCGCACGAAACTCGCTCAGGCCGTAGCCGAATTGCCGGGCGCCGAAGTGTTCCCGAGCGCCGGCAACTTCCTGTTGGTGCGCGTGCCCGATGCCTCGGTTCTGTTCGAAACCCTGCTCGCCGCACGGGTTTTGATCAAAAACGTGAGTAAAATGCATGCACTGCTCGCTAATTGTGTGCGTTTGACCGTCGGTTCTCCCGAAGAAAACGCCCAATTGATCGCCGCGCTGAAACTCGTGCTGCACTGAGCGAGCGGCGACAAGCAGCCGCTCCCACCCCACACTACTATCGCTTCACAGCTAGATTCGAGGAATTACCATGCGCCTTGCGGAAGTCGTTCGCAATACCAGCGAAACGCAGATCCGTGTCAAGATCAATCTGGACGGCACCGGTCAGCAAAAGCTGGCCACCGGCGTGCCGTTTCTGGACCACATGCTCGACCAGATCGCGCGGCATGGCCTGTTCGATCTCGACATCGAAGCGCATGGCGACCTGCATATCGACGACCACCATACTGTCGAAGACACCGGCATCACGCTCGGCCAGGCCGTGGCAAAAGCAATCGGCGACCGCAAGGGCATTCGCCGCTATGGCCACTCGTATGTGCCGCTCGACGAAGCGCTTTCGCGTGTCGTAATCGACTTCTCCGGCCGTCCGGGACTCGAATTTCATGTGCCGTTCACGCGCGCGCGCATCGGCACGTTCGACGTCGATCTGTCGATCGAATTTTTCCGCGGCTTCGTGAACCACGCGGGCGTCACGCTGCATATCGACAACCTGCGCGGCCTGAACGCTCACCATCAACTGGAAACGGTGTTCAAGGCTTTCGGTCGTGCGCTGCGCATGGCTGTCGAGCTGGACGAACGCGCGGCGGGACAGATTCCGTCGACCAAGGGCAGCCTTTAAGCGACGCATTTACCAGGACCGGGGTCGCGCAATGCGCGCGCCCGGTGTTCAATGGATATTCTGAAGTCGTTTATCTCGCTGCTCGCGCTGATCAATCCGATCGGCGCCATTCCGTTTTTCATGAGCCTGACGGCGAATCAGAGCGACGTCGAGCGGCGCAGAACCATTCGGATCGCGGCGATCTCGGTGTTCTGCGTGATTGCGATAACCACGATGCTTGGGCAGCAGATCATCAGCTTCTTCGGCATTTCGGTCGGTTCGCTCGAGGTCGGCGGCGGGATCATCATGCTGCTGATGGCGATCAACATGCTGAACGCGCAGATCGGCAATAGCCGTTCGACGCCCGAAGAACGCCACGAGGCAGAGCAGAAGGACAACATCGCGGTCGTGCCGCTGGCGATTCCGCTGTTGACCGGCCCGGGCGCGATCAGCACCACGATCATTTATGCAGCCGGCTCGCCGCACTGGTACGACCGGATCAGCCTGATCGTGATCGGCGCGGTTCTGGCGGCGATCTGCTTTTTTTCGTTGCGTCTTGCCGAACCGATTGCCCGCTGGGTTGGTCGCACGGGTATCAACATCGGCACGCGGCTCATGGGTTTGATGTTATCGGCGCTGGCGGTGGAATTCATCGTCGATGGATTGAAGGCTTTGCTGCCTAACTTGAAATGAAAACTTCGATAGCGATTGTGGATTACGGAATGGGCAACTTGCGCTCGGTGGCGCAGGCCTTGCGCAAAGCCGCGCCGGAAGCGGACGTGGCGATCGTCGACAAGCCCGAAGCGATTCGCGCGGCCGACCGCGTGGTGTTGCCGGGCCAGGGCGCAATGCCCGATTGCATGCGCAGTCTCGCGGAGTCCGGCTTGCAGGAAGCAGTCGTGGAAGCGTCGCGCGTGAAGCCGCTGATGGGCGTCTGCGTCGGCGAACAGATGCTGTTCGACTGGAGTGCGGAGGGCGATACGCCAGGCCTCGGACTGTTGCCGGGCAAGGTGCTGCGTTTCGATCTGGAAGGCCAGGTGCAGGACGACGGCTCGCGCTTCAAGGTGCCGCAAATGGGCTGGAACCGCGTGCGTCAGGCGCTGCCGCATCCGCTATGGGACGGCGTGGCGGACAACGCGTTCTTTTACTTCGTGCACAGCTACTACGTGGTGCCGGAAAATGCCGCGCATACGTCCGGCGAAACCGTGTACGGTGTGCCCTTTACCTCGGCGGTGGCGCGGGATAACATCTTCGCGACCCAATTTCACCCGGAAAAGAGCGCCGACGCGGGACTGCGCGTGTATCGCAACTTCGTGCACTGGAACCCGTGAGCGCCTTTGTCTGTTCCGTTGCCGTGCACCGTTCCGCCACGAGCGGGACTGCTGCCGCGCGCCACAGCTTTTGCACCGTGATTTCGCGCGGCCCTGCCGGTACGCAAGGCCGCCGAAAGAGTTGTACTAAACTAGCGAGACGGCGTTCTGGCGAGCTGACCTACCAGCCGCTGCCGCCGACCTTCAACCCCTTCCCACACAACACCCGATTGCTATGCTGCTGATCCCCGCCATCGACCTGAAAGACGGTCAGTGTGTACGCCTCAAACAGGGCGATATGGACCAGGCGACGATATTCTCCGAGGAACCGGCGGCTATGGCCCGACATTGGGTCGAGCGCGGCGCGCGCCGTCTGCACCTCGTCGACCTGAATGGCGCGTTCGCCGGCAAGCCGAGGAACGAAGAAGCGATTCGCGCGATCATCGAGGAAGTGGGCGGCGAGATTCCCGTGCAGCTCGGCGGCGGCATCCGCGACCTGAATACGATTGAGCGCTATCTCGACGACGGTCTGGAGTACGTGATCATCGGCACCGCGGCGGTGAAGAATCCGGGCTTCTTGCAGGACGCGTGCACGGCGTTCGGCGGCCATATCATCGTCGGTCTGGACGCGAAAGACGGCAAGGTCGCGACCGACGGCTGGAGCAAGCTGACGGGCCACGAAGTCGCGGATCTCGCGCGCAAGTTCGAGGATTACGGCTGCGAGTCGATCATTTACACGGACATCGGCCGCGACGGGATGCTGCAAGGCATCAACATCGAAGCGACCGTGCGTCTTGCTCGCGCGGTGAAGATTCCGGTGATCGCGAGCGGCGGGCTGTCGAACCTGACCGACATTGAATCGCTGTGCGAAGTCGAAGACGAAGGCATTGAAGGCGTGATCTGCGGCCGGGCAATCTACTCGGGCGACCTCGACTTTGCGGCTGCACAAACGCTCGCGGACCGGCTGCGCGAATCAGACGACGCCTGAATCGTGGCGTCGGTATCGTCGCGACGCGACGGGCAGGTTTGACGCGTTCGCGCCCGGATTCCTTTCCGGCACCCGAGCGCACGTGGCGGCGTGTTCCTGCGGCGCGCTCCCGTAGCGGTTCGAGGCTCGGTTGCGCGAAACACATCCGGCGTGGCGCGGCCTTCCGCGCCGGGCCATGCCGCTCGCTTCAGTCCGAAATGAGCGGCCTCATCAGCGGTATTGGCAGAATTGCAAGATCATGGCTCTAGCTAAACGCATCATTCCCTGTCTCGACGTCACCGCTGGCCGCGTGGTCAAGGGCGTCAACTTCGTCGAATTGCGCGACGCGGGCGACCCGGTCGAAATCGCGCGGCGTTACGACGATCAGGGCGCGGACGAACTCACTTTCCTCGATATCACCGCTACCTCGGATCAGCGCGACCTGATCCTGCCGATCATCGAAGCGGTCGCCTCGCAGGTCTTTATTCCGCTGACGGTCGGCGGCGGCGTGCGCGCCGTCGAAGACGTGCGGCGTCTGCTGAACGCGGGCGCGGACAAGATCAGCATGAACTCGTCGGCGGTCGCGAATCCGCAGCTCGTGAAAGACGCCACCGACAAATACGGCTCGCAATGCATCGTCGTCGCGATTGACGCCAAGCGCGTTTCCGCGGACGGCGAGACGCCGCGCTGGGAGGTCTTCACGCACGGCGGACGCAAGGCCACCGGCCTCGAAGCGGTCGAATGGGCGCGCAAGATGGCCGAACTCGGCGCGGGCGAAATCCTGCTGACCAGCATGGACCGCGACGGCACGAAGAGCGGCTTCGACCTCGCGCTCACGCGCGCGGTGTCCGACGCGGTGCCGGTTCCGGTGATCGCATCGGGCGGCGTCGGCAATCTGCAGCATCTCGCCGACGGCATCACGAGCGGCCACGCGGACGCCGTGCTTGCCGCGAGCATCTTCCACTATGGCGAGCACACGGTGGGCGAGGCCAAGCGCTTCATGGCCGAGCAAGGCATTTCGGTGAGGTTGTGACGTGGTGAATCCAACGGCAGTCAACTGGCTCGACAAGGTCAAATGGGACGCGAACGGCCTCGTGCCGGTCATCGCGCAAGAAGCGTCGACAAACGACGTGCTCATGTTCGCGTGGATGAACCGCGAGGCGTTGGCGAAGACCATCGAACTGGGCCGCGCGGTGTACTTCTCGCGCTCGCGCCAGCGCTTGTGGTTCAAAGGCGAAGAGTCCGGCCACGTGCAGCATGTGCATGAAGTGCGGCTCGATTGCGACGAAGACGTCGTGCTGCTGAAAGTGGAGCAGGTGTCCGGCATTGCGTGCCACACCGGCCGTCACTCGTGCTTTTTCCAGAAATTCGAAGGCACGGCCGAGGATGGCGACTGGATCGCCGTCGATCCCGTGCTGAAAGACCCCGAACACATCTACAAATGACGCAGACCACGCAAGCTACACCGTCCACGCCGTCCACGCCGTCCACGCCGTCCACGCCGTCCACGCCGTCCACGACCGACACGCTGATGCGCCTGGCGGCGATCATCGACAGCCGCAAGGGCGGCGATCCCGACGTGTCGTACGTCTCGCGCCTGTTCCACAAAGGCGACGACGCGGTGCTCAAGAAGATCGGCGAAGAGGCCACCGAAGTCGTACTGGCAGCCAAGGACACGCGCCACGGCGGCGCGACGAAGGCGCTTGTCGGCGAGGTCGCAGACTTGTGGTTTCACTGCCTCGTGATGCTTTCGCACTACGATCTGAGCCCGGCCGACGTGCTCGCCGAACTCGAGCGTCGCGAAGGCATGTCCGGCATCGAAGAAAAGGCGCTGCGCAAGAGCCGCGAGCGCGAACAGAACGGGGACTGAGCGGCGTTCTTCGCCGATGTTTTCCCGTACTGTCTTGAAGTGGCGCGCGCCGGAGCCCACATTGCACTGAACGCATCGCAAACGCATCCTCGGGAGGACGCAAGCATGGAACAGTCGCATGAGAGTTATCCGCGGCCGGCGTATCGCCACGCGATCGAGCCGGAGCGGGAACGCAGCCTGCGCACGCTAACGCATGTGCTGTACGCGCTGTATGCGGTGCATTGGCTGACGGGCGGGCTGACCATCCTCGTCGCGATCATCATCAACTATGTGAAGCGGAGCGACGCCGCGGGCACGCCGTATGAAGCGCACTTCGAGTGGCAAATCCGCACGTTCTGGATCGGCCTGCTGGGCTATGCGATAGGCGGGCTGCTGCTGTTCGTGGTGATCGGTGTTGCGGTGCTGTGGGCGGTGAGCATCTGGATGTTGTACCGTATTATCAAAGGGTGGCTGTATCTGTACGATAACAAGCCACTCGCGAATCCGCGTTCGTGGTTCTGAATTCGTCCGACGTTAAGGGCGATCGCGGAGCCGCGAAGGACCGCGTCCAGTCATGCTTGGCATTGCCGCGTTAGGAATACGATGAGCCACGACCCGAACTGTCTCTTTTGCAAGATCGCCGCCGGCGAGATTCCGTCGACCAAAGTCCACGAAGACGACGATTTCGTCGCCTTCCGCGACATCCGTCCGGCGGCCGAGACCCATGTGCTGGTGATCCCGCGCAAGCACATTGCCACCCTCAGTGACTGCACCGAGAGCGATGCGCCGCTGCTTGGTAGAATGCTTGTTTTGACGGCGCGTCTTGCCGATCAGTTGGGCGTGGCATACACAGGTGGTGAAACGGGCTTCCGCACGGTCATCAACACGGGGCCGGGCGGTGGGCAAGAGGTTTATCACCTGCATGCGCACATCCTGGCGGGGCCGCGTCCGTGGCAGCGCATGGGCTGATCGCGAAGATCGGGCGAGCGGCCCGTCGGGGTCGGCGTTGTTTTTGCTGCGTTGTAATTTCGGCGACGCGATCGCATGGCCACAATGTGCACTGTGCCGCTGTAACGTAGAAGAAGCGCATCTGCTTCGATTCACGCCGCAAGGCAGACGATTTTTGCCGCATCACGTGCGGCGTCGGGGTTAAGGAGAGTAGTCATGGGTTCGTTGAGTATTTGGCATTGGTTGATCGTGTTGCTGATCGTGGCACTCGTGTTCGGCACGAAGAAGTTGCGCAATATCGGCGGCGACCTCGGTGGCGCTGTAAAAGGCTTCAAGGAAGGCATGAAGGAAGGCGAAACGCCGGCTGAGACGCAACAGCGTGAACTGCCGCGCAACGGCGCCGTCGATGTGGAAGCAAAGGAAAAGGCCCCGCGTTCGGGCGATTACCGCTAAGCCGCGGGCCAACCGCGTTACTGACGGACATTTCCCTCCATGCTGGACCTCGGTCTAACCAAGATGGCGCTGATTGGCGTCGTCGCGCTAGTCGTGCTCGGCCCTGAGCGCTTGCCGCGCGTCGCCCGCACGGCCGGCGCGCTGTTCGGTCGCGCTCAGCGGTATATCAACGACGTCAAGTCGGAAGTCACGCGGGAAATCGAACTCGACGAATTGCGTCGCATGAAAACCGAGTTCGAGACGGCGGCGAGCAATGTCCAGACCTCCGTGCAGGAGAACCTGCGCAAGCACGAGACGGAACTGAACGACGCGTGGAACAGCGGCACGTCGGTGTCGCCGAGCATTGCCGGCGGTGCGGTCGAAGACGCCGGCAATACTCCGTGGCAAGGCAGCGCGCCAGCCGGGGCAGCCAAGCGCAAGAACTGGCGCGTCAAGCAAACCGCAATGCCAACCTGGTACAAGCGCGCAACCACGCGCCGCACGCGCGTGCAGTCGGGCGCGGCGCGCGTCGCGCGGCACAAGCCTGCCAGCATGCGTCGTCCGACGCGGTTTTTCTGATGACCAGAACGACAATCTCTAACAGAGGGCCGGTGTGAGCGACCCCCAGAAAAGTCAGGACGAAGGCGCTGAAGAGACCTTCATTTCTCACCTCGTTGAATTGCGCGACCGCATTATCCGCGCGGGCCTTGCCGTCATCGTGGTGTTTGTCGGCCTGGTGTACTGGGCGCCGGATATCTTCCGGCTGCTGGCGCGCCCGCTGATGCAGAACCTGCCCAAAGACGGCAAGATGATTGTCACCGACGTCACCGGCTCCTTCTTCGTGCCGATGAAAGTGACCATGCTGGTGGCTTTCGTGATCGCGCTGCCCATCGTGCTTTATCAGATCTGGGCGTTTGTCGCGCCGGGTCTTTATCAGCATGAAAAGAAGCTGGTTGGGCCGCTGGTCGGCAGCAGCTATACGCTCTTTCTGTGCGGCATGGCGTTCGCGTACTTCGTGGTCTTCCCGACCATCTTTCGCGTAATGGCCCATTACAACGCGCCATTGGGCGCGGAGATGACGACCGATATCGACAATTACCTGAGCTTCGTGCTCACCATGTTCATCGCGTTTGGCGTGACGTTCGAAGTACCGATCGTCGTCGTGCTGCTGGTGCGCATGAACGTAGTGACGCTGAAGAAGCTCAAGGAGATCCGGCCGTACGTGATCGTCGGCGCGTTCGTGATTTCGGCGGTGGTCACGCCGCCAGACGTGTTCTCCCAGCTTATTCTCGCCATTCCGCTGATCGTGCTGTATGAGGCGGGGATCATCGCCGCGCGGTTGATCGTCGGCAAGCAACCCTCAGTTGTCGAAGACGCGACGCCGCCGGCTTGAAGTGAGCCCGCTACGGTGTTGCCGTGGCTCTGCCGATCGGTGACAGGCTTGGGGTGACTCCGTGTCGATCTTGCGGTAAGACCGCGGCAGCAATTACGCAGCGCGGCTAAAACAAAAGGGCAGTCCGTCATGGGCTGCCCTTTTTTGTGTTCCGCGTTCTGCCTCAAGCCCGAATGGACTTTGGCACCGGCAGACTCAACCGCCGTCGTCGTCCTGCTGATCGCTGTCTTCGACGGGTTGTTTCGGCGGCGGCGGGCGCTTGCCGATGGTCACGTCCAGATCCAGCTCGCGGTTCTTGCGCACCAGGTGCACCTTCGCGGCCGTGCCCGGCTTGATCTGCGCGATCACATTCAGCAAGCGGGTCGTGTCGGTGATTTCCTGACCGTTCACGCTCATCAGAATGTCGCCTGGCTTGATACCGGCGCGGTCGGCCGGACCGTTCTTCAACACGCCTGCGACGATCGCGCCCGACTTCTGCTCAAGCCCGAACGACTCGGCAATCTCCGGTGTGACATCTTGCGGTTCGACGCCGATCCAGCCGCGCGTAACCGAACCCGTGGTAATGATGCTCTCCAGCACGCTGCGGGCCGTAGACACCGGAATCGCGAAGCCAATGCCGAGCGAACCGCCGGAGCGCGAATAGATCGCGGTGTTGATGCCGAGCAGATTGCCGTTCACGTCGACCAGTGCGCCGCCCGAGTTGCCGGGATTGATCGCCGCGTCGGTCTGAATGAAGTTTTCGAACGTATTGATGCCGAGATGGTTGCGACCGAGCGCGCTGACAATGCCCATGGTGACCGTCTGCCCGACGCCAAACGGATTACCGATCGCGAGCACGACGTCGCCGACACGGGTCTGTTCCATGCGACCCAAGGTGATGGTGGGCAGGTTGGTCATGTTGACCTTCAGCACGGCCAGATCCGTTTCAGGATCGATGCCGATTACCTTGGCATTCGTGGTGCGGCCGTCGGCCAACGCGATTTCGATCTGATCGGCGCCGTCGACCACGTGCTGGTTCGTTAGAATGTAACCTTCCGAACTCACTATCACGCCGGAGCCGAGGTTCGCGGCCGGTTGCTCGCGCTGCTTGCGATTGTTCTTGTCGCCGAAGAAGTAGCGGAACAGCGGATCTTTCGCGCGCGGATCCGGCGGCAGCGAGCCATCTTTGCTGGAAAAGACATTCACGACCGCAGGCATGGCCTTTTGAGCGGCGTCTGCATAAGACGTAGTTGCGGGCCCGCTACCCATGCCAGGCGCCACTTCTCGCAAGGCGACGATCGGTTCGGCAAGTTGCTTGCCGAATTGCCCTTGACGCTGGAGCCACTGCGGTTTGAGGGTCGCGATGATGAACATCAGCGCCAACAGCACAGTCACCGCTTGGGCAAAGAACAGCCAAAAGCGTCTAAGCATCTGAAGACTAGAGGTTTATATGGATCGGATCGAACTTGAATTGTACTTGAACAATCTCCTTGAAACCGCGCGCTTCAAGGACTATTGCCCCAATGGCCTGCAAGTCGAAGGGCGTCGCAAGATCAACAAGCTCGCAACGGGCGTGACCGCCTCGGTGGCGTTTCTCGAGGCCGCGCTGGACTGGGGCGCGGACGCCGTGCTCGTCCATCACGGCTATTTCTGGCGCAACGAGGCGCCGCAGATCACCGGCCGCAAATACGCGCGCCTGAAACTGCTGCTCGCGAACGACCTGAACATGTTCGCGTATCACTTGCCGCTCGACGACCATCCCGAACTCGGCAACAACGCGCAGATAGGCGCGAAGATGGGCTGGATCAGCGACGCGCGCTTCGGCGAGAACGACCTCGGCTGGCTCGCCACTTTCGCAATGCCGATCACGCTCGCGCACTTCACTGCCGAGATCGAACAGACGCTTGGCCGCACGCCGCTCGTGTTCGGCGACCCGGATCGCAGTCTGCGCCGCGTCGCGTGGTGCACGGGCGCTGCGCAAGGCATGTTCGACGCGGCGATCAACGCCGGCGCCGACGTTTATCTGACCGGCGAGGTGTCGGAGTCGGTCATGCACACGTCGGCGGAAAGCGGCGTCGCGTTTCTCGCGGCCGGGCATCATGCGACAGAACGCTTCGGGGTGCAGGCGGTGGGCAAGCACTTGTCCGAGCAGTTCGATATCGAACACCTCTTTATCGATATCCCTAATCCGGTTTGATTCGTTTGAATTAGCAAATAGGCATTAGCTAAGCAAAAGGCACGAATAACGGAGGGGACACTTAAAAGGAGGTGCGAAAAAGTTTGCGATCCGTACGGAGAAACCCTTACCTATCAAGGGCTTCGCACGGTTTTTGGCAATCGGCCCTTGTAAATGGCGACTCCATTCGAGCAAACTAGCGGCGGTAGAAGCGACGTGAAGGAAAAATCCAACTCAGAAGTGGGGCGTGTGATGCGAGACAAGGAAGATGAACGCGTCGACGGCAGCCGCCGTACCTGGCTGATAGCGACGACCGTAGCAGGTGGCATAGGAGGCGTTGCCACTGTCGTACCCTTTGTTAGTTCGTTTGCACCATCTGAAAAGGCCAAGGCAGCAGGTGCCCCGGTCGAAGTGGACATCAGCAATCTGAAGCCCGGCGACATGATGACCGTTGCATGGCGCGGCAAGCCGGTGTGGATCATCAACCGCACCGACAAGATGCTTGCCGATGTCCAGAAAGCCGATAACGAAGTAGCCGATCCCCACAGCAAGAATGTCTTTTCGATGCCGTTGCCGGAGTACTGCAACAACGAATTCCGTGCACGCACCGACCGCAAGAACATATTTGTCGCCGTTGCCGTGTGCACCCATCTGGGCTGCACGCCGACGCCGCGCTTCATGGAGGGCGCGCAGCCCAATCTTCCTGACGACTGGCCAGGCGGCTTCCTGTGCCCGTGCCACGGTTCGACCTATGACATGGCCGGCCGCGTCTTCAAGAACAAACCTGCGCCGCAGAACCTCGACATCCCGCCTTACATGTTCACGGGAGCCAACGGGCTCGTGATCGGCAAGGACGAGAAAGGAGAAGCGTAATGGCGATCGAACATGAAGTAGAGAAGACCGGGCTGGTCGGTTGGATCGACCGGCGCTTCCCCCTGACGTCCACCTGGAAAAAGCACGTCTCCGAATACTACGCACCGAAGAATTTCAACTTCTGGTACTTCTTCGGCTCGCTCGCGCTGCTGGTGCTGGTCAATCAGATCGTCACCGGCATTTTCCTCACGATGAACTACAAGCCCGACGCGACGCTCGCGTTCGCGTCGGTCGAGTACATCATGCGCGAAGTGCCGTGGGGCTGGCTGATCCGCTACATGCACTCCACGGGCGCGTCGATGTTCTTCGTCGTCGTGTATCTGCATATGTTCCGCGGCCTCATGTACGGTTCATACCGCAAGCCGCGCGAACTCGTGTGGATTTTCGGCTGCGCGATCTTCCTGTGCCTGATGGCCGAAGCGTTCTTCGGTTACCTGCTCCCGTGGGGCCAGATGTCGTTCTGGGGCGCGCAGGTCATCGTGAACCTGTTCTCGGCGATTCCGTTCATCGGGCCGGACCTGTCGCTGTGGATTCGCGGCGACTACGTGGTGTCGGACGTCACGCTGAACCGCTTTTTCGCGTTCCACGTGATCGCGATCCCGCTGGTGTTGCTTGGGCTCGTCGTCGCGCACCTGGTCGCGCTGCATGAAGTCGGGTCCAACAATCCGGACGGCATCGAGATCAAGGCGAAGAAAGACCCGGACGGCATTCCGCTCGACGGCATCCCTTTCCATCCGTACTACTCGGTGCACGATTTCTTCGGCGTGTCGATCTTCCTGATGATTTTCGCGGCGATTATTTTCTTCGCACCGGAAATGGGCGGGTACTTCCTCGAGGCCAACAACTTCGTCCCGGCGAATCCGCTGCAAACACCTCAGGAAATCGCGCCGGTGTGGTACTTCACGGCCTTTTACGCGATGCTGCGCGCCACGACCGATCCGTTCAAGATCGTGCTGATGGTCGTGATCGCGTTGCTCGGCCTGCTCGCGCTGGTGCGCGCCCGCGGCAAGTGGAAACTGGGTTTGCCGGTGCTCGCGGTACTCGTGATTCTGGCAATGGCCTTCACCGAGTCGAAGTTCTGGGGCGTGGTGGTGATGGGCGGCGCGGTGATTTCGCTCTTTTTCCTGCCGTGGCTGGACCGCTCGCCGGTCAAGTCGATTCGGTACCGGCCGTTCTTCCACAAGGTGTTTTACGGGATCTTCGTGCTCGCTTTCCTGACGTTGGGCTTCCTCGGCACTAAACCGCCGTCGCCGGCCGCCACGTTGATTGCGCAGGTGTGCGCGCTGATCTACTTCGCGTTTTTCCTCGGCATGCCGTTCTGGACGAGGCTTGGCACGTTCAAGCAACCGCCCGAGCGTGTGCGGTTCAAGTCCCACTAATGGCGAGCGAGGAGAACACGAAGATGAAGAAACTGCTTTCGACGTGCGCGCTGATCGGCGCGACACTGCTCGCGGTGCTGAGCGGCTCGGCGTATGCGGACGAGAATGTTCATCTCGACCGCGCGCCGGATAACGCGGACAATTTCGCTTCTTTGCAGCACGGCGCGCAATTGTTTGTAAACTACTGCCTGAATTGCCACAGCGCGAATCTGGTGCGCTATAACCGGCTGACCGATCTTGGCATTGCGCCAGCCGAGATTCAGTCGAACCTGCTGTTCACTACCGACAAGGTCGGCAACACGATGACCGTGGCAATGCGCCCGGACGACGCGAAGGCGTGGTTCGGCGCAAGTCCGCCGGATTTGTCGGTGGAAGCGCGGGCGCGCGGCAAGGACTGGCTCTACACGTATCTGCGCAGCTTTTATCGCGACAATACGCGGCCGACTGGCTGGAATAATCTGGTGTATGAAAACGTGAGCATGCCTCACGTGTTGTGGCAGCTTCAGGGGCAACGTACCGCGAAGTTCGGTGAAGAAGTCGACGAAAAAACGGGCGAAACGGTGCACAAATTTGTGGGCTTCCAGCAGGTCACTCCGGGGACGATGTCGCCGGTAGATTATGATTCTGCTGTGGCCGACCTTGTGTCGTATCTGTCCTGGATGTCCGAGCCGACTCAGAAAACCCGCAAACAGCTTGGCGTGTGGGTGCTGATGTTCCTCGGTATTCTGAGCTTTTTCGCCTGGCGACTGAACGCCGCGTACTGGAAACATATCAAATAATCACGCCGCTACACGGCGTGGGGCCGGCGCCAGGAAAAACCTGTTGAACGGTTTTTCCGCGCGCTGGCCCTTCAGCTTTTTGAGGAAACGTAAATCATGATGGTTCTGTATTCCGGCACAACTTGCCCGTTCTCCCAGCGTTGCCGGCTGGTGTTGTTCGAAAAGGGCATGGACTTCGAGATCCGCGACGTCGACCTGTTTAACAAGCCGGAAGACATCGCCGTGATGAATCCGTATGGTCAGGTGCCTATTCTCGTCGAACGGGACCTGATTCTGTACGAATCGAACATCATCAACGAATACATCGACGAGCGCTTTCCGCATCCGCAACTGATGCCGGCCGACCCGGTTCAACGCGCGCGTGCCCGTCTGTTCCTGCTGAACTTCGAGAAGGAACTGTTCGTCCACGTCGGCACGCTCGAGAACGAAAAGGGCAAGGCCGCGGAGAAGAACCACGAGAAAGCGCGCCTCGCCATCCGCGACCGCCTGACGCAACTCGCGCCGATCTTCCTGAAGAACAAGTACATGCTCGGCGAAGAGTTCTCGATGCTCGACGTCGCGATCGCGCCGCTCCTGTGGCGTCTCGATCACTACGGCATCGAACTGTCGAAGAATGCGGCACCGCTGATGAAGTACGCCGAGCGCATTTTCAGCCGTCCGGCTTATATCGAGGCGCTGACGCCGTCGGAAAAGGTGATGCGTCGTTGAGTTTGGCTTTGGGTTGCGGGCTGCGCGCGGCGTCTCGCGCGCAGCTCCGCGCCCGGTAAGAGGACTGCTGATGCAAGAGATTTCCACCAAGCCGTACCTGCTGCGAGCGCTGTACGAATGGTGCACGGATAACGGCTACACGCCGCATATCGCAGTGCGCGTCGACAATCAGACGCGCGTGCCGCGGCAATTCGTGCGCGACAACGAGATTGTGTTGAACATCAGCTTCGAGGCTACGAGCCAGCTGCAAATGGGCAACGAGTGGGTCGAATTTAGCGCGCGGTTCTCCGGCAAGTCGCACAAGATCGAAGTGCCGGTCGCCAATATCCTCGCGATATACGCGCGCGAAAACGGGCAGGGCATGGCTTTTCCGGTCGAGTCGACCGGAGGCGAAGCGCAGGATTCGGGCGCCGACGCCGAAACAGTCGAGCCGGCCGCCGCGCCGGTTGCGCCCAGTGCGCCTCGTGCGGTCGAAAGTCCGTCCGCAACTGACAGCGCCGCCAAAGCTGATCAGACGCCGGAGGGCGACCAGCCCGACGACGACGGTTCAAAAGGTGGCGGTAGGGCTCGCCTCAAGATCGTAAAATGAAGTAGAATCACGGCCTCATGCCGGCTTAGCTCATCAGGTAGAGCGCTTGACTTGTAATCATGAGGTGGCGGGTTCGAGTCCTGCAGCCGGCACCAGTAGTACGAAACGGGGTTTCTGTTCAGTCAGAAACCCCGTTTTTTATTTGGCGCTCATTGGGCATCTGGTCGGCCGCTAGGAAGGCCCGCACGCGGCCATCGCCGTTTTTCGCCGATCGGTGAGCGTCTTTTGATGCTCAAAATCGCCATATCTCTTTCACCTTGTCGATCGTGGACAAAATCGTCTACATTCGTGGCGAGTAGCGCGATGAATACGATGCCGTGAGGCGAGGCGGCAGGGGTTACTATTCGGGTCGGGCGGGCACTGCTGTTCGCTTCATGCACGCCGCCCGCGCACCCCGGCGCATATCGCGCCGTCCAACCAGGCCACGTCTCACCGCGTCGCTCCCGCAACACGACCCACCTCATCATGACCAGCCCTGCAAGCATCACCTGGCCCGAAGCCGACGGCCCCCGCACCGCGCGTTGGCGCTCCGAAGCGGCGGTGCCTCCGCCCAAACGCGTAATCGTCGCCGACGACCGGACCACCGCCGACTCCGCCTACCGGCTTGCGTGCGAAGGCACGGCGCTTCTGTGGAACGGGGATTTCCAGAACGCGCGGCAACTGTTGCAGGCGGTGACGCGACGTCTGGAACGCAAGCCGCGCAAGCAGGGCGCGACGCCGCTCGAGGCGTTCAACCTGCACCGGCAGACGCAGTCGCAACGTGCGCGCACGCTCGGCATGATCCTGATACCGCTTGACGCGTCATATGGGATTCCGCTGCGCCGCGCGCCCGACGTGCAACAGGCGTGCATCGAGACCTATGGACCGCCGACCGATGAGGCGTCAGTCGTGTCGTTGCGCGAACTGCTCGGACTGATCGGCGCGCACGAGTGGCGCAAAAAGGGCGTCGAGATTCCCGCGCTCGGCGATCGCATTCATCCTTATTACGGCGTGTTTTCGCCGGTGCGCGGTGAATACGTCGATCTCGTTGCGCGGACTGCGTTGCCTTCGTTGAACAAGGCGTTCGATATCGGCACCGGCACCGGCGTGCTGTCGGCGTTGCTGGCAAAGCGCGGCGTGAAGAAGATCGTTGCCACCGACCAGGACCCACGCGCGCTTGCCTGCGCGCGGGAGAACATTGCGCGCCTCGGCTACGAACAGCAGGTCGAGGTCATTCAAGCCGACCTGTTCCCTGAAGGACGCGCGCCGCTGGTTGTTTGCAACCCACCGTGGGTGCCGGCGCGGCCCGCATCGCCGATCGAATACGCGGTCTACGATCCGGAAAGCCGAATGCTGCTGGGCTTTCTCAACGGCCTCGCCGAGCATTTGTCGCCGGGCGGCGAAGGCTGGCTCATTTTGTCCGACTTCGCGGAGCATCTGGGTTTGCGCACCCGCGAGTGGTTGCTTGCCGCGATCGACGAGGCCGGCTTAACTGTGATCGGGCGCGAGGATATTCGTCCGAGGCATCCCAAATCCGCCGACGAGACGGACCCGTTGCATGCAGCGCGGGTCGCCGAAGTGACGTCGCTGTGGCGGTTGAAGGCGCGCGCCTGAAGCGAGTTTGGGTTCTGACGCGGCGCCCACTTTACTGCAACGCGCCGCGCGCCCCTACGAACGCCGCGGCACCGCCGCCAGCGACGAGACCGCTCGCAAAGCACGCAGTCAGCAGATAACCGCCTGTCGGCGCTTCCCAATCCAGCATTTCGCCCGCGCAAAAAACACCGGGCAAATGCTGGATCATCAGATGATGGTCCAGTGCTTCGAACGGAATGCCCCCGGCGCTGCTGATCGCTTCTGCGATCGGCCGGGCGCGCAGAAGTTTCACCGGGAGCGCCTTGATAGCGTGCGCGAGACGCGGGGCATCCGCGAACACGTCTTTCGGCAGGATCTCGTGCAGCAATGCCAGTTTGACACCGCTAATCCCAACTCTTCCCTGCAGATGGCTCGATATCGACCGCGAGCCGCGCGGCCTCGTGACTTCTGCTATCACGCGCTCCAAAGGCAAGCCGGGCACCAGATCCAGGGTAATGGTGAACTCGCCGTCAGCACGAATTCGCTCGCGAATCGCGGCGGAGAGCGCATAGATCAGGCTCCCTTCGAGGCCCGTTTCCGTCAAAAGTATTTCACCTTGTCGATTGTGGACTTTTCCGTCTACATCGGTGAGTGAAATGGCGATGGACTTCACCGGCTGACCGGCGAAACGCTCGCGCAGGTAAGGGCTCCAGTCCGCGTCGAAGCCGCAGTTCGCGGGTTGCAGTGGACGTACGGGCACGTCGCGGGAGGTGAGCAACGGAACCCAGGCGGCATCCGATCCGAGGCGAGGCCAACTTGCGCCACCGAGTGCCAATACGACGGCGTCGTAGGTCACGGGCTGCTCTCCGTCGGGCGTGGCGAATACAAGGGTATGCGCGGAGTGCGCCGTCGCGGACGCGTCGGCGGTGGTCTCGTCCCCGATCTGCCAGCCGATCCATTTTTGCCGCATGTGGAAGCGCACGCCCGCATCCCTCAATCGATGCAGCCAGGCGCGCAGCATGGGCGCCGCTTTCATGTCGGTGGGAAAAACCCGTCCTGAACTGCCGACGAACGTCTCGACCCCAAGCTCTCGCAGCCAGGCGCGCAACGCGTCGGGTCCGAACGTCTGCAGCAGCGGCGCAATCCATTCGCGACGCGTGCCGTAGCGATCGAGAAACGGCTCGAGCGGCTCCGAATGCGTGATGTTCATGCCGCCTTTGCCGGCCATCAGGAATTTGCGGCCCACCGAGGGCATCGCGTCATAGACGTCGACCTGTACGCCTTGCAGGGAAAGCGCCTCGGCGGCCATCAGGCCAGCGGGTCCGCCGCCGATGACGGCGACCCGGGCGGAATCGAACGAAGATGACATGCGGGCCTGCAGATGAGCAAAAGAGGCGGCGCGCCGGCAGCACTAATGCGTGGACGGCGCGAAGGGTGTGAAAAACGGCTACCGCGGCAGTGTGAGGCGCTGGAACGCTGGCGATCGCGGACGCTCAGCGGAGCGTCGAGCATGATGAAGGCGCGAGAGCGCGGAGGATGCGCCAGATGCGCCCTCCGCGTCCAAGCGTCCAAAGGCCAGCAGCCCGAAAAAAGCGCTCAACCCCCAACACCCCACAAGGCCCGCTATTTTCACACCGCATCCAGCGCGGAGCAAACGCACCTGTCGCCAACCGGGCGTCAGAACGCTACATTCAGGCGCGCCTGGTCCCACGGCTTGTCCGCTCCACGGCTTTGTTATTCAGCATCGCAAACTATAATTTTTGGACACCTTCCATTGGGCGCGTTCGTGTCATTCCCCGCGTCATTCCCGCGTCAGTACAAGCGACCGCGCTGTCCGGGCGCCGCGTGCCGTGGCATCGGGAGCGGTGCGCTTCGGTTTGAGCCTTGTGCCAGCGTGGATGGTCATACATATCGATCAAGGAGACTGCCATGACCCGCAAATACATCGACTGCCGCGAGTTCCCGAGCGAAACGAACTGCACGGTCGCCCTGTCGGCCGATAACGAAGACGAGCTGCTCAACGCAGCCGTGCAACATGCCGTCAGCGTGCACAAACACGACGACTCGCCCGAACTGCGCCAGCAATTGAAGTCGCTCTTCCACGAAGGCACGCCGCCGGTGGAAGCGCCGCGCGCATGAATCGAGTGTTCTGGAAGAAGCAGCCACCGCGGTGACTCGCAGGGGAGGCGAGCGGCAAATGGCCGTTCGCGCGAGTCGCCGTGTGGGTTCGATATGTCCGCGATTCCTCGCCGGACCTCAGCTCGGATAAGCCTCGTCTACCTTGAGGCCCGCAAGCTTGAAGATGACCCGCAACGTTTGCGGTTTGATATCGCGCCGTGAAGCCAGCGTCGTCATCACGAAGTCGAGCACTTTCGCGTATTTGAGCAATGTCAGACACGTTTCCATGTCGACGCTCCCGTCCCGCATGACTTCTGCCAGACGCAGCATTTCGGTGGAGATGTCGCGGGCCATCTCGAGTTCAAGCTGCTGCTTTTCCGACCAGGCGGGCATGGCGGTGAGCTTCGCCATCATTTCCTGGAACTTCTGTTCGACGTTTCCGTTGGGTACCGTATCCATTGCTGCCTCTTCTATTATCCGGGCGCACGTTCAGTTGAGATCGCGGCGCGCTGCCGGTGACGTAACGTTCGGCCCATGTCACTGGGCCGCCCTCCCCACTTGCATAAGATCGTGTGTCCGTTACCACGACCGACAGCTTATTGTTATAGGCACCACGGCTTACGTTCTTGGGACTCGGGCGGCGCGAATCGGTTTCTGCGCCGTGCGTAAATGTCCCGCGTCGTGCCTTTGTTAGCAGGAAGTGTTCCAAGATTGCTGCACTTCCTGCAGGTTTTCCGCGGCTCTTCGGTGAGCGGGCCGCGGTTTGGGTAAACTGGCAGCAACTTCTTCCTTTTTCCGTCACCTGACGCACGTTCGCGTCGCAATTGACGCCGGTCCCCCACGATGTCCAGCAAAACCCACGAAATCCGACCGAACCAGTCCATCGAATTGCTCAAGGAGCTTCACATCCTGACGCGCGACGGCAAGATGAACCAGGACAGCCGCCGCAAGCTCAAGCAGGTCTACCATCTGTTCCAGTTCATCGAGCCGCTCCTCAAGGACCTGAAGGACCAGCAGGGGGCAATCACCCTTGTCGATCACGGCGCGGGCAAGTCATATCTAGGTTTTATCCTGTATGACCTGTTCTTCAAGGAATTTCAGGATGCCGCAGGTGGGGCGTCGCACATTTACGGCATCGAAACGCGCCAGGAGCTCGTTGCGCGGTCGGAGGAGCTGGCGGCGCGCCTCGGCTTCAAGGGTATGTCGTTCGTAAATTTATCGGTAGCGGAATCTATTACGTCCGACCGTTTGCCGTCGCGCATCGATATCGTTACGGCACTGCATGCCTGCAATACCGCAACGGACGACGCGATTCGATTCGCCCTCGAAAAGAACGCAAAACATATCGTGGTCGTGCCGTGCTGCCAGGCTGAGGTGGCGGGCGTTTTGCGTCAGAATAAAAGTAAATCGCTCGCCAATGCGTTGACGGAAATCTGGCGGCATCCGTTACATACGCGGGAATTCGGCAGCCAGATTACGAATGTGCTGCGCTGTCTTCAGTTGGAAGCGCACGGTTATCAGGTCAGCGTAACCGAACTGGTCGGATGGGAACATTCGATGAAAAACGAGCTGATCATCGCCCAATTCAAGGACCTGCCGCGGCGGCGCCCGGCGGAGCGGCTCAACGAGGTCATGCAGACGCTCGGTATCGAGGAACTTAAAGAGAGATTCTTCGTTCCTGCTTGAATCACGTTTTCATTAATTTATTCCAGCCGACGAGCCCTATTCGGCGAAGCGTTTCCTGATTGCGCTCATAAATGGCTTCCGGATCGGGAAACGCCTCAACCGCGCGTTCAATACTATCTTCTCTGAGTAGATGAAAAATCGGATAGGGCGCGCGGTTGGTGTAATTCTCGATATCGTCCGGTTCGGTGCCTTCAAACTGATAAGACGGGTGAAAGCTGGCAATCTGGATAATGCCAGTCAGGCGAAGCTGCTTGAGCATTCTTTCTGCGAAAAACAGTGCGTCGTTATATTGCAGAAAATCTTCTAGCGCCTGAGGCACGATCAACAGCGTGGTATCCACCGCGGCGGGGTCGCTGGCGGCGAGACCGTTGAGTTCGGTTTCGAGGTCGGCTAGCACACCTTCCAGACCGGTCGCGGCGCTAACCGCGTAGCGGATTTGTCCCTTCACATGGACGGCCTTTGCGAACGGACACAGATTGAGCCCGATTACGGCTTCCGTCAGCCAGTGACGGGTGGCGGCAACGACAGCGTCGTGCGATTCGGAGGACAACGTCATGGCAGGCTGCGAAAAGGGAAAAGACGGCAAAGAGCCATTTTAACGGTGCGTGCGCCACGCCAGTGCGCGACTGCCTCGGGCAACGCTGCGGAACGAAGCGGGAGAGCAAACGGCAGAACGAAACGGCAGAACGAAGCCCCGAAGCAGCCGAAGCCAGGCCACACCCGAGCTATACACCAGCCGAACCAACCCGCGGCCGACTAACGCCCCGTTTTCCCGCCACACGCCGCGGCGATAAGCTGCGCGGCGGCTTTCGGCGCGGCGAGCACCGGACTCGATCCAGCACGGTAGGTCTGACTCGCCGCATACACGCCCTCGATCAGCAAAGCCAGGGAGCTGGCGAGCATCTCAGGATCGTCGGCGCCTGCGGCGATTGCTAACTCCGTCAGGCGTGCCAGCAGACGCTCCTTGTTCCTGAACACGAATTGCCGTGCCGGATGCACGGTATCGGGGAACTCCACCGCGACGTTCACGAACGGACAGCCGCGATAGCCTTCCGCCGACGCCCGTGCGGCGAGATCGTCGAAATATTGCTGCAGCTGCTTTGCGGGGTCTCCGGAGTGTTTCGCGAAGCTCGTCTCGACGTAGCCGAAGAACCGAGCGTCTTTGCGCTCCAAATATGCCATCACCAAATCGTCTTTCGACGAGAACTGGCGGTACAGACTCATCTTGTTCACGCCGGCGCGCTCGACGACCGCATCGACGCCGACCGAGCGCACGCCTTCACGGTAAAACAGTTCATCCGCCGCGCGGAGCAGATGCTGTTGCGCCTCCGGCCCAGTTGTGTGGCCACCGCGTGCTCGTCGCGAGCGGGACGAAGCCGGATTTCCCGCTGT
The DNA here is from genome assembly GCF_031456815.1 of Paraburkholderia strydomiana. NCBI lineage: Bacteria > Pseudomonadati > Pseudomonadota > Betaproteobacteria > Burkholderiales > Burkholderiaceae > Paraburkholderia > Paraburkholderia strydomiana. Next base: position 97,221 of record NZ_JAVDVL010000015.1, read on the forward strand.
AGAGCCTCGCTTGGAGCTTTCGTTGTCAGACATGGGTGCTCCCGAATTCAATTGACGCCTTGACATGTTACCGACCGGTAACTAACATCGCAACACTATTGTGACTGATCTGTCACAAGTCCCTTACCGAAACCGCAATAATGCGAACGGCGCGGCGAGTCTGACGACGCCGACAGGAGAGCCGATGAACTGGGCAGCGAGACTGATAGGCAGGCGTTTCCACTACGGCTGGTTGACCGTGGCCGTGGTGTTTCTGGTGCTTCTGGCGGCGGCGGGCACGCGCGCAACACCGAGCGTGATGATGGTTCCGCTCGAACATCAGTTTGGCTGGAGCCGCGGCACCATTTCGCTGGCAATCTCGGTGAACATCGCCCTATACGGGCTAATGGGTCCGTTCGCGGCGGCGGCGATGCAGCGTTTCGGCGTGCGCCCCACGCTGCTCATTGCGCTCGGCACCATGGCGGCGGGCGTCGCTTTGTCGTCGCTCATGACGCACCCTTGGCAGATGATCCTCATCTGGGGCGTGATGGTTGGCGGTTCGACAGGCGTGGCAGCGCTGTCGTTGTCGGCGACGGTCGTGACACGCTGGTTCACCACGCATCGCGGACTCGTCATGGGGATTCTGACCGCCAGTTCCGCGACCGGCCAACTCGTGTTCCTGCCGATGCTCGCGGCGATCGTCGAGCACTACGGCTGGCGCCAGGTGGTGTGGGTCGTCGCGGCGGTTGCGGCGGTCATGCTGCCGCTGGTTGCGTTCCTGCTCCCGGAGCGGCCGTCCGACGTCGCGCTGCGCCCTTATGGCGAGCCGCACGACGCACCGGTGAGCGCGTCGGCGACAAAACAGAATCCGCTTGCGATCGCCTTCGGCACACTCGCCATGGCGAGCAAAACACGCGATTTCTGGCTGCTGTTCTTCAGCTTTTTCATTTGCGGGGCGAGCACGAACGGCTACGTCGGCACGCACCTGATTGCGATGTGCGGCGATTACGGCATGTCGGAAGTGCAGGGCGCGTCGCTGCTTGCCGCGATGGGCATCTTCGATCTGTTCGGCACGACGCTCTCCGGCTGGCTCTCCGATCGCTTCAATAGCCGCGTGCTGCTGTTCTGGTACTACGGACTGCGCGGCTTGTCGCTCATGTATCTGCCGCACGCTTTCGGCATCGATTTTTTCGGATTGCCGCTCTTCGCTGTGTTTTACGGGCTCGACTGGATTGCGACCGTCCCGCCGACGGTGCGTCTCGCGACTGACGTCTACGGCAAGGAGGCGGCTCCCGTGGTGTTTGGCTGGGTCGTCGCCGGGCATCAACTCGGCGCGGCGTTCGCGGCGCTCGGCGCGGGCATGCTGCGCGCGAGCCTCGGTACGTACACCGTGGCGTCGATGATATCCGGTGGTCTGTGCCTCGTGGCCGCCGTCATCGTGTTGCGCATCAATCGTCCCGCCAAGGCGCCGCAGCCGCAGGCGGCCTAGACCGGTTACACGGAAAGACGCGGCAGCGCCCGCGCCTTTCCACGCTACGGAAAATCTATCCGCTCGCTTCGTGCAGCGCGCGCGCCGAACCCCGGTTATGCTATGTGACCTTCGGGCAGCCGCCCGCGATCATGAATTTCTACCGAGAGAAGCGCATGGCCCACAAACCCGCCCCTTCCGCAGTTGCCATTCACGAGCTGATTGCCGGTCGCTGGAGCCCGCGCGCGTATTCAAGCGAGCCGGTGAGCCGCGAGAATCTGCACGCTGTGCTGGAAGCGGCACGCTGGGCACCTTCGTCGTATAACGCTCAACCGTGGCGTTTCCTTGTGTTCGATCGCAGCGTCGACGAAGTCGCGTTCAAGCAGGCGTTCGCCACCCTCGTGCCGTTTAACCAGGCCTGGAACGCGCCCGCGCCCGTGCTGATCGCCGTTACCACACTCACGCGCACGAGCAAGGGCGAGGTGAACCGCTGTGCTCAATACGACGCAGGCGCGGCCGCCATGGCTCTGGTGTTGCAGGCGCACGCGCTCGGCCTCGCCGCGCATCAGATGAGCGGCTTCGACCCGAACGCATTCCGCAAGGCGTTTGACCTGCCGAACGACGTCGAACCGATCGCCTTCATTTCGTTGGGCCATTTCGGCGATGTCGAGAAGCTCGATCCTGTTTTGCGCGAACGCGAAAAATCGGTGCGGCAGCGTCTGCCGTTGGCGGAAATCGCCTACGGCGGCGGCTGGAAGAAGGCGTTCTGAGCGGGTCTGTCAGCTTTAACCGTTTTACACGGACGCGCGGCGCAGACCGCGCGTTTTTGCGTCGACGTGTCTACGGCGCGTCGTCGGTTACGCTCGAAAGCGGCGCCGCCACATGTTCGAGAGATTTGCGCTCCGCGTCCACACCCCACACCGCCGCGATCACGGCCGCCGCGAGCATCAGCGCCGACCCGACCAGATAGCCCGAAAACACTTCGCTGCGTTGATGCGTGTCGATCAGCCGTCCGAAGAAGGCCGGCCCGGCAATCCCGCCGAGTGCCGTGCCGAACGCATAGAACACGGCGATCGCGAGCGCGCGGATCTCCAGCGGAAACGATTCGCTGACTGTCAGATAGGCTGAACTTGCCGCGGCGGACGCGAAAAAGAAAATCACCATCCACGCGATCGTCTGGATGACGACCGTCAGCATGTGTTGCTCGAAAAGGTAGCCGCTGACTGTCAGCAGAATCGCCGAAATAGCGTAAGTCGACGCGATCATCTTGCGCCGTCCGATCACGTCGAAGAGCCGGCCAAGAAGCAACGGTCCGAGAAAATTCCCGAGCGCGAAAGGCAGCAAGTACCAGCCGATGTGGTCGCCCGGCACGCCGTAGAAATCCGTCAGCACCAGCGCATAGGTGAAAAAGATCGCGTTGTAGAAAAACGCCTGCGCGGTCATCAGCGACAGGCCGACCAGCGCTCGCCGCCGGTGCACATTGAACAACGTGTGGAACACTTCGCGCAGCGGCGTGTGTCCGCGCGCGCGCAGGCGCAGACGCGCGAGGCCATGCGTGGAAAGCGTGTGGCCTTCGTTACGAAAGCGCGTTTCGATTCCGTCGACGATAGCGTGCGCGTCGCGCTCGTTGCCGTGGGTGAGCAGCCAGCGCGGGCTTTCCGGCACCCAGATACGCATTGGCAGCACGATCAGCGCGAGCGCCGCGCCGATGAAAAAGCACGCACGCCAGCCCCAGTCACCGGGCACCACGTGAGGGTCGAGCAGAATTAGCGAGCCCGCCGCGCCGAGCCCGGCGCCGACCCAGAAGGTGCCGTTGATCGCAAGATCGACCCAGCCGCGCACGCGAGGCGGCGTGAATTCCTGGATCGTCGAATTGATTGCGGTGTATTCGCCGCCAATGCCCGCGCCCGTCAAAAAGCGGAACAGCAGAAAGCTGGCGAGATTCCACGAAACCGCGGTCGCAGCGGTCGCGGCGAGATACAGTCCCAGCGTAATGAAAAACAGTTTTCGACGGCCCAACCGGTCAGTGAGCCAGCCGAAGCCGAGCGCACCAAGTACGGCGCCGGCGATGTAAGCGCTGCCGGCCAGGCCCACGTCCGCATTGGTGAAATGCAGCGCCGGGCTCGCCTTCAGCGCGCTCGCAACCGCCCCGGCTAGTGTCACTTCAAGTCCATCGAGCAGCCATGTCACCCCTAGCGCCAGGACGATCAGCGTGTGAAAACGCCCCCAAGGCAGTCGGTCGAGCCGCGACGGCAGATCGGTTTCGATGGTCGCTGTTGTTTTGCGCTCGGCATCGGCGACAGGCGGCGCGCTCATTGCTGGAGGTCTCCTTGATGGCGATATTTTGCGGCGACACTTTGCCGGTAGATCAGGTTGAGTCAGCGCCGAATCCGCACTCAGGCAGCAGGAGGCAGCAATTTGTATTCCGCAACGGCCCGCTTGCGCTTCTATTGGCAAGTTGATGCTGATCCGGCTTTCGTGATACAAAGCCGCTCCCCCTTCCTGTCCGCGCCAGCCGTTAGCGGCGATTCCTGCCATGAACTATTGCGCGATTGACTTCGGTACTTCCAATTCGGCCGTAGCCGTTCCCGACGGCGCTGCGCTGAGGCTCGCGCCGGTCGAAGGCGCTTATACGACGCTGCCCACGTCCGTTTTCTTCAATACCGACGAGGACACGCGCGAATTCGGGCGCGCGGCGCTTGCGGCGTACATCGACGGTTTCGACGGCCGCCTGATGCGCTCGATGAAAAGCATTCTGGGCTCGCCGCTTGCCGACAACTCGACTGACCTCGGCGACGGCTCCGCAATCAAGTACACCGATGTGATTGCGATTTTCCTCGACCATCTGAAGCGCTCCGCGGAAAAAAGCGCCGGGGCGCCGATCGATCGCGCGGTGCTGGGTCGCCCGGTTTTCTTCGTCGACGACGATCCGCGCGCCGATCAGATGGCGCAAAAGCAGCTCGAAGCGGCGGCGCGCGCGGTCGGTTTGCGGGACATTCACTTTCAGTTCGAGCCGATCGCCGCCGCATTCGACTACGAATCGCGTCTCACGCGAGAAGGGCTGGTGCTGGTGGCCGACATCGGCGGCGGTACATCGGACTTTTCGCTGGTGCGCGTCGGCCCCGAGCGGATGAAGCGGGTGGAGCGTAAGGACGACGTGCTTGCTCACCACGGTGTGCACGTCGCGGGCACGGACTTCGACCGCCGCGTCGAATTAACGACCATTCTGCGCGAACTCGGCTATCAGACGCTCGATCCGGAGGGCCGCGAGATTCCGAACCGCGTCTATTTCGATCTGGCGACCTGGCATCTGATCAACACCGTTTATGCGCCGAAGCGCGTTAGCGAGCTGGGGCTCATGCGGCACCTGTTCACCGAGGTCAAGCACCATGACCGCTTGATGCGCGTGGTGGAGCGGCGCCTTGGGCATGCGCTCGCGGCGCACGCCGAAGAAGCGAAGATCGGCGTCGCGGCGGGCGGCGAAACCGTGATCGACCTCGACGAAGTGGAGGACGATCTGCGTCTTGCATTCGACGAAGCTCAGCTTATCGAAGCGGGCCAGGAAGAAACACGCCGCATCGTGGCGGCTGCGCGCGACACGGTGCAGGCGGCCGGTGTTTCGATCCGCGACGTAAGCGCGATTTACTTCACGGGCGGCTCGACGGGGCTCGCGTTTCTGTCCGGCGCGTTGGCGCAGGCGTTTCCGGATGCAGAAGCAGTATTCGGCGATCGTCTTGCGAGTGTCGCAACGGGACTCGGTATTCACGCGCAACGCGTGTTCGGATAACCGGAAATCACCGCTCGCATACTGCGAAGATAATCACCGCTTGCAATGGAGACTGATATAAAAAAACCCCGCCTTGGCGGGGTTTTTTGCGTCCAGAAGGAAGCAGCGTAGCGCTTACACCGGCTTGATGTTCGCAGCTTGCTTGCCCTTCGGGCCCGTCTTCACTTCAAACGTGACCTTTTGGTTCTCTTGCAGCGTCTTGAAGCCTTCCGTGCGGATTTCCGAGAAATGCGCGAACAGATCTTCGCCGCCGCCGTCAGGCGTGATAAAGCCGAAGCCCTTTGCGTCATTGAACCACTTGACGGTACCGGTTTCCATATTACTTGTTCCTAAAGATGGTAAATAAGGCCGAAGCCCAATGGGTGCATGAAAATCAAGGAAGGGGGTAATGGGACCAACCGGAGTACCGTTGATGGGCGAACTACGAAAGACCAATTCACTCGCCGCTTGAAATCCTGCCCGAACGTTATACGGCGATTTCGAGAGAAGGTCAACACTCGGGCGGCAACTTTACAAAAATTCGCGATAGCGCAATGAAAAGTTGCTTACAAACCTTGCTGGACGGGCGTCTTTTTTGCTAGGGAGAACCCTGAGTTTCACTGCAGGCTCCGGGTGCAACCGTTAAACTACGCGCCCGCGCCGGTTGCACCTATGGATAACCGCCGCGCATACATGCGTGTCACCCGTTTTCAGCGCCACGAGCGCCGGTCGTAGGGTGCCGACATGGTTCTGAAACAGGAGAAGACGTGAAAAGTTCTATACAACGGAACATCGGGCCGTTCGCACTCATGCTGACCGGCCTGGGTTCGATCATCGGCTCCGGCTGGCTGTTCGGCGCCTGGAAGGCCGCGAAGATCGCGGGCCCGGCATCGATCTGCGCGTGGATTATCGGCGCTGTCGTAATTCTCGCTATTGCACTGACCTACGCCGAACTCGGCGCCATGTTCCCGGAGTCCGGCGGGATGGTGCGTTACGCCCGGTATTCGCACGGCGCGCTGGTCGGTTTCATTAGTGCATGGGCCAACTGGATCGCCATTGTTTCGGTGATTCCGATCGAAGCCGAGGCATCCATTCAATACATGAGCACGTGGCCGTACGAGTGGGCGCACGCATTATTCGTCGACGGCTCATTAACTACGAACGGGCTGCTGCTCTCGGCGGCCCTCGTGATCATTTACTTCCTGCTGAACTACTGGGGCGTGAAACTCTTCGCGCGCGCCAACTCGGCGATCACGATCTTCAAGTTCCTGATTCCGGGCGCGACGATTCTCGGCCTGATGCTGACCGGCTTTCACAAGGAAAACTTCGGCGAAACCAGCACGTTCGCGCCGTATGGCTGGTCGGCTGTGCTGACCGCGGTTGCGACGAGCGGCATCGTGTTCGCGTTCAACGGTTTCCAAAGCCCGATCAACCTCGCCGGTGAAGCGCGCAATCCGGCCAAGAGCGTGCCGTTTGCGGTGATCGGCTCGATTTTGCTCGCGCTCGTGATCTACGTGCTGCTGCAAATCGCGTATATCGGCGCGGTGAGCCCTTCCGACGTAATGAAGGGCTGGAGCCACTTCAATTTCGCTTCGCCGTTCGCAGAACTGGCGATCGCGCTGAATCTGAACTGGCTGGCCATTCTGCTGTACGTCGACGCGTTCGTCAGCCCGAGCGGCACCGGCACGACCTACATGGCGACCACCACGCGCATGATCTACGCGATGGAGCGCAACAACACCATGCCGAAGATCTTCGGCAACGTGCATCCGTTCTACGGCGTGCCGCGGCCGGCGATGTGGTTCAACCTGCTGGTCTCGTTCATCTTCCTGTTCTTCTTCCGCGGCTGGAGTTCGCTCGCGGCGGTGATTTCCGTTGCGACCGTGATTTCGTACCTGACCGGCCCGATCAGCCTGATGGCGCTGCGCCGCGCGGCGACCGACCTCGAGCGCCCGCTGCATATCCCGGGCATGCAGGTGATCGCACCGTTCGCGTTCGTGTGCGCATCGCTGATTCTCTATTGGGCCAAATGGCCGCTGACGGGTGAGATCATTCTGTTGATGGTCGTCGCGCTGCCCGTGTACTTCTACTTCCAGGCGAAGTCCGGTTTTGCCGGCTGGGGCCGCGATCTGAAGGCGGCATGGTGGCTGGTCGCCTATCTGCCGATAATGGCGATTCTGTCGCTGATCGGCAGCAAGGAGTTCGGCGGCCACGGCATCTTGCCGTACGGCTGGGACATGCTGGTCGTGATTGCGTTCTCGCTCGTGTTTTATTACTGGGGCGTGCACAGCGGCTACCGCTCGGAGTATCTGGAAGAGCGTCAGACGCACGACGAAGTGCTGGAGGGAATCGGCGCGCATTAAGGCGCTGCCCGGGCCGTTCAAGGTCCTGCATGACGTAAAAAACCCCGCCTGAGTTCCGCTCAGGCGGGGTTTTTCGTTTTGCAGCGGTTTGCCTGGTCTGCGCTTGCGGCGCACGCGGCCATGTCGCCGATCAGGCTGTTCCAAACACGTAGTTCGTCATGGCAAGCGAACGCTGATAAGTGCCGAGCGATTGGACCGTCAGCGAATAATCGTCGTCGGCCGCGCCGAGCGCTGCGAACACCGGCAGGAGGTGCTCGTCGGTCGGATGCATCAACACGGCGTGCGGCGCCTGACGGCGGTAGTCGAGCAACGCGTCGATGTCATGGGCGGCGAGCCTCGCTTCGAACCAGTCGGTGAACTCGGCGACGCGCGGATCTGCATCTTCGGGTCGCGCGGAGAAATCCGCGGCGCGCAGATTGTGCGTGATCTGTCCGGAGCCGATCACCATCACGCCTTGCTGCCTGAGTGAGCGCAGCGCGCGGCCGACGCGAAAGTGATGTTCGGCGTCCAGGTGCGGCTGGATCGACAACTGGGCGACGGGCACGTCGGCGTCGGGGAACATCAACAACATCGGCACCCATGCGCCGTGATCGAGTCCGTGCGGCTGTACGTCGGCGTGAATGCCGCTATCGCCAAGCAAAACTGCGGCACGTCGCGCGAGATCGGGCGCGCCCGGCGCCGGATACTGGATCTCATACAGCTGGCGCGGAAAACCGTAAAAGTCGTGGATGGTTTCAGGTTCTGTCGATGTGCTTGCGACCGGCTGCGCTGTGCCCCAATGAGCTGACAGCATCAACACCGCCTCAGGCCGCGCCAATTGCGAGCTGAGCACGCCGAATTCAGCGGACGGCAGCGATGGGTCGATCGGCAACGTCGGCGCGCCGTGGGAAAGAAACAGCGACGGTAAGCGGTTCATGGCAGCAGGGCGCCGGGAGGCGCGCTCGAAAGTTCGGTTACTACCAATATAGAGCCGCACCGCTGTTTGATAAACGGCTCAAACCGGATTTGATTCTCTTCCAGCGGTTGGTAATAATCGACCGCAAGCGCTGCGGGCCGTCATTCGCGGCAAGCGTGTCTGGAATCGTGAAAAGGTGCCCGCCGCATGCCCGCACGCGAAGGCCGGCCGGGATTTACTCGTCAGCGCCGCGCAGTCCCGCCCACGCAGGCGACAAGGCGGGCCCGAGCGCGAACAGATCGAGCACGCGGGAAACAGTGTGATCGACCATCTCGTCGATGGTGGCGGGTTGGTTGTAGAAAGCAGGCAAGGGCGGAAAAATCACGCCGCCCATTTCGGTGACCGCCGTCATATTGCGCAAATGCGCGAGATTGAACGGCGTTTCGCGCACCAGCAGCACGAGCCGGCGGCGCTCTTTGAGGGTGACGTCGGCAGCACGGGTGATCAGATTGTCGGATAGACCGTGAGCGACGCTCGCGAGCGTTTTCATCGAACACGGCGCGACGATCATGCCGTCGGTCGCGAAAGAGCCGGACGCGATGCTCGCGCCGACGTCGCGCACCGAATGGACTACATCGGCGAGCGGATGGACGTCTTGCTTGCCCAGCTTTAACTCATGCTGAATGTTGAGCCACCCGGCGCTGGAGATCAGCAGATGGCTTTCAACGCCGCCGAGCTTGCGCAGCGTCTGCAGCAGACGAACGCCGTAAACGGCGCCCGTCGCGCCGGTGATCGCGACAATCAGCCGGCGGGGCGCCGCAGCGCGTGTTTCCATGGCTCGCGGCGCCTTCCAGGATCGGCTTTGAAGCAGACGGTCAGGCTGCAGCAAACAGTTGCTGCAATTCGCCCGATTCGTACATTTCCATCATGATGTCCGAGCCGCCGACGAATTCGCCCTTCACGTAAAGCTGCGGAATGGTCGGCCAATTCGAGAACTGCTTGATGCCCTGGCGGACTTCGTCGTCTTCGAGCACGTTGACCGTCTTGAATTCATTGACGTTGCATGCCTTCAGAATCTGGATTGCGCGGCCCGAAAAGCCGCACATCGGGAACTGGGCGCTGCCCTTCATGAAGAGCACGACGTTGTTTTCGTCGACGATTTGCTTGATGCGTTGTTGCGTATCCATGACTGACCTTGCGGTTCCGGTATGTGTAGGGAATAGGCTGAAATGATAGCGGATTTCGCTTGCGCCAGCCGACGGCCGCTTTGTCCATTTGCTCGTCGCGGCTATTGCGATGGCTGTGTCGGCTGACGCCAGGCTCTGTCAGTCAGCGAGCCGACCGCCGGAGATCCGCTCAATGCCTGCAAGATCGCGCTCCGATTGGACCTGCGTGAAACCTTGCGCGACCAGAAGCGCGCGCACGGCTTCAGCCTGATCGTAGCCGTGCTCCATCCACAGTACGCCGTTTGCGGCAAGACGACGAGGCGCGCCCGAGACGATCGCCCGGATCGCGCTGAGGCCGTCCGCTTCGTCGGTGAGCGCGCCGCGCGGTTCGTAGCGCAGATCGCCCTGCAAAAGATGCGGGTCGCCGCTCGCGATATACGGCGGATTGCTGACTATCACGTCAAACTGAAGTGCCTCGTCCAGCGAGTCGTACCAGTCGCTTTGTGCGAATGTCACAGCGCCGCCTGGCCGTTTCGGATCGAGCAGGCGCGCGGCGTTGCGCGAGGCGACGGCAAGTGCCTCCGCCGAACGGTCGAGCGCGCTGACTCGTGTGTCCGGACGCATCGACGCGATCGCCACCGCAATCGCGCCCGTGCCGGTGCCGAGATCGAGCACGCGCGGGCGTACGAGGTTCTGCATCGCGACGAGTGCCGTTTCGACCAGCAATTCGGTTTCGGGACGGGGAATCAGCACATGCGGCGTGACCTCGAAATCGAGCCCGAAAAATTCGCGGACGCCGACAAGTTGCGCCACCGGCTCGCCCGCTACGCGACGCGCTTGTAATGCCTGATAGCGCTGAACAGATTCGCTGTCGAGCGCTTCGTCGGCGCGCGTGATCAATTGCGTTTGCCGCCAGCCGAGCACATGCGTGAGCAGAATCCGCGCTTCCAGCGACGGCAGCGGCGAGGCGCGCAACAGCGCGGCGGGCGTGGCCGCATTGTCGCGATCGGCTGGGGCGTTCGACGTCATGGATGCTTAGTCCGCGTCGCCAAGCGAAGCGAGCAACTCGGCCTGATGCTCGCTGACGAGTGCGCCGATCAGTTCGTCCAGATCACCGTCCATAATCGCGTCGAGGCGATACAGCGTCAGATTGATCCGATGGTCTGTCAGACGTCCTTGCGGGAAGTTGTAGGTGCGAATCCGCTCGGAGCGATCGCCCGAGCCGATCAGGCTCTTACGCGTGGCGGCTTCCTTTGCCTGCTGCTCGTGCGACTGCTTGTCCTTGATGCGAGCCGCCAGCACTTTCAGTGCGCGGTCTTTGTTCTTGTGCTGCGAACGGTCGTCCTGACATTCGACGACGATCCCCGTCGGCAAGTGCGTAACGCGCACGGCCGAGTCCGTCTTGTTGATGTGCTGGCCGCCGGCGCCGGACGCGCGGAACGTGTCGATCCGCAGATCCGCCGGATTGATTTCAACCTCGCCGATTTCGTCCGCCTCCGGCATCACGGCAACCGTGCACGCGGAGGTGTGAATGCGGCCCTGCGTTTCCGTTGCCGGCACGCGCTGCACGCGGTGGCCGCCGGATTCGAACTTGAGCTTCGAATACGCGGCTTCGCCAGCGATTCGCACGATTACTTCCTTATAGCCGCCCAGGTCGGATTCGCTTGCCGACATCATCTCGACCTGCCAGCGATTACGCTCGGCATAACGCAGATACATGCGCAAAAGATCGCCGGCGAAGAGCGCGGACTCGTCGCCGCCCGTCCCCGCTCGAATCTCGAGGAAGATGTTGCGGTCGTCGTTCGGGTCTTTCGGCAGCAGCATTTTCTGCAGTTCGCCGCCGAGCTGTTCCATCCGCTCGCGGGCCGCGCGAATTTCCTCTTCCGCGAACTCGCGCATGGAAGCATCCGCGAGCAGTTCCTGCGCGGTGGCGGCGTCGTGCATGGCCTGGCGCCAGAGCGCGTATTGCTCGACAACCGGTCCGAGCTCGGCGTGTTCGCGCGTGAGCTTGCGATACTGGTCGAGGTTCGCTGTGATGTCCTCTCGGCTCAACAGGTCGTTAAGTTCGGCCAGCCGGGTAGTCAGCTGGTCGAGCTTGCGTTGCATGCTCGTTTTCATCAGGCGGGTATCGGAGCGGACTCCGGCAAGGACGACAACTAGGAAGTGGGCGGATGCCCAAGGGCAGAAGCACGTCGCGGGCCACTTGCGGGTGGCGCGGACAGGCGGCACGCGCGCCGCTAACGCTCCGTGGAACCGGAGTGTTTGTAGAACCCGCTCATCAATTCGATGAGCGTGTCGCGGTTCTCGCCGCTCGCGCGGTTGAGCGCGTGGGTCGGACCGTGGATCAGTTTGTTGGTGAGCGCTTGCGAGAGCGCTTCGAGCACAGCGGCCGGATCGTCGCCCCGCGCGAGCATTTTCTGCGCACGTTCGACTTCGGCCCGGCGCAGCACGTCGGCTTGCGTATGCATATGACGAATCACCGGCACGATGCTGCGCGCTTCGAGCCACTGCATGAAGTTCTGCACGCGCGTTTCGATGATCGCTTCGGCCTGCGCAACGGCGGCCTGCCGCGACGCATTGCCTTCGCGGACGATCGCGCCGAGGTCGTCGACGGTATAGAGGAACACGTCTTCGAGCTGGCCGACTTCCGGTTCGATGTCACGCGGAACAGCCAGATCGACCATGAAAATTGGCCGATGGCGACGCGCTTTCACTGCGCGCTCCACTGCGCCGAGACCGATGATCGGCAACGTGGAAGCCGTGCACGACACGATGATATCGAACTCGTGCATGCGAGTCGGCAGATCGGACAACGGAATGGCGCGTCCGTTGAAGCGCTCGGCGAGTCGCGTGCCGCGCTCAGCCGTGCGGTTGGCGACCACGAGTTCGCGCGGTTGCTGTGCGGCAAAGTGCGTGGCGCACAACTCGATCATTTCGCCGGCGCCGATAAACAGCACGCGCTGATTCGACACCTTGTCGAAAATGCGCTGAGCCAGCCGGACCGCGGCGGCGGCCATGGAAACGGATTGCGCGCCGATCTCGGTCGTGCTCCGCACTTCCTTCGCGACGGCGAACGTGCGCTGAAACAACTGGTTCAGATACGTGCCCAGCGCGCCGGCTTCAGATGCCGTGCGAACGGCGTCCTTCATTTGTCCGACGATTTGCGTCTCACCCAACACCATGGAATCCAGGCCCGAGGCGACCCGAAACGCGTGGCGCACGGCTTCGGACTGCGGCAACGCGTAGACGTGCGGCGCGAGTTCCTCGATGGGCAGGTTGTGATAACGGGACAGCCACTGGATCGCGGCTTCACGCACGGCCTGGTCGTCGGTCGCGCAGTAGAGTTCGGTGCGATTGCAGGTGGACAGAATCGCCGCTTCAGGCGCGGTGCGGGCCGCGGCTCCCAGCCAGACGCTTTTGAAAGTGTCCAATGCGGGCTTGATCTGTTCGAGCGGAAACGCCACGCGTTCGCGCAAGGCGACAGGCGCAGTGTGATGATTGATTCCGATCGTTAGAAGCTGCATTCTGGGGAGCTATGGTTTAGCTCGATATTATAGCGTTTTCACGATTCTTACATTGTGACGCCCGCTCAGCCGGGCGCGGCGACTCCTTCCGGCGGGAATGCGTCCAGTTGATAGCCATAGCCGTAGAGCGGCGTTAGCGAATAGCCCAACTCCGGGCGCAGCTCCAGCTTTGACCTCACGCGCGACGCATGGGTGTCGACGGTGCGCGACTTTACGTCGCGGCGGCGCGCCCACACGGTTTCGAGGATGTGCGCGCGCGACACGGGCCGCGACAGATTGGAGAACAGCAGCAGCGCGAAGCGGAATTCCTTCGGCGTCAGCGTGACCGTGCGGTGACGGAATGTCACAGCGAAGTTTCCGGTGTCGAACGCATAGCCGCGGATTACGTCGTGCCGGCGATTGGGCGGCCGGCGCAGTCCCGCGCGCCGCAGCAGCGCGTCTACTCGCGCGAGCATCTCGGGGCCGCGAACCGGTTTGGTCACGCAGTCATCGGCGCCCGCATGGAGCACGGCGACGATCTGGCTTTCGCGCGGCTCCGTCATCAACACGATAACCGGCAGGCTCGGCAGGATCGCGCGGGCGTGCGCGATGACGTCTTCGGCTGAGTGATCGCCGGCCCAGTTTTCGGTGATCAGCAGATCGAAGAACTGATCTGCGGCCTGTGCAAGGAAGGGGACGCTGGTAGTGAAGTGCTGACACACGTGGCCGCCGGCGAAAACAAGCCGGGTGACCAGTTTGGCGTGACTTGTATCCGGCTCGATAAGGGCAATTCGCATGGGCGCGTTGAGCTCGACGACGGCCGGGAACCAGGCTTTTCCGTAAGGCCTATAGCTTGCCTAACGTCACCCCGACCCCTAAACTCAACCGCTGTGCGGAAAGCGCCGTGCTGATTTTTTTGAGAAAGAGACAAAAATGCTAGCTGTCGTCGAGCCTCGCGCCCATAAGACAAATCCGAAACTGCGCGAGACCGGCCGTTAATGGGCTGGCCCGGAATCGTCGTGTTGGGGGCAGCAATCGGTATCGCGGGGTGGTGGTTGCATCCGCTGCGCCGCTTGAACCGCTCTAGCCGCGCCCGCTTGTGGGTGGCGGTGCTTGCCGGAATAGTGGGCGCGAGCGTCGCGCGCATGGCCGGCAATGTGATTGGCCTTTTCCATGACGGTGAGACGCTCGAATGGCCTGTTTGCACGGCCATCGCCATGATCGCCGTTGCCGTGACGGTCGGCTCGCTTTCCCGTCGATGAATATTTGCAGGTGACTTCCATGAATGCCCGACTTCCCCATACCTCTCCCATCCCCGAACGGCTCGCCACGTTGCGCAGCGCGATGGCACGCGAAGGCGTCGCCGCTTACCTCGTGCCGTCGGCGGATCCGCACTTGTCCGAATATTTGCCAGGGCGTTGGCAGGGGCGGGAATGGCTTTCCGGGTTCACCGGCTCGGCGGGCACGCTCGTCGTCACTGCGGACTTTGCAGGCGTCTGGACGGACAGCCGCTATTGGGAGCAGGCCAACGCGCAACTCGCGGGCACCGGCGTTCAGCTTATGAAAATGACCGGCGGCCAGCAAACCGCGCCGCATTTCGATTGGCTCGCCCAGAATGTTGCGCCCGGTAGCGCGGTCGGCGTGGACGGCGCGGTGCTCGGCGTAGCGGCCGCGCGGGCCCTGACTCAGGCGCTCACGGCGCGCGGCGTAAAGCTGCGCACCGACGTCGATCTGTTCGACGCGATCTGGCCGCAGCGTCCGACGCTGCCGGTTGCCGCAGTCTTCGAGCACGCGGCGCCGCATGCAAGTGTCGCGCGTTCGGAAAAGCTGGCGCAGGTCCGTCGGGCAATGGTGGAGAAGGGCGCGCAATGGCACTTCATTTCCACGCTCGACGACCTCGCGTGGCTGCTGAATCTGCGCGGCGCCGACGTCAGCTATAACCCGGTCTTCGTGGCGCACGCGCTGATCGGCGAAAACCGCGCGTCGCTGTTTATTGCCGACGGCAAGGTGCCGCAGGCGCTCGCCGAGGCTCTTGCGCGCGACGGCGTCAGCGTCGAGCCATATGCGAAAGCCGCGGAGGCGCTCTCTGCGCTGCCCGCCGGCACGACGCTGCTCATCGACCCGCGCCGCATTACATACGGCTCGCTGCAATCGGTGCCGTCGACGGTAAAGGTAGTCGAGGCAGTCAATCCGTCCACGTTCTTCAAGTCGCGCAAGACCGAGGCAGAGGCCAGGCACGTGCGCGAGACCATGGAGCAGGACGGCGCCGCACTCGCGGAATTCTTCGCGTGGTTCGAAGGCGCACTGGGCCGCGAGACGATCACCGAACTCACGATCGACGAACGTCTGACGGCGGCGCGCGCGCGTCGTCCCGGCTTCGTGTCGCTGAGCTTTGCGACCATTGCGGGCTTCAACGCCAACGGCGCAATGCCGCACTATCGCGCCACCAACGAATCGCATGCGGTGATCGAAGGCAACGGCCTGTTGCTGGTCGACTCCGGCGCACAGTACTTGAGCGGCACGACGGACATCACACGCGTCGTACCGGTCGGCATCGTCAGCGACGAACAGCGTCGCGATTTCACGATCGTGCTGAAAGGAACCATGGCATTGTCGCGCGCCAGGTTCCCGCGCGGCATCCGTTCGCCGATGCTCGACGCAATCGCTCGCGCGCCGATCTGGGAAGCCGGCGCCGATTACGGGCACGGCACCGGTCATGGCGTCGGCTATTTCCTGAACGTGCACGAAGGCCCGCAGGTGATTTCGCACTACGCGCCTGCCGAATCGTGGACGGCAATGGAAGAAGGCATGATCACCTCGGTCGAACCGGGCATCTACCGGCCGGGCAAGTGGGGCGTGCGCATCGAGAACCTCGTGCTGAACGTACCCGCTGGCGAGACGGAATTCGGCGACTTCCTGAAGTTCGAGACGCTAACGCTTTGCCCGATCGACACGCGTTGCCTCGACCTGTCGCTGCTGCGCGACGACGAGCGAGCGTGGCTGAACGACTATCACGAGACGGTGCGCGCGCGTCTGTCGCCGCATGTTTCGGGCGACGCCAAGGCATGGCTCGAGTTGCGTACCCAGCCGGTGTGAGCGCCACAACTGCAACCGCAACCGCAACCGCAACCGCATAGCTAACGGAGAGCGCATGGCCATCAAGGCAGTCGTGTTCGATTTCGGCGGCGTGCTGATCGACTGGAGTCCCGAATATCTTTACAGGCAACTGATTCCCGACGAAGCCGAGCGACGCTGGTTCCTGACCCACGTCTGCTCGATGGATTGGGTGATTCGTCAGGACGGCGGCCAGCCGATCGTCGAGGCGACGGAAGAACTCGTCGCCCGCTTTCCCGATCACGAAGCGCTGATCCGCGCGTTCTATGAGCGCTGGCACGAGATGGTGGCCGGCGTGCTGGAAGACGGCGTGGCGATCATGGAAAAGCTCGAAGCCGCGGAAGTCCCGCTTTTCGGTCTGACGAACTGGTCGGCTGAGACGTTTCCGTATGCATGGGAGCACTATCCGGTGCTGCGGCGCTTTCGGGACATTGTCGTCTCCGGTCGCGTGGGGCTGGTGAAACCCGATCCGGCGATTTTTGCGGCAATGCGCGAGCGGATCGACGCGCAACTACCAGGCGTCGAGCCGGGCGAACTAGTGTTTATCGACGACAACCCGAAGAACGCCGCAGCCGCCACCGCACTCGGCTGGCATGGCGTGCATCACACGAACGCCGCCCAAACAGAAGCGAAGCTGCGGGAACTGGGTTTGCCGGTCTGACCAGGCGAGTGTCGCTGGCGCTTCGCGCAGTACGCGACATGTGTAGCCCGTTTTTGCCGCCGTGAGCGCGTGGGTGCCAGTCTCACCCTCGCGCTTACAGTAACGCGCTTCTTATTGCACGAAGGCTACTGCCCGAGCAAATTCTTCAAAGCATTACCCAAGCCCTTCACGGTTTCTCCCGCGCCTTTTGCCACGCCTTCCACACTGACGCCCAGCGCTTTCGCGAATCCGGCGGCGATGCGAGTCGTCAAACCTTCCTGCACTGAGAATTTCGGATCGCGCAAGTTACCGTCCAGCACGAAGTGGAGCGTGATGTCGCCGTTGCGAGCCTTCAGTGCGGCGACGGCGGCTTTCGTCGGAATCGACATGAAGGTGTCGAGCGGACTGCCGGTGTCCGTGAGTTGCAACTGGTGAACCGTGATCGTGCCCGGCGCATGCAACTGATAGTTGCGCACCGACGACTCGACGCTCAAATCGACCGTGCCGCCCGTCACTCGCGCCTCGGCCCCGGCTTTCTTGACGAGATAAGGATCGAGCATCACGACGTCGACGCCGCGCAGTGTGCTCGTCGTTTGCGAGTCCTTGCTGGCGATCTTGATCCATCCGCCGAATGTGACCGTGCCCGTGTGCGACGGCCCTTTGATCGAGCCGCTGACACTGACGTTGGTGGGCTCGGTGAGGGCCGGCAGATGAACGTTGTCGACCGTCGCGTTCGCGTTGCTTACCGTCACCTTGTAGGCGGGCGGACCGACGGTCATGTCGTAGAAGTGGAACCGCCCTTGCTCCAGGCTGATGTGATCGACCTGTTTTTCGCGCGGCGTTGCGCCCGCGGCGGTACCGCTCGCGTCGTCGTTCGCGCTCGTGACCGACTGTCGCAAATTCGGAAGCAGCCGGATCGTACCGGTTTGAGTACGCAGCACCGCCATATCGAAACCGCGCACGACGACGCTGCGGACATGCATGCGCCGCGCGAGCAGGTCGCGAATATCCGGCGTGATAGTGATTTCGTCGGCTCTCAATGGATCGCCGGCCGGCCAGCCTGGCGGCGCCTTCAACAGCACGTTGGTGAGATGAACCGAGGTCAGGCCGACGTCGATGCTTTGCGCGCTGCCCAGTGGACCGAGCGCCGCCACCACGCGTTCTTTCACTTCACGCTGCGCGTACTGCAGCACACCGAGCGCAATGACGACGAGCACGACCAGCACGCTGCCCACGGCAACGATCCAGCGTTTGCCCTTCGACATTGCCATGCTGTGCTCCTCGGTGCCGTGTGCGCGGCGTGGCTGTAACGGATGCGCGCGTCGTGGACGCGTGGCGCGAAACGACATATAGCACGGCCAGGTAAGCAATGGCTGTGCCCTGTCGGCACGTCGCCGACATGTGGCGTGTGCGGCTGCTATAGAGCCGATGTTTGCAGTCAGGGGAATTAAAGTGCTGCCGACGCAAGCCGCGTTAAAGGCGACCCGCATGAAGCGACCTGCAAGAAGCGACCCGCCCGTCTCCCGACGGGCAGGCCGCAGCTACTTTTACGCGGCGAGTCTTAGCGCGTAATCGGCTTGTAACGCAGACGTTTCGGACGCGCGGCTTCTTCGCCAAGGCGTGCACGCTTGTCCGCTTCGTACTCCTGGTAATTGCCGTCGAAGAACGTAACTTGCGAATCGCCTTCGAACGCGAGAATGTGCGTGGCGATGCGGTCGAGGAACCAGCGATCGTGCGAGATCACCATCACCGAGCCGGCGAATTCCAGCAATGCGTCTTCGAGCGCGCGCAACGTTTCCACGTCGAGGTCGTTCGACGGTTCGTCGAGCAGCAACACGTTGCCGCCCGCGATCAGCGTCTTCGCAAGATGCAAACGGCCGCGCTCGCCGCCCGACAGATTGCCGACGATCTTCTGCTGATCGCCGCCCTTGAAGTTGAAACGGCCGATGTACGCGCGCGACGGCGTTTCATACTTGCCGACCGTCAGCACGTCCGCGCCGCCGGAGATTTCTTCGAACACCGTCTTCGAAGGGTCCAGTGCGTCACGGCTTTGATCGACGTAAGCGAGCTTCACGGTCGGGCCCTTCACGATCTCGCCCGAATCGGGTTCTTCGCGGCCGGTGAGCATGCGGAACAGCGTGGACTTACCCGCGCCATTCGGACCGATGATGCCCACGATCGCGCCCGCCGGAATCTTGAAGCTGACGTTATCGAGCAACAAACGGTCGCCATACGACTTGCTGACGTTCTTGAATTCGATCACTTCATTGCCGAGGCGGTCGCCAACCGGAATGAAGATTTCCTGCGTTTCGTTACGCTTCTGATAGTCCTGGCTGTTGAGTTCCTCGAAACGGGCGATACGCGCTTTCGACTTTGCCTGACGGCCCTTCGGGTTCTGCCGCACCCACTCCAGTTCCTTCTTGATCGCCTTCTGACGCGCCGATTCCGACGACTCTTCCTGCTTCAGGCGTTCCTCTTTCTGATCGAGCCAACTGCTGTAGTTGCCCTTCCACGGAATACCGTGGCCGCGGTCGAGTTCGAGAATCCACTCGGCCGCGTTATCCAGGAAGTAGCGATCGTGCGTGACCGCGACGACGGTGCCGGGAAAACGCGTGAGGAACTGTTCGAGCCAGTCGACCGATTCGGCGTCGAGGTGGTTGGTCGGCTCATCCAGCAACAGCATGTCGGGCTTTTCGAGCAGCAGCTTGCACAGTGCGACGCGGCGCTTTTCGCCGCCCGACAGGTGCTCGATTTTCGCGTCCCACGCCGGCAGGCGCAGCGCGTCGGCGGCGATTTCGATCTGCTGTTCGGCGCTGCCGCCGTCGGTTGTCGCGAGAATCGCTTCGTACTTTGCCTGCTCGGCAGCGAGCGCGTCGAAGTCGGCGTCGGGCTCCGCGTAGGCCGCGTAGATTTCATCGAGCTTCTTCTGCGCGTTGAACACGTCGCCGAGACCTTCCTCAACGGTTTCGCGCACCGTCTTGTTCGGATCGAGCTGAGGTTCCTGCGGCAGATAGCCGATGTTCAGGTTCGGCATTGGCGTGGCTTCGCCTTCGATGTCCTTGTCCACACCGGCCATGATGCGGATCAGCGTCGACTTGCCCGAGCCGTTCAGGCCGAGCAGGCCGATCTTCGCGCCGGGAAAAAAGGACAGCGAGATGTCTTTCAGGATTTGACGCTTGGGCGGCACGATCTTGCCGACCCGATTCATGGTGAAGACGTATTGGGCCATTTGCTTGCGAGACGTTGGCGACGCCGGCCGCAAGGGGGCGGGCAGTCGCGGGTGGAAAGGTAACCGGTGCCACGGCGTGTTACGGCGACGTCATGGCCGGGCGGGGCGCCCGGCGTTGGCCGGCGCGGTGTCGAGCGCGGTGTCCAGCGCAGTGTTCTGCTCACCGACGGCCGCGCGCGGGCCGTGTGCAGATGGCATTGTACTTCGGCATGAGCGCGCGGCGGCGGTGAGGCATGCGCGGTTGCGGGTTGCTGCGAGGCTGTAGGCGGTCTATAGCCAGCTGGCTACGCCGCCGTGTCTCGAGCATGTGCCGCTGTGATGTCGGCTGAAACTGTAGCTGCCGTCGCGGCAGCGCGCCGTCGCGCCTTCAGGCGCCTTGCCTGACAGCGACTTGGCCGGCGCATGGACCGTGTTGCCGTCGCGATTGGTGTAGGTGTTGTGATTGCTGAGGTCGGCTTCTCCGGGCGTCGTACCCGGCGCGACATACGCGAAAGCCGGCGACATGCCGACCAGCAGAGCCGCCACGACTGCAACGCCGCAGCGAGCGGCTTTCAAGCCAGTGCATTGCATGGTATTTATGGATTGTTGTTGTGGCCGCGTCTGTCAGTTCACCCGCCGCCCGCTTGCCGGATCGAAGAAATGCAAGTGCCGGGCGGGCAGCGCGACCTGCAGCGCTTCGCCGGCCGCCGGCCGGTGCGCGTGCGGCAATCGCACTGTCACGTCGTGCTTACCCCACCGTCCGTGCGCGAGATTGTCCGCGCCGAGCAACTCACATGAATCGACGGTGAGCGTTGTATGCGGCGCATCGGCCTGCCCCGGACTCATGTGTTCGGGACGAATGCCGAGCGTCCACTCGCGTCCTTTGGCGAGTTCGCGGCCAATCGACGCGACGCCGGCGAGCGGCAGCTGCGGACCGTTGCCCGCCACGTCGAAAGTCGAACCGTCGTCGGACACGCGGCCTTCCAGCAGATTCATGCCAGGCGAACCGATGAAGCCGGCGACGAACACGGTTGCGGGCCGCTCGTAGACTTCGGTTGGCGCGCCGATCTGTTCGGCGTGACCCTTGTTCATCACGATCACACGTTGCGCCAGCGTCATTGCTTCGATCTGATCGTGCGTCACGTAGAGGCTCGTGGTCGCTAGCCGAGCATGCAGCCGCTGGATTTCGAGCCGCATTTGCACGCGCAGACGCGCATCGAGATTGGACAGCGGTTCGTCGAACAGGAACACGGCGGGTTCGCGCACGATCGCGCGTCCCATTGCCACGCGCTGACGCTGTCCGCCCGACAGCTCGCGTGGCTTGCGCTGCAGCAGCGGTTCGAGTTCAAGAATCTGCGCGGCGGCGTTCACGCGTTGCGCGATCTGCGCCCGATCGACGCCCGCGATCTTCAGCGCGTAGCCCATGTTTTCCGCCACGCTCATATGCGGATAAAGCGCGTAGTTCTGAAACACCATCGCGATGTTGCGGTCTTTCGGCTCCAGCTCGTTGACCACTTTGCCGGCGATCGAGATGGTGCCTTCGGAGATCCGCTCGAGCCCGGCGACCATCCGCAGCAATGTGGATTTGCCGCAACCCGACGGCCCGACCATTACGACGAACTCGCCGTCGTTCACGTCGACGTCGATGCCGTGCAACACAAACTGTTTGCCGTCGTAGGTTTTTTTAACGCCTTGCAGTGTCAGTGCAGCCATGCGGTTTTAGCCCTTCGTTTCGTGTCGTTTATCTGTTGCCTGTGCGGCGTCAGTGCATTGATGCGTTGATGCGCTGGCGAGGCGCTTTCATTTTTCCGCATCGACGAGTCCGCGCACGAACCAGCGTTGCATGGTCAGCACGACGGCGAGCGGCGGCAGCATGGCGAGCAGCGTGGCCGTCATCACCAGATGCCATTCCGTCGCGGTGTCGCCCGACGCGATCATGCTCTTGATGCCGACCACGGCCGTCGTCAGCGACTGCTGGCTCGTAATCAGAATCGGCCACAAATATTGATTCCAGCCGTAAATGAACGTGATCACGAACAGCGCCGCCATGTTGGTTTTGGACAGCGGCAGCACGACGTCCCAGAAGAAGCGCATGGCGCCCGCACCGTCGATGCGCGCGGCTTCCATCAACTCATCGGGCAAGGTCATGAAGAACTGACGGAAGAGAAACGTGGCAGTGGCCGAGGCGATCAGCGGCAACGTCAAGCCGCTATAGGTATTGCTGAGGTGCATCGACGAGACGACTTGCACGGTCGGAAAAATGCGGACTTCGACCGGCAGCATCAACGTGATGAAGATCAGCCAGAAAGACAGGTTGCGAAACGGAAAGCGGAAAAACACAATCGCGAAAGCGGAGATCATCGACACGGCGATCTTGCCGATAGCGATGGCAAGCGCCATGACGAGGCTGTTGAACAGCATGCGGCCGAAGGGCGCCGCCGCGTTCCCGCTGCCGTGCGCCCAGACCGTCGTGACGTTTTCGAAGAGATGCGAACTCGGCACCAGCGAGAGCGGCACGGTGAACACTTCGCGCTCGCTCATGGTCGCCGCGCAGAACGCGACGTACACCGGAAACACCACCAACGCGACGCCGAGTATCAGCACCGCGTGGCAGAAGAGGTCGAAACCGCGGCGGTTTTCGATCATGAGTATTGAACCCTGCGTTCGATAAAGCGGAATTGCACGACCGTCAACGCGACGACGATCACCATCAGAACCACCGACTGCGCGCCGGAGCTGCCGATGTCGAGTCCCTGGAAGCCTTCCGCGAAAATCTTGTAGATCAGCGTGCGCGTCGATTGCGCGGGACCGCCGCCGGTCGCGGCGTCGATCACGGGGAACGTGTCGAAAAATGCGTAGGTGATGTTGATGACCAGCAGGAAGAAGCTGGTCGGCGACAACAGCGGCAGTGCGATGCCGAAGAAGCGCCGCACGGGACCGGCGCCGTCGATGGCCGCAGCTTCGATCAACGAGCGCGGAATCGCCTGCAAGCCCGCATAGAAGAAGAGGAAGTTGTAGCTGACCTGCTTCCACACCGACGCTAGCACGACGAGAAACATCGCCTGTCCCGCATTGAGCGCGTGATTCCACACGATGCCGTACTTTGCGAGCGCGAATGTGACGAGGCCGATACTCGGGTTGAACAGAAACGACCACAACACGGCCGCAATCGCCGGCGCGACTGCATACGGCCAGATCAGCAGCGTCTGATAAGCCTTCGCGCCGCGCGTGACGCGGTCGGCGCAGACGGCCAGCAGCAGCGAAATGACGAGGCCGGAGACGGTGACGAGCGCACAGAAAATCAGCGTCGTGTTGAACGATGACAGGTAGAGCGGATCGGCGAACAGTTGGCGGAAGTTGGCGAGTCCGACAAATTCGCTCGATGTGCCAAATGCGTCCTGGCTTTGCGTGGATTGCCACAGCGCTTCGCCTGCGGGCCACAGAAAAAACAGCGCGGTGATCGCCAGTTGCGGTGCGACGAGCAGGTAGGGCAGCAGACTGGTGCCGAAGCGGGAGCGCTTTTCCATCGAAGATTCCCAAGGGTTGCTGCAAGCGGGTTTCGACGCGATTGCGCCGAAACCCTGCCGACTGGCTTTATGCTTTTATTGCGCCGGGTTGCGGTTGTTCGCCGCTATTGCTGCATGAACCGCATGGTCTACACGAGCTGCGCAGACCGATACTGCGCTTAACTGCCGGCTTTTTCGAAGCGCCGCAGCAACTCGTCGCCACGCGAAACCGCTGAGTCGAGCGCCTGTTGCGGCGTTTTCTTTTCAGCCCACACCTGTTCGAGCTCTTCGTCGATGATCGTGCGGATCTGCGGCATGTTGCCCAAACGCAGACCCTTCGTGTACGGCAGGGGCGGCTTGTTGAGCATCTGCTTGATGGCCGTGTCGCTGCCCGGGTTCTTCTCGTAGAAGCCCTGTTGTTGCGTCAACTGATAAGCGGCGGTCGTGACCGGCAGATATCCCGTGTCCTGATGCCACTTGGCGGCAACCGGCGCCGACGACAGATACGACAGGAATTTCGCCACGCCCTTGTAGACAGCCGGGTCTTTGCCCGCCAACACCCACAAGCTCGCACCGCCGATTATCGCGTTCTGCGGCGCGCCCTTCACGTTTGCGTCGTAAGGCATCATGCCGGTGCCGAAGTTGAACTTCGCGTACTTCTTGATGGTGGCAAGCGAGCCTGACGAGTTCGTGATGATCCCGCAATCGCCGCTGTAGAACTTCGAGACGGGTTCGTCCTTGCGGCCAACGTAGGTGAACGAGCCTTCCTTCTGCATGTTCTGCAGGAACTGGATGTGCGCGACCTGCAGCGGCTTGTTGAATTCGAGTTGCGCGTCGGCGCCGTCAAATCCGTTGTTCTTCGACGCAAACGGCGCACCATGCCACGCGCTGTAGTTCTCCAACTGGATCCAGCTTTGCCAGCCCGATGAATAACCGCACGCCATGCCGGAGGCTTTGAGCTTCTGCGCGTCGACCTGCAATTCGGCCCATGTCTTCGGCGGCTGGTTCGGATCGAGGCCGGCTTTCTTGAACGCGTCCTTGTTGTAGTAGAGAACCGGCGTCGAGCTGTTGAACGGCATCGAGATCAACTGGCCGCTTCTGGCGTCGCTGTAATAGCTTGCGATGGTTGGCACGAACGCTTTCTCGTCGAGCGGCACGCCGGCTTGCTTGAACACTTCCGATACGGGAATGACAGCCTTCTTCGCCTGCATCATGGTCGCGGTGCCGACTTCGTAGACTTGCAGGACGGCTGGCGCGTTGCCGCTGCGGTAAGCGGCGATGCCGGCGGCAAGCGTCTGGTCGTAAGTGCCCTTGAACACCGGCACGATCTTGTAATCGGATTGCGACGCATTGAACGCGTTGGCGATATCGTTCAGACGTTCGCCCAGAGCGGCTTCCATTGCGTGCCAGAACTGGATTTCGGTGGCGGCCTGGGCCGTCTGGCTGGTGGCCATAATGCCCGCGCCCAGCACGGCGGCAACGGAAAGCGAACGGAACAGCGGCTTCAAACTCATCGATTAGTCTCCTGTGTCGATGGGAGTTAGCGCTTCAGCGCTTACTCCCATCCCATGCAACGCGGTCGATGGGAGTTAGCGCTTGAGCGCTTACTCCCATCCCATGCAACGCGGTCGATGGGAGTTAGCGCTTGAGCGCTTACTCCCATCCCATGCAAAGCGGTCGATAGGAGTTAGCGCTTGAGCGCTTACTCCCGTCCCATGCAACGCGGTCGATAGGAAGGAGTTAGCGCTAAAGCGCCACCTCCCGTCTCAGCAAAGCAGATGCGGAAAGGGCGCAATTGCGAATCGCGCGATTCTATTTGTGTTCGATGACAGTCCGGCGTCGCTTTTACTGTGGCGCCGAATGCCGCAATTTAACATCGCATGTCATGAAATTGAAACATTTGCGGTTGGATCAAATACTCGGCAGGTTGGGATGAGCCGGGGGTGACACCTGCACCCGCGCACAATCCCGGCGCGCTCAAGATCGATCGCACAGCATTGCCAGCCACTTCCAAAACCCGCAAAAAAACACAAAGCCCGCGCGAAGCGGGCTTTGACAGATGTGATACAGGCGGGAGCCGCGCGCAGCGACGCGGCCAAGTATCAGCTGTTAGGCGCTCGAGGAAAGCGCCGGGCGTTACACGTTGAACAGGAAGTTCATCACGTCGCCGTCGTGCACGACATATTCCTTGCCTTCGGCGCGCATCTTGCCGGCTTCTTTCGCGCCTTGCTCGCCTTTATAGGCGATGTAGTCGTTGAAAGAGATGGTCTGCGCGCGAATAAAGCCGCGCTCGAAATCCGTGTGGATCGCGCCCGCAGCTTGCGGCGCCGTGTCGCCCACATGAATGGTCCATGCGCGTACTTCCTTCACGCCGGCCGTGAAGTAAGTTTGCAGGCCCAGCAGCTTGAAGCCGGCGCGAATCACGCGGTTCAGGCCCGGCTCTTCCATGCCCATGTCGGCGAGGAACACTTCCATATCGGCTTCGTCGAGGTCGGCAATTTCCGCTTCGATTGCCGCGCAGACAGCGACCACCGGCGCGTTTTCCGACGCCGCGAACTTCGTCACCGCGTCCAGATGCGGATTATTTGTGAAGCCGTCTTCCTTCACGTTCGCAACGTACATGGTCGGCTTTGCCGTGATCAGGCAGAACGGCTTGAGCGTGGCCTTTTCTTCGTCCGACAGATCGAGCGCCCGGACCGGTCTGGCCTGATCCAGTTGCGCACGCACCTTTTCCAGCACTGCGGCGTTCTTGATGGCTTCCTTGTCGTTGCCCGATTTGGCGGCCTTCGAATAACGCGCGAGCGCTTTTTCGACCGTTGCGAGGTCCGCGAGCGCCAGTTCGGTGTTGATGACCTCGATGTCCGACAGCGGATCGATCTTGTTGGCCACGTGAATCACGTTTTCGTCTTCGAAGCAGCGGACAACGTGTGTGATCGCATCGGTTTCGCGGATGTTCGCGAGGAACTGGTTGCCGAGGCCTTCGCCCTTGCTCGCGCCCGCCACCAGACCGGCGATGTCCACGAATTCGACGACGGCCGGCAGAATGCGCTCCGGTTTGACGATTTCGGCGAGCGCCTTCAGGCGCGCGTCCGGCACTTCGACAATGCCGACGTTCGGCTCGATCGTGCAGAACGGGTAATTTTCGGCGGCGATGCCCGCCTTGGTCAGCGCGTTGAACAGAGTGGACTTGCCGACGTTAGGCAAGCCGACGATGCCGCATTTGAGGCTCATGGAAATCCTTCAGTAATTCAGTAAATTGCGTGATGCGCTCGACGCTGTGTGCAGGATTCGGGAAGCCTTCGCGTTTGGCGGCAAAGGGAACGCAGCGGAGCGGGACGCGACGCCAGAGCGGGTGTTGCCTCGACGATTCTGGGCGAGTTCTGTCACGGAAAACGCAATTGTAACCCGTTCCAATCAGCTTCTTGACGTGGCTTCAGAAAGCTGCGCGCCCGATCCGTCCCTCGCAACCCCGCAGCTATAATGCGCGGATGAACGCACACCATCAGACTTTCGATGCCGCCGTGATCGGCGGTGGGCTGGTCGGCAAGACCGCGGCGCTTGCGCTCACGCAAGGCGGATTGCGCGTCGCGCTGCTCGCGCAGCCCTGCGCGCCGCTCGCCGCCGGCGCTTCGTTCGACTCGCGGGTGTATGCGTTGTCGTCGAGTTCGCAGGCGCTGCTCGAGCGCTTGCGCGTCTGGCAGGCGCTCGACTTGTCGCGGCTTGGCCCCGTCTACGACATGCGCGTCTACGGCGACGCCCACGCCGAACTGCATTTCTCCGCGTTTCAGGCTTCCGTGCCGCAACTGGCGTGGATCGTCGAGTCGTCGGTGATCGAGCGCGCGCTCGATGCGGCGCTGCGCTTCCAGCCAAACCTCACGTGGATCGACAGCCGCGCGCAAGCGCTCGATTTCACCGCCGACAGTGCGAGCGTCGGTCTCGCGAACGGCAGCGTGCTCGCGGCGGATCTGCTCGTCGGCGCAGACGGCGCGCATTCATGGGTGCGCGCGCAGATCGGCTCGAAGATGAACCGGCGCGACTACCGGCAGACCGGCGTCGTCGCGAACTTCAGGGCCGAGAAACCGCACGGCGAGACCGCTTACCAATGGTTCAAGGATGGCGAGATCATCGCGCTGCTGCCGATGCCTGACGGTCACGTTTCGCTCGTGTGGTCGGCGCGCACGGAGCACGCCGAGCGGCTGATCGCGCTCGATCCGGCACAGCTCGCAGCAGAAGTGGAACGCGTGACGGGCGGCCAGCTTGGCGGCCTCGACTGCGTGACTCCGGCACAGGGCTTTCCGCTCGCGCTGCAAACTGTAGACCGCCTTGTGGCGCCGCGCGTCGCGCTGGTCGGCGACGCCGCGCATCTGATCCATCCGCTCGCCGGGCAGGGCATGAACCTCGGTTTGCGCGACGTCGCTGCGCTTGCCGATGTCGTCGCGGGCAAGGAGTCGTTTCGCGATCTCGGCGACATGGTCCTGCTGCGGCGCTACGAACGCGCGCGCCGCGAAGACATTCGCGCGCTGATGATCGCCACCGACGGTCTGCAAAAACTGTTTTCCGTCCCCGGCCCGCTGGCCAAGATCGTGCGCAATAGCGGCATGGCTTTCGTCGGTGCGCAGCCGTTCATCAAGCGCTGGCTCGTGTCGGCCGCGCTCGGCTGAAAGGCGGGCCGCATTACGGCTTTTACCCGACTGTAACCCGGCTCTAACCCGGCGCGGCATGCCGAACCGGTGAGACAGGTATCATGAACGCACAGTTGCTGCGGCCTTCCCAAGCAAAGGAGGGCAACGGCATGAACGCACAACGCGCGCAGCGCGCGATTGAATCAGGAATTCAGCATGAAACGAACCTTCCGCATGGCGACCGCCATGCTTGCGATTGCCGCTGTCACCATCGGCTGCTCCGCGCAAGCCGACCAGGCCACCGACAAACTCAAGGCCACGCTGCAAACGCGTCTCGCGGACGTGACGATCAAGAGCGTGACCAAGTCGCCGATTGCCGGCTTGTATGAAGTGAACCTCGGCAGCCAGATCGTGTACAGCGACGCCAACGGCGACTACGTGCTGCTCGGCGACATGGTCGACACGAAGACGCGCAAGAATCTGACCGAAGCGCGCCTGTCGGAAACCAACCGCATCGACTTCGCGAGCCTGCCTTTCGCCAACGCGGTGAAGGTCGTGAAGGGCAACGGATCGCGCAAGATCGCGGTGTTCTCCGACCCGAACTGCCCGTACTGCAAGCAGCTCGAAACCACGCTGAAGTCGATCGACAACGTGACGGTTTACACGTTCCTGTACCCGGTTTTGTCGCCGGACTCGACCGCCAAGTCGAAGTCGATCTGGTGCTCGACCGACCGCGCGAAGGCGTGGGAATCGTGGATGCAAGACCATCAGGCGCCCACGGCCGCCGGCACTTGTGACACTGCCGCGATCGACAAGAATCTCGCGCTCGGACATGCGATGAACGTGGAAGGCACGCCTACCGTGTTCCTCGCCGACGGCCGCCGCCTGCCGGGCGCGGTGCCGGCCGACCGGCTCGACAAGGAAATGGCAGCGGTGCACTGACACACGCGGCACTGACCAAACCGAAGGAGGCGCAAATGGCGCCTCCTTTCGCATCAAGCCCCCAACAATCAGCCAAAACCACCAATCGCCGCCGATGAAGCCGATCCGCTACACCATCGTTCCCAAGCAACCCGCCGCTCACCTGTTCGAAGTCACCGTCACCGTTGCCGATCCCGATCTGGCCGGGCAGCGTTTCATGCTGCCGGTATGGATTCCGGGCAGCTACATGGTCCGCGAGTTCGCGCGCAACATCGTGACACTGCGCGCCTTCAACGACGCGGGCCGCAAGGTGCGTGTCGAGAAAACGGACAAGCACACGTGGCAGGCGGCGCCGGTAAAAGGCGCGCTCACGCTGCGCTACGAGGTCTATGCGTGGGATCTGTCGGTGCGCGCCGCGCATCTGGACGACACCACGGGTTTTTTCAACGGTACGAGCGTGTTCCTGGCGCCGCTCGGCCACGAGGAAGCGCAGTGCGTGGTCGATATCCAGAAACCGGAGGGCGCGGCGTATCGCAACTGGCGCGTCGCGACGGCGCTGCCGGAAGCGCGCGGCACGAAGCGTTATGGCTTCGGGGAATATCGCGCGCAGAACTACGATGAGCTGATCGATCATCCGGTCACGCTCGGCAAATTCGAATTGGCGACATTCAACGCGCACGGCGTGCCGCACGACGTCGTGATCGCGGGGCGCGTGATCGGGCTGGACATGGCGCGGCTCAGCGCCGACCTGAAGCGCATTTGCGAAGCGCAAATCGCGCTCTTCGAGCCGAAGTCGAAGAAAGCGCCCGTGGATCGCTACGTGTTCATGACGCAAGCCGTCACCGACGGCTACGGCGGCCTCGAACACCGCGCGTCGACGGCGCTGATCTGCAATCGCGGCGATCTGCCCGTGCAAGGCCGCGACGCACTGACGGAAGGCTACCGGACCTACCTCGGCCTGTGCAGCCACGAATACTTTCACACGTGGAACGTGAAGCGGATCAAGCCGGCGGTCTTTGCGCCGTATGACCTTTCCGTCGAGAACTACACGTCGCTGTTGTGGCTGTTCGAAGGCTTCACCTCATACTACGACGACCTGATTCTCGTGCGCAGCGGCCTGATTTCGGTCGACGATTATCTCGGCCTGCTCGGCAAGGTGATCGGCGGCGTGCAGCGCGGCAGCGGGCGACTGAAGCAGAGCGTCGCGGAAAGCTCGTTCGACGCCTGGGTCAAATACTACCGGCAGGACGAGAACGCGCCGAATGCCATCGTCAGCTATTACACGAAGGGCTCGCTCGTTGCGCTTGCGTTCGACCTGGCGATCCGCGCGCAGACCAACAATCGCAAGTCGCTCGACGACGTGATGCGTCTGCTGTGGCAGCGCTTTGGCCGCGATTTTTACCGCGGCAAGCCGGTGGGCGTCGACGAACGCGAAGTCGAAGCACTGTTTGCGGAAGCAACCGGCGTGCACCTGGGTGAGCTGTTTGCGGAAGCGGTGCACGGCACGCGCGATTTGCCGCTCGAAACACTGTTGGAACCGTTCGGCGTCACGCTCGCGCCGGAAGTCGACAAGAGCGGCAAACCGTCGCTCGGCGTGCGGGTGCGCGGCGGCGCGGACTGTACGCTGACGGCTGTCCACGAAGGCAGCGCCGCGCAGAAAGCGGGGCTCTCGGCCGGCGACGTGTTGATCGCGCTCGACGGCCTGCGCGTGACGGGCTCGAATCTGGACACACTGCTCGCACGCTATCAGCCGGGAGCCAAAGTGGAAGTTCACGCATTCCGCCGCGACGAGTTGCGCACCGCGCAGCTCAAGCTGGAAGGGCCTGAAGTGTCACGCTACAAGCTCACCGTCGCCGACCAGCGACCCGCCCCCCGCAAGGCACGCGAGCGCTGGCTGACAAGCTGATCGTAATCCGCGCCGACGTCAATTCGCGTCGGCAGGCGGCGGATTGTTCTACCACTGCAACAATCCGTCGCTGCCGGATGGCTTTTTCCCGGATCGGTAAAAAAACACAATGGCTCCACTCGCGCAACACAGCGCGCCCCCCACTGGAGTCAACCATGACCACGATCCTGCAAATCAACTCGGCAGCCCGCTCGCAAGGCGCGAACTCGACGCTGCTCCTCAACGAGCTGACCGAAAAGCTGCAACAATCGAATCCGGGCGCGCAAGTCGTCGTCCGTAACCTGCAAGCCGAACCGCTGCCGCATCTGGACGACGCCATTCTGGGCGCGTTTTTTACGCCGGCTGATCAGCGTACCCCCGAGCAAGCCGCGATCGCCGCGCGCAGCGAAGCGCTGATCGCAGAACTGCAAGCCGCCGACATCATCGTGATCGGCGCGCCGATGTACAACTTCGGCATTTCGTCGCAACTGAAGACTTATTTCGACTTCATCGCCCGCGCCGGCATCACGTTCCGCTACACCGCGAACGGCCCCGAAGGTCTCGTGACGGGCAAGAAGGTGTACGTCGTATCCGCCCGCGGCGGCAAGTACGCGGGCACGCCGAACGATAGCCAGACGCCGTATCTGAAGAGCTTCCTTGGCTTCATCGGCATGACGGATGTCAACTTCATTTACGCCGAAGGTCTGAACATGGGCCCGGACGCTGCGGGCGCGGCGTTGGCTGCGGCGCGCGAAGCGATCGCGGCTGCTTGAGCTGGCTGACGAGTTCGCGGCCCAGGTTCGCTGCCTGGTTCGCGACTTGTGGCTTGCTGCTGAGGTTCGCAAGTTAAGCCGATTGCGAGCGTTGAAAACTGAAACGCCACGGAAATAGACTCCGTGGCGTTTTTGTTTTTTGCCGCTGGTTCTGCCCCGGTTTGCAGACAGAAGCCGCTAAGCCAGCATTTGCGCTTCGTCGGGCAGGCGCCAGTCGATCGGTTGGCGGCCATGCTTCACAAGATACTCGTTTGCCTTCGCGAAATGTCCGCAGCCGAGAAAGCCGCGATGCGCCGACAACGGCGAAGGATGGGGCGCCTCCAGCACGTAATGCGACTTGCCGCCGAGCAGCGCGCGCTTCGCCTGCGCATGTGCGCCCCACAGCATGAACACGAGACCGTCGTGACGCATCGCGAGTTCGTGAATCAGCGAGTCTGTGCATTTTTCCCAGCCGCGCTTCGCGTGGCTGGCGGCTGAATCGCGCTCCACGGTCAGCACCGTGTTCAGCAGCAGCACGCCTTGCTTCGCCCACGTGTCGAGGCAACCGTGACGCGGCGGTTCGTGGCCGAGGCTTGCCGCAATTTCCTTGAAAATGTTTCGCAGCGACGGCGGCGTGCGCACGTTCGGCGCGACTGAAAATGCGAGCCCATGAGCTTGCGGTGTGCCGCGATCCTCACCGTGATACGGGTCCTGGCCGAGAATCACGACCTTCACTTCATCGGGGCTCGTAAGCCGCAGGGCGCGGAACACGTCGGTGGGATAAACGGTTTTGCCGGCCGCGCGCTCACCGTCGACGAAACGGCAGAGCGGCGCGTAGGCATCGCTTTCAATGAAAGACTTCAGGTGCGCTCGCCATTCGGCCGGTAGCGCGGCGAACTGCTCTTCGAGCGTGGGCGGCGTGCCGGCTGCTTGCTGGGATTGCGGCTGCGGCTCGGCGGAAATAGTGCCGGCGGGCGCCGCGGCGTCGCCGAATAACGATGCTTGTGACGGCGCGAAGCGGGGGCGGGATGCAGTAGTCATGGCGCAGAAGTGTCGCAGCAAACGCGGTGTGACTCAAGCCGAGGCGGCGGCGTGCGCTGTAGGCGGCTAGAACGCGCGGCGATGAACCCGCGCTCAGCCCGCGCGCAATTGATAGCCGCGCTGCGCCTTGCTGATGTTTTCGGGCGCGAGGCCGGCGATCTGCTTGCCGAGTTCGCTCGAAAGCGCGTGCAGCGCGGCTTCGTCGCCGGACTTCAGTTCGAGTTCGATTTCCGAAATAGGCGCGCGACGCAGTTCGCCGTTCACTTCGGCCAGCACGTTGCCCTGGTCGATTGCGGCTTCAACCTCGGAGCCGTCGACGCTCACTTGCCACAGCGTGCGTGTGAAGTCCGTGCGAAACAGTTCGATCAGTTGCGGCGCCGCTTCGCGCAACGCTTGCGCGGCGGCGGGCTCGTCGCACTCGCGCAGCAACGCGTCAATTTCGAGCGCCTCACCCGCGACGGGCATTTCCCATTCGTGACGGCTGTGCAAGCCGTTTGCCGCACTGCCTACCGTCTTGAACGTCTGCAGCCAGCCGTCGGGTGTATGGCGCAGGCGCAACGCGCTCTTCGAGGCTGCCAGCGTGAGTTGCGGCGTGTCGAAGTAGATATTCGACAGCTTGATCGCGCGGCCCTCGTTGCCAGTGCGCGCGACGAACCACTGCCCGGCCGCTTTCACTTGCGCGGCCGGCAGCAGCAACTTGATCTCGCGTTCCATGGCCATGTCGTGCTCCGCTGTGTGTGCGTTACATGAGCTGCGGTGTGCTCACGCCGCGCCCGGGAAGAACATGCGAGCAAGCTCCACGCCTGGCTCGTCCGCGCGCATGAATGCCTCGCCGACGAGGAACGTGTTCACGTCCATCGCGCGCAGCCTTTCGACATCGACGCGCGACAGAATGCCCGATTCCGTTACCACGATGCGGTCGTCGGGAATCGCTTCGAGCATGCCGATGGTGTTTTCGATCGACGTCTCGAAAGTGCGCAGATTGCGATTGTTGACGCCGATCAGCGGCGTTTTCAGCGTGAGCGCCTGCATCAGCTCGTCGCTGTCGTGCACTTCGACGAGCACCGCGAGGCCGAGCGAATGCGCGAGCGCTTCGAGGTCCTGCATCTCCGAAGTTTCCAGCGCGGCGGCGATCAATAGAATCGCGTCGGCGCCCATCGCGCGTGCTTCGACAATCTGGTACGGATCGACGATGAAGTCTTTGCGCAGCACCGGCAACTGGCACGCGGCGCGCGCCTGCTCCAGATACGCGACGCTGCCCTTAAAGAACTGCACGTCGGTCAATACCGACAGACAGGCCGCGCCGTGCGTTTCATACGAACGCGCAATTTGCGCAGGGACGAAGTTCTCGCGCAGAACGCCTTTGGACGGGCTCGCTTTCTTCACCTCGGCGATCACTGCGGCGAGACCGGCCGCATGTTTTGCGCGCAGAGCGCCGACGAAATCGCGAATATCGCGCGACGACGCTTCGAGGCGCAGCTCTTCGAGCGGCGCGCTCTGTTCGGCGGCGCGGACTTCTTCGCGTTTGACCGCGATGATACGGTCGAGGATGTCGCTCATAAGAATCTCGCTACGTTGGTTGCTGCGTGATTAGTGCTTGAATTGCTGCGTGAAGCGGATCAGTTCGTCGACTTTTGCGCGAGCCTTGCCGCTGGCGATGGCTTCGCGCGCAAGCTCGATGCCGTTCGCGATGGACGACGCCACGTTCGCCGAGTACAGCGCCGTGCCCGCGTTCAGCGTAACGATCTCGCGTGCAACGCCCGGTTTGTTGTCGAGCGCTTCGAGCAGCATTGCTTTCGATTCCGTGGCGTCCGCCACTTTCAACGTTCGATTCGACACCATCTGCATGCCGAAGTCTTCCGGATGAATCTCGTACTCGCGCACTTCGCCGTCACGCAACTCGCCGACTTGCGTGGCCGCGCCGAGCGACACTTCGTCCATGCCGTCCATACCGTACACCACGAGCACGTGCTTTGCGCCGAGGCGCTGCATCACGCGAACCTGAATGCCGACCAGGTCCGCATGAAACACGCCCATCAGCTGATTCGGCGCGCCGGCCGGATTCGTCAGCGGACCCAGAATGTTGAAGATGGTCCGCACGCCTAGTTCACGGCGCACCGGCGCGATGTTTTTCATTGCCGGGTGATGATTCGGCGCGAACATGAAACCCATGCCGGTTTCGGCAATCGACGCTGCGACTTGTTCCGGCTGCAGGTCGATATTCACGCCGAGCGCTTCGAGCACATCTGCGCTGCCCGACTTGCTCGACACGCCGCGATTGCCGTGCTTCGCGACTTTCGCGCCGGCTGCGGCGGACACGAACATTGTCGCCGTCGAGATATTGAAGGTATGCGAACCGTCTCCGCCGGTGCCGACGATATCGACGAAGTTCGAGTTGTCCTGCACCTCCACGTGCCGGGCAAATTCACGCATCACCGTGGCGGCGGCGGTGATTTCGCCGATGGTCTCTTTTTTGACGCGCAAGCCTGTAATGATCGCAGCCGCCATGACGGGCGAAAGTTCGCCGCGCATGATGAGCCGCATCAGATGCAGCATTTCGTCGTGGAAAATCTCGCGGTGCTCGATGGTCCGTTGCAGCGCTTCTTGCGGCGTGATTGTCATGATGTTATCTCGCTTCATCAGGCGGTGCGTTGGGCCGGCTTCGCTTTTGACTGCTTCACGAAGTTTTCGAGCAGCGCGTGGCCGTGTTCGGAAAGAATGGATTCCGGATGGAACTGCACGCCTTCGACGGCCAGTTCCTTATGACGCACGCCCATGATCTCGCCGTCTTCGGTCCATGCCGACACTTCGAGACAGTCCGGCAGCGATTCGCGTTCGATCGCAAGCGAGTGGTAGCGGGTCACGACGAAATGCTTTGGCAAATCCGCGAACACGCCTTTGCAATCGGTCTCGATCGTGCTGACCTTGCCGTGCATGATAGTTTGCGCGCGCACCACGCGGCCGCCGAACGCTTCGCCGATCGCCTGATGGCCGAGGCACACGCCGAGAATCGGCGTCTTGCCCGAGAACTCGCGCAGCACGTCGAGCGTGATGCCGGCGTGTTGCGGATTGCTCGGGCCGGGCGACAGGCAGATGCGCTCGGGGTTGAGCTTCGCGATTTCGTCCAGCGTGATTTCGTCGTTCCGATAGGTGCGCACGTCTTCGCCGAGTTCGCCGAAGTACTGCACCAGGTTGTAAGTGAACGAGTCGTAGTTGTCGATCATGAGCAGCATGGTGTGTCTCCGGTCAGAAGTCGCTATCGAGGCCGTCTTGAACCTGCTCCGCCGCGCGCAACACGGCGCGCGCCTTGTTCTCGGTCTCTTGCCATTCGGATTCCGGCACCGAATCCGCGACGACACCCGCCGCCGCCTGCACATACAGATTGCCGTTCGCGATCACGCCGGTGCGAATTGTGATCGCCAGATCCATTTCGCCAGTGAACGACAGATAGCCGACTGCGCCGCCGTAGAGGCCGCGCTTTACGGGTTCGAGTTCGTCGATCAATTCCATCGCGCGGACTTTCGGCGCGCCCGACAGCGTGCCGGCCGGGAAAGTGGCGCGGAGCACGTCGAAATTGGTGGTGCCGGGCTTCAGCTTGCCTTCAACCGAACTCACGATGTGCTGCACGTGCGAGTACTTTTCGATCACCATCTTGTCGGTGACGACCACCGAGCCGATCTGCGCGATGCGGCCCACGTCGTTGCGCGCGAGGTCGATCAGCATCACGTGCTCGGCGATTTCCTTCGGGTCGTTCAGCAGTTCAGTGGCGAGTTCGGCGTCGCGTTCCGGTGTGTTGCCGCGCGGACGCGTGCCGGCGAGCGGACGAATCGTGACGATACGATCTTCGCCGCGTTTTTCCTGGCGCACGAGAATTTCCGGCGACGCACCCACCACGTGGAAGTCGCCGAAATTGTAGTAGTACATGTACGGCGACGGATTGAGCGAACGCAGCGCGCGATACAGCGACAGCGGGTTGTCGCGATAGGGTTTCGTCAGACGTTGGCCAACCTGCACCTGCATCAGTTCACCGGCGGCGATGTATTCCTTCGCCTTGCGCACGGCGGCGAGATAGTCGTCTTTCGCAAACTCGCGGTACGTCTCGGTGCGCACACTCGCCGAGGTGACCGGCGGCTCGACCGTTGCGCGCAAACGCTGACGCAGTTCGCGCAGACGCTGCTTTGCCTTCGTGTAAGCCTCGGGCTGCGTCGGGTCGGCGTAGATCACGAGGTACAGCTTGCCCGCGAGGTTGTCGATCACCGCGACTTCCTCGGTCAGCAACAACTGGATGTCCGGCAGATTCAGATCGTCTTTCGGCGCGCTATGCGCGAGCTTTTTCTCGATGTAGCGCACCGCGTCGTAGCCGAAATAGCCCGCGAGGCCGCCGGCGAAACGCGGCAAGCCCGGCCGCTGCGCGACCTTGAAACGGCTTTGAAACTGCTGGATGAACTCCAGCGGATCGCCCTCGTGCGTTTCGACAACCTTGCCGTCGCGTACCACTTCCGATACGCCGTTACGCGTGCGCAGCAGCGTGCGCGCCGGCAGGCCGATGAACGAATAGCGGCCGAAGCGCTCGCCACCCACCACCGACTCCAGCAGGAACGAGTTCGCGCCGTTGCGCTCGGGTTGCGCGAGCTTCAGATACAGCGAGAGCGGCGTTTCGAGGTCGGCGAGCGCTTCGGCGATCAGCGGAATACGGTTGAAGCCCTCGTTGGCGAGGGACTGGAATTCGAGTTCGGTCATGTTCCGATCCTGTACGTAGGTCCGGCGGCAGCGTGCGTCGGACAAAGCGGGGCATTGCGCGGCCGGTCAGGCGTTCGTGCGTTTTTTCGATGATGAACCGACCGGCGCGATTTTCCCATCGACGCGAGCACGGAGTTCCAGCCACGCACGTACTTTGTAGGTACACGCAGGCGGAATCAGCCGATGCAGCGAAACAGAACGATGGAAAAACGCGTGAGCGCAGCGAAGTAAAAAACGGTTGCCGAAGACGAGCTTCAGCGTACCTCAGGCGAGGTTAGCGCGACCAGCGACGCCAGGGCCAGGCTCCCCGGTCGATGCTAATCAGACTCCGTTTTTTATTCAGAAACATGAGGATGAAGGACTTTTCAAGTCGTGGATTGGTGCGCTGCGATCGCCTTGGCGGCGTCCAGCAGCGAGGCAACTATACCATCGGATTTTATTGTTTGTATAGCTTGCCCATGGTTGTAGCCATAGGGCACGGTGAGCGTTGCCATGCCTGCCGCGCGGCCCGCCAGCGCGTCGTTTTCCGAATCGCCGATGGCGACCGTGGCGCGCGGCTCCACCCCGAGTTGCGCGGCGGCGGTGAGCATGGGCAGCGGGTCCGGCTTCTTTTTCGGCAGACTGTCGCCGCCGAGTACGACGCTGAAATATTGTGCGAGCCCATATTGCTGCAGCAGTTCGAGCGCGAAGCGATGCGGCTTGTTGGTCACGCACGCCAGCTTCAGACCGGCGTCGCGCAGTGCGACGAGGCCGGCTTCCACATCTGGATAAAGGCGTGTGTGCAGGCCGTTGATCTTCGCGTACTCGGCCTGATAAATGGCGAGCGCTTCGTCAAAACGGTCCTGCGCGTGCTCTGCTTCGAAGCGCGGCGCCAGCACGCTGCGGATCAGATGCTCGGAGCCTTTGCCGACATAGCCGACCACTTCTTCACGCGACGTTTCGACTGCGTCGAGTTGCGCGAGCATGCCGTTCAGGCCGGCGGTGAAGTCGTCGGCGGTGTCGACCATCGTGCCGTCCAGGTCGATGATCGCGGCTTGCAGGCGCGGGCCGTTGAAAGTCGGGGCAGGGAACGAAGCGGTCATGTGGCGCGAGTGTCAGTGCTGAATGTTGGCGAGCGCGGCGCGCATCTTGTCGATCACGACCTTGTGATCCGGTTGGCCGAAAATGGCCGAGCCAGCCACGAAGGTATCCGCGCCGGCCGCCGCGATTTCGGCGATGTTGTCCACTTTCACGCCGCCGTCCACTTCCAGATGAATCTCGCGACCGGTGCGCTCCTTGTACGCGTCGATACGCTTGCGCGCTTCGCGAAGCTTGTTCAGCGCTTCCGGAATGAACGACTGGCCGCCAAATCCCGGGTTGACCGACATGATCAGCACGAGGTCGAGCTTGTCCATTACGTGATCGAGGTAATTCAGCGAAGTGGCGGGGTTGAACACGAGGCCCGCCTTGCAGCCGTGGTCGCGAATCAGCGACAACGTGCGGTCGATGTGGTCCGAGCCTTCCGGGTGGAAGCTGATCAGATCCGTGCCCGCTTTCGCGAAGTCCGGCACGATGCGGTCGACGGGACGCACCATCAGATGCACGTCGATTGGCACGTCCACGTGCGGACGGATCGCCTCGCACACGAGCGGACCGATGGTCAGGTTCGGCACGTAGTGGTTGTCCATCACGTCGAAATGAATCCAGTCGGCGCCGGCGGCGACGACGTTGCGCACTTCTTCCCCGAGGCGGGCGAAGTCGGCGGACAGAATGCTGGGAGCGATTCGGAATTGCGTCATGGCGGCGGGCGGATGCAAGCGGGAAAGCGTCATTTTACCGTGTTGTGTCGCGCACGCGCGAAGCGGCGGGCGGGCGCCGGAACGACGCGCGGCGCAGCCTCGGGCTTGGGCCGCGAGGATGGCAAAACGCCTTAAGCGTCCCTGGCTAAAGGATATGTCCGGTTGCGGGCGTGTCGCGCATGACGCAGAATGCCAATCCATGGCGCTGCGTCGCCAATGACCGCTTAAGCCATTGGCACTCGGGCTTTCCAGCGATTTTGTCGCCCCGTTTCACCAGATTGGAATCAGGATGAGCCAGTACGAATTCAGCGTGTCGGCGCAGGTGCAATTCCTGCCCGAAGAGTCGGACCCGGAGCGCCGCCAGTATGCGTTCGCCTATACGCTGACCATCCGCAACACCGGTCAGGTGCCTGCACAATTGATCGCGCGGCATTGGGTGATCACGGACAGCGACAAGACCGTGCAGGAAGTGAAGGGTTTGGGCGTGGTCGGGCACCAGCCGTTGCTGAAACCCGGCGAGCAGTTCGAATATACGAGTTGGGCGGTCATTGCGACGCCGGTCGGCACGATGCGCGGGGAGTATTTCTGCGTGGCCGAAGACGGAGAGCGTTTCGACGCGCCGGTGCCGGAGTTCATTCTGCGCATGCCACGCACCTTGCATTGAACCGTGAGCGCGGTTCACGGTCTTTAACGGTTCTATGCGCGCCGTGGAATGCGTGAATCGGCGCCGCTTCAGCGCGGTTCTTGCGGCTTCTGTGTTTCCTTGCTGCTAGCGCGCGCCGCTTTCTTTTTACCAGACGACGTCCACACAACGATGAACACGAGCAGGAACAGCGCGAGAAGCGATTCCAGCGCGAAGATGAGCATCGGGTATTCGTCGAACAGATCAGACATGGCGGTTTCCATTAAGAACGAACATTGTAGGCGTTTTGTCCGCGCGACCGGAGCCTGGCTCAGCGCGCTTTCAGTGGCGGCGATTCTCGCCGCTTGCGGTGGCGGCGGTGCGGTTCGACCTGTGGTTTCGCCCCCCACGGGCGCGGCGATCATTCCTGGCCAGATCTCGGCGACGCGGCTCACGCCGGTGGCGTGGCAGCAGGTTCCCGGCTGGCAGGACGATTCGCTGATCGGCGCCACAGCGGCTTTGCGGCAGAACTGCGTGAGGCTTGCGCGCCAGGCGAACTGGGCGCGGGCATGTGCGGCGGCGGCGCAACTCGACGATCTCGACGCCACCAGCGCCCGCGCATTCTTTGAAGCGTATTTCACACCCTTTCAGCTAGCGAATACCGACGGCACGCTCGACGGACTCGTCACCGGTTACTACGAGCCGTTGTTGCGCGGCTCGCGCACGCGCCACGGCGTGTATCAAACGGCGCTTTATCGTTGGCCTTCCAGCTATCGTCCTGGCGCGGCGATGCCGCCGCGGGCGCAGCTCGAACGCATGGGCGTGCTCAACGGCAATGAACTCGTGTGGG
Organism: Paraburkholderia strydomiana; assembly: GCF_031456815.1. Classification (NCBI taxonomy): domain Bacteria; kingdom Pseudomonadati; phylum Pseudomonadota; class Betaproteobacteria; order Burkholderiales; family Burkholderiaceae; genus Paraburkholderia; species Paraburkholderia strydomiana. The sequence goes on from NZ_JAVDVL010000015.1 coordinate 138,040, forward strand.
TGGACGACCCGATCGAAGCGTTCTTCCTGCAAGTGCAGGGTTCCGGGCGCATCGTGATGGAAGATGGCAGCGTGATGCGCCTCGGTTTTGGCGGCACCAACAACCAGCCGTATAAATCCATCGGACGGTGGCTCCTGGATCGCGGCGAACTCACGCCCGCGCAGGCCACCATGCAAGGCATCAAGGCATGGGCGCGCGCGAACCCGAATCGGGTCGATGCGCTGCTCGATACGAACCCGCGTTTCGTGTTTTTCCGCGAGATGCCGTCGGCAGAGGGCGTGTCCAAAGCCGGCGCCGATGGTCCTATCGGCGCTTTGGGTGTGCCGCTGACGCCGGAGCGCTCGATTGCCGTCGATCCGACTTCGATCCCTCTTGGTACACCGGTGTTTTTGCAGACCACGCGCCCGCTGACAAATTCGCCGATGAACCGTCTCGTGTTTGCGCAGGACACCGGCTCCGCGATCAAGGGCGGAGTGCGCGCAGACTACTTCTGGGGCCTCGGCGACGACGCCGGCGATCTCGCCGGCAAAATGAAGCAGGGCGGCCGGATGTGGTTGCTGCTGCCGAATTCCTGAACTGGGCTACGGCGCGCGAAGCCTTGCCGGAGGTGGCTGTCGCGCGGCGGTCCGGCTTGACCGCCGCTCCTGGCGCGGCGCAGCTTCGTGCGATTCCCGACGCTCGGCTTAAAGCCCCGACTTGCGCTTATCGACTACCCGGCGCGCCTTGCCCACCGAGCGTTCAATTCCGTTTACCGCAAGCACATTCACCACAGCGCTGACGCCGATCAGCGCTTTGATGTCATAGGCCAGCGCCTGCTTGGCCGTGTTCAATACGGACGTGTCCGGCGCCGTTTCCGGACAAGGCTCCACGTTCAGCGTCAAAACGTCGAGCGGGCCTTCCCTGGTAAGTACGATCTGATAGTGAGGCGCGAGCGCGTGCTGCTTGAGCAGCAGCTCCTCGATCTGCGTGGGAAACACGTTGACCCCGCGCACGATCATCATGTCGTCTGAGCGGCCGGTGATCTTTTCCATACGACGCATGGTGCGCGCGCTGCCCGGCAAGAGACGCGTGAGGTCGCGCGTCCGGTAACGGATGATCGGCAACGCTTCTTTGGTCAGCGACGTGAACACCAGTTCGCCCAGTTCGCCGTCCGGAAGCACCTCGCCCGTTTCGGGATCGATGATTTCTGGGTAGAAATGATCTTCCCAGATGGTCGGGCCGTCTTTTGTCTCGACGCATTCCGACGCCACGCCGGGGCCCATCACTTCCGACAAGCCGTAGATGTCGACAGCGTCGATCCCCATGCGCTTCTCGATTGCGTGACGCATGTCGTTGGTCCACGGCTCCGCACCGAAGATGCCTATGCGCAGCGAACAACTGGCCGGGTCGACGCCCTGGCGTTCGAGTTCGTCGGCGATCGAGAGCATGTAGCTCGGCGTCACCATGATGATGTCGGGCCGGAAGTCCTGAATCAGTTGCACCTGTTTTTCAGTCTGACCGCCGCCGAACGGGATGACGGTGAGGCCTGCGCGCTCTGCGCCGTAATGGGCGCCGAGGCCGCCCGTGAACAGGCCGTATCCGTAGCTCACGTGAACTTTGTCACCGGGTTTGGCGCCCGCGGCGCGGATTGAACGCGCAACCAGATTCGCCCACGTGTCGATATCGCGCGCGGTGTAACCCACCACGGTGGGCTTGCCGGTCGTGCCCGACGAAGCATGAATCCGCGAAATTCGATCTTGCGGCACGGCGAACATTCCGAACGGATAGCTGTCACGCAAATCTTTTTTCGTCGTGAATGGGAAGCGGGCGAGATCCGCAAGCGTGGTCAGTTCGCTCGGGTGGACGCCAGCTTCGTCAAACTTGCGACGATAGACCGGCGAGTTTTCGTAAGCGTGGTTCAGCGACCATTTGAGCCGTTCAAGTTGAAGCGCGCATAGCTCGTCGCGGCTGGCGGTCTCGATGGGGTCGAGGGGAAGGGCGGTGGTCATCGAATGTCTCCTTGCTGCTTCAATGCTCAGGTCTGATATGCGTCGCGCTCACGCGCGAAACCAGGTGCGGCGTTCGCCGACCGCCGCCTCTGCGGGGGCTCGGTTGCCGGTGTCACCGCTCAATGGCGCTTTGGACTGGCGACTCTTGCGAGGAGCGTCTTGCGTGCACCTCGTTGCCGGTCATGCCAACACTCGTGCGTCTTAGTCCGGTGACGCCCCTGCCGTGCTGGATGCTATCGGCGGGATCACATTGCCTTTGATCTGCGCCGATTTGCCGCGAAACATCGCGACTGTATCGCCCGCACGATTGGTTACTCGAATATCGTAAATGCCCGTGCGCCCGCTCAATGTCTGCTCGACCGCCTCTGCGGTGAGCACGTCGCCACCATGCACGGGTCGCAGAAATTCGATCGAGCATCCTGACGCGACGGTGTTCAGGTTGTACGAGTTGCAGGCGAACGCAAAGGTCGAATCGGCGAGCGTAAATATCAGGCCGCCATGGCAGATTTGATGGCCGTTCAGGAAGTCGTCCCGTACGGCCATGCGCAAACGCGCGTAGCCGGCGCGCACTTCCATGATTTCGAGACCGAGCGCGCGGCTGCACGCATCGTTTTCGTACATCGCGGCGGCGGTTGCGCGGGCGAGTTCGTCGGGCGTCATTTCGGCGGGATACAAAGGTTGCGTCGACATATCAGCGGCCCTCGAAACGCGGTGAGCGTTTTTCGACAAAGGCTTGGACGCCCTCTGCATAGTCGTGGGATACACCCAGTTCGCGTTGCAGATCGCGTTCGAGATCCAGTTGCTGATCGAGCGTCTGAGTTGCGCCGGCGCGCATGGCCTGCTTGATTGCGGCGATGGCGCGCGTGGGTTGCTGCGCGAGTTGCGCCGCCAGTTTGGCTGCGGTGGCCGCCAGTTCCTGATCGTCCACCGTTTGCCAGATAAGTCCCCAGCTTTCGGCTTTTTCGGCGCTGAGTTTGTCGCCGGTAATCGCAAGTCCTAATGCGCGTGCCATGCCAACGCGCTGTGGCAAGAACCAGGTGCCGCCCGAATCCGGCACGAGGCCGATCTTCACGAATGCCTGGATGAAACTGGCCGAACGAGCCGCGAGCACGATGTCGCAAGCGAGCGCAAGGTTTGCGCCGGCGCCCGCGGCCGTCCCATTGACTGCCGCTATGACGGGCAACGGCAACGCTTGCAGTCGGCGGATCAAAGGGTTGAAGTGCAAGTCGATCAATTCGCCCAGATCGGTCATCGCGCCGGGCGTGAAGTCGAGGTCGGCGAGGTCTTGTCCTGCGCAGAATCCGCGCCCCGCGCCGGTCAGAACGAGAGCGCGGGCACCTGAGGTTTCGACCTCGTTGAGCGCCGCGTTCAACTCCTGATGCATCGCGCGCGTGAAGCTGTTCAGCTTGTCCGGGCGGTTCAGCGTGATGGTTGCTACGCGGCTCGCTGCGTCGATGTCGAGGCCGATCGCTTCATATGCCATTGGGTGTCTCCTCAAAGTCTCTTTTTGCCGGGCTGCAGCGCTTACGTAAGAAGTCAAAGCCGTTCGATTACGAGCGCGATGCCCTGGCCGACGCCGATGCACATCGTGCAAAGCGCAAATCGGCCGTTGCTGCGTTCCAACTGATGGAGCGCGGTCGTGACAAGGCGTGCGCCCGATGCACCGAGCGGATGGCCGAGCGCAATTGCTCCGCCGTTGGGATTGACGCGCGGGTCGTCGTCGCGCAGGCCGAGCATGCGCAGAACCGCGAGGCCTTGCGACGCGAACGCCTCGTTCAACTCGATCACGTCCAGCTGATCGAGCGTCATGCCGAGTTGCCTGAGCAGCTTTTGCGTGGCAGGTGCCGGCCCAATGCCCATGATTCGCGGTTCGACGCCCGCCGTTGCCATGCCCACCACGCGTGCGCGACGGCGCAGGCCATATTGGTCGGCCGCCTGTTGGCTGGCGATGAGGAGTGCGCAAGCGCCGTCGTTCACTCCCGACGCATTGCCTGCGGTTACGGTGCCGTCGGGGCGGACTACTCCCTTGAGCTTGGCCAGGCTTTCGAGCGATGTTTCGCGCGGATGTTCGTCGAGCGTCACACGAATCGCATCGCCCTTTTTCTGCGCGATTTCCACGCCGACGATCTCCTGTGCGAGCGTACCGTCGCGTTGCGCGCGGGCAGCCTTCTGCTGGCTGGCCAATGCGAATGCGTCCTGATCGGCGCGGCTGATTCCAAACTGCTCAGCCACGTTCTCCGCGGTCTCGGGCATTGAATCGACGCCGTACTGACGTTTCATTAGCGGATTGACGAAACGCCAGCCAATCGTCGTGTCGTGGATTTCCGCTTGCCGCGCGAATGCGCTCGCCGCCTTGCCCATGACGAACGGCGCGCGAGTCATGCTTTCGACTCCGCCGGCGATCATCAACTGCGCTTCACCTGCCTTGATTGCGCGCGCGGCTGTTCCGACGGCATCCATGCCAGAGCCGCACAGACGGTTTATTGTCGCGCCGGGCGCGTCTGCCGGCAGTCCCGCGAGCAGCGCCGACATGCGAGCGACGTTACGGTTGTCTTCGCCGGCCTGATTGGCGCAGCCGTAGATCACGTCGTCCACGGCACGCCAGTCCACGCCAGGATTGCGCTCGATCAATGCCTTGATCGGCACGGCGCCGAGGTCGTCGGCCCGGACATCTTTCAGGGCGCCGCCGTAGCGGCCGATGGGAGTGCGAATCGCGTCGCAGATATAGGCGTCGTTCATAAGGTTCCTGCTAGGAAGACCGGCGCGCGGGCCGATCCGATGTCTCATGTTAGTTGGCGCGCACGGCGTGGTCCATTCGGCCAAACGGCATAGGACACGCCGTGCGTTTGTCTTATGACGTTCAGCCAGCTACCGCCGGCGCGGCTTTCGGTTCAACATGAACGCGGCTCTGAATTACACGGAAGCGATTCGCGACGAAGGCCGCATCGGCGAGCGCGGCATTTGCAGCCGGATTCGCGCCGGTGCCATGAAAGTCAGAGAAGGCGGCCGACTGATTGACGAACACACCGCCCGTCAAATTGATTGATAGCGCGACGCCGCCGCGAATCGACGCCTCGTGTGCCTGGTCGAGCACGGCTTCGTCGGTGCTGTAGACGGACAGGGTGAGTGCGCCGTGCTCGGCTGCGATGGTGCCGGCGAGATCGAGGGAATGAGCGGTCGAGTCGGTGGCGATAACGAACGATATCGGGCCGAACCATTCCTTGGTGAACTGCTCGCCGTCGGTTGCAGCGTCGAGTTGCAGCACGAGCGGAGTGCGCACGCGGGCACCGGCGAAAGCCGGGTGCTCGAGCGCCTGGCTTTCGACCAGCACGCGACCGAGCGTGGCGGCTTCGTCAACGCGCTGGGCGACGCCTTCGTTCTGAATGGCGCCCAGCAGTTCCACGGCGCGGGCTGGGTCGGCAACCAGTTTCTGCACGGCACCGGCAATGGCCTGAGCGACTTCGTCGAAGCTGAGCGTGCCGTCCGCAGTCTGGATGCCGTCGCGCGGCACGTAGATGTTTTGCGGCGCGGTGCACATCTGGCCGGAATAGAGCGCGAGCGAGAAGGCAATGTTGCGAGCAACGGCTTTGATGTCGTCAGCCGAATCGATCACGATCTGATTCACGCCGGCTTTCTCGGTGTAGACCTTCGCCTGATGCGCATTGCGTTCGAGCCACGTGCCGTTTTGCGTGCTGCCGGTGAAATCGATCAGTTTGATTTCCGGGCGCACGGCGAGGCTCTGGACGATCGCGCCGTCGTTCGGTTCAGTTGCTAGCAGCGTGACGACGTTTGGATCGAAACCGGCTTCGCGTAGAACGTCCCGCGCAATTCGCACGGTCAGGGCGAGCGGCAGAATTGCGCCGGGATGTGGTTTGACGATCACGGCGTTGCCGGTTGCGAGGTCGGCGAACAGACCCGGATAGCCGTTCCACGTCGGGAACGTGCAGCAGCCGAGAACGAGCGCGGTGCCTCGCGGTACGATCGTGTAGCGCTTCTGCATGGCGAGTGGAGGGTTCTTGCCTTGCGGTTTTTCCCAGTGGGCGTCGGCGGGGATGCGGCGCAATTGGTCCCACGCGTACACGACGGCTTCGAGCGCCCGGTCCTGCGCGTGCGGGCCCCCGGCCTGGAAGGCCATCATGAAGGCCTGGCCGGTTGTGTGCATCACGCTATAGCCGATCTCGAAGCTGGCTCGATTCAAGCGCGCGAGAATTTCGAGCGATACGCCGATCCAGGCTTGGGGGCCTGCAGCCCGCCAGTCGCGTTGCGCGTCCGCAGCGGCCGCCAGCAGCGCGTCGGGATCCGATTTAGGGTATCGAATGCCGAGCGGAAATCCGAACGGCGATACTTCGGTGCCCACCGTTTCTCCGGTCGACGGTTGGTCCAACTCGAACGTGGCGTTCAGATGCGCTTTGAACGCGGCTTCGCCGTCCGCGTTGGCTGTTTCCCCGTACACTTTCGGGCTGGGCATTTCAACAAAAGGGCTCCAGTAACCGCGCGTTTCGACCGCGGCGAGCGCCTTTTGCAACGTGTCTTCGTGCTTGGTGAATAACGGATGTGTCATGGCAGAGGGCTTGGTGTACGTTGGGGAAAAGCCTGTCTAATAATTGACCGACCGGTTGGTTGGGGAATGTTAGCATTATTGAGATGGCTGCGCGAAGCGTTTTCGCGCTCGATTAACCACTAGGAGGCGGCATGGTTTACGAGAACATTCTGGTCGAAACGCGCGGGCGGGTCGGCCTCGTCACGTTGAATCGCCCTAGAGCGCTGAATGCTTTGAATGATGCTTTGATGGACGAGCTCGGAGCGGCACTGCGCGAGTTCGATGCAGACGACGCTATTGGCGCGATCGTGTTGACGGGCAGCGAAAAGGCGTTTGCGGCGGGCGCCGACATCGGGATGATGTCGACTTACTCCTATATGGACGTCTACAAAGGCGACTACATCACGCGTAACTGGGAAACGGTTCGCTCCATTCGTAAGCCGATCATTGCAGCGGTGGCGGGATTTGCATTGGGCGGCGGCTGTGAACTGGCGATGATGTGCGACATGATCTTCGCCGCCGACACGGCGAAGTTCGGCCAGCCGGAAATCAAATTAGGAATCATGCCGGGTGCCGGCGGCACGCAGCGCCTGCCGCGCGCGGTCTCCAAGGCTAAGGCAATGGACCTGTGCCTGACGGCGCGTTTTATGGACGCCGCTGAAGCAGAGCGCGCCGGATTGGTATCCCGCGTGATTCCCGCCGCGTCTTTGATCGACGAATCGATCGCCGCCGCCGCGACTATCGCGGAGTTTCCGCTGCCGGCGGTCATGATGGTGAAGGAGTCGGTCAATCGCGCGTACGAAACGACGCTTGCCGAAGGTGTGCATTTCGAGCGTCGCCTCTTCCATTCGCTCTTTGCCACGGAAGATCAAAAAGAGGGGATGGCGGCGTTCGTCGAAAAGCGCAAACCGGTTTTCAAGCACCGTTAATACGCTTGTCAAAATAACGCTTGCAAGGCGCTGGCCGGCTCGCTAGAATCTCGCTCTTTCGTGCTCCGGACACCGGGGCACGGGAAGCGGGAAAGCCAGTAGTGGC
>NZ_JAVDVL010000016.1:0-140451 GCF_031456815.1 Paraburkholderia strydomiana
TGCCACACGATCATGAACTGCGTCGACGTCTGTCCGAAAGGACTGAACCCGACCAAGGCGATCGGCAAGATCAAGGAATTGATGGTGCGTCGCGCTGTCTAGGATGAATAACCTCACGCTCACAATCGTTCGCTGCCTCAGCGGGCGGTTAGTACGCTTGTGAGCGGCCCGGTACGTACTGACATGAACGAACCATCGCATCAGTCCGACCCTCTCCGCCGCGCGCGCCTTCGCTGGCGCGCACGACGAGGCCTGCTGGAAAACGATCTGATTTTTGAACGTTTTTTCAGCCGATATGAGCATGACCTCAGCGATGCAGATGTGGGCGCACTTACGCGCTTGCTCGAGCTGAGCGATAACGACCTGATGGACTTGCTTCTCGCGCGCAAGGAACCTGAAGGCGAGCTTGCCGACCCGGATGTGATCCGGGTCCTGGAGCTGCTGCGCAACGCTTGAGCGCCGCGAGTGCGTTGTTCCAGGCGTGCAATTATCGAAACCCTGTTTACATACTTCGATTGAGGATGTGCTATGACCCCGTCAGATGTTAAAGCCACGCTATCGTTCAGCGACAACTCGCCGAGCGTTGAAATGCCGATTTACAAGGGCACTCTCGGCCCGGACGTGATCGACATCCGCAAGCTGTACGGCCAGACTGGCAAGTTCACGTACGACCCTGGCTTCATGTCCACGGCGGCGTGCAATTCGGCGATCACCTACATCGACGGCGATAAGGGCGAACTGCTGTACCGCGGCTACCCGATCGACAACCTCGCGGAAAACGCCGACTTTCTGGAAACGTGCTACCTGCTGCTGAAGGGCGAACTGCCCAACGTGCAACAGAAAGACGAGTTCGTGAAGACCGTCACGAACCACACGATGGTGCATGAGCAAATGCACTTCTTCTTCCGCGGTTTCCGTCGCGACGCGCATCCGATGGCGATTCTGGTCGCCGCAGTCGGCGCGCTGTCGGCGTTCTATCACGACTCGCTGGACATCAACAATCCGCGTCACCGTGAAGTTTCGGCGATCCGCATGATCGCGAAGCTGCCGACGTTGGTCGCCATGGCGTACAAGTACAGCATCGGTCAGCCGTTTGCTTACCCGCGCAACAACCTGTCGTACAGCGCGAACTTCATGCACATGATGTTCTCGAACCCGTGCGAGGACTACAAGGTCAACGACGTGCTGGTGCGCGCTCTCGACCGTATCCTGATCCTGCACGCGGATCACGAGCAGAATGCATCGACGTCGACCGTGCGTCTCGCCGGTTCGTCGGGCGCGAATCCGTTCGCGTGTATCGCAGCCGGTATCGCATGTCTGTGGGGCCCGGCGCACGGCGGCGCGAACGAAGCCGCGCTGAACATGCTGGAAGAAATCGGCTCCGTCGACAACATTCCTGAGTTCATCAAGCAGGTGAAGGACAAGAACTCGGGCGTGAAGCTGATGGGCTTCGGCCACCGCGTGTACAAGAACTACGATCCGCGCGCGAAACTCATGCGCGAAACCTGCCACGAAGTGCTGAACGAGTTGGGCCTGCACGACGACCCGCTGTTCAAGCTGGCCATGGCACTGGAAAAGATCGCGTTGGAAGACGAATACTTCGTGTCGCGCAAGCTGTACCCGAACGTCGACTTCTACTCGGGCATCGTGCAGCGCGCGCTGGGGATCCCGACGTCGATGTTCACGTGTATCTTCGCGATGGCTCGCACGGTCGGCTGGATTGCGCAGTGGAACGAAATGATCGCGGATCCTGAACAGAAGATTGGCCGCCCGCGTCAGCTGTTTATCGGCGACACGCAACGTGAAGCGAAGCCGATTTCGCAACGCTAATTGGGTTTGAATTTGCCTGCCCATAGCACGAGGTTTGCTATGGACAAAGGCGAATCCTAAGGCTTTACGAGAAAACGCCCCAACGGGTTACACCGTTGGGGCGTTTTTATTTGCGGGCGTATGTCTGCCGCAAGCCGTTCGTCGTGTGCGCTGTTCAAGCCGGTGGCGTATTCCGTTGCCGTCGCCCCGATCTTTCGAGCGACGGCGGGCGCGCTTGAAGGTTGTGCGGCGCCGTGCCCGCATCTTTCGGCGGGTGGCCGTGGGTCTCGAAAAAGCGTCGATACGCGCTCGGCGTCATGCCGCGCGCGGACAGAAACTGTCGATTGAAGTTGGCCAGGTTTGGAAAGCCGGCTTTCGTGGCAATTAGCGCGATGGGCCACGCGGTGTCCGTCAGTTGCCGCGTTGCGTAGCCGATCCGCAAGCGGCTCAGATAACGCCCCACGCTTTCGCCGAGATGCCGCACGAAGTAGCGGTGCAAGGAGCGCTCCGACAGGTTGGCCACCTCGCACAGCTCCGCAATGCGCAGCGGCTCGTGAAAACGCCTGTCGAGCAGATCGAGCACGCGGTTCAGACGTTCTGCCTCGGACGCGCTGCCGCCCGGCGTCGCGAGCGCTGGGCCCGCGAGTGACCGCTTTCCGGCCTCGGCTGAATTGGCTGAGTTGTTGGATCGGTCCCGTCTGCCGGACCGGATAGCGTTGTCGCCCTGTACGCCGTGTCGTCTCGTTCCGTCTCTATGCGCAGCCGGCGACGCCAACGGCTCGGATTCCGCGTCCGCGAGTTGCGTCAGCACGTCTAGCGCGGCGCCAAGCCGCACGCGCGGCGACTGATCGAGCAACGCTTCCATTCGCTCGCGCATCAGCGTCGCGGCCTCGGTGGAGAATCTCAGCCCCGGCGCGGCACGCCGCAGCAGCGTGCGCAGCGACGCGAACTCGGGGCAGCAGTCCGCCATTCGGCGCGCCCAGTCGCCGCTGAACCACACGACGATCGCCACCTGAGGCGCGCTGGCATCGATCGGTTCAGTCGACGCCCACGTATGCGGCATGTCCGGCGGCACGAGCACGAGATCGTCGCCGCTGTAATCGGCGATGTGATCGCCAATGAAGCGGCGGCCGCGACTGTTCATCGTCAGCGTGAGTTCGTACTCGGGATGGTGGTGCCACTCGAACGGTATCTGCGCGAGCTGCCGGTGGTAGACGCGGACCGAGCAGCCGTCGGGAATGGTGACGCGTTCGTATTGAGGTTTCACGCTGGTCTACCTGGCCGCGCGGGGGGAGGCGCGGCAATGTCTGAATTGTATCGGTATCTGGCCATTAAGCATGTTTCGCGACGGCCAAACGTCCTTACTCTTCAAATGAGACAGCACCACACAGACCGCTTAAGGAGACGAACCATGCCACTTATCATCGACAATCTTCCGGAGGCGGTTCGCGCCACCAAGCGCGCGCTGCGAGCCGCGCTGCCGAACTACAAGCAGGTGTTCGGCGAAGTGGAGGGCGAGATCCGTCGGCAGGTCGACACGATTCAGCGCGACCGCGCGCAGGGACGCGATGCGATTCCCGTGTTCGACTATTCGTCAGTCGTTTCCGGCGACGTCGATCCAGCTACGATCCTCGGCATCAAGGCTCGCGGCGCATGCGTCGTGCGCGGCGTTTTCGACCGGCAGCAGGCGAGCGACTGGAACGACGAAATCACCGAATACGTCGAGCGCAACGACCTCGACGCCAAACTCGCACATCGCGCGGAAGACAGGTATTTCGGCAACCTGTCGTCGAGCAAGCCGCAGATTTACGGCATTTACTGGTCGAAGCCGCAAACGGCCGCCCGTCAGTCGGAACAACTGACCAACACACGAGTGTTCCTGAATCGCCTGTGGACGTCGGAAAGCGAAGGCAAGCGGCATTTCGATCCCGAGCGGGTGCCTGTCTACGCGGACCGCATTCGTCGTCGGCCGCCCGGTTCCGAGTCGCTGGGTCTGTCGCCGCACGTGGACGGCGGCTCGGTGGAGCGTTGGCTCGATCCGAACTTCCAGAAGGTGTATCGGCATGTGCTGACGGGCAACTGGCGCGACTACGATCCGTTCGACGCGGCGTATCGGCCGGACGTTCAGGAAATCCCATCGCCGGCCGTGTGCTCGATGTTTCGCACCTTTCAGGGCTGGACCGCGCTGACGCCGCAGGGTCCCGGCGACGGCACGCTGCAATTGATCCCAATCGCGAACGTCATGGCCTACGTGATTCTGCGCGCGCTGCAGGACGACGTTCCCGACGACGAACTGTGCGGCGCTCAACCAGCGCGCGCACTGTCGATCAAGCCGGAGTGGCACGGCTTGCTGCTCGAAGCGGTGACGCCGATCCCCCACATGCAACCGGGCGACGCCGTGTTCTGGCACAGCGACGTCATCCATTCGGTCGAAGACGCACACCGCGGCAACGGCTACAGCAACGTGATGTACATTGCGTCCGCGCCGTGGTGCGCAAAAAACGAAGATTATTTGAAGCGTCAGTTGCCGAGCTTCTTGCGCGGCGAAAGTCCCCCCGATTTTCCGGCCGACCACTTCGAGACGGACTTTATCGGACGGGCGCAAGAAAGCGATTTGACGCCGCTTGGGCGCGCGCAACTCGGTTTCGATCTATCGCGCTGAGCCGTCGAATGAGAGGCGGTCAGCGAACCGCCTTGCTAGATCCAGTCTCGCGCGTCGGTTGAACTGGCTAGCCTGGCGGGCCCGCTCTTATCCGGAGCGGGCCCTTTTCGCTATCGCCAACGTGGGCGCGTCACGCGCGAGCGATCAGGCCCGCCGGCGCACCATGCCATAAATGACCAGCAGAATGATCGCGCCGATCACCGACGCAATCCAGCCCGCCGCCTGACCCGGTTGATACCAGCCGAGCGCACGCCCGATATAGCCCGCAATCAGCGAGCCGGCAATACCGAGAATGATGGTCATGATGAGCCCCATCCTGTCGTCTCCGGGCTTGACCGCCCGTGCAATCAACCCGACCACGAGCCCTACGATCACCGTACCGATGAAGGAAAGCATGCTGACCTCCCAAGAGTGTGAGTACTACCGTTTTCATTAACTACGGGCTGCTTCGCTGCCGCGATGCATTTCCGAGCATACAGGCGAGCCGGCTGTCCATGTGTGCCGGTCCGCGCGTCGGATGCTTCAGCAACAACCGCGCCGCGGTTCCGGATGCGCGGATCCCGGTGAAAAGACAGCAACCAAGGGTAATCCCTGTGTTGCTGTTTTTTTTTGACCTCGTCACCGTAAACGTATGTTGTCAACGAAGTACATTCTGAGCGAGAACTGAATTGAATGTTCCATCGTGGGACCGGCGCAGCGCCGTCGGCCTTGCCCATACCTATGGCGAAGGCTCGGCCGACGTCGAAGGCGTCGTGCGTGAGGCGATTGACCGGGCACGCGCCTGCAACGCTGCCTTCATCGACGTCACTGAGACTCGCGCGCTCGAGGAGTCACGCGCTGCGGCCGCGCGTTGGCGCGAAAAGCGCCCGGCCAGCGCGCTCGACGGCGTGCCGATTGCCTGGAAAGATCTGTTCGATGTCGCGGGCACCGTCAGCACGGCGGGCTCGGCACTGTTCCGCGGCCGGCCGCCTGCCACCGCGGATGCACCGTTGGTCGCCGCAGGCGCGCGTGCAGGCTTCGTGTGCATCGGCAAGACGAACCTCAGCGAGTTCGCGTATTCCGGGCTCGGGCTTAATCCGCACTTCGGTACGCCGTTCAATTCCGCTTTCGATGCGACAGTCGAAGGCGGCGGGCATCGCGTTCCTGGCGGCTCGTCGTCGGGCGCGGCGATTGCCGTCGCTGCGGGCGTCGTGCCGATCGCGGTCGGTACGGATACGGCCGGCTCGATACGCATACCTGCCGCGCTGAACGGCGTGGTCGGATATCGCGCAAGCAGCGCGCGCTATCCGCAGCAAGGCATGATCGGACTGTCGAAATCGGCCGATACCTGCGGACCGCTTGCACGCAGCGTCGCCGATTGCGCGGCGTTCGACGCCGTTGTGCGCGGACGCGAACTGCCTCGCGCGCTCGCCGATTTGCGTGGACAACCCTTCGTCGTGCCGCTGGGCTGGGAATCGCGCTTCGCGGTGACGAACGACGTCGGCGACAACTTCATGCGCTTCGTGGCGCGTCTGTCGAAGGCCGGCGCGCGTATTCAGCAAGTGCGGGTGCGCGCCTTCGATGCGGCATGCGAGCTCATCGCGACGCGGGGCTGGTTCGGCTCCCTCGAAGCGTTCGAGGCCTATCGCAGCGTGCTCGACTCCGACGATGCCAAGCGCATCGATCAGCGCGTGCGTACGCGGCTCGAACTGAGCCGCGACGTGCCGGCGTCTCGCCTTGCCGAGTTGCTCGCGGAGCGCGGCCGCCTGCTCGGCGAATTCGGCGCCGAAATCGACGGCGCCACATTGCTCTTGCCGACCGTCCCCCATGTCGCGCCGGAGTGCGCGCCGCTCGAAGCGGACTCGAAGCGCTTTGCAGCCGTCAATGCCGCAACGCTGTCGATGACCATGCCCGGCAGCTTTCTCGACACCCCCGCCTTCGCGATGCCAACCGGCGCTGACCCGGCGGGACTGCCTACCAGCGTGCAACTGATGCGCGCGCAGAACGACGACGATGCGCTCATCGCGCTCGCGCTGGCCGTCGAACAGACGGTCGCCCTCGATTGATTTGCTCAAAGGAGAACTGAAGATGGCTAAGGAAATTCTGATCGCATTCGGCATCGACGTGGATGCGGTTGCGGGCTGGCTCGGCTCATACGGTGGCGAAGATTCGCCGGACGACATCTCGCGCGGTCTCTTCGCCGGTGAAGTCGGTTCGATGCGCCTGCTCAAGCTTTTCGAGCGCGAGAAGATCAAGACGACCTGGTTCATTCCCGGGCACTCGATCGAAACCTTCCCCGAGCAGATGAAGGCGGTGGCCGATGCCGGACACGAGATCGGCATTCACGGCTACAGCCATGAAAACCCGATCGCGATGACGCCCGAGCAGGAGGAAGCGGTGCTCGATCGCAGCATCGATCTGGTGACCAGGCTGAGCGGCAAGCGGCCGACCGGCTACGTCGCGCCGTGGTGGGAATTCAGCAACGTGACCAACGAGCTGCTCGTGAAAAAGGGCATCAAGTACGACCACAGCCTGATGCACAACGACTACCACCCGTACTACGTGCGCGTGGGCGACTCATGGACGAAGATCGACTACAGCAAGCATCCCGATACATGGATGAAGCCGCTGCAGCGCGGTCGTGAAACGGATCTCGTCGAGATCCCGGCGAACTGGTACCTCGACGACCTGCCGCCAATGATGTTCATCAAGAAGGCGCCGAACAGCCACGGCTTTGTCAATCCGCGCGACATCGAACAGATGTGGCGTGACCAGTTCGACTGGGTGTATCGCGAACATGACTACGCCGTATTCCCAATCACGATTCATCCAGACGTCTCCGGTCGCGCACAGGTGCTGCTCATGCTCGAACGCCTGATTGCGCATTTCCGCAAGCACGAGGGCGTGCGCTTTTGCACCTGTGACGAAATCGCCGACGACTTCCTGCGGCGTCAGCCTCGTCAATCCTGATCACAACACCAAGTCGACCAACGCGAGTCCCGACCATGTCCACTCCCGAGCTCCGAAGGAGCGCCACGATGAAAGAAAACCCTTTGTATGCTTCCGGTTTCAAGCTGGAGCAGATCCTGCCGTCCGACGTGAAGCGGGCGACCGTAGTAGCGTTCTTCGCGTGGGTGTTCGCCGTTTATGACTTCATTCTGTTCGGCACGCTGCTGCCGGAAATCGGCAAACACTACGGCTGGGACGCCGCGGCGCAGGCGGAAATCGCTACGCTGGTCGCCGTCGGCACGGCGGTGATCGCGTTCGCGATCGGGCCGTTACTCGACAGGCTCGGCCGTAAAGCCGGTCTGCTGTGGACGGTTGCGGGCGCGGCGCTGTGCTCGGGGCTCACGGTGGTCGGCGGGGCGATGGGACAGGTGCCGCTCGTGTTGATCCGCTCATTGTCGGGCCTCGGTTACGCCGAAGAGACCGTCAATGCCACGTATCTGAACGAGCTTTACTCGGCTGCCAACGACCCGAAGCTCAACCGCAACAAGGGCTTCATCTACAGTCTCGTGCAAGGCGGATGGCCGATCGGCGCGCTGATCGCGTCGGGACTCACCGCGCTTTTGTTGCCGCGCATTGGCTGGCAGGGTTGCTTCGTATTCGCGACGTTTCCCGCTATCGTCATCTTCTTCATGACGCGTCGCCTTAAAGAAAGTCCGCAGTTTCTGCTGCATAAGCGCATCAAACAGCTGCGTGAAACAGGACAGGACGGCGAAGCTCGCACGCTCGCGAGCGCCCATGCGGTCGATTACGAAGAGCATAGCCGCGCCGGTCTCGCTGAAGCGTTTCGTGGCAATGCGCTACGCGCGACGCTCGTTCTCGGCGGCGGCATTCTGCTCAACTGGTCCGCTATTCAGGTGTTCAGCGTTCTCGGCACGACGGTGCTGACGCGCGTGCATAACGTTTCGTTCGAGAATTCCCTGCTGATTCTCGTGTTGTCGAATGTGATCGGCTATTGCGGCTATCTGAGCCACGGGTTCATTGGCGACAAGATCGGCCGGCGCAATACGCTCGCCATCGGCTGGATGCTCGGCGGTCTTTCATTTGCCGGCATGCTGTTCGGTCCGAGCAGCGCGGGCGTCGTGGTGGCGCTCTATAGCCTGGGCCTGTTCTTCCTGATCGGACCGTACTCGGCGGCGTTGTTCTTCATTGGCGAGAGCTATCCCACGGCGATCCGCGGCACCGGCAGTTCGATCGTCCACGCGATGGGTCCGATCGGCGCCATTCTCGCCGGCGTGGGCGTGACCTGGATGCTCAATCATGGCGGCGACTGGCTGCACGCGGCGCTGTGGTTCGGCGCGGTGCCGTGCTTCCTGTCCGGCGTCCTCATTCTTTTCGCGCGGCACGTCAACCCTGCCGAAACCAGGTAATCCGACAGGAGAGTCTCTGTGAAAGTAGCTTTAGTAACGGGCGCCGCGAGCGGCATCGGGCAGGCGCTCGCCGTAGCGTATGCACAAGCCGGCGTCGCCGTGGTCGGCGGGTATTTTTCTGGCGATCCGCACGACCCGCAGTTGACCGTACAAGCCGTCGAGCAGGCGGGCGGTCAATGTCTGATGCAGGCCGTCGATGTCACCTCGGCGGACCAGGTCGAGGCCTTTGCGGCCGCGGCAGTGGAGCGCTTTGGCCGCATCGATTACGCGGTCGCCAACGCGGGTCTGCTGCGCGCATCGCCGCTGACGGACATGAGCGACGAGCAGTGGCATCAAATGCTCGATGTCGATCTGTCCGGCGTCATGCGCACGTTTCGCGCCGCAGCGCGCCACATGCAGGACGGTGGCGCAATGGTCGCGGTGTCGTCGATCGCCGGCGGGGTGTATGGATGGGAGAACCACACGCATTACTCGGCGGCGAAAGCGGGCGTGCCCGGATTGTGCCGTGCCGTGGCGATGGAACTCGCGCCGCGCAACATCCGCTGTAACGCCGTAATCCCCGGTCTCATCGAAACGCCGCAATCGCTCGACGCGGTGAATTCGCTCGGCCCGGACGGCCTGCGCGAGGCGGCCAAGGGCATTCCGCTTGGACGTGTCGGCAGGCCGCAAGAGATCGCGTCGCTGATCCGCTATCTGACGAGCGACGACGCTTCATACATCACCGGGCAGTCGATCATCGCGGACGGCGGTCTCACCGTGCGGTGGCCCGGCTAGGCCGTCGATCAGGACACACACAGGACACAGACAGGACACAGACAAGGACGCTCATCAACATGGCATCAATGTTCTCACTCGACGGCCGCCGCGCGGTCGTCACGGGTGCGGCGAGCGGCATCGGCGCCGCCATTGCGCTCGCTTATGCACAGGCCGGCGCGCGCCTCGTGCTCGCCGATCTCAACGAGGCGCGGCTCGCCGCTCATGCCGACGCCTGCCGCGCAAACGGCGTGGAGGTTCAAACCATCGTCGCCAATGTGGGCGACGAGACGGGCGCGCACGGCATCGTCGATCGCTGCATCGCGGCTTATGGCGGCATCGACATCCTCGTCAACAACGCGGGCATGCTGACACAGGCGCGCTGTACCGACCTCACCACCCAGATGTGGGACGACATGCTGCGCGTCGATCTGCGCAGTGTCTTCCTTTGCTCGCGGCGCGCGCTGCCGTCAATGACCGCGCAACGCTGGGGCCGCATCATCAACGTGGCCTCGCAACTCGGCATTAAGGGCGGCGCCGAACTCACGCACTATGCCGCGGCGAAAGCCGGCGTGATCGGCTTTACGAAGTCTCTCGCGCTCGAAGCCGCTCCCGACAACGTGCTCGTGAACGCTATCGCGCCGGGTCCGATCGAGACGCCCCTCGTGGATGGAATCAGCGCATCATGGAAGGAAGCGAAGTCAAAGGAATTGCCGTTGCGACGTTTCGGCCGTGCAGACGAGGTCGCACCGACCGCCGTGCTGCTCGCCTCCGACCCGGGCGGCAACCTTTTCGTCGGACAGACGCTCGGCCCTAATTCCGGCGACGTCATGCCTTAAACGGTGGAGAGTGCAAATGTGCGGCATGTGCGGATTGCTCGGCGGCGGGCGTCACTGGTCCAACACCGTGGCCGCAGGCGAAAGCGTGAGCGCGCGGCGGCAGCGGTATGTGCAGGTCGCGCATGCGAACCGGGTGCTCGAAAGCTTTCGGCTCAAGCTCGCGGATTTTCACGGGCAATCGTTCGTGCTGTCTTCGCCGACGGGCGCGCAGATCATCGTCGAAGATTTCATGCAGATATGGAAAGCCGCCGAGACCATGCTCGGCCGTCCGCTCGACCCGCTCACGATGTTTGCTGAAGACGAGGCGCAACCATGAGCCTCGCCTATGACGTGATTCCGGTGACTATCGTTACGGGCTTTCTCGGCAGTGGAAAGTCCAGCTTGCTCGCCGACGTTCTCAAGGGCGATGCCGCGCGCGATACGGCCGTGCTCGTCAACGAG
Source organism: Paraburkholderia strydomiana (assembly GCF_031456815.1). NCBI lineage: Bacteria > Pseudomonadati > Pseudomonadota > Betaproteobacteria > Burkholderiales > Burkholderiaceae > Paraburkholderia > Paraburkholderia strydomiana. The sequence goes on from NZ_JAVDVL010000016.1 coordinate 10,860, forward strand.
TTCGGCGAGGTCGGGCTCGATCACCTGCTGATCGGCGAGGTAGATGCGCAGACCGTACTGCTCGATAACGGTTGTGTCTGTTGCGCGATACGTGGCGAACTGAAGGAAGCGCTCGCCACGCTGTTCTCGCGGCGCGCTCGCGGCGAGGTGCCGCCGTTCTCTCGCGTCGTGCTGGAGACAACCGGTCTCGCGACGCCCGCGCCGATCGTTGCGACGCTGCTCGGCGACCGCGTGGTATCGAGCCATTATTCGATCGGCGCGATCGTTACGGTGGTCGATGCCGTCAACGCCGATCAGCAACGTGCGCGGCATCCGGAATGGCTTGCGCAGCTGACGGCTGCAGATCGCATTGTCGTCAGCAAGGCCGATCTTGCCGGCGATGCCACGTCCGCTGTGCTCGAACAAACGCTCTCACAACTGAACCCGGCCGCGAGCATCACACGCCGCACGTGCGCGGACGATGCGTCGGTCGTACTGGACCCGGCGGCGAACGAGCACGACTTCGGGGACTTCGTTCGGCGCACGAGCATGGTGGCACGGGAGTCCCGCCAGGCAGACAATCCCCTCGCGGGACTCAACGCGACGCCCGCGCACCGTCAAGGACTTGCGGCGCTGGAAGCGTTTTGCATCGAGTTTGACGAACCTCTGGACTGGCCCGTCTTCACGCTGTGGCTGACCCTGCTGCTTAACCGCCACGGTGATAACATTTTGCGAGTCAAAGGCATTCTCGCGCTTGCCGGCGCGGATCAACCGGTGGTGCTGCATGCAGTGCATCATCTCGTGCATCCTGTTCTGCATCTGGATGCATGGCCAGGCGCCGGCAAGCAAGAAGCGCCTCGTTCGCGCCTTGTCATCATTGCGCAAGGTCTCACGCGAGACGCGGTTGCCGCATCCTACCGGCGCCTGTGCCGGCATCTTCAAACAGCCGAAGCCCTCATAGATTGAAATCCGACCGTCCGAGCTTGCCCGCCCCTGCCGTGCACCCATCCAGGGTCGAACTGCGCGTGCTCGGCACGACCGTTACGCTTCAGGAGCACATCCGCAAACGAGCCGAGCAGGATCTGGGCATCCGGCTGCGCTTCATCGTTCAGGATGGCGGCGCCGTGCAGCGGGACGGCGCGATGCATCCCGACCGCTATGAACTCTACGACCAGTGGTTCCACAGTCTCGATTGCCTGTGGCCGACTCATGCGCTGCAACCCATAGAGCTTGCGCGCATTCGCCGCTGGGACGAAGTCAACGTGCTGCCGCGCACGGGGCGCATCGGCCGCGCGCCCGCACGGCATGCGGCGGGCAAGCTCAGTGGTGCGGGCTGCACACCTGCCGACCGGCTCTACGTTCAGCCGGACGGCTCGCTTGCCCGCAAGCCGAGCGAGCGCATCAGCATGCTGCCGCTCACACACAATGCGGACAGCTTCGTCTATCTGGAAGATGCGATGCCTGCTTCGCTCACCGGAGGCGAAGAGAGTTGGGCCTGGCTGCTCGCGCCCGAACTCGCTGGCCGCGTTGCACTACAGGCGGATGCAGCAATCGGCGCTATCGATGCGGCGCTCGCCGTCGAAGCCAGCGGGCTCATGCGCTTCGACGACATCGGCAATCTGAGTATCGAGGAAATCGACGGGCTGATCGCGATTCTGATCGACTTCAAGCGACGTGGGCATTTCGCAGGGTTCTGGTCGAGCTTCGCCGAAGCCGCGCAACTGATGATCGCTAACAAGGTGGCGATTCAGAGCATCTGGTCGCCCGCCACCGTCGAACTGGAACGCGCGGGTCTCAAGTTCAGGCTCGCGCGGCCGCGTGAAGGGTATCGGGCGTGGTTCGGGGGCATCGGCATATCGCGGCTTGCGCATGGCCGCGTGCTCGACGCCGCTTACGAGTATCTGAACTGGTGGCTTGAGGGCTGGGCCGGCGCGACAGTCGCCCGGCAAGGCTTCTACATTTCGAATCCCGAGCGCTCGCGGGCACATATGGAAGCCAACGAATGGGCATACTGGTACGATGGTGCGCGCGCGTCGGCCGATCTGCCCGGTCCCATCAGCAAACATCTCGTGCCCGCGGGTCAGATGCGGGACGGGGGCAGCTACGTCGCGCGTATGAGCCGGGTCGCCGTATGGGATTCGGTGATGGATGAGCACAATTACCTGGTGCGCCGCTGGACCGAGTTCATGCGGTCCTGACGGCGAAGTTCGTTTGACGATGACAAGACGCGCAGGCGCTTCCCGATCTTCCCGCTCACATCCAGCCGCGCATCGGCCGGCGGCGCCGCTGACTGTGGACCCGGTCCATCCGACCGATTCCGCGGATGTATCGCCCGAAGCCGATAACCGGTTGCGCTACCGCGTGATTCACGACCGGCTGAAGTCGGCCATTGCGCTCGGCAATATCGCGCCGGGACTCGTGCTGCTGGAAGGACCGGTCGCGCGTATCTTCGGCACGAGCCGCGTGCCGGTAAGAAAGGCCTTCGAGATGCTGCACGCCGGCGGCCTGCTGCTCACCTTCGAAGGACGGGGCTACCTCGTGGCGAATGCGGACGGCAGCGCACCCGAGCCGCTGCGCGCGCCGATCTCCGAAGACACGCTGGGCTTCGACCGTCCCTCTGAACCGCTGGATATCCCTTCGAACAGCGAGCGCATTTACGATTCGCTAGAAGCCGCCATCTCGCTTGGCATCGTGTTCGGGCATTTTCGTATCGACGAAAGCAATGCGGCCGAAGTCTTCGGCGTGAGTCGCGGAACCGTGCGTGAAGCGCTCAACCGGCTGCGTGACCGCGGGCTGGTCGAGAAGTCCGCGTACTCGCATTGGCTGTGCGGTCCGCTCACCGCCCGCGCCGTGCGGCAGGATTACGAGTTGCGCACGTTGCTTGAGCCGGCGGCACTGCTGGCGAGCGCGCCGTCACTGTCGCGTGACCAGCTCGAAGCAGCACTGCGCGACGTCGAGCGCGCGATAGAAGACCCGGACTCAGTCGATGCGAGCACGCTGTACCACCTGGAAGTCACGCTGCACGATACGTTCCTGAGCGGTGCGCCGAACCGCAAGCTGCTCGCGACGATCAGCCAGGCACATATGCCGCTGATCGTAAATCACGCTTTCTACGATGCGTTCCGGCTGCATCCGGAGATGAGCACGCTCACGGAGCACCGGACCGTGATCGAACTGCTGCTGCGCGGGGAGTTCGTCGCGGCGTCAACGGCGCTCGCCGTGCACCTTCGGCATGGCGAAACGCGTACACGTCAGCGATTAAAGGTGCTCGCCGTGCTGCCCGATCCGGATCTGCCTAGTTACATGCAGCGGATTGCGTAAGCCGCGAACGTGGGCGATTTCTGCCCGCATTTTTGCTTCATAACGACGCGTCCACGCCGAACGATTCCGCGACCTTACGCTGATAACCGCCTGTCGCGAGCAACAGGCTGCGCGAGTACTCGCTCTCGACCTTTTGCGCTCGAATGCTTTCTATAGGAAGCTCTTCGACGATCTCTCCATTGCGCATGATCGCCACGCGCGAGCACAGAAAGCCGACCACGGCGAGATTGTGACTGACGAGGATCATCGTCAGATTGCGCTCGTGATGCAGGCGCTTCAACAGGTTGAGAATTTCGGCTTGCACCGAGACGTCGAGCGCGGACGTCGGTTCATCCAGCAGCACGATGCGCGGTTCGACGATCAACGCTCGCGCGATCGCCACCCGCTGCCGTTGCCCTCCCGACAGTTGATGCGGATAGCGAAAGCGAAAAGACGGATTCAGTCCTACTTCGCGCAGCGCGTTCAAGATCCTCGCTTCATGATCGCCAATGCCGTTGATACGTAGCGGCTCGCGCAGCGTCTGATCCACGGTGAAGCGCGGATGCAGCGACCCATAGGGGTCCTGAAACACCATCTGCACATCGCGCCTGCGCATGTCGCGATCCGAACCGGCGATATGCAGGGACCCCTCTGCAACGGGTGTGAGTCCGCTCAGCGCGCGAAGAATAGTCGACTTGCCGGAGCCCGATTCACCGACCAGACCGAATACCTCGCCTGCCGCGACATGAAAGCTTGCGCCGCGAACCGCATCGACGAGGCCCGTGGCCGTCTTGAAGCGAACGGTCAGTGCATCGACGCGAATCATAACGGCGCTCCTTGCTGTTCGTTTAAGTCGTTGAGCCACGCCGAGTCGCGCGAGAGCACGGGCAACTCGACAGGCGGATCCACAAGCGGCGGGTTCGCGGCAAGCAGCCCGCGGGTGTACGGATGTTGGGCATTGACCAGATCGCGCGCCGCGCAGGTTTCAATGACGCGACCGGCGTACATCACCACCACGCGATCGCAGAACGACATGACGAGCGGCAAGTCGTGACTGATGAAAATGAGGCCCGTCTGGTGCTTTTCGATGAGTTCATCGAGCACGGCCAGCACCTGCATGGAGACCAGCACGTCGAGCGCGCTCGTCGGTTCATCTGCGATCAGCAGGCGTGGACCTGTCGAGACCATCATCGCGATCATCACGCGTTGCCCCATGCCGCCTGACAACTCATGCGGATATGAGCGGGCGACGCGTTCAGGGTTGCGAATATGCACGGACTCGAGCGCCGCGACGACCTTTGCCCGCATTTCCCGACGGCCAAGTTTTGGATCACGCAGCGCGAATGCTTCGCGCATCTGCTGCTCGACGGTCATGACCGGATTGAGCGAATACTTCGGGTCTTGCAGGATCATCCCCATTTGCGAGCCGCAAAAGCGACGGCGTTTATGGGCCGGCATCGCCAGCATGTCCTGGCCGTCAAAGCGTAGACTTTTGGCGGTGCAATGTGCGGCGGGCGGCAACAAGCCGAGCAGCGCGCGGCCTGTGAGCGATTTTCCCGAACCCGACTCGCCGACAATGCCGAGTCGCTCGCCCTTTTTCAACGTGAGCGAGAGACCGCGTACCGCTTCGTTCAGCGTGCCGTCATGCGCGCGAAACGCAATGCGCAGGTCGTCGATTTCACACAGCGGATGGGCCGCTTCGCTCGTGTGCATGTCAGTCTCCATGACGCGGATCGAACACGTCGCGCAACCCGTCACCGAGCAGGTTGAACGCGAGGCTCACGAGCAGAATCGCGAAGCCCGGTATCGTGGCAACCCACCATGAATCGAGCAGCACGTTGCGCCCGGAAGCGACCATGAAGCCCCATTCGGGACTCGGCGGTTGCGCGCCAAGCCCGAGAAAGCCGAGACCCGCGACCGTGAGAATGATGCCGGCCATGTCGAGCGTCGCCCGCACGATCACGGACGACATGCATAGCGGCACCACGTAGCGCAGCAGGATGCGCAGATTCGACGCGCCTTGCAGACGTGCAACCTGAATGAAATCGGCCTGCACCAGCCTCAAGGTTTCGGCGCGAGCGAGACGTGCATATGCGGGCCACGCCGTGATGGAGATTGCGATCACGGCATTGATCACACCGGGTCCCAGCGCTGCGGCGAAGGCGAGCGCGAGCACGATTTTCGGAAACGCCAGCGCGATGTCGGTTACACGCATCAGCACGTTATCGACCCAGCCGCCGAAGAAGCCCGCTGTCGTGCCTATCATGAGGCCAATCGGCACCACCACGACGACCACGAGTATGGCTATCGACAAAGTGAGGCGCGAGCCATAAATGATGCGCGAGAGAATGTCGCGCCCAAGCTGGTCGGTGCCGAGCCAGTGCGATGGAGAGCCCGGCGGCAGCAGGCGGTCCGACAGCACCTGACGCAAAGGATCATGCGGCGCGATCCACGGTCCGATGATCGCGACGATCACGAGCACCATGAGGATCGCAAAACCGAATACCGAAAGCGGATTGCCCGCGAAACGCCGCCAGCGTCGATAGGCGAGGCCCAACGCTGCCTGTTTGCGCGACGCGGGCGTATCGGTGAGCAGCCATTGCTTCCACGTTAGGCGCGCGGCATTCATCGGCCAGTCCTGCGTCGAATGTTCAAGAGGATGACGCACGTCGAAAGTCTCCGTTGCATCAGCGGGCGCGTGGATCGAACACGCGATAGAGCGCGTCGGTGAGCAGATTCAGCGCGATGAAAGTGGCACCTATCACAAGCGTGCTGCCAAGCACGGCGTTCATGTCGGCATTGAGCAACGCACCCGTCAGATACGATCCGATGCCGGGCCACGCGAATACGATCTCGGTCAACACCGAGCCCTCCAGCAGGAAGCTGTACGACAGCGCGATCACCGTGAGCAGCGGCACAGCGATATTGCCGAAGGCGTGCACCCACACGACGCGCCGCTCGGGCACGCCCTTCGCGCGCGCCGTCGTGATGTACTCCTGGTTCAATTGATCGAGCATGAACGAGCGCGTCATCCGGCTCAGGTACGCGACGGAGTAATAGCCGAGTATTGCCGCGGGCAACGCGACGTGCGAGATTGCATTGAAGAACACATCCCATTCGCCGGCCATCAGCGAATCGACTAGCAGGCTGCCTGTGCGCGGCTCGACCATGCCGTCGAACACCGGGTCCAATCTCCCGGGACCCGACACCCAATGCAGCTTCGCATAGAAGAGCAACAGGCCCATCAGCCCGAGCCAGAAAACAGGCACGGAACTGCCGATGAGGCCCACGAAGCGCGCGACGTGATCGATCCAGCGGTTATGGCGCGTCGCGGCCACTACGCCGAGCGGCACGCCGACCAGCACGCCGGCGATGGTCGCGAGCGTGGCCAGTTCGAGCGTGGCGGGAAACACGCGGCGAATGTCGTCAAGTACCGGACTGGCTGTCAGCAGCGACACGCCAAGGTTGCCGTGCAGGACCGCATTCACGTAGATCAGAAATTGCTCGGCGAGAGGCTTGTCCAGACCCAGCTGGATGCGCGCGGCCACATAGGCGGCGGCCGACGCGCGATCCCCGAGTATCGCGAGCACCGGGTCGATTGGCACCTTGCGGCCGATCACGAACGTTACAGCGAGCAGACCCGTGAAGGTGATGGCGAGCGTCAGCGCCCAGCGCAAAACGCGCAGCGTCCAGCGCACGCTCGCGCGGCGCGCGGACGCGGCGCGAATGCGGTCGATAGGAGTCAACGTTGTCGACATGGTTCGGACGCCGCCCGGCGATTACTGCTTCTTCACGTGCAGGTACGACACCAGGTCGTTGATCGGCCCAACTTCGAGCCCCGACACGCCTGGCCGCATCGCTACCTGCGATACCTGCTGGAACATGATGACGAACGGCGACTGCGCGAGCATTTCCTTCTGCATCGCCTGATAAAGCTGCGCGCGTTTTGCAGTGGACGATTCGGCGAGTGCGGCATTGGTTTCTTTCGTCAGACCGGCGATGTCCCACGAATTGCGCCATGCGAGCATTTTGTACGAGGACTTGTCGGAGTTGTCCGGGTTCCACGCGAAGCCCTGCGCATTGCTGTGCGGGTCGATGTAGTCGGCAGACCATTCGCCGATGTAAATGTCATGCTGGCGCGCGCGATACTTGGCGAGCGTCTGCTTGTTATCGCCCGGAATAATGTCGACCTTGATGCCGGCTTGAGCCAGATTGGCTTGCACCGCCTGCGCGATCTCGTTGTACGGATAGGCGCTACGCACGTCCATCGTCACGTTGAAGCCGTTCGGCAAGCCCGCTTTGGCGAGCAGCGCCTTTGCCTTTGCGACGTCCTGGTGATAGGGGTTGCTGTTGAGCGCGCCAAGAAAACCTTCTGGCAAAAACGTTTGATGAACCTTATAGGTCGTCTTCACCACGTTCGTCTGAATGCCGTTGTAATCGATCAGCCACTTCATTGCTTCCTGCACTTCGGGCTTCGCGAGATTCGGGTTCTTCACGTTTAAGCCGAGATACAGCAACGTGGCTTGCGGTACGGCCGTCACGTGAGCCTTGTTCGACTTTGTCAATGCAGCGAGGTCGTCCGGGCTCAGATTGCGCGCAATGTCCGCGTCGCCATTTTCGAGTAGCAGGCGCTGGCTCGATGCTTCGGGAACATGTCGCAGCACGATGCGCTTCATGGCGAGCGGCATGCGGTAATCGTCGTATTTCTGCAGGATGATGCTGTCGTTGGCGGTCCATTTGACCAGCTTGTAAGCGCCCGATCCGGCCTCGTTCGTGCGCAGCCATTCGTTGCCGAAGTCATTGCCTTTCTGATGGGACATCAGCAGTTTTTTATCGAGCACGGAAGCGGGCCACGCGCCCAGAACGTTCAGCACGAAGGTCGGCGCGTACTTCTGATCGGTCGTGATACTGACCGTTGAATCGTCGATCTTTTTGACCTTGTCGAGCGCGTTCTCTTTGGTGAGCCCGATGCCCTGCAGCACGGCGGCAGCGCCTTTGTCGAGAAGCACGCAGCGCTGAATCGACCATGCGACGTCATCGGCCGTTAGAGGGTTGCCGGAGTGGAACTTGAGACCGGAGCGGATCTTGAAGGTGAATGTGAGTCCGTCGGGGCTCACGGTCCAGGATTGCGCGGCGTCCCCGTTGAATTTCGATGGGTCTTTCAGGTCGACCCGTACCAGGCGGTCATAGGTGTTCGCGACATATTCTTCCGGCACCAGTTCGTAGACCTCGCCGGGATCGAGCGTCGAAAATTCGTCGAGCGTCGTGGCCATGACAAGCATGTCTTTCGGCGTCGCCGCGAGCGCGCTGCCTGTCATCGAGGTGGAAAACGTCAGCGCGGATGCCACCGCGACCGCTGCCAGCGCATTGCGCAAAACCAGATTCATACTTGCTCCGCATGTAAAGGAAGAGAACCTGCAAACGGACAGCCAGAACCTACCAGGTCACATCAACTTCAACGGGCCGCTTTCGCTGTTGTCTATAACCGGCAGCGCACGCGAGCCAGGCAATTCGTAATGCCACCATTCGCTTGCGATGTGCGCAAAGCCGGCCGCGTGCATGATGCCGAGCAACAGCAGGCGATTGCGCTGCACAGACTGCGGCAGCCCTTGATGGAAATGCTCGGAAGCCTTCACCATCTCATCGAAACCGGTGCCCATGTCTAGCGGTTGACCGTCGCCGTCTATCAGCGTGAGGTCGATGGCCGTACCACGGCTATGGTTCGAGCCACGGCCCAGTTCGGCGATGTACGTCGGGTCGGGCAGAAAGTCCCACAGCACCTTTTGCGCTTGCGGCGGCCGATAGGCGTCGAAGATACGCAACGTCATGCCTGCGCTGTCCGCGAGTTCGACGGCTTTGCGCAATGCAGCTTCGGCGGGTTCGAGCAGCAGGCAATGCGCTTCGCGGTAGATCGGCTTGCCCGTGAAGTTGCGGGACGTCGCATAAACGAGGTCGATATCCACCCGATGTGTGTCGGGGGTGATAGGTATCAGGCGAGGAGTGTCGGTCATGGCTATCAGAATTCGAATTGATCGAGTTCGCGCTGCAGTTCGCGATTGCGCGCAACGCGCCCGTCGATGGCGGGGCCGAGACATTCAACAATTGAACTCAGCAGAAGATTGAAGAGACACGTGAGCGGCGCAAGCGAGTCCCAGAACTGGCCGACGTCCGTCTTGACTTGCAACAGATCGCATTCGAAATCGCGCGCCCACGGGCAATAGAGATCGGTGACGAGCGCGAAGGCGATGGCGCGTTGCGTCGCGGCTTCGCAATAGCGGCGTGCGATGCGTGAATAGGCGCGCGTGTCCGTCACGATCAGGTAGGGCGATGCAAACTCGGAGTTCAGTGAATCCACATACGAGCCCGACATTCCGTCGGAATAGAACACGCGTGGTCGCAGGTATTCGAGGTAGCTGAAAAACGCATTCGAGATGCCGCGAGTCGATTGAATGCCGACGACATACACGGCGTCAGCCGTCGCAACGCGCTCTGCGACTCGCCCAAATCCCTCGCTTCGTGCGAGCTGATAGACATCGCGTACGGCGTCTACCTCCAGCTCCATTGACCGTGCGAGCGAGTCGCCTTGCGAACTCGTGCCTTGCGTGTCTTCTTGATGGCGCTCGCTGCGATAGGCATCGAGGCGATCGGTAATGAACCAGGGACGCGTTTGCGCACCGCGTAACTCGCGCTTCAGCTCATCGAGATTGCGATAACCGACGCTACGCAGAAAGCGTCCAACGGAAATGCCGCTCGTTCCTGTCTGCTGTGCGATCTGATCGGCCGTTTCAAGACCGAGCCGGTCGAGATTCGCCAGCATATAGCTGGCAATGCGCTTGGCCGTCGGCGTGAGCGTCGTAAAGCTCTCTTTGACGGTATGGGCGAACGCAGTGGGCATCGGATCTTGTGCGTTAGTGTGCGTTATTTATCTGTCACAGCGACGTGCGCTGGTAGCTATCTGACAAGGACAATAAAGCGGACGCTACCTTAATTTTTCAATCGAAGCCTTGCGGTCAATAGTCGGTTCGATGTGCGAAGGGTGTACGGACGCAAAGCTGTTGAAGCATGCGTTCAGATCGCATTTTGCGTATGGCCGTCTGGTTCGGTGCGTTCCGGAAATGTGACCAACCTGCGTGGTTGACCAGGTTGGGGTCCGACATCCAATGCGAACGCTTCGAATTCCGTTGCGTTTGTTTCGCGTCTGCGTAGTGCAGCTTCGCGGCTGCGCGCCGTAGCTCGACAACGTCCGCTAGTCTTGACTCGCGCCCTCACGTGTCTGCGCTCGCTCTGCTGAGACTGCAGAACTGGCTGGAGGACTCGTCTCGAACAAGGAGCTAGCTGTGTCCAGTATTAAAACGAAACCCAATTTGACGATCAACACGTCGAGCGTCACGCAACATTCGTCCAAGGGCTCGTCTGAGCCGTTGAGTGCATCACCGTCGGCGCGCGCCAGGAATCCGGCGCTGGCCGCCTTGCCGCCTTCACCAACCAGTCCGCGCGCTTCCGCTGGCCGCCTGTTCCGCGTTGCAGACGCCGCGCAGAAGTTCAAAGGCAGCGGAAACGTGGGTGTCGAAACCAAGCTGCAGCCGAAACTCGAAGCGGGAAAGGCACATAAGGACGTTGCGTTCCAGGAGGGTGGCGGCTTTGTCGTCAAGAGCACATATACGAAGAAGTTCTCCGCTGATGAGATGGCTCAGCGAAACGCAGAACATCAGGCTAAGCTGGCAAAACATGAAGCGGATGTCAGCGCCTTTAAGGAGCAGAATCCGCAACTGGAAGGAAAGAAACTTGAGAAGGCCCTCGGCCAGCAGAAATTGGGCAGTGCGCCCAAGCCACCCAAGCCAACCAGACCGCTTGGATCGAATGAAGTCGAATATCACCCGCCTGGCGGCATACATTCTCTGAATCAGACGGATCTTCCTGGCCAGCCCGGCGAGTTCGGCGGCTCCTATGCGCGCGTCAAGCGCAGTGATGGCGGTTCTTCCTCCGAGTTCGAACGGCTGAGCCGCTTTGGTAAGTTCGGGGACAACCAGACTATTGAGGGCAAGCCGCTCGGCGGGCAGAGCAGAGCCGATCCATCCACTATCAGGCGGCAGGCGCCTGAGCGCCGCAATTCTGAGCCGCCGTCTCCGGCCACGGCCCAGGCCGTTCTGGACAAGTACTACAACAAGCCCGTCGAGACGATGAAAGAACTTGAGTCGGGCAAGCCATATAAGGACATTGCGCAGGCGTCCTCGTTGGACGAGTAACTTTTCTCACCGCCACACCTGGCTGTTCGCAGACACGGTGAACTGCGAGCAGACCAGTGCGGATCTTTATGGCGCGTCGCGGTTGCGAAGAGCAAGCACATTAGACGCCGCCGGTATGTCGTGTAGGTGTGTAATTGCGCATTTCAGGCGCCACTCCCTCCCAGCGTTTTCATGCTCTTCCATTGACCCTGTTGAACCTGGAACAGCGTGTACGGCGGCTTGATCAGATCGCCGTACGGGTCAAACGCGATCTGTCCGGTCACGCCCGTGACGTTGACCTTCGACAGACTGTCGACGATCTTCGAGCGGTCGAGCGAATTCGCCGTGTGAATCGCCTTGAGCATCGCGAGTGCCGCGTCATACGCAAACGGCGCGTACAGTTCCACGTCCTGATTGAAGCGTGCCTTGTAACGCTTGCCGAACTCAAGCGCGGCCGGCTGCTTGTCGAGCGCGGGACCGGGTTCCAGATCCTGCGTGCCGTCGCCCGCGGTGCCGGCGATCTGCAGGAACGCATTGCTCTTCAACGCGCCCGCGCCGAACAGTTGCGCGTTCATGCCCAGAGAGCGCATCTGCTTGATCAGCATTGCGCCCTGTTCATCTAGGCCACCAAAGAAAATCAGATCGACGTTCCTGCTTTTCAACGTCGTCAGGATGGCGCGGAAATCGACCGCTTTGTCGTTCGTAAATTCGCGAACTACGATGTTGCCGTTTGCTTCTTTGGCGCCTTTCTCGAAGGCGTCCGCGAGACCCTGGCCGAACGCCGTGCGGTCGTCAATGATGCCGATCCGCTTCGCCTTCATCTGCTCCACCACGAAATGTCCTGCGACCACGCCGCCGATACCATCGTGGCCCATCGTGCGAAACACGTTTTTGTAGCCCTGCTTGGTCAATTGCGGATTGGTCGAACCCGGCGTGATCATCGCGACATTTGCCTGGTGATAGACCGTCGACGCCGGAATGCTGCAACCCGAGTTGTAATGGCCTATTACGCCGACCACGCCATCGTCGACCAGCTTCTGCGCGACCTGGATCGCAACGCGCGGATCGGCCTGATCGTCCTGCACGTCGAGCACGAATTTGACGGGCTTCCCGCCGACAGTGGGATGTCGTGCGTTTTCTTCGTCTATCGCCAGTTGCGCGCCGTACTGCAGGTCTTTCCCAACCCGTGCAACAGGGCCCGTTAAAGGTCCGACAAAGCCGATCTTCACGACTTCCGGATCGGCTGCCGACGCAAACGGCGTCTGCGCGCCGAGTAGGCAGACGGCAAAATTCAACAGCCAGTTGCGGCGATTCATGATGAGCTCCTTGCGAGATGTCACGTCGCGCGTTATGTCGAACGAGCGGTTCGATGCGCGACGCGTCGAAACCGTCCCACGTATGGGTAGATGAAACTGAAACCTGTCGCTGCTGTGTCCGGTGAGTTGTCCGCAGTCTGGTCCTTCGCTAAATGCCAAAACGTGTCGCCGCATATGGCGCAAGATCGAGCGGAGGCGAACGACGCGCAACCATGTCCGCGACGATTCGCCCGCTCACGCCGGCCAGCGTGAGCCCAAGATGCTGGTGACCGAATGCATAGATCACACGCTCGCTTGCACGCGAGCGCGCGAGCACCGGCACACCGTCGGGCAAGGTCGGACGAAAGCCAAGCCAGCTGGAGTCCGGCGTTTCGAGCAGAGGCAACGCGCGTCGTGATGAGAACGTCAACAGGTCGAGCAACGAGCGGTTGCGCGTGTCGCTGAAGCCGCCCAGTTCGACGGTTCCCGCGACGCGGATGCCGTCGCTCATCGGCGTCATGTAAAAGCCCCGTTCGGCCCAGCCGACAGGCCGCGAAATGAGTTGCTGCGCGCCCGGATAACGCACGTGATAGCCGCGCTCCGTGTCGAGCGGCACGACGTCGCCGCATTGCCGGGCGAACTGCGCTGAGCGCGCGCCCGTAGCGATGACCACATGGCCAAAGCGCCGCGTGACTCCGTCGGCCGTCACGCTCGCGCCATCGCCGGAAGGCTGCACCGCGCTGACGGTCGAACGCTGCAGCGTCAGTCCCTGCGCCGCCAGTTGCTCAAAAAGCGCTTGCAGGAAGCCTTGCGGATCCGAGAAATGCCAGCTGTCGCTGAACAGCACGCCGCGCTCGAAAATCGGCGCGAGCGATGGTTCGAGCGCGCGAATGTCGTTGCCGCCCAGCACGTCGAAGATGACACCGAGTTTCTTGCGTAGATCGAGCGAGGGACGCGCCGCGTTGAACGAAGCTGCGCTGGAGTAGAGATACAGGCATTCACGTGACCGCACGAAGCGCGCGAGTTCGGCGTTCGCCAGCAACGGCGCATAGCCTTCCTGCGCTTGCGCGAGCAGCGCAGCGAGCGCGCCCGCGCTCGCCTCATAGCGGCGCGGCAGCGAACTCATCATGAAGCGCGCGAGCCACGGCACGAGGTGCGGCAGGTATTGATAGCGCAGCCTGAACGGGCTGTCGCCTGAAAACACGTAGCGCGGCAGGTCACGGAACACAGACGGGTTGTTCACCGGAATGCACGCGTAATGCGCGAACGTCCCTGCGTTGCCGAACGATGCGCCTTGCCCGACGCCGGACGGATCGAATAGCGTGACCCGATGTCCGTCGCGCATCAACGAAGCAGCGCTGGCAAGGCCGATGAATCCCGCGCCGACGATGGCGATCTCAGACATTACTGGCGTCCATCGCGATCATCGCGACGTGCCGTTGACGTAAAGCCGCGCCGGGTTTGGGCGGTGCGTCGGAGACCGTGGACTGCGTAACACGCACTGGAACACTCCTGCTGTCTGATTCCCGAACGATGCCTGGCGGCGTCGCGACACGCTCGCTACCAGACAAACTCTGGCATCTAGAATCACACAATAAATTTTTGTGTGCAATTAAAACGATTGTTGTGTGGTCCTGGCATTTTCCCTGGATGAAGGCGGGCACAATCTTCGCCGCTGTCCACGACCACGTCGGGACCGTCAGGAAGGCATACGCTCGGGCGTGTCTGGTATAGAATCGCCACACCTCCGCACAATTGCGGACAAAGCCGGTTTGTATGGAGACAGTTGATCTTATGGCTTCTGGCAAAGACGCAGCTTGCGCGTCCAACGGCGCGCCGGAGCAGGCGAAGCGATCGACCTACATCGAAGTGTCCAGCTCGATCGAGAGCGAAATCCGCAGCGGCGTCTATCCGCCCGGCAGCCGTCTGCCGCCGCAGCGGCAACTGGCGACTGAACTGGGCATCAACGTGTCGACGGTGTCGCGTGCCTACAAGGAATTGCAGTTGCGCGGGCTGGTGATCGGCAGCAAGCGACGCGGCTCGCTAGTAACTGGCGGCGCGATGCCGAGCGTTGAACCGGCGCGCGCGACGAACAATGCCGCCATCGACCTGACGGTGAACCGGCCGGCCACGGGCGAATTTCTGGAGTGTCTGGCGCGCACGCTCGCCGAGTTGCCGCGCGATCCACGCTATGCGCAATTGCAGGAATACCAGCCGCCACAAGGCCCCGAATGGGCGCGCACGGCTGGCGCACGCTGGATGGCGGCGCCCGGATTTACGCCGGATGCTGCGCACGTGGTCGTCACGAGCGGCGCGCAGCATGGCCTGTATGCCGTGCTGAACAGTCTGATCGGCACGGACGGCGTGATCCTCGCCGACCGGCTTACCTACTACGGGCTGAAGGCGCTTGCGCCCGTGTTCCAGTTCGAGATCGTCGGCATTCCGAGCGACGCCGACGGCCTGCTGACAGATGAGCTCGACGCCGCATGCCGGCGCATGCCGGTCAAGGCGATCTTCACGGTGCCCAATCTGCAGAATCCGACTGTCACGACGATGAGTCTCGAGCGCCGGATGGCGCTCGTGGACATCGCGCGCAGGCATGGTGTCGCGATCATCGAAGACGACGTATATGGACCACTGGTGTCTCAGCGTCTGCCGACACTCGCGAGTCTGTGTCCGGAGCTGACCTTCCATATTGCCGCGACGTCGAAGATTCTCGCGCCCGGGCTGCGGCTCGGCTATCTGGCGAGTCCGCCCGACAGTTCCGCGCTGTGCGCGGAGGCCGTACGCACTACCGCGTGGATGCCCGCGCCGATGTCGATGCTGATCGCGTCGATCTGGATCGAGGACGGTACCGCGCGCCACATCATGGATGCGCAACTCGCGGAGATTCGCGCGCGTCAGGCGCTCGCGCGGGAGTTGTTGCCGCAGTCGTTGCTACAGACCGATCCCGCCTGCATGTTCGTCTGGCTGAAGCTGCTTCCGCCCTGGCGCGCCGATGATTTTGCAGCCAACGCGAAGGCGCGCGGCGTGGTGGTCATGCCGTCGTCGGCGTTCGCGGTGGATCGCTCGGAAATCGAGCATGGCGTGCGTATCAATCTCGCGTGTGCATCGAGCCGCGATCAGCTCGTGAGCGCGTTGCGGTTGCTGGCGGGCACGCTAAAGGATCGGCCGAGGGCATTGTTTGGGACGATCTGAGTTCTGGCTCGTCAATGTCGCAAAGGCGGTTTCGCTTCAGGCTATCGTCAGGCAGACGGTGCGGGAATTAAAGGACCAGGAATTTTCGCCGAAGGCTGGGCTCAGCGCCGCTCATGGCAAGCGCCTCAGCGAGCGTGAGCCCATCTGGAACCCGATTAGCGGAAGCCGTAGACAACGATTTTCTTCCCCTCGAAATTTTCTTGCACAGCCTGCTCGCAATATTGCGGGCACGTTACCGAGTTGTCTCCGCTCGCGCCAGAGACAGTGACCGCCCTGTAAACAACGGATTCGACGAGCGTCCCATCCGCAGCGATGACCATGTTCAGGTCAGTCTCGACACCCGCCGGCACGGCTCCCCCGGCGGTATAAATGATTTTCATGGTGCCGGTGCAATCGGAGTTCACCGAGTATGTTCCGTTCTGGTTTGGATTGAAGGTCGTCAGGCCCCCTTTCGGCAGCCCGCCGATCATGCCGAAGTCGGTGCGCGTGAAGCCGCCCGTGCCATCGAACGTCACGAGGGCGACGTCATCAAGAATCAACGTGGACGCATAGGGAGCGACTTTATTATTCGGTCCTATCAATCCGATAATTTCGCCGTGACCGGTAAATGCATACGGTCCTCTGAGCGTTGCGTTCGAACAAAGGCCGCGTGGGCCGCCGTGTCCATCGTGTCCCTCGTGGCTGTCGTGTCCACCGGGACCCTCGGCCTGCGCGGCGCCGCTGAGTAAGAGAAGCGCCACGGCGGTTGCTGAGAGAATGCTGAATGGTTTGATCTTCACGATAATCTCCTTGTTACCCAATCTGGCGCGAACCATCTCAGCGCAGGGGCCCATTGCTGGCGGGATGAGACGCCCAATTCAAACGGAATGGAATTAGAGAATCGGTGCAGCGATAGAGCTGCCGCTGTTTGCGGAAACGAGCGATGGAAGAAAGAGGGCCGTCCGTGCTATTGGCTTTGGCGCAAAGGATGCGAGGAAGCTCGTCGTTCGGCAGGTAATTAACTGGCGAAACGCTTCACCAAGCAGTAGTTTTGCCCGGTGTCGGCAGGCACGTGCAGAAGGGGTGCACGAAAGTCCGCGAATTTGTGACTTCGTGAGTCAGCCGCGCTTTAATGTCGCATGGCAAAGGGGAGCGTAGTCCACAAACTTTGCCGATGCCAAACGAATATCGGACAAAACGCAGGCGCCTTCAGAATCGCGTTGAGAGGACGATGGACTTTATCGAGTGATTCCCGACGACTCCGAAGAGTCTTCGTTGAAGTGCGCTGTGCCCGAGCCCAAGGTGAATCTGCGCCGGCGGGTGGCTCGCCGGCGCAAACGGCTCTTGCGCTAACACAGGGCTAACTCGCTAACCCTGTGCGCCAGACTTCCTTAGAAGCGGGTGAGTATACCGACCGAACCCATGACCTGATTGCCCGTCGATGAAGCGCCACCTGCGTTGTACATGACTGCGACGTTTTTGTTGCCGGTTGCATGCTGGTACATGGCTTCGGCATAAAGCTCCGTACGCGTCGACAGCGAGTAGCGCGCAATCGCGTTGACTTGATTCCACTTCGGATCGGCGCCGAACGACGTTGCACCACTCAAATGCGCATCGGTGTAGGCATAAGAAACGCCGAGCATGAGCGCTGGCGTAACTGCGTACTTGCCATTGAGTTCGTAGTTGTCGAAATGAGCGCCACCATTTTTCAGCCCGAACGCGTTCGTATTCTGATATTGGCTGTGCGTGTAAGCAAAGCCGACCGTCGCAGGGCCGAAGCCGTAGCTCACGCCTGCACCAGCCGTACGCTGTACATCCGACGTCAGGCCACCCTTGAACTCGGTTGGATCAGCGGCACCCGTGGTATTCGGATTCGAAGCGCCCGAACCATTGATCTGCAGGTAGGCGGCCGCTACGTTCAAGCCGCCGAATTTGTAGCTGGCGCCCGCGCTGTAAGCACGATCGACAGCAAAGCCGGTCTGGGTGTTACTGAACGCATACATACCGCCAACCTTGAAGCCCGCATAGTCGAGGCTGGTGAACTTGACCGCGTTGTTGAAGCGAACGCTATGTTGCAGGTTGTCGTTGTCATACGGATGCGCGAACCCCGAGTCACCGAACGGGCCTGCCGTGGCAGACAGCGGTGCGACGAAATCAACCATCGAGTCATACTGGCGGCCCAACGTGACGGTGCCAAAAGTGTTGCTGCTCAGGCCGACATACGCCTGGCGACCAAACATCCGGCCACCCTGGCCGAGCGTGCCGTTATTGACGTTGAAGCCATTTTCGAGCACGAAGAGAGCCTTCAGGCCGCCACCGAGATCTTCCGTGCCACGCAGGCCGAAGCGGCTACCGCTGATGTTGCCGCTCGCCAGTGCAACCCGGCTGCTTCCGCCGACGTTATTCGTGTACGTGATACCGGCGTCGATGAGGCCGTACAGCGTGACCGAGGTCTGTGCGTGGGCGGCCGTCGCGGCAAGCGCAACGGAGACAGCGAGGGCGATGCGAATCTTTTTCATGAATTAACTCGAGCGTGTTGGGATTGCGTCAGAAGACAGCGGGGCGAGTATAAAACCGCCCAGGCGGCGCACTTCATTTCCGGTCTGGATTGGACCTTTGCGTATTTCCGAAGTAATTCGCCACAATTTCGCCACAATTCTGGTGGTGTCCCAGCCCACAAGGCGCAGCGCTTCCGTGCTTCATCCCACGGCTCGAATCGCTGTTGGATCGAAGCGACGGTATTGGAGTTAGCCGCCGCCGCGAACCAGAGAGAACACGCCCGCGTGCAGGCCCGACTCTCTGACGGCTTGACGCATTTAATGCGGCATACGACCGGGCAGTTCGCCGTCAGTGACTTCGCAGGTGCGCTTCAACTGCGCGCGCATCGAGGGCCGAGAGATCTTCGTTGATCTCTTCGAAAATCATCTGACGCGTCTCCTCGCTCAGGCGCGCGCGCAGCATCCCGAGAAACTTCGGCTCGGCGGCTAACCGCAATCGCTGATACCGCTGATGGAGCCGCCCCTGTTCGATATAGTCGGCGACGGTCTTCGCGAACTTTTCGCGATCCTTCTCGCTCAGCGCCGGTCCACTTGGGCCGACATTGACGAGGTCTTCGATTTCCCGCAATTCCAGTTTAAGTCCCGGTGTCTCGAAGATTCGTGCACGGCTGCCGTCGGCAACGACAACCCAGGTAGTCACAACCATGGTGCGCCTCTCAGCAATGATCGATCGCCGACGCTGCGGCCATCGCAAATCGTCGCGTGACGCCAGCGGGCTCGCCGGTCAACGACGGTCTATCTCCAACGCCCATCGATGACGGACCGTGGGGCCTCCCCGCGCTCCTGCGCAAGCGACGGATAGTCGGTGTATCCGCGCTCTCCGCCTCCGTAGAACGTGGACGGGTCCGGCGAATTGAGCGGAGCGTGCAACCGGAGGCGTTCGGGCAGATCGGGATTGGCGATGAACGGGCGTCCGAACGCGATCAGGTCCGCGTTGCCATCCTCGAGCCATCTTTCCGCACTGCTGCCGTCGAACCCGCCTGCGACCATCAGCACACCGCGATAGGTGCGCCGTATCATCTCGCTCATGCGTTTCGCACGCTCCGTGAAAGTGCCGTCCTCACCGGTCGCCGCCAGCGCGGGATTAACGATGTGCAAATAAGCGAGCCGGTATCGATTGAGCTTCTCGATGACGTAAGAGAACGTCGCCTCGGGATCGTCGTCATGCATGTCGTTGAAGGTGCCGAGAGGGGAAAGCCGCACGCCGACCCTTTCGGGCCCCCAGACTTCGCAAACCGTCTCGATCACCTCAAACAGCAGCTTGGCCCGGCGCTCGCTCGACCCGCCATATTCGTCCGTGCGGCGGTTTGTGCCCGACAACAGGAACTGGTCGAGCAGATACCCATTCGCTGCGTGCACTTCGACGCCGTCCATACCGGCAGCCTTTGCGTTGCGCGCACCCCTGAAATATTGGCGCACGAGGTATGGCATCTCTTCAATCTGCAGCGCGCGGGGCGTGACGCAGGGCGCGAGGACACCTTCGCCGCGCTCGTTCTCGATGAACGCCTCCGCTTTCGGCTGGAGCGCAGACGGCGCAACAGGCAGCATTTCATCAGGCTGCAACGAAGGGTGCGATATGCGTCCGACGTGCCAGAGCTGCATGAACATCAACCCGCCTGCCTCGTGCACGGCGTTCGCCACGAGCCGCCAGCCTTCGACCTGCTCGCGACTGTGAATCCCGGGTGTCCACGCATAGCCCTGTCCTTGCATCGACACCTGCGTCGCCTCGCTGATGATGAGCGCGGCCGATGCACGCTGCGCGTAATAGCAGGCGTTGAGCTGAGACGGTATGTTGCCTGGCCGGCTTGAGCGCGAACGCGTCAGCGGCGCCATCACGGCACGATGTCGCAGGTTGTACGGTCCCACCTTGACGGGTTCGAAGAGCTTGCGCAGCGGGATCTGTTCGTCGTGCTGCCCGGCGGCAGCAAACGTGGTTTCCGTGTCCGGCATGAATTCGCTCCTTGCGTTTTTGACTCGGCCCGAAAAGTACTGCCATGGACGCTTCCAGGCGTCCGCGTCGGATCACATTGACCTGATTCCGCTTCTATCCACTCTAGCCACGGTCCGCGCACGCTTCTTTCCGGTTTCTGCCCAGATCTGTCGCGATCCTGCCGCCACGCGGTCTATCGCTTCATCGGGCCGGATCTGGTCCTCTGCAACGACCCAACGCATGTCCGGCTGCGTTCCGGTCGAGTTCCACGCCGCCGTCATCGGTGTGCAGCGTGAGCGCCCCCACAGATCGTCCGGTTCACTCTCCGAACTCATCGCCCGACCTTACAAGCCGTTGTGTGCCCGACCTCGTCCCACGGAACCACTCACGCGATCCTGCGGCGTTGCAGCGTCAATCCGGCAGAACGAACTCGGTGCGCATGTCTTCGACGATGCGCCGGACCTCATGGGTGAAGTCGGTGCCCTTCTCGTTGAGTGGCACCATATTCCAGTTCCTGCCGGCGGCATCGGGCGGGTGCCGTTCGGGCAGCGGGATGCGCACGCGCAGTTCTTCGGGCGTATTCGCGCTAATTTTTGCCACGCGACTTTGCGCTTCATCGCGAATCTGCTCGGCTGAGAAAACGGTCTTGGGCATGGGAGTTCTCCATCGCGACGGGCCGCACGGCTCTGTTCTCGCGGGCAGGCGGCCGACATTTCAGTCTAGTTCGTATTGTCGGAATGTTCGCCCGGACGTTCGCGCCGTTGCGCGCGTGTGAGTGCTCGACGCAACTGGCGGCCTGCGTCACCGCCTATGGCGCGACGATCTGGCATGAGCGGCGCGCAACGTCAATGAAGCGCGGCCAACGCGTCGTCGATCGGTTTGCTGCCACCAGCAAATCCAACGATCGTGTTGACAAGGCCGATCCTGAGCGCTTCGAGCGCGACATCGGCGACATCCTCGCGCGCAACGGGAGCACGGGCGGACTGCGCGTCGGCCACGATCTCAATCTTCCCGGTACCGGACTCCATAGTCAGTGTGGCGGGACGCAGCACAAGATAATCGAGTCCACTGCCGATCAGATAATCGTCAGAAGCGCGCTTCATCTGGGCGTAATGCCGAAGCGCATCTGGAGCGGATTCAGGGGCGTATGCCAGCAAGGTGCTGACGACGATGAAGCGGTCCGCGCCATACTGCTTCGCGCAATCGACCGCCTTGATGATTGCGTCCCGGTCGATCTGACGCTCCTGCTCGGCGCCCTCGGTTTCAGCGGAGCCAGCGGCAAAGATAACCGTATTAACTCCCGCAAGCGCCAGGCAAAAGTCCTGCGTCAGGTCGACGATCACGGGGCTCCCGCCGAGGCTGTCGAAGTGGGCCCGCTGCGCCTCGTCGCGCAGCAATGCACGAAACGGAATGCCCGCACGGTGCAATTTTTCCGCGATAAACCGGCCGGTGCGGCCGGTGGCGCCAATTAATGCAATGCTCATCGTGTCTCTCCAGGAAGGCAGCCGCGGGATGCGCGAGCTTTCGGTGTGCTGACGCTTTCCCGCAAGCCATCAGATAGCGGGGTTGCGGTCAAGGGCGGCATGGTCAGCTTGCATGGGTTCGCGCGCGGTTGGAAGCGATGTCCGGATCGCACTTCAGTTCGTACTCCGCGTCCGGGTGTCGATCCGACCCAACTGCGAGCTTCGACACAACACACGACCACGACCATGATGCAGCGCAGTGATGCTTATGCTGTCGTGCCGCTGCTGTTCAGGCTCTCTAGTGCCTTTTTCAGGCGTTCCTCCTGATCGTTGGTGAGAGACGTTTTCAATACCTTTCCGCCGAAAGGCTTCAGCTCAGGCAGGACCTTGTCGAAATTCACTTGACGCACGAGGATGAAGAGTGCCGACGAACCCGGCTCGATGTTCTGGCCCGTCGAACGCATGAAATCATCATCGATTCCATAGTCCGAGAGCGCGCCCGACAGCGCGCCCGTACCAACGCCGATGGCCATGCCTGTAGCCAGTCCGGCGAGCGGATTGAGCAACATGAGCCCAACCAGCGCACCAAACAGGCCACCCCACGCCGCGCCACTGAGCGCGCCGATCTTGACGAGATCGACGGCTTGCTTGAGGTGTACCTTGCCATTCGCGCTGCGGACCAGAACACAGGCATCCTCAAGGTCGATCAGGTGCTCCTTTTGCATCTGCTGGAGTTTGGTCAACACCTGGTCGGCCGTTTCTTCGCCTTTAAAGCTTACAACGACTAAATCGCTCATCGATTTGCTCCTTTTCTCTGGAAATAAGCGCAGACCGTTACGCGGCAAGACGGTTGAACTCATGCTCAGCGCCGCGCGCAAGATGTCGACCGCGCCGCAAAACAGCAGCGGTGCCAGCCACCGTGCATGTCGCGCCCGGCGCGCACCCTGGAATGTGGACGGGTCATTGACGCGATGACGATGACCTCAAGACTAGGTTCTTGACGGTTGCACTTCTTCCTCATTCCTGCGAAGACGTGTCGGATCTCTGCGCTGTGCTGCGCGGCTTTCGAATGTGAACGTAAGGTGGCATTGCGCAAAACTGCGCAGGCGTACGGAAGAAAATGGGCCCGGCGCGTCATACCGTTGCCCTACTGCGGACCGATGCGTGTGGAGTAGGGCGTGGTCCGCGTGCGCGCGTTAGTCCATCAACAAACCGACGAGGAGCGTGATGAGCGCCGACGAAGACCTCAAGCGAGACGTAGAGAACGAACTGAAGTGGGACCCGGACATTGATGCATCGGATATCGGGGTTGCGGTCAAGGACGGTGCGGTCACATTGTCCGGTTTCGCGCGCAGCTTCCGGCAGAGGCGCAAGGCCGAAGAGGACGCGACGCGCGTGCGCGGCGTGAGGGGTGTTGCAAACGATGTGGAGGTGCGGTTGCCTTTGATCAACAGGCCGCCCGATCCGGAGATCGTGCGCGAGATCATTGCCCAACTGCAGGTCGAATTGCCTGATGCGGCGGACACCATCAAGGTGGTTGTCAGGGACGGAGATGTGACGCTGAAGGGCGAAGTCGAATGGGACTATCAGCGCCGCCGCGCGGCAGATACGGCGCTACGGGCGAGCGGCGTAACCGGCCTGACGAACGAGATTGAGATCAAGCCGAAGGTCGAGCCCGACGACCTCAAGCGCAAGATCGAGGACGCGTTCAAGCGCAACGCGGAAGTCGACGCACAGAACATCACTGTGGAGGCCGATGGCAATAATGTCGTCCTGCGCGGCACGGTCCGCTCGTGGGCCGAGCGCGAGGAGGCTGACCGGGTAGCATGGCTTGCCCCTGGTGTGATGCGGGTCGACAACCGGATCACCGTCGATTACTGACAGGTTCGCGGGTCATAAATCAAGGCGAACCCGCATAGTTCCGCTGCTACGGGGGCATCAATCGCGATCGCAGAAGTACAGCGGTTGTTACCTGTTCGCAACTTCGCTAAACGAATTAATTACCGGAGCTCCGGTGGGAAAGCCGGAATGCGCGCGGCGTCACACCGGTATATCTATGGAACACGTCGGTGAAATGCTGCTGCGTCTGAAATCCCGCGCGTGCGCCAACGTCGACTAGCGGAATGGTCTCCTCGCACAACATCGCTCTCGCAAATTTCACTCGTTCGAGTGTCACGTACAGATGGGGCGGGCTTCCCGTCGCCGTTTTAAAAACGCGTGCAAACTTTGAAACACTCATGTTCACTAGAACTGCGAGTTGCTCGACCAGAATGGTTTCGGCGATGTTGTCGTGAACGAAGGCTTGAATGCGAGCCAGCATTTGACGCGTAATAGGCATGTCCGGCTCGATCGCACCAGCACAGTGCCCGTAACGGACAGCGATGTGCACCGAAATGACATCGGCAAAAGCGTCGGCGCACGCAGCGTCGAAAAGATCCGCATTCGCTAAAGCACTCAATGTATCCGCAGCCTCGCGCAAAAAGGGATCCCAAGACTCGGACCATTTCGGGAGGGCGTCAAACGCTTCTTGCGAGACTTGGCCCAGTACGCTCGGTCTAAGTGCGATAAGCCATCCGCTGGGATCGTTGTCAGCGTTCGTGGCCAACTGCGCCGCCCCAGTAATAACTGCGACAAATGGAGCACTTATGAGAATCGAGTGACTCGTTCCGAGGTCGTCGGAGCCCACAGCCTGCACAACAGTGTTACCCGTGGGTATGACGAGCCGGAATCCTTGCACCAGATTCAGCTCGCCATTGGTGAAAACGACGTTCATCGGTTGGCAGCGTAACCCGTGATCAGGAGTCGATCCTATTGCTTGCTTCATGATGAGCAAAGTCTCCTTCTTGCCGCGGCGCATACCTAAGCTTAGGCCGAATTGAAGGCTGCTTAAGGCGGGTTCGTAATATGGGCAGAAGCAACCGGCTTCGTTGACGGAGCGCAGTTTCATTGCTGGGCAACCCGGCACGACGTTTGACACGACGATTCAAAACGATACCGACCGGTCCTGTGCCACAAGAATGTCATGAATGACGCAATGCACGAACCGTGCGTTGCAAAGTTCATGTTAGAACTCCTCACGGCGAACCGCTATAAGACGCGGCGATGGATCGGGTCATTTCGGTGCATCCGGGATACCAGTCTGGATGCTGTTCGCCATGCGTCCTGACTCAACGCAGAATTGCGAAACACATGGCAGAAACGCGAAAGAATCGCAGATGCGCGGAGCCTAGACTGAAGTTCATTAACTGACGTTACGGCTCGGAGTCCCACATGGATGAACTACTCGGGCGCGCCTGGTGGATGCTTATTCTGCGCGGCACGGTAGCGCTGCTGTTCGGCATGCTGGCGCTGTTCTGGCCGGGTCTTACTCTGCTACTGCTCATCACTCTCTTCAGTGCCTACGCAATTGCCGGCGGCATTGTCACGATCGTTGCGGCCATCCGCTACCGCTCGACGCACGGCACATGGTGGGTGCTCTTGCTGCTGGGTATCTGCAGCGTCGCAGCTGGTGTGATAGCCGCGTTAGTGCCGGGACTTACCACGCTCGTGCTGATCGCCGTTATCGGCGCAAACGCGATTATCACCGGCGTACTCGATCTGATCGCGGCAACCCGGCTGCATAGGCGTCTGCGCAATGCGTGGATGCTGGTGCTCACCGGAGTGCTCGCCGTGCTGTTCGGCATCTTCGTGCTGGCCTTTCCGGGCGCCGGCGCACTGGCGCTTGTCTGGCTGATCGGCGTGTATGCGTTGTTCACGGGCGCGCTGCTTTTCGTACTCGGCATCACTGCGCGTGCCTGGCACCATGACGGCCTGACCGGCGAGCCACACGCGCCTTTACATCCGTAAGCGCACCGCTTGAGGGACTCGTCGTGGGTCAAAAGGTCTCGCCCGCGGCAAACCTCGCATCCGGAGATCGAGTGGACCGTCCGTCTCCTCCAGTGGTCCAGCCTCAGGTCTGGCACTGGCGTACCTCACGAAGGGAGAATCACATGCTTCTCGATCTCGACAAATGGAACCCGTTCCGGTTTTTGCGCTCGCACCCCGCACAACAGAGCGCATCGGGGGGCGCCGGCGCGCCGAACACCAGTCAGCAAAGCGCGAGGTCAAATGCGCAACAGACTGGCGGCACGCAAACGGGTAACGGTGCACCGGCGGCAGCCGCTGCTGCGCCGGTAGCACTTTCAGCTGCCGCCTGGCCGCTGCCCGATCCAATTCATCTGTTGGCCGAATTGATACGCGATCCGTTCGGCGGCCGTGGACCGCTCGGAAGCTGGTTCGGCGACTTCAGCGCCAGCGAGTTTCAACCGCGGATCGATGTTACCGACGAAGGTGACGCACTGCGTATCGTCGCCGAATTGCCAAGCATGACCCGTGACGACGTCGAGCTCGAAGTGGTTGAAGACATGCTGATCATCAGTGGCGAAAAGCGCCTGGAATCGACGAGCGAAGAACAAGGATGCTATCGCGTCGAGCGGTCGTTTGGACACTTTCAGCGCGCGGTCCCACTTCCCGCGGGCGTCGATCTCGATCGGTAGAGGCCAGATTCGAAAACCGCGTGCTGACGCTGCGCGTTCCCAAAGCGGCCGGAGAACCGGCACCGAAGCGGCGCATTGAGATCAAGTGAAGATCCGCACTCCGCTGTCATGCCTGTCGTGAACAACCGGTCAGCTTCCGCGGTCTCGATGAAGTCCGGCGCGCAAACAGGGGCGGCATCGGAATAAGCAGCGGAACAGAGATTTTCCACCCACCCATTACCCGCCCGCAAAGCGATGCGCTCTCGGACGGACAGGAGATCATCATGGCCGAGTGCAGTGTTTGTGGAAAGCCAGCAACCTCGCAGATCACGATCACCGAAAACGGCCAACGCCGTCAGCTGATGCTGTGCGATCAGCACTACATGGAGTTCATGGCGCGCAATCAGCGCCGCCTGTCGCCGCTCGAATCCCTCTTTCACGGCGGACTTTTCGAAAGTCTGTTCGACGACATGTGGCCGCAGATGGAAGACGACCGCGGCAGCCGGTCACGCATTAGACGCGCGCCGGGACAATCCGGCGGCGCGGAGCAGGATACAGGCACCGGTAGCGGACAAATCGGCGATTCAGCGGGCGGACAGTCGGGCGGCCGGACACGCCGTCATCGCCGGGCGCGTGAAGCGGTGGACCTGCAGACGTACCTGAGCCAGAGCGGTTTGGACCGCCTGCAAGCTGCGGCGCAAGCAGCCGTCGAATACGGCAAGAACGAAGTCGATACGGAACACCTGTTGCTGGCGCTCGCCGATAACAATGTCGTGCAGGAAGTCCTGCGGGAATTCAAGCTCGATCCCGAAGAGATCAAGAAGACCATCGACCAGACGGCGCCGCGCGGCACCCGCAAGGAGCCGAGCGACAACGAGCAGATCGGCGTGTCGCCGCGCGCCAAAAGTGCACTGGAAAACGCGTTGAAGGCGTCGCAAGAACTGGGTCACAGCTACGTCGGGCCTGAACATATTCTGATAGGGCTCGTCGAGGAAGAAGACGGCTTTGCAGGTGAATTGCTGCGCAAGCTCGGGCTGTCGTCGCCATCGCTGCGGCAAAAAGCAGTCAAGGTGGTCGGCCAGGGTGCCGAAGACGGCAAGATGGAGGGCCGCTCGACCACGCCCACGCTCGACAAGTACGCGCGCGATCTCAGTGCGCTTGCGCGTCAAGGCAAGCTGGATCCGGTGATCGGCCGTGACAAGGAAATTGAAACCACCATTGAAGTGCTCGCGCGGCGGCGCAAGAACAATCCGGTGCTGATCGGCGAGCCCGGTGTGGGCAAGACCGCTATTGTCGAAGGTCTTGCGCAACGCATTGCTCAGGACCAGGTGCCGGAAGTGCTGCGTGGCAAGCGGGTGGTCGAGCTGAATATCAATAGCGTCGTGGCAGGCGCGAAGTATCGTGGCGAGTTCGAGGAACGCGTCAAGCAGGTGCTGGACGAGATCATCGAGAACCAGGATCGTCTGGTTGTGTTCATCGACGAACTGCATACCATTGTCGGCGCTGGTCAGGGCGGCGGCGAAGGCGGTCTGGATATCGGCAATGTCTTCAAGCCCGCGCTCGCTCGCGGTGAGTTGCACCTCGTGGGCGCGACCACGTTGAATGAATACCAGAAGTACATTGAGAAGGATTCGGCATTGGAGCGGCGCTTTCAGCCAGTCATGGTGCCTGAGCCGAGCGTCGAGGAAACGATCGAGATTCTGCGTGGACTGCGCGACCGGCTCGAAGCGCATCACAAGGTGAAGATCACCGAAGAGGCGATCGATGCTGCTGCAAAGCTGTCGGACCGCTATATCGCCGCACGCTTTCTGCCAGATAAGGCAATCGATTTGCTCGATCAGGCCGCTGCACGCGTGCGCATTTCGTCGAATTCGCGTCCGCAGCCATTGCACGATGTCGAGGCGACCATCCGCCGTATGAAACAGGAACAGGACGCGGCCAGCGCTGCAAAGAAATTCGATAAAGCCAAGGAACTGGAAGAGAGGCTCGTCGCCGAACAGAAACGCCTGCATGAAGCCACTGAAACGTGGAAGAAAGAGCGCGGCACCAGTTCGCAGGAAGTCACGGCGGAGGATATTGCGCAGATCGTATCGTCGCTCACGGGTGTACCGTTGGCTGAACTCACTGCTCAGGACCGTGAAAAGCTGTTGCGACTGGAAGACCGCCTGAAGGAGCGCGTGGTCGGCCAGGATGAAGCCGTCTCCGCGGTCGCCAAAGCAGTGCGGCTTTCGCGCGCCGGTCTGACAGAAGCCGGCAAGCCGACTGCCAGCTTCCTCTTCCTGGGCCCAACGGGCGTCGGCAAAACCGAACTCGCGAAGGCGCTTGCCGCCTCGGTGTTCGGCGACGAGAACGCGCTGGTGCGCATCGACATGAGCGAGTATTCGGAGCGTCACACGGTGGCACGGCTAGTTGGTGCGCCGCCCGGATATGTCGGCTACGAGGAAGGCGGCCAACTCACCGAACGCGTGCGGCGCAGGCCATATTGCGTAGTGCTGCTCGACGAAATCGAAAAGGCGCACTCGGAGGTGCACAACCTCCTGCTGCAACTGTTCGACGAAGGGCGCCTCACCGACGGCAAGGGACGTCTGGTCGATTTCACCAACACGATCATCATCGCGACCAGCAACGTCGGCTCACAGGTGATCCAGGACAACATGAAGGCCGACTCGAAGCAGCTCGACTATCCTGCACTGCGCGACCGGTTGATGGAAATCCTGC
Organism: Paraburkholderia strydomiana; assembly: GCF_031456815.1. Lineage (NCBI taxonomy): Bacteria > Pseudomonadati > Pseudomonadota > Betaproteobacteria > Burkholderiales > Burkholderiaceae > Paraburkholderia > Paraburkholderia strydomiana. The sequence goes on from NZ_JAVDVL010000016.1 coordinate 40,019, forward strand.
GGCATCATTTCAAGCCGGAGTTTCTCAATCGCGTCGACGAGGTGGTTGTGTTTCATGCGCTCGGCAAGGAGCAGATTCGCAGCATCGTCGATCTGCAACTTGCGCGCGTACGGCGTACGGCGCTGGCCCAAGGCATCGATCTGTCGTTCGACGATGGCTTGCGCGATCACCTTGCGCAGATCGGCTATGACCCCGAGTTCGGCGCGCGGATGCTCAAACGTAAGATTCGGCTCGAAGTGGAATCGCAACTCGCCGATGCGCTGCTGCGAGGCGACGTGCGCGACGGCGACAAGGTCACAATGACCTACGACTCGGGTACGCATTCGGTGCGTGTGCAAAAAGGAGCAACGCCTGCAGAAGCGCCGAGCGAGGCGCCGAAACAGGCACCGGCGCATGCGTGAAGCGGGCATGCCGAAGAACGCAAAACCGGCCGCACATGCGGCCGGTTTTGCCGTTACGACTCAAGTTCACCTACGACGATCTCGTCGCGATAACACCAGATCCACGTTTCGCCGGGTTCGATTGAACGGACCAGCGGATGGCCGGTCGCGAGAAAATGTTTGCTTGCATGCCGGTTGGGCGACGAATCGCAACAGCCGACGTGTCCGCACGAAAGACAAAGCCTCAAATGTACCCACGGCTGGCCGAGCTTCACACAGTCCTCGCAATAGTCGATGGGCGTGTGGAAAATGCGGGCCGCGCCTTGGTGCGTGCAACCAGGGGTCATGTTCGTACTCCTCGGACAAGGTACGCGCAGAGGCGCGTGGATCAAGGTTGCGCGTCCGCTCAAGCACTAGTTAGATAGCGATGCACCAGCGCCACAGCCATTGCGCCTTCGCCCACTGCTGACGCCACGCGCTTGATCGACGCGTGACGCACGTCGCCTGCTGCGAATACGCCGGGCATAGATGTTTCCAGATGCAGCGGCGCGCGTTCTAACGGCCAGTTGAAGTGCGCCCGGTATTCCTGCAGGTCGGGACCGGTCACGAGGTAGCCGCCTTCATCGCGGACAATGCCGACCTCCTGCGCCCACTCGGTCTGTGGCACCCCGCCAATGCACACGAATAGCCAGTTCGTCTTTACCGTGCTTTGCCGGCCGGTGCGGATATCGGTCAGCGTGACCTCCTCCAGCACGTCACCGCCTGCGAGCGCGGTAACTTCGGTGCACGTGCGTACTTCGATGTTCGGCGCGGACGTGATGCGATCCACCAGGTAATGCGACAACGTGTTCTTGAGCGATGTGGCACGCACGACCATGTAGACGCGGTTGGCCGACTGCGAAAAATGCATGGCGGCCTGTCCTGCCGAATTGCCGCCGCCCACCACATATACGTCTTCGCCATCGATCAGCTCGGCTTCACTCGCACCGGCGCCATAGTAGAGCCCCGCGCCGAGAAAGCGCTCTTCACCCGCCAGGGCCAGCGTGCGATATGCCACCCCGGTCGCGCAGATAGACGTGCGCGCCGTGATACGTGTGCCGTCTTCCAGAGATACGATGCCACGGCCTGGCGGAAACTCCGCGTGCACGCCGGCGCGCGCCAGCAGGATTTCGGCGCCGAACTTAACGGCCTGAACGCGCGCCCGCTCTGCGAGTTCCGCGCCGCTCAAGCCCTGTGGGAAGCCCAGGTAGTTTTCGATTTTCGAGCTGCTGCCTGCCTGGCCGCCCAGTGCCCAACGCTCCACTAGTACCGTTTGCAGCCCCTCCGATGCACCGTACACTGCCGCGCTCAATCCCGCTGGTCCCGCGCCGTAAATCGCGAGATCGTAGGCCTCACGAGATGGACTTGCGAACCAGCCGAGCTTTTCCGTGATTTGCCGGATGGTCGGACATTCGAGCCGCGTGCCGTCGTGGAAGACGCAAACCGGCAACCGCGAATCGGAAAGATGCTGAACGTGCGCCAGTTCCTCCGCTTCTTTATCGCTGCGCAGTTCGATCCATTCGAACGGAATGTCGCTCCGACGCAGGAAGTCGCGTATTGCGTAGCCGTTTGCGCTGCGCATGGGTCCATAGATTCTGACCATGAAATGCCATCCGCCTTTGAGGACGTTCACGAGCAGGCGGTCCCGTTGGGATAACCGCGGGCCGCCATATTGGTGCATCGTAAGCACACGGTGAGTGGGCGTCTTTCGCGATACTCCCGGATTTTGTTCGCTTTCCGCCGATCGTTCCTTTACATCAGATCGCGCTCGACTTCCGCGTCTTCCGATTGAATGACGCATACGCTCTTGTTGCCGCGCATGCGTCTACGATGCTTCAAGTCTAGTCGTTAATCCGGGTATGCTTGGACAATCCGGCCGCTGCGGAGCCAAATCATGGAAAGAAAGAAAAGCTGGCTGCGTAAGGATCTCGATACGTTACGCGTACAGTGGGATCTGCTCACCTTTTATGAAAGATTCGAGCAGATTGTCACGCATGTCCTGAGCGTGGTGATTTCTATCATCATCCTCGTGTCGCTCTGGCAGTTGATTCGCGCGGTGATCTTGTTGCTGGTTTCGAACGCGCTGAACCCGCTGGATCACGAGGTGTATCAGACCGTTTTCGGCATGATCATGACGCTGTTGATCGCTATGGAATTCAAACATTCGATTACGCGCGTGATGGCGCGGCGCGATCACATCGTGCAGGTCAAAACAGTACTTCTGGTTGCGCTGCTGGCGATCGCCCGCAAATTTATTATTCTCGATCCCGCCGGTGCGCCGGCCCAGATCGCGGCGCTTGCGTTTGCGTTGGTGGCGCTGGGGAGCGTCTACTGGCTGATGCGGCAGCGTGATGACCCGATCGACGCAACGGCCGCCGCGCAAGCAGAACGCGATCGCGTTGCGCTCGCGCAGCGACGGCAAAGGGCAGGGGCCGGCGAAGGCGAGCAGGGCGACAATTGACCGAGTTCCGGCAACACGAGACCGACCGCATATCGATCTACGACGGAACCCGACGGCGCGGATGACCAGATACTTCATCCTGCCGCGCACATCCAAAACTAATGCATTACGGGTGGTTGTACATCGCGTTCCAGTCCGCATTTGTCACTGACGGGTGACCTGATTCCGACGAACCTTTCACCTCACCGCCGTAACCGCTTGTCGCGCCGTTCTGCGCAGCAACCTTGGCTTCAGCAGCCTGAATGGCTTCGGGATAGTGTGCGTTGTCGCCGTCACCAACGTGATAGCCCGCGTTTTGCAACTGGGTCAGTTCGGCGCGTACCTGTGCACGGGTGACTGACCCATTCGATTGCGCGAACGACACTACCGGAGCGGCAAGGGCAGCGGCAACGACAACGGCGTGAATAAGAGACTTCATGATTACCTACCTCCAGACTTGTTTGTCCTGCTACGAACAGCCCTGTTCGTAAACCAGTGATCACAGTCTATATAAGCAGGCGCTTAAAATTAAGGGTGCTCCGTGCAGAAGATTGTTCTTGGATTTGGGTAAACCTCTCGTTCGCGGGAACTCATTGCGCGTGTGCAAAGGCAGACGCTTCCACACGCCGCTTGTGAGTTACTTCGATACTGCAAGATTGTCACAGAGCCATGTTTGGCCGCGCTATCCGCGCGGCTTCGCATCGGTGCCGCTATCGGTCCGGCCAATCTCAGCCAGCAACGCCTCGTCGCGGGCGATCACCTTCGGCAAATGCGCGCGCAAGAACTCCACCCATGTCCTCGTCTTTGCGTCGATAAACTTCCGCGACGGGTACAGCGCATAAACATGCATTTTCTGCAGCGTGTAGTCCGGCAATACGCGTACTAACGTGCCATCCCTCAATCCGGCGATTGCCGCGTAAAGCGGCACCATACCAATGCCCATTCCCTCCCGGATCGCAACGACTAGCGACTCCGCGATATTCACCTGCACCGGGCCGTCGATCTGCATCGCTTCACTGCCGTTTGGCCCGTCGAGTATCCACTCGTGCGGCGCGAATGCGGGCGTCTGCAGAATCAGGCACTCATGGTCAGCAAGATCCGCCGGCCGCTGCGGCGCACCGTGCGTTTTTACATACGAGGGCGATGCGCACAGTATGCTGAACGTCGTTCCAAGCGGGAACGAAACGAGGTCGGAATCGGGTAGCGCAGAAGCGCCAATCACTGCGACATCCGCGCTGCCTTCGAAAAGATCCGGCATGCGCTGCGACAGAGTCAGCTCAACGGTCACGTCGGGATAAAGCGCGCGATAGTGTGCGATGGCGGGCAGCACATAGTGTTGTCCGATACTCGCAAAGCTATGCATACGGAGCGCGCCGCTCGGGCGTTCGTGGGCACAACTCGCTTCTTCTTCCGCTGTGTCGATATCCGCAAGAATCTGTTGACATCGCTTGAGATAACGCTCGCCTGCGGTAGTGAGCGCGAGACGGCGTGTGGAGCGATTGAGCAAGCGCGTGCGCAGATGAGCCTCCAGTTCGGAGACTGCGCGTGACATGGCGCCGGTCGTCGAATTAAAAGACTGAGCGGCGGCGGTAAAACTGCCGGCCTCCACTACGCGCACGAAAACACGCATGTTTTGTAATGTGTCCATCGATCACTGACGCGTGCAGCGGAAGTGGGAGTCGGGATTATTTGCTCAAGCGCAGCGGCGCGTTGACTGCGCCTCAGCGCTCAGGCCTTGTGCTGTTGCAAGCATTGCAAGTCCGTCATGGAGAGTGTACTGCGTTCGCTGTCGACATGCTTTCCCGCCGGGTCGATCGGAGAGCATTCGTGTGCACGGTACAACCTGGAACAAACAACAGGCGGGCCGCATTATCAGCCGCGTTATCGGCATCACGCAGTTTCCAAGCTGAAGTCGCCAACATTACTTTCAATCGCGCTACGACACTCGCAACATGAACTCCGCCACGGCCTTCGAGTCAAGCGGGCGGCTCACCAGATAACCTTGAATGGCATCGCACCCGGCGTCCTTCAACTCTTCGGCCTGGTGTTGGCACTCGACGCCTTCCGCGATAGTTTTCATGCCCAGCGAACGTGCGAGACCGACAATGCCTCGAATGACCGTCGACGCCTTCTGTGACTCGGCCAGTGCTCGAACAAACGACTTGTCGATCTTCAGCGTGTCGATAGGCAGTCGGACCAGATAGCCGAGGCTGGAGTACCCAGAGCCAAAGTCGTCCAGCGATGTGGATATGCCCGCTTGCTTCAGCGCGGACAGAATGGACGTTGCCTTTTCGATATCGCTTACCAGCGAATCCTCCGTGACCTCAATGTCGAGCATTGCGGGGGAAACGTCGTATTTCGTCGCGATATGGAGAATCTTGTCTGTAAGACCCACGCTCAGAAGTTGCCGAGCCGACAGATTGAGGCTGACCCGTGGTACGTATATGCCCTGCCGTCGCCATTCAGCAATATGCCGGCAAACTGCATTGAGCAGCCATTCGACGAGCGCCCCTTCATAAGGGGACTCGAGTAAGACTGCGAGGAATGCGTGCGGAGTCAGCAACCCTCGGTCAGGATGACGCCAGCGAAGAAGTGCCTCGACACCGATTGCGGAATTGTTCGTGAGTGATATCTGAGGCTGGAAATGAAGCTCGAACTGGTTCGCCTCAAACGCTTCACGAAGATCCATGCGCAAAGCAAGGCGCTCACGCACGCCCCGGTCGAGGGCTCCATCGTACGAGCGCACCTGGAAACGGCCAGATGACTTCGCTGCGTACATGGCCGCGTCGGAATGATTGAGCAACGTCTCGGCCGAACCTGGCGCTTCTCTTAGCAGCGCGATGCCAATGCTAGCCGACAGCGAGATGGATCTTCCAGATACTTCGAATGGCGCTGCAAGTTCGCGAAGCACCGCATGCGCGAACGCTTCTGCCGCGCTTTCCGTGGTGTTGCGTAACAACAGAACGAACTCGTCGCCCCCTACGCGTGCGGCGAAAAATGCTGGATCGGGAATGGCCATCAGCCTCTTCGCGAAGCCGCGCAGCAGTTCATCGCCGACAGCATGACCAAAGGCGTCGTTGACTTCCTTGAAATGGTCCAGGTCGATAAACAGGACCGCATCTGAAGCATCGTGCGTAGAGCGAGGCGAAGCAGCGTCAGCGACCGCGCGTGACAGAACTTCCATGCACTCGCGCCGGTTCGCCAACCCGGTCAGATAGTCGTGGCTCGCTTCGAATTCCAGTTGCGCCGCGTGCTCGCGTTCACGTGTGACGTCGCGAAAGAGCACGGTAATGCCGTCGTCGTGCGCAAATGAACGAACCTCGAACCACGTGCCGAGCGGTGCGTAATAGTCAGTGTGCCGGCCGGGAAGACCCGTTGCCGCCGTCTCCTGATAGACGCGATAGTAGCCGGAGCCTACCAGGTCCGGGTAACACTGCCATATGTCGCGGCCGAGCAGATTTTGCCGTTCCTGCTGCAAGAATCGTTCAGCTGTATGGTTGAGATAGGTGAAGCGCCACGACCTGTCGATCGACATGAGTCCGTCGCTCAAGCTGTCGAGCATGTCGGCGAGGTGGGTCGGTGCAGACTGTCGGGAGCCGGCATCTGTCGGGCGGGGAGGACGAGAGTCGGACTGTCGTTCCATTTTTTGTCCTTCTATTCGCGTCGGATCAAAGGCGTCGCTCGTGCGCAAACCGGGGCTCGTCGCATTCTAATCGTACTTGCCGGCGTTTCGAACACTGAAAGCTGTCGCGCCTCGCCGCTGAGCGAGTCACTCATTCATCGTGCATTGCGTTCGCAATCAATCCGTCGATCAAGCGGGACCACTGTTCGGGAACAGATTTCTTCTGCAATCACCGCCACGATCTCCCCGCTCATCAGGGTAACGTCGATACAGGTATCGACACTACCACCCAACTCACTGTTTTTTATCGCTTTTTCCCATCGCGAGGCGCCCCGGGGCGAGACTTTGCGTGGCATAATCGACCGACACAGTCAGCCCGCAGTCATTACTACCCCGCATACCATGGCACAGACTCTCTACGACAAATTGTGGAACACACACGTGATCCACACGGAAGAAGACGGCACGACGATTCTCTATATCGACCGTCACCTGCTGCACGAAGTGACCAGCCCCCAGGCGTTCGAAGGTCTGAAGCTGGCTCAGCGTCCGGTGTGGCGCATCAGCGCGAATCTGGCCGTCTCGGACCATAACGTGCCCACCACGGACCGCAGCCACGGCATCGCCGATCCGGTGTCGAAACTGCAAGTCGATACGCTCGATTCGAACTGCGACGCCTACGGCATCACGCAGTTCAAGATGAACGACCTGCGTCAGGGCATCGTGCACATCATCGGGCCGGAACAGGGCGCTACGCTGCCGGGCATGACGATCGTCTGCGGCGACTCGCACACGTCCACGCACGGCGCGTTCGGTGCGCTGGCGCACGGCATCGGCACGTCAGAAGTCGAGCATGTGCTCGCCACGCAAACGCTCTTGCAGAAGAAGAGCAAGAACATGCTGGTGAAAGTAGAAGGGCCGTTGCCGCGCGGCTGCACGGCGAAAGACATCGTGCTCGCGATCATCGGCAAGATCGGCACGGCGGGCGGCACTGGCTACGCAATCGAATTCGGCGGCTCGACGATTCGCTCGCTGTCCATGGAAGGCCGCATGACAGTCTGCAACATGGCGATCGAAGCGGGCGCGCGTGCCGGCATGGTCGCGGTCGACGACACGACCATCGAATATCTGAAGGGCCGCCCGTTCTCGCCACAAGGCGCGGAGTGGGATCACGCGGTCGAGTACTGGAAGCAGTTCAAGTCGGACGAAGGCGCGCAGTTCGACCGCGTTGTCGAGCTCAACGCGGCGGACATCGTGCCGCAGGTCACCTGGGGCACGTCGCCGGAAATGGTCACCGCCGTGGACGGCCGCGTGCCGGATCCCGAGCGCGAGAAAGACCCGGTCAAGCGCGATGCAATGGAACGCGCGCTCAAATACATGGCGCTCGAACCGAATGCGCCGATCGAGTCGATCAAGCCGGATAAAATCTTCATCGGGTCGTGTACCAACGCGCGCATTGAAGACATTCGCGCCGCGGCTTACGTCGTGAAGAAGCTGGGTCGCCGCGTCGCGCCGAACATCCGTCTCGCCATGGTTGTGCCGGGTTCGGGTCTGGTCAAGGCGCAGGCGGAACGTGAAGGCCTCGACAAGGTCTTTACAGACGCCGGTTTCGAATGGCGCGAGCCGGGTTGCTCGATGTGTCTCGCGATGAACGCCGACCGGCTGGATCCGGGCGAGCGTTGCGCGTCCACGTCGAATCGTAATTTCGAAGGTCGTCAGGGCGCCGGTGGCCGTACCCATCTCGTGAGCCCCGCCATGGCCGCAGCCGCGGCCATCGAAGGGCATTTTGTCGATATTCGCAAGCTGGGATAAATCGCATGATGAAGAACATGAATCGCACCGCTCTTTTGCGCCGCTTCGCGCTCGGTACTCTGGCTGGGCTACTGCTCGGTCTGACCGGCTGCAACACGGTGCACGGATTTGGGCAGGACATGTCGCACCTCGGCAATTCGATCAGCAATCACGCTGAAAAATAACCGGTTTTTGATTTTTGCCGGCGACGCGGCGAGCGGCTTTCATGCCGCCACGCGCATCGCCCGGTCCTGAAACAGGCGCAAGCGTCATGGATAAATTCACCGTACACACAGGCGTCGTGGCCCCGCTCGATCGCGAGAACGTCGACACGGACGCGATTATTCCGAAGCAATTCCTGAAGTCGATCAAGCGCACGGGTTTCGGTCCGAACGCGTTCGACGAATGGCGTTATCTCGACCACGGCGAGCCGGGTCAGGACAATTCGAAGCGTCCGCTGAATCCGGACTTCGTCCTGAACCAGCCGCGTTATCAGGGCGCTTCGGTGCTGCTCGCGCGCAAGAATTTCGGCTGCGGCAGCTCGCGTGAGCACGCGCCTTGGGCGCTTCAGCAATACGGCTTTCGCGCGATCATCGCGCCGAGTTTCGCCGACATTTTCTATAACAACTGCTTCAAGAACGGCTTGCTGCCGATCGTGCTGAGCGAACAGCAGGTCGATCACCTGTTCAACGAAACGTATGCGTTCAATGGTTTTCAGTTGACCATCGACCTCGAAGCGCAAGTCGTGCGCACTTCGGACGGCGGCACTGAGTATCCGTTCGAAGTCGCGGCGTTCCGCAAGTACTGCCTGCTGAACGGTTTCGACGATATTGGCCTCACGCTGCGTCACGCCGACAAGATTCGTCAGTACGAAGCCGAGCGTATTGCGAAGCAGCCGTGGCTCGCGCATCGCATCGTCGGTTAAGACTTGCGTGCTTGAGCGCTTGAGTGTTTGAGGCGCGTCTGTTAGCTCAGGCTCGAAGCCTGGAAGACAATCATTAAGGAATTCGCATGAAGATCGCAGTGCTGCCGGGCGACGGCATCGGTCCCGAAATCGTCAAAGAGGCCGTGAAGGTTCTGAACGTGCTTGGCGAAAAGTTTGAACTGGAAGAAGCGCCGGTTGGCGGCGCGGGCTACGAGGCGAAAGGTCATCCGCTGCCCGATTCCACGCTCGCGCTCGCTAAGGAAGCCGACGCCATTCTGTTCGGCGCCGTCGGCGACTGGAAGTACGACAAGCTCGAACGCGCGCTGCGCCCGGAGCAGGCGATTCTCGGTCTGCGCAAGCATCTGCAATTGTTCGCGAACTTCCGGCCGGCAATCTGCTATCCGCAATTGACCGGTGCGTCGTCGCTGAAAGAAGAAATCGTTTCGGGTCTGGATATTCTGATCGTGCGCGAGCTGAACGGCGACATCTACTTCGGCGCGCCGCGCGGCGTGCGCGAAGCGCCGGACGGCCTGTTCGCCGGCTCGAAGGAAGGCTTCGACACGATGCGCTACTCGGAGCCCGAAGTGCGCCGCATCGCCCACGTCGCGTTTCAGGCCGCGCAAAAGCGCGGCAAGAAGCTGACCTCGGTGGACAAAGCCAATGTGCTCGAAACGTCGCAATTCTGGAAAGACGTCATGATCGACGTGTCGAAGGAATACGCGGACGTCGAGTTATCGCACATGTACGTCGACAATGCCGCGATGCAACTCGTCAAGGCGCCGAAGTCGTTCGACGTGATCGTGACCGGCAACATGTTCGGCGACATTCTTTCGGACGAAGCGGCAATGCTGACGGGCTCGATCGGCATGCTGCCGTCGGCCTCGCTCGACAAGAACAACAAGGGCTTGTACGAGCCGTCGCACGGTTCCGCGCCGGACATCGCGGGCAAGGGCGTCGCGAATCCGCTGGCCACCATTCTGTCGGCGGCCATGATGCTGCGTTATTCGCTGAACAAGGCCGAGCAGGCGGATCGCATCGAAAATGCGGTGAAGAAGGTGCTTGAACAAGGCTACCGAACCGGCGACATTCTCACGCCCGGTTGCAAGCAGGTCGGCACTGTCGCAATGGGCGACGCCGTGGTCGCGGCGCTGTAACTACCGCTCGCGCGTCGACAAACTTACGGCTGCGCGGCTGGCTTGACGGAAGATCGGTCAGTTCATCAGTCAGGTCATTAATCAACCTCAAAAACGCGAATCGGCCTTCAAAAAGGCCGATTCGTGCGTAATACGGACGGCAGCGACGGACATTGACGTCGCCGGATTCCGGTTTTCGTGTATATTGTAGCGATGGCACAAACGGCTCAAATCTCCTCGATTTCGAAACTGCACGGCAAAACGGCCCGTGTGGTTAAGCTCGCCATTACCACCGCAACATCCATTAAAACGATTACCCCGAAAACGATCACGAAGCGCTGATCGTCCGTCGTGCCCGCTCATCTTCCCCGCGCGGTCACTGCGGGCAAAGATGCGGGGAAGTTTCCACTCGAAGGGTATGAAGTCATGAACGTAGGTCTCGTAGGTTGGCGCGGCATGGTCGGCAGCGTCCTGATGCAACGCATGCAACAGGAAGGCGATTTCGACTTGATCGAACCGGTGTTTTTCAGCACCAGCAACGCGGGCGGCAACGCGCCGTCGTTCGCCAAAAACGAGACCAAGCTCAAAGATGCAACAAGCATCGAAGACCTGAAGAAGTGCGAAGCAATCATCTCCTGCCAGGGCGGCGACTACACGAACGAGGTGTTCCCGAAGCTGCGCGCGGCCGGCTGGAACGGCTACTGGATCGACGCGGCGTCGTCGCTGCGCATGAAGGACGACGCGGTCATCATTCTCGATCCGGTCAACCTCGACGTGATCAAGAATGCCCTTGTGAAGGGGCAGAAGAATTTCATCGGCGGTAATTGCACGGTCAGCCTGATGCTGATGGCGCTCGGTGGCCTGTTCCGCGAAAACCTCGTCGACTGGATGACGGCCATGACGTATCAGGCTGCATCGGGCGCGGGCGCGCAAAACATGCGCGAACTGCTGCAACAAATGGGCACGCTATACGGTGCAGCCAAAGAAGATCTGGCTGATCCGTCGTCGGCGATTCTCGATATCGACCGCCGCGTGTTGTCCGCCATGAATAGCGACCGCATGCCGACCGACAACTTCGGCGTGCCGCTCGCCGGCTCGCTGATTCCGTGGATCGACAAAGACCTCGGCAACGGCATGTCGAAGGAAGAGTGGAAGGGCGGCGCCGAAACCAACAAGATCCTCGGCAAGCCGGCCATGGGCACGCCGGGTTCGATTCCGGTAGACGGCCTGTGCGTGCGGATCGGCGCGATGCGTTGCCACTCGCAGGCGTTGACCATCAAGCTGAACAAGGACGTGCCGCTCGACGAAGTGAACAGCATCCTCGCTTCGGGCAATGACTGGGTCAAGGTTGTCCCGAACGAGCGCGAAGCGTCAATGCGCGACCTCTCGCCGGCAGTGGTAACGGGAACGCTCACGGTGCCGGTCGGCCGGGTGCGCAAGCTGGCCATGGGCGGCGAATATCTGTCGGCATTCACGGTCGGCGACCAGCTGTTGTGGGGCGCGGCCGAGCCGCTGCGCCGTATGCTTCGCATTGTGCTCGACAAGTAAAGTAAACTACGCGGTCACGACGCGTAGAAAACTCAAGAAGCGTCGCGCTTGCGCGGCGCTTTTTTCATTTGTGTGCTCCGAATATCTTGTCTTTTTATAACCGCAAAAAAGGGCCGCGCGCTGACGCGCCAGGAGTCCCGATGAATCTTCGACTCTCTTCCCTTCGGGCCATGTTTGCGCGCCCAGATACCGGCCGCCTTGCGGTCGCAGCCGCTTTGGCGGTGATGCTGGCTGGCGCCGCTTCGAGCAGCGCCATCGCGGCGCCCGTCGACGCAGCGAGCGCGCCGGACGGCGCTTCGGTATCCGCTTCCGGAACCGCGCCTGTCTCCTCTGCGACTGGCGGCCAATACACGGTGCGGCCCGGTCAGTCGCTGAACGACGTGGCGATCGCCGTCACGCAGTCACACGACCGCGCCACGCTCGCTCGCGCGGCCCGCGCGCTCTTCGACGCGAATCCGAGCGCCTTCATGGGCCACGATCCGAGCCGCATGCGATTGGGCTCAGTGCTGAACGTGCCGGCGCTGGACGCGTCCGGCGCGGTTGCCGCGTCTGCAGCGCGTCCGGCATCGGTGCCGACGGCCGACAACGGCTCGCCGTCGAATGCGGCAGTCGGATCCGGCGCAAGCAGCGCCGCGCCGGGCAATGCAGCAGCGGCGAGTACGGCAGGCGGGCAGAGCCCCGCTACGCAAGCTGCGACGTCGCCCGCGCCCGCGGTTCAGGGCTCGGCCAGCGACGCAAGCTCCGTGGTGTCGAGCGACGCGGCATCGTCGGCTGCTGCTGCTACTGCTGCCGGATCGCAAGCTGCATCGGCTGCGAGCGGCACGCATGTGTGGGCTGGTTCGGTCCAGCCTTCGGCAAGCGAGGCAGCCGCCGCCACCGGCGCCTCGCAGCCGCGCGCGCAAGTGTCGAGCTTGCAGCAGTTGCTCGCGCTCAAGAATCGCGTGCTGATGGAGTTGCAGAAGCACGGCATCGGCAAGGCCCCGGCAGCGCCGGTCGCGCCTGTTGCAAGCGGCACGCAATCGGCGGGGGGCGCTTCGTCTGCTGCGGTCGTGCCCGGTCGTCCGGGCACTGCGACCACCACGTCGAACGATACGGGCATTTCGCAGACGAACCTCGCTATCGCGGCGGCGGTCGGCGCTGCGCTGGTCGTGCTGTTGACCGGCTTGCGTCTTGGCCGGCGCAAGCGTGAGCGTCTGGCGCAGGAGGAACACGCGGCGTCAGCGGACGGCATAGCGCCGTCCGGCGTGGCTGAGCAGTCGAATCGGATTGCGCCTGCAGACGAGGTATTCGAGCCTAACTTGACCGACGCGGACGCCGCCGCCGCGCAGCATGCGGCCGCAATGGCCGCCGCCGAGCGCGAAGCTGCCGAGGGCGAAGCCGCCGCTCGCGAAATGTCGGAGCGTGTTGCCGCAGAGCGCGAGGCGGAAATTCGCGCAGCCGCTTCGCGCGAGGCTGAAGCGCGCCAGGCGGCAGAGCAGGGAGCAGCAGAGCGGGACACTGCGCAATTCGCTGCCGACGAGGTCGCGGGCGTACGCGAGACGGCTCAGCCAGCCGGAGAGCACGAGCCATCGGCGGACTTCGCGGCGCCGAACGCCGAGCTGAGCGACGACCACGCCGCGCCCGCGGAAGCCGCTGCGCTGGAACAATCCGAACTCCCGCCGGCCCAGATCCACCACGAACTGGACGCCGCGACGACCGTTGCCAGCCTCGACACCGCCGCCGAGCTAGGCGCCGACGCGCTGCCGCGCGCGCCGCTCGAGCCGCTCGAGCCGGTTAACGAAGCGTGGGAGCCGGAACCGCTTTCGCATCGTCTCGAATGGGACGACGAGCCGTTGCCGGCCGAGCCGATGGAGCCTTTGAGTCCTCAACCGCTGGCGACAACCGCGCAAGTCCACGACGACCACGTCGACACTCCCGCGCAGCCCGCAGCGGCCGACCAGCCGCGCGTCCAGGCGCCGGCGGACTTCCCGCGTGACGCCCTCGATGCATTCGGCAGTCTCGATATGCCCTTGCCGCCGCGCGTGGAGTCGGCGGCAGAAACCGTTCATGCGCCCGAGTCGCTGAGTACACAGCCCGTCGCGTCGCAGGAAGCAACGGCGCGCCAGGCCGTGCTGCCGCCCGATGCGGACGAAGCGCCGCATGCGGCCGATGAAATCGCAGCCGGGACCGCCGGCCGTGCTGCCGTGGCAGGTCTCGGTGCCGGCAACCTCGGTACAGCGGGCTTCGGCGCGCTGAAGCTCGATTTCGATCTGGAGCTGCCGCCAAGCCCGGCCCAGCCGTTACCGGCGTTCACGCCTGCCGACCTGGCCCGCATCGCGCGCAACAAGCTGGACCTGGCGGCCGAGTACATCGAACTGGGCGACCTTGCCGGCGCACGCACGCTGATTAACGAAGTGATCGAGTCAAACGATCCGGCCACGCGCAACGACGCCCGCGCGTTGCTCTCGACGCTCGCTCCGTTGTCGTGAAGCGGATTGCTTTAGGCGTCCAGTACGACGGTTCGGCGTTCTGCGGATGGCAGTCGCAGCCGCACGGCAACACGGTTCAGGACGAGCTCGAAAAGGCGCTGCGCGAATTCGCGCAGACGCCGGTGCATACCGTCGTCGCCGGCCGCACGGACACGGGCGTGCATGGGCTCGGCCAGGTCGTGCATTTCGATACGGAGCTCGACCGAGCGGACATTTCGTGGATTCGCGGGACGAACTCGTTTTTGCCGAAAACAATCTCCGTGCAGTGGGCGAAGCCGATGCCGGAAGCGTTCCACGCGCGGTTTTCGGCGTTCGAGCGCACGTATCACTATCTGTTGTACGTCCATCCCGTGCGCTCGCCGATGCTCGCAGCGCGCGCCGGCTGGGTGCACACGTCGCTCGATATAGACGCGATGCGGGCGGCCGCCGCCCTTTTGATTGGTGAACGCGACTTTTCGGCGTTTCGCTCGTCGCAATGTCAGGCCAAGACGCCGGTCAAGCATCTGTACCAGATCGACATTCAGCAACAGGGCGACTTCATCCATTTCCGTTTCCGGGCGAACGCGTTCCTGCATCACATGGTGCGCAACCTGATGGGGTGCCTGGTCTATGTCGGCAAGGGTCGGCGCCCCGTCGCGTGGATGGCCGAAGTGCTCGCGAGCCGCGACCGCGAATGGGCGGCGCCGACCTTCATGCCGGACGGGTTGTATCTCGCGCAAGTGGGCTATCCTGAGCACTTCGCGGTGCCCGCGCCGCAGACCGGCAGCGTGCCGTGGAGTACCGTATGGAACGAGCAGGCACATCATGAACTTTGAAAATTACGGGACTGACAGCCTCGCGAACGAAGCTGGCGCTGCCGCGCCTGAGCAAGGCATTCCGCGGCGAACGCGCATCAAGCTGTGCGGGCTGTCGAAACCCGCCGACGTCAGCTGCGCGATAGATCTCGGCGCCGACGCCATCGGCCTCGTGTTCTACCCGCCGAGCCCGCGTTCAGTGAGCGTTGCGCAGGCCGTCGAGCTTGTGCATCAGGTGCCGCCGTTCGTGTCGGTGGTCGGCTTGTTCGTGAACCCCACGCCCGACTGGATGCGCGAGGTGGTCAGCAACGTCGGGCTTTCGCTGTTGCAGTTCCACGGCGACGAGACGGCGGACCAATGCGAATCGCTCGCCAGCGTTGCGGGTTTGCCTTGGTTGCGCGCGCTGCGAGTTGCGGCGGATACTCAACCGGCCGATTTGGTAAAATCGGCTCTCAACTATTCAGCTGCCAGCGGCTTCCTGTTCGACACCCATGTCGAAGGCTATGGCGGCGGCGGGAAGGTTTTCGATTGGTCACTTATTCCAGCAGAGCTCGCGCGTCGGGCCGTTTTGAGTGGTGGGTTGAACGCGCAAAACGTCAGTGACGCGATCCATCGCGTGCGCCCGTACGCGGTCGATGTCTCGAGCGGCATCGAAGTACCGGGCGCCAGGGGCGTGAAAGATCACGCCCGGATGGCGGCATTCGTGCGCGCGGTGCGCGCGGCGGATGCCGGATGATTTCGCGGCGCGGCACCCCAAAATGCCGCGCGCCAGATATGAGTGATCACCATGTACAACTTGCCTGACGAAAGAGGCCATTTCGGCCAGTTTGGCGGCGTGTTCGTCGCTGAAACGCTGGTCCACGCGCTCGACGAGCTGCGTGCTGCCTACGAGAAATTCCAGAAAGACCCGGAGTTCGTCGCCGAATACGAGCGCGAATTGAAGTACTTCGTTGGTCGGCCCTCGCCGATTTACCACGCGCAGCGTTGGAGCGAACTGCTGGGCGGCGCGCAGATTTTCCTCAAGCGCGAAGACCTTAACCACACCGGCGCACACAAGATCAACAACGTGATCGGCCAGGCATTGCTGGCCAAGCGCATGGGCAAACCGCGCGTGATCGCCGAAACCGGCGCCGGCCAGCACGGCGTCGCCACGGCGACCATCGCCGCGCGTTTCGGTATGGAATGCGTGGTCTACATGGGCGCCGAGGACGTGCGCCGCCAGGCCGCGAACGTCTACCGGATGAAGCTGCTCGGCGCTTCGGTTGTGCCAGTGGAGTCGGGGTCGCGCACGCTGAAGGACGCGCTGAACGAAGCAATGCGCGACTGGGTGACGAACGTCGAAAACACGTTCTATATCATCGGCACGGTGGCGGGGCCGCATCCTTATCCGATGATGGTGCGCGACTTCCAGCGTGTGATCGGCGACGAGTGCAAAGTGCAGATGCCCGAACTCATCGGGCGGCAGCCGGACGCGGTGATCGCGTGCGTCGGCGGCGGTTCGAACGCTATGGGCATTTTTTACCCGTATATCGACGACACCGCGGTCGAGCTCATCGGCGTGGAAGCGGCGGGCGACGGCATCGAGTCGGGCCGTCACGCCGCCTCGCTGATTGGCGGCAGTCCAGGGGTTCTGCACGGCAACCGTACTTATCTGCTTCAGGACGAGAACGGGCAGATCATCGAGACACATTCGATCTCGGCGGGCCTCGATTATCCGGGCGTCGGCCCTGAGCATGCGTGGCTAAAAGAGATTAACCGCGCCCAATACGTTGGTATCACCGACGAAGAAGCGCTCAAGGCGTTCCACGACTGCTGCCGCATCGAGGGCATCATTCCGGCGCTGGAGTCCAGCCACGCGCTGGCTTACGCCACGAAGCTCGCGCCGACGCTGCCCAAGGACAAGCACCTTCTGGTGAACTTGTCGGGCCGCGGCGACAAGGACATGCACACGGTCGCCGAGCGATCGGGCATCCAGTTCTGAGCACCGCACCGATGCGTGACGAGTTCGACGAGCCGCAACCGGCGACCACTGAAATACCGCCGGCCGGCGAGCCTCTGACGCCCGGGGCACCTGCTCTGCTTTTGCCGCAGGTGCCTGCGGGCATCCAGTTGTTGAACCGCGATTTTCTGACCGATGTAGCGAACATTCCCGACGGGTCGATCGACCTGATCCTATGCGATCCGCCATATGGGCTCGGCAAGGATTACGGCAACGACTCCGACATGCGAACCGGCGACGATTTTCTCGCCTGGACGCGTGGATGGCTTGAGCTGGCAATCCCGAAGCTCAAGCCGTCGGGCTCGCTTTATATTTTTTGCACGTGGCAGTACGCGCCGGAAATCTTCAGCTTCCTGAAGACGAAGCTCACGATGATCAACGAGATCATCTGGGACCGGCGTGTGCCGAGCATGGGCGGAACGGTGCGCCGATTTACTTCGGTGCATGACAACATCGGCTTTTTCGCGGTGTCGAAAGATTACTATTTCGACCTCGATCCCGTCCGCATCCCGTACGATGCAGTCACGAAGAAGGCGCGTTCGCGTAAGTTGTTCGAGGGCAGTAAGTGGCTGGAGCTTGGCTATAATCCAAAGGACGTCTGGTCTGTATCGAGGCTGCACCGGCAACACGCCGAGCGCGTCGATCATCCCACGCAAAAGCCTTTGGAAATTGTCGAGCGAATGGTGCTGGCAAGTTGTCCGAAGGGCGGCCGCGTGCTCGATCCTTTCATGGGCAGCGGCACCACCGCAGTCGCTTGCGCCCGTCAGCAGCGCGAATTCGTCGGCTATGAGATCAATGAAAGTTACTGCGCGATAGCGCGCGAACGCGTGAGCGCGGCTGCTTCCGTGCCCGCAACGCGTCGGCCGGCCAAACCCAAGGCTCAGCGGCAAACCGAAGTTCAATGACGCAACGCGCCGAGCGCCAGCGCAGCAGTAGCTTAATCGAGAATAACTCCATGTCCCGTATCAAGAACACGTTCGACGCGCTGTCAGCGCAAGGTAAAAAAGGCCTGATTCCGTTCATGACGGCCGGCGATCCGGATCCAGCCCGCACGGTCGAATTCATGCACGCGCTTGCCGCCGGCGGCGCCGATGTGATCGAGCTCGGCGTGCCGTTTTCCGACCCAATGGCGGACGGTCCGGTCATCCAGCAGTCGTCCGAGCGGGCGCTCGCACACGGCGTGTCGCTGCGCCACGTGATCGCCGACGTGAAACGCTTCCGCGAGACCAACGACACCACGCCGGTCGTGCTGATGGGCTACGCCAATCCCATCGAACGCATGGGTGCGGAAGCCTTTGCGAAGGCAGCGAAGGAAGCGGGCGTCGACGGTGTGCTGGTAGTCGACTATCCGCCGGAAGAATGCGCTAACTTCGCCGAAAAAATGCGCTCCGCGGGCATCGACCCGATCTTTTTGCTGGCGCCCACGTCGACCGACGAACGTATCGCGGAAGTCGGCAAAATAGCCAGCGGCTACGTCTATTACGTCTCGTTGAAAGGCGTGACCGGAGCGGCAAATCTGGACGTTTCCAGCATCGCGAGTAAAATCCCGGCGATCAAGTCGCGCGTGCCCTTGCCGGTGGGCGTCGGTTTTGGCATCCGTGACGCCGAAACGGCGCGTCTCGTGGCCGAAGTATCCGACGCCGTTGTGATCGGCAGCCGTATCGTGCAATTGCTCGAGCAGACGGCTCCCGAAGCCGCCGCTGGGACGCTCACACGCTTCGTCGCCGAAGTGCGCGAAGCGCTAGATAGCGTCGCGACCGCCCGATAACAGTAATTTTGTCGTCTGTAGTGCGAGCGGCGGGTTTATCCCGCCGTTTGCTCGACCGTTGACCCCAGAAGGATTGAATATGAGCTGGCTCGATAAGCTGCTGCCGCCGAAAATCAAACAAACCGACCCGAAGAACCGCAAGGGGATTCCGGAAGGCCTGTGGATCAAGTGCCCGTCGTGCGAAGCCGTGCTGTACCGCAACGACGTCGAGGCGAATCTGCACGTTTGCCCGAAGTGCGATCACCACATGCGTATCGGCGCGCGCGAGCGGCTGGACGGTTTGCTGGATCCTGAAGGCCGCTACGAAATCGGTCAGGAAATCGTCCCGGTCGACGCGCTCAAGTTCAAAGACAGCCGCAAGTACCCGGACCGCCTGAAAGAAGCCATGGACGACACCGACGAAACCGACGCAATGGTCGTCATGGGCGGCGCGATCCACACGCTGCCAGTCGTCGTGGCCTGCTTCGAATTCTCGTTCATGGGTGGCTCGATGGGCTCGGTGGTCGGCGAGCGCTTCGCGCGCGGCGCCCAGAACGCGCTCGAGCAAAAAGTGCCGTTCATCTGCTTCACCGCTTCGGGCGGCGCGCGGATGCAGGAAAGCCTGCTCTCGCTGATGCAAATGGCGAAAACCACCGCCATGCTGACCAAGCTGGCCGAAGCCAAGCTACCCTTCATCTCGGTGCTGACCGACCCGACCATGGGCGGTGTCTCGGCGAGTTTTGCGTTCCTCGGCGACGTCGTGATCGCGGAACCGAAGGCGCTGATCGGCTTCGCCGGCCCGCGTGTGATCGAACAAACCGTGCGTGAAAAACTGCCGGAAGGATTCCAGCGCGCCGAGTTCCTGCTGACGAAGGGCGCCATCGACATGATCGTGGACCGTCGCAAGCTGCGGGAAGAACTCGCTCAATTGATGGCGTTGCTGAGCCATCAGCCGGCGGACGCCGTCGCGTAAGCAGCGCTTGACGGGAACGCCCGTCGAACACCGTCCTCGTTGAAATGCAGTAAGAACAGCGCGCCGCGTGAGCAGTCAAGCGGCGCGCTGCCATTTCCGGGATAATCACGGTCTCACCTGCAGCACCATGTGCCGTCCCGCGCATGTTCGTCGCACCGCTCAATGATTTTCTCGCGATTCACCCGATGACCACATTCCCCACCCTCGACGCGTGGCTCACGCACCTTGAATCCGCGCATCCGGTCGGCATCGACATGGGTCTCACGCGCATCAGTCAGGTGCGCGACGCGATGGAACTGTCGTTCGCGTGCCCGGTGATCACGGTCGGCGGAACGAACGGCAAGGGCTCGACGTGCGCGATCCTCGAATCGATCCTGCTGCGCGCCGGTTTTACCGTGGGTTGTCATACTTCTCCGCATTTGCTGTCGTTCAACGAGCGCGCGCGGATAAACGGCGAGATGGCGAGCGACGCCGAGCTGCTGTCGCACTTTGAAAAGGTCGAAACCGCACGGACGAGCCTTGCCGAGCCGGTCTCGCTCACTTACTTCGAATTCACGACGCTGGCGATCATGAGCCTCTTTGCGTCGCGCGGACTGGACGCGGTGATTTTCGAAGTCGGTCTGGGTGGCCGCCTCGACGCGGTGAACATTCTGGACACCGATTGCGCGATCATCACGAGCATCGACATCGACCACACGGAATACCTCGGCGACACGCGAGAGAAAATCGCGCTCGAGAAGGCTGGCATTTTCCGGGCGGGCAAGCCGGCGATCTGCGCGGACCCGGTCCCGCCGCAAACGCTGATCGACTATGCCGACCAGATTGGCGCCGATTTGTGGTTGTTCGGCCGCGATTTCCGCTACGAAGGGCAGGCCGGCAGCGAGCGCCAGCAATGGAGCTACGTCGGCCCGACGCTGCGGCGGTCCGCGCTCGCCTATCCGGCGCTGCGCGGCGCGAATCAGTTGATCAATACGTCCGCGGCGCTGGCCGGGCTGGAGGCACTCCGCGACCGTCTGCCGGTCTCGGCCCAGGACATCCGGCTCGGTCTCGCGAACGTCGAATTGCCCGGACGTTTCCAGGTCCTGCCGGGCAAACCGGCAGTCGTGCTGGACGTCGGCCACAATCCACATGCGGCCGCCGTGCTGAGCCAGAATCTCGGCAACATGGGCTTCTTTCCGTACACGTACGGGGTGTTCGGCATGATGGGCGATAAGGATATTGCCGGCGTGCTCGCGCATCTGAAGGGCGAGATCGACCACTGGTGTGTGACCGATTTGCCGACGCCGCGAGCGGCATCGGCGGAAGAACTGGAAGCCGCCTTGCACGCGCAAGGCGTGGGCGACAGCGCCGACAGCACCGTGACGCGCTACGCCACGCCTGCCGAGGCGTACCAAGATGCGCTAAAGCGGGCGTCAGAGAATGATAGAATCGTGGTTTTCGGCAGTTTCTATACGGTAGCCGGCGTTATGGCCTACCGTAAATCGCAGCAACACTGAACGGGCGCCACGCTCGAACCAAGCGATTCATGGGAATTTTCTCGTTCGGCAAGAAAGACGACGCGCCCAGCCGGCGCGACGCAAACACCAGTTCCACCCGGGCTGCCCGTAGCGAGCGCGTGGAGCGGCGAACCCGCCGCACGGAGCGCACCGTCGACGCCGATGCGATGCTGCTCGACCCCACGTTGCCCGAAAAGCAGCGCGCGCGGCGTCGGCTGGTTGGTGCAATCGCAATGGTCGTAGCGGCGGTGGTCGTGCTGCCCATGGTGCTCGACTCGCATCCGAAGCCTGTCACAGACGACATCTCCATCGACATTCCGAGTCGCCCGGCGCCCAAGCTCGCGCGGCGCGAGGAAGACACTCAGGCTGGCGTAGCGCCGGACAATCCGACGCCCGACTCAGCGCTCGCGGCTTCAGGCCTCGCGCCCGCTACTTCGTCTGCGCAAACGCAGTCAGGCGGCGCAAAGAAGAACGCGACGCAGGAAGCAAAGCAGGACGCCAAGCCGGCGGAAGCGAGCACGAATCCTGCGCCCGCCGCCAAGCCGGCTGTGAAGCCGCAGGCACCCGCCGTTGCCGCCAACGCCGCGCCTGCACCTGCGCCAGCCACCGCGGCGCCAGCCGTTGCCGCGAAGCCGGCCAGCAAGCCGGCACCGCACAGCAATGCAACGTCCGCCGCGCCATCGGCGGAGGAATCCAACGCCGTCGCCAATACGGACGCGAATTCGGGAACGCCGGCGTCGCCGCCGGGCAGCCGTTTCGCTGTGCAGCTCGGCGCTTTTGCAAACGAAGCGAATGCGCGCAGTTGGGCAACCAAGTTGAAAGCGGCCGGAGTGCCCGCATATACCGAACATCGGAAACAGGCTGACGGCACAACGCTCACACTTTTGCGTGCCGGCCCGTTTGCGGACCGGGCAGCGGCGAGTGCCGCAATTGCAAAGGTTCGTGAGGCCGGCTTGTCGTCGGGCGCGAACAACGGCGCTGCACAGTAAGCGAGCGATGTTCACTGCCTTCGACTACGCTGTAATGGCGGTGATCGGTTTGTCGGCCTTGCGCGGCACGTGGCGCGGGTTTTTGTCCGAAGTGTTCGGGCTTATCGGCTGGATTGCGGCGTTTTTCATTGCTTGCCGCTTCGTCGGTTATGTCGTGCCGTATATCCCGTCCACGTGGCCGGGCGGCGCGTTGACACAGTGGCTGCTGGCCTTCGCGTTGGTGGCGATCGGTGTGGTGCTGGTGGCGAGCGTGCTGAACGCGCTGCTTGGCCGCATCGTGCAGGCTACCGGCCTGAGCGGCGTGGACCGCTCGCTCGGTTTGATGTTCGGCCTCGTGCGTGGGGTCGTTCTGGTGCTGATTCTGGTCGCCCTCGCAGGCTTGACCGAATTGCCCCAACAGGAATTCTGGCGCAACGCCTTGCTGCGGCCATATGCGGTAGAGGGCGTGCACGTAATGAAACCGCTGCTTCCGGAGACGCTCGCTGCCTACGTCCGCGTGTGACGAGCAATTGAGTGTCTAAGGAACGCCGCAGGAATCCGGCTCAAACCGGCTGCCTCTACATCATGTCGCGAACCCGCGCGTCATATCGTGCGCTTGCGAGGCACCGGCCGCTCTGACGAATTTCGTACCTTTGAAGGACATGCCATGTGCGGCATCGTAGGCGTAGTTTCCCATTCTCCGGTCAACCAGCTGATCTATGACAGCCTGCTGCTCCTGCAGCACCGCGGTCAGGACGCCGCCGGCATCGCCACGGCGAACGGCAGCAATTTCCACATGCACAAGGCCAACGGCATGGTGCGCGACGTGTTCCGCACGCGCAACATGCGCAGCCTGCCGGGCAACACCGGCATCGGCCAGGTGCGCTACCCGACCGCCGGCTCGGCGTCGAGCGAAGAAGAAGCCCAGCCGTTCTACGTGAACGCGCCGTTCGGCATCATCCTCGCGCACAACGGCAATCTGACCAACTGGCAGCAGCTGAAAGATGAGATGTTCCGCATCGATCGCCGCCACATCAACACGAATTCCGACACGGAAGTCATGCTCAACGTGCTCGCGCACGAATTGCAGCTTTCGAGCTCGGGCCTGCAACTGGATCCGGCTGCGCTCTTCAAGGCCGTGTCGGGTGTGCATCGCCGGGTGCGCGGTTCGTATGCGATTGTTTCGCTGATCGCCGGCTACGGGCTGCTCGGCTTCCGCGACCCGTTCGGCATTCGCCCGCTTTGCCTCGGCAAGCAGGAAACGGCGGAAGGCGTCGAATGGATTCTCGCGTCGGAGTCGGTGGCGATCGAAGGTATCGGCTTCGAGTTCGTCCGCGATATCGCGCCGGGCGAAGCGATTTTCATCGACATCGAAGGCAATCTGCATTCGCAGCAGTGCGCGACGAACCCCAGCTTGAACCCGTGCATTTTCGAGCTCGTGTATCTGGCGCGTCCGGATTCGGTGCTCGACGGCGTGCCGGTCTACAACGTGCGTCTGCGCATGGGTGACTATCTCGCCGAGAAGATCCGGCGCGAGCTGCCTGACGTCGCAATCGACGTCGTGATGCCGATTCCCGATTCGTCCCGTCCGGCCGCAATGCAGGTCGCGAAGAAGCTGGGCGTCGAGTATCGCGAAGGTTTCTTCAAGAACCGTTATGTCGGCCGCACGTTCATCATGCCGGGCCAGGCGGTGCGCAAAAAGTCGGTGCGCCAGAAGCTGAATGCCATGGGCATCGAGTTCAAGGGCAAAAACGTGCTGATCGTGGACGACTCGATCGTGCGCGGCACCACCTCGCATGAAATCGTGCAGATGGCGCGCGACGCCGGCGCGAACAAGGTGATTTTTGCTTCGGCCGCGCCGCCGGTGAAATTCCCGAACGTCTACGGTATCGACATGCCGACGCGCGGCGAGCTCGTCGCTCATGGCCGTTCGGACGAAGAAGTGGCACGCATGATCGGCGCGGACCATCTCGTCTATCAGGACGTCGACGCGCTCAAGCAAGCCGTTCGCGACATTAACCCGGCGCTGAAGGAGTTCGAAGCGTCGTGTTTTGACGGCAACTACGTGACCGGCGACGTGACCACGGAGTATCTCGACCGCATCGAAACCGCGCGTCTCGCACCGTCTTCGCAGTCGGATCGCGACGCTGCGAGCGAAGCGATCGACGGCGGCGGCCCAGCGCGCTCGCAGCTGCATTTGCAGTTGTCGGTGGGCTGAGTTCAGCGCTGGCGTTCGCGGCATGGCGCGCCTCGCTGCACGCCGCGCCGCGAGCGTGTTAGCATGGCAGCTTGCGTCGATTTGATCTCAGCTTGCGGACGCGGGGCAACCCAAAACAGCTAAAGCGAATGGTGGACAAGCCGCAACCATCCGCCTCCGCTCCAGCTTTCCCCCGCATATGAAGCCCGCTTGTACCGACGCAAAAGCGCCGGCACAGAAGCGGGCTTTTTTGTTGCTGCCGTTCGGCCGCGGTTTCGCTGCATACAACCGCAACTAGCCGCGCACCGAACGCAGTCATGGAACATTGGAAACCACAACGAACATGGACGACTCCCTGAACTTCGATACGCTGGCAGTCCGCTCGGGCACGGTGCGCAGCGACTTCAACGAGCATTCGGAAGCGATATTCCTGACGTCGAGCTTCGTCTTCGCGAGCGCAGCGGACGCCGCCGAGCGCTTCAAGAATTCCGAGGACTATTACACGTATTCGCGCTTCACCAACCCGACCGTCTCGATGTTCCAGGACCGTCTGGCAGCGCTCGAAGGCGGCGAAGCGTGCATGGCGACTGCTTCGGGAATGGCCGCGATCATGTCCGTCGTGATGTCCACGCTGCAAGCGGGCGACCACCTGGTCAGTTCGCAGGCGTTGTTCGGTTCCACGCTCGGCATGTTCTCGCAGATTTTCAGCAAGTTCGGCATTACCACCACGTTTGTCGATCCGACGAATCTGGACGCGTGGAAAAACGCCGTGCGTCCGGAGACGAAGATGTTCTTCCTCGAAACGCCGTCGAATCCGCTGACCGAGGTTGCCGACATTGAAGCAATCAGCAAGATCGCCAAAGCCGCCAATGCGTTGTTCGTGGTCGACAACTGTTTCTGCAGCCCGGCGTTGCAACAGCCGCTGAAGCTTGGCGCCGACGTCGTCATGCATTCGGCCACCAAGTTCCTCGACGGCCAAGGGCGTGTGCTGGGCGGCGCGCTGGTCGGCTCGAAGAAGTTCATCATGGAAAAGGTGTTTCCGTTCGTGCGGAGCGCCGGGCCGACCTTGTCCGCCTTCAACGCATGGGTGTTGCTCAAGGGCATGGAAACGCTGTCGCTGCGCGTCGAAAAGCAGTCGGCGAACGCGCTCGAAATTGCACGCTGGCTCGATGACCATCCCGCCATAAAGCGCGTGTTTTATCCTGGCCTCGAATCGCATCCGCAACACGCGCTGGCCATGCGTCAGCAGAAGGCGGGCGGCGCGATCGTCTCGTTCGAGTTGAAGGGCGACACGCCGGAACAGATGCGAGCGAACGCGTGGCGCGTAATCGACAGCACGAAAATCTGCTCGATCACCGGCAATCTCGGCGACACACGCACGACCATCACCCATCCGGCGACGACAACGCATGGCCGCGTGACGCCCGAGGCGCGCGCTGCTGCAGGCATTACGGAAGGCTTGATTCGACTCGCCGTGGGGCTGGAGAACGCAGCGGATATCCGCGCCGATCTGGAGCGCGGTCTGGCAGGCTGAGGCAGTCTGCGTTATCGAAAAGAGTGGTACATGGCGCGCTGAGATGGTCGGTCAGCGCGCCTTTTTCATGCCCCAAAGCGTGGCGTGTCACCGCGTCATTGGGTCAACGCTCAACTGCGCGACGCTCAATGCCGCAACGCGCGCCATTGACCGGGCGCGAGACCAAACCGTCGCGTGAACGCGTGCGTATAAGCGCTTTGATCGCCGAAGCCGATGTCCAACGCAATGTCAGTCAGCGAAAGCCGCGGATCGGCGAGTAGCGTGAGCGACGTATCGAGCCGCAGCCGCTGCAAATAGCGATGCGGCGTTTCGCCGAACGCTTCTATAAAAAGCTGGTGAAACCGCCGCATGCCGAAGCCGCAATGCGCGGCGAGATCGGCGATACGTAGCGGCTCTGATAAATGCGCGCGCAGCCAGCGGTCGATCCTCGCGAAGTCGAGTCCCGCGGCAGGCGCGTCGGCGTCGGTGCATTTCATCGCCGCGCCCGCCACCAGCGCCGCGCCCAGACGTGCGGCAGCATCCCAATGGAAACGACGGGCGTCGAGATCGTCCGCCGGCGCACCGTTCGCGGCCCGTGACGCAATGCGCTGAATAAGGTCGGTAAGCGGCGCGTCGACGGCGACGGCTCGCGCACGGTCGAACAGACGCTCCGGCACAGCGAGCGTCGTAGCCGGAAGATCCAGCACAAGCTGCCGGTTCTCGCCGAGGCCCGCGTAATCGTGCCGTGCGCCTGCGGGAATGAGCCAGGCGCAGTGTGCGTCGATGCGTTGCGCGACACCGTCCACAGACATCACCATCGCGCCATGGAGCCCGAGTACGACCTGGTGAAAGTCGTGCACGTCCGACGCTTGCGCCGCCTCGAAGCGGCGCAGCGAAACGCTCGGTGCGGTAACAGCGGCGTGCGTCATCGGAAAGGCGCCATGGCGAACAGCAACGACGATTTAGACGTCGAGCAATTCGACTTCGAACACGAGCGTCGCGTTGGGCGGAATCACGCCGCCTGCACCACGCACGCCGTAGCCGAGTTGCGGCGGAATGGTCAGCTTGCGCGTTCCGCCGACCTTCATGCCTTGCACGCCTTCGTCCCAGCCCTTGATGACCATGCCGCCGCCCAGCACGAACGCAAACGGATCATTGCGGTCCTTGCTCGAGTCGAACTTCTGGCCATCGGTCAGCCAGCCGGTGTAGTGCACGCTGACGGTCTTGCCAGCAACCGCTTCCGCGCCCGTTCCTTCAACGATGTCTTCATACTTCAAGCCGGATTCGGTAGTCACAGTCGACATATGTCGCTCCTCAGTTCAAAAACGTGAAACCGACATTGTAGGCGCGTTGACGTGGTGCGGTCGAACAATGCCGCGTGGCACGACGATTGCGTTCCAGCCGTCCATCCGGCCAGGGTGGTGACGCCCGGCGGCATGCCTATAATGGGGCTCCCCAATCATGATGCATTGCCAGAGAGGTCGATCGTGACAACGTCTTCAACCGGATCCGCTGGCGCACAACCGGTGACTTCCGGCTTCGCCGTATCCGAACGCACCGCGCATTTGCGCGCTGAAACCGCGCTGTTCATGCGCGACCACGTGCTCTCGCTGGTATCGCACGATCTGCGTGGTCCGTTGAACGCTATCCATAGCTGGGCTTACGTGCTCGAACGCAAGCTCGACGCCAACGATCCCAATTCGCAGCGCGCGGTCACCGGCATCCGCAATGGCGTCGATCAGCAGGTCAAGCTGCTCGAAACGATTGTCGACGCCACGCGCGCCGAAACCAAAACGCTCGCGCTCGTTTATGAGCCGTTCCCGCTTCATCCGCTGCTCGATGAAACCGCCGAAGAAATACGCTCGGCACTCGCGCGTTCGCGACGCGTGGAGATCGCGATCAACTCGCAGCTCGCCACCGAGCAACTGAATGGCGATCGCGAGCGTCTTGCCGCTGCGCTGTGGCTGATGCTCACGTTTGCCGTCGAATCCAGCGCAGAAGGCGCGACTGTCACGCTGGAATCGCGCGCGGATGCGACCAGCTGGCATGCGGCTGTCACGTACCAGACGAGCGCCGCACTGGACGATCCGTCGCTGCCTCATGTGCTCGAAGCGTTCGCGCGCAAGCAGGCCCGGGAAACGCGGGAAGCTAACCGCATCGCATGGGTACTTGCGCTCTGCAAGCGTGTCGCGCAGGCGCACGGCGGCAGCTTCGACCAGCATGACGCCACTGAAACCGCGCCGGCCGCGCTCGCTTTGCGTGTTCCGTTGAGCGCTTCGTCGCCCCGATGAACGGCCGCGCCTTGCACGTGTTGTTCGCGATTAACTTTTCGGCGAGCTTTCAACCTCTATACTGACAACTTTTGTCGCCGGAGCCCTCCGCTTTGATCCAGGTTGTCGCCCTTATCGGTGCGTTGTTTCTCGTCGCCCTGAACGGTTTCTTTGTTGCGGCCGAATTCGGCCTGGTCAAACTGCGGCAGACGCGCGTGCAGAGCCTCGCCGAAAGGCACGGCATGCGCGGACGTCTGCTCGCCAAGGTGCATGGCCGCCTCGACGCTTATCTGTCGGCCTGTCAGTTGGGCATTACGCTCGCGTCGCTCGGCCTGGGCTGGATCGGCGAGCCTGCGTTTGCCGAACTGCTCACGCCGCTTTTCAGCCTCGCCGGCGTGGAATCCGAGAAACTGATCCACGGCATTTCGCTTTTCTTCGCGTTTTCGTGTATTTCGTTTCTGCATATCGTGGTGGGAGAACTTGCGCCGAAGTCGCTCGCAATTCGCGAAGCGGAGAAGGTTTCTCTGTGGGCCGCCACGCCGCTGTACGGCTTTTATTGGGCAATGTATCCGGCCATCTGGGTGCTCAACACAAGCGCCAATGCGGTGCTGAGGCTCGCCGGTCTGAACGCCGACCATGCACACGACTCCCACTATTCCACCGACGAGCTGAAGCTGATTCTGCGTAGCCGCCGCACCAACGTTGCATCGGAACGCGGCGCGCCGGAAGACGCGTATAGCCAGGACGAGTGGAACACCATTGCGCATTCGCTGGACTTTTCGCGCATGACGGTGTCCGACCTGATGCGGCCGTCGTATGAAATGATCGGCTTGCGGCTCGACTTGCCGCTGCGCGAGAACATGCAGGTTGTGGCGCGGCATCGCTTTAGCCGCTACCCATTGTTCGAAGACGCCTCAGGCGAGCGCGTAGCCGGCATGATCCATTTGAAGGACCTGCTGCTGGCCCGCCACGCCGGCAGTACGCTCGACGATCTCTCGCAGTACGCGCGCCCAGTTCAATACGTCAAGCCGGAAATGCCGGCGCTCGAACTGTTTCGCCGCTTCCGCAAGGGTGCGCCGCACTTCGCGCTGGTCGGTCACAAGAACTCGAAGCCTATCGGTTTCCTCACGCTCGACAACCTGCTCGGCGCGCTGGTCGGCCAGATTCACGACGAATTCCGTCAGGGCGACGCCGACTGGACTCGCATGGACGACGGCACGTTGATGGGCAAGGGTAGCTTGCCGGTCGTGTCGCTGGAGCGCGCGTTGGGTATCGACATCGATGAAGGCAAGGCCGAATCGGTTGGCGGCCTCGTCATTCAGGCGCTCAACGATCTGCCTACAGAAGGGCAGCGAGTCGAATTCGATCGCTTCGACGTCGTCGTGAAAAAGATGAAGGGTCCGCGCATCGTGCTGGTGCGCGTGTACCCCAAAGTCTTCGACGACGAAGGCGGCTAGAGTCTCACGACTCCAACACCGCCTTCGTTCCGGTTCGGCAAGCCGGCAATCACGCCCGCTCTCAATTGCGCGGCACGCCGTCCTCGACGAGCACTGCAATCGGCATTGCCGCAAGGGCATCGCGCAAATACAGCAAGCCGTTTTCATCGACCTTCGGCGCAGCCGGACTCAGCCAGTCGAACAACGCTCGCGCTGACAGATCCGCCGGCATCTCGACCGCCGTGTCTTGCCATTTCTCCGGATCGACCATCGGCAGATCGCCTTCTTCGCCGAGCAAGCCGGCCGCGAGCCGGCTTGCTATGACGACAGCCCACGCATTCCCATGTCGCCGCGCGAACGCAATCACATTCGACGCATGCGCGCCCCGCACAGTCAGCGGCAGGTAGGTGCCCTGGCTCAGCAACTCCGGCAGATGCGCACGCAATGCAAGCACTCGCTGCACGACGGCGAGCTTCACACGTCCATTACGCCACGTCGACAGAAACTCCGAAGGCGGCGCCTGGGCAAGCCAGGTCGCACGCTGCTCGAAATCGACGGGCCGGCGATTGTCCGGATCGACGAGACTGAAATCCCACAACTCGGTACCTTGATAAAGATCCGGAATCCCAGGCGATGCGAGCCGCAAGACAGTCTGCTGAAAACTGTTGACCGCGCCGGCGCGTGAAATCCGCGCGACGAACGCGGCCAACTCCTTTAGGAAGCCGTCGCGCCGCTGCGGCGCCATGATGTCGAACAGGAAGTCGCGGCAACCGGCTTCATATGCTTCGTCGGGTGCGAACCAGTTGGTCTGCAGCTTGGCTTCGCGCAGTGCTTTGAGTTGCCACTGCGCGACGCGCTCAGCCAATGCCTTGACGCCCGCTTCGTCGTCCGGCTTCAGGTCCGGTGGCCAGCAACCGACCAGCGTCTGATACAGCATCGCTTCAGCGGCGGGGCCGGGCGCCCAGTCGTAGCTAGTGTCCTGTGCAACGCTGCTGATCGGCGTGCCTTCAGGCGAACGCCGGTGCGGCGCATTCAACGTCGACCATGCACGCGAGGTCGCGCTCCACTCGTGCGCAATTTCGCTGAGTACCGCGAGCCGTGCGCGCACGTCTTCGCCGCGCTTGTGATCGTGGGTCGCCGTTGCGAGCATTGCGTAAGGAAAGCGCTGTGAGCGCTCGACATTGCCCGCATGAAACTGCTCGACCGACAACGCGAATTCTCCCGGATCGGCACCCACCTCGTTACGCGACAACAGCCGCCCGTAGCGATAGCACGCGGTATCTTCGACCGCCTTCGCGGCAACCGGCGCAGTCAACTGCGAGAACAGCGTCTGCGCGGTGCGCCGCGCCGAACCCGCATGGTTTGGCGGTGCACCGTTCTGCCCTTGCTGTTGCTGGCCATGACGCCCTGCGGGCGCTTCGTCCACACTGCCGCCGAGCCATGCATTGACGCGCTCCAGAACGCCATGATCGGCGCGAGAAAGCGTCGCGCGCGCGCCGGCCAGCGCCTGCTCGAAGAACACATTGTCGGCGGCACTGCGTAGACCGTTTTGCGGATAAATGCGGTACACCGGAAAATGTACGACCAGTTCGGTCAGCACGCGGCGCAATGTCGTGAAGGTGTAATCGCGCGTGGCGAGCGAGTCGCGCGCAATGCGATGCAGCGCTCGCGCCGCGCGGTCGAGTTCCGCCGAAAGATTTTCCGCAAGAACCTTGCGCCGTGCGACGAGTGCTTCGTCCGCAAAATTCGCGCTGCGTCCCGTGAGTTCGGTCCACGCCTGCGCAAGCGGCTCTGCGCCCGCCGGGTCGTGCAACAGCGCGCCCACGTCGTTCATGAAGTCGTAGCCGGTGGTGCCGTCCACCGGCCAGTCGTCGCGCAGCGGTTCGCCGCGCGCAAGAATCTTTTCGACGACTACATACGGCGTGGTGTCGCGTAACTCTGTCAGACGTTGCCGCAGCCGCTGACAGTACTCGCGAGGCTCGGCGAGTCCATCAACGTGGTCGATCCGCAAACCGTCGATCGTGCCTTCCTGATACAGGCGAAAGACCAGCGCATGCGCGGCTTCGAATACTTCCGGCCGCTCGGCGCGCACCGCGGCAAGCGTCGAAATATCGAAGAAGCGCCGCCAGTTGACTTCGTCGGCGGCGGTGCGCCACCACGCGAGACGGAAGTGCTGACGCTCGAGCAGCCGATGCAGGCGGTCGCGTGTGACCGGGTCTTCGGGGGAATACGTCTGGATCACGGAATCGATTGCCGACTTGCCGTTTTGCGCGACGAACTCACGCAAAGCGTCGCGCCCTTCGGCGGCACGCGGCTGATCCGCGGGCTGCGTCGTCAGTCCATGGAAGCGTTCGGCGAGTGCGCTGAGATCGGCGCGGTCGGCGCTCTGCAGAATCGACGCGTAGTCGGTCGGACACACCGGAAAGACGTGCGGCCCGTAGCCGACATAAAAGCGTCCGCTATCTGCCGCGAAGTGCAACGCGATACGGCCCGACGCGAGTTCATCGCCATACGGGCCGCCAAGTGTCGGCAGCAACACCTTGCCGCGCAAAGCCGGATCGGGCGAATGCCAGTCGACATCGAAGTGACGTGCATAGGCGCTATGTCGCCCCCATTCAAGGATATCGAGCCACCACGCGTTGCTCGATCCGCCGACGCCCATATGGTTCGGCACCATGTCGACGATGAGGCCCATGTCGCGCGCGTGGAGTTTGTCGACGAGGCGCTTCAAGCCTGCCTCGCCGCCGCATTCGGCGCTGACCTGGGTGTAATCGACGGTGTCGTAGCCGTGCATCGAGCCTGGCTCGGCCGTGGTAATGGGCGACGCGTACACATGGCTAATGCCGAGCGCCGCGAAGTAGTCGACGTGCTTCGCGGCGTCGTCGAACGTAAAGCCCCGGTGAAACTGGAGGCGAAGAGTGGAGCGCGGGACGGTCATGGCGTGTCAGGCCCCGAAGAAGTGTTGGCTGATGGATTAGAAACGGTCGCGGTGCTGCGGGCCCGATCGACGGCGAGAAGCCTGTCGCAGAAATTGTCGTCTTCAAACATCTCGTCTACAGACAGATTCCCGCGACGGCGCCAGTTCGGATGCTCGTCGATCGAACCGGGCAGGTTCGGCTGGTCGGTCTGACCGAGCAGGTCTTCAAGCGGAAATGTGACGAGCGGGCTGGGCGTCGCCGCAACGAATGCGAGGGCTTCATCGACGGGCGGGCTCTCGGGCGGCGGCGCTTCGACATCGGGCGCGGCGACGCCGGCTTGCTGGAACGCGCGCCACAATTCGGCGCGGTCGCTTGCGCGCTCTTCCTGCGCCGCTTCTTCCGGATCGCGGCCGTCGGCGCGCGCCGTCGTCTGCCCAATCTTGTTGCGCCACGTAATGTCGCTGCCGCGCCACCAACCGGCGACGGTCGGCAGATCGTGAGTCGTGGTGGTGCCGACCGCGTTGCGGTCCCAGGACTGCGGCGGCTTGAAGCCGGTGCCGTCTTCGTCACGCTCGAACCACAGCACGCGGATGCCGGCAATGCCATGATCGTCGAGGCGTTCGCGGAAGCCGGGCGGCACGGTCCCGAGATCTTCGCCGATCACGATTGCGCGATGCCGCCACGATTCGAGCGCGATAAGACGCAAGAGGTCTTCGAGCGGATAGCGCAGATAAGCGCCGTCGCGCGCGCTTTCGCCTTCGGGCACGAGCCACAGACGCCGCAAACCGAGAATGTGATCGATGCGAATGCCGCCGGCATGCGCGAACGCGGCGCGCAACATGTCGATGAAAGCGGAGAAGCCCTGCGTGCGCATCGCGCGCGGTGAGAAGGTGGTGAGTCCCCAGCTCTGACCGGCCTGATTGAACAGGTCGGGCGGTGCGCCGACAGATACGCCTTGCAGCATGTCGTCGCGATACGACCACGCGTGGCTGCCGGCGCTGTCGCATCCCACCGCGAGGTCGGCGATCAGCCCGACGGCCATACCTGCCTCGCGCGCTGCGTGCTGCGCGTGCGACAACCCCTTGGCCGCGAGCCATTGCAGGAACAGATGGAAGTCGACTTCATGGCGATTCGCTTCGGCGAACGCATCGACTTCTGGACTGCGCGGATCGCGCAAGGCTTCAGGCCAGTTTCGCCAATGACCGTTGCCGCCTTGTGCGAGTTGCGCTGCCTGTAGCGCTTCGAAACGCGCGTGGTCTTCGAGCGCACGTCCCGCGCGTTCGCAGAATCCGTGAAATTCCAGCGCGCGCGGTGTGTCCTGCTTGCCGCCTTGCGCACGTTCCTGGCTGCAGAAATTCTCGAACAGCGCGCGCAAGACTTTCAGCTTCAGCACCACGGCGTTCGGCCAGTCGATCAGCGGCAAGGCTTCGAGTTGCGTCCACGCGTCGGTGGCTTGCGCGGACTCCATCGCGGCGCGTGCAGCGTCTGCTCCGAACACGGCGGCCGGATCTATGTGCGTGACGTTCAGCCACAAACGCGACGACGGCGAATACGGGCTGAAGCGATTCGGCTCCGCGCTGAACATGGCGTGCGTCGGGCTGACGGCAAGCGCATGCACGCCGTGCTTCGCGCTTTGCGTCGCAAACTGCGAGAGCGCCGAATAATCGCCAATGCCTCCATCGCCGGTGCGTCGCAGGCCGTACAGCTGCGCGGCGATGCCCCATAGCGGCGGAGTCCTGGCGTCGTCACCGCCGTCGTCGTTGCGCAAGGCGCGCCACGCGTCGTCGACGGTATAGCAACGCGACGGCGCGACCGCGAGCGTGACGCGCTGTTCGTGAATCACGAGCGTGTGATAGCCGGGTTCGTCGATCGGCGCGAGCAAAGCCTGCTCGCCTTTGGGCGCGGTAAAGCGTCCGTCGATGATCGAGCCGCTCTCCAGCTCGATCCGGTAGTGGCTGCCCGACTTCAGCGCCGACGCAGGCAATGCTATGCCGCGCCCGACTTCAGCGGTCATGAGCGGCGGCAGCTTGCGGCCCGACAGTTCGGCTTCGAGCGCGGCGGCGCTCTGGCGGATCTGCGTGGCATTGCCGCATGGCAAGCCCATCCGTTCGAGCAGCACTGCAAGCGTGTTCTCGGGCACACGATGCACCTTGCGATGCGCGTCTTCCCACTCCACCTCGAAGCCGGCGCGCGTCGCGAGTGTGGCTATCGTGTCGTTAGGGCGTCGGGTACTCACGTGCGGCGCTCCTCTTTGCCGACAACACGCGCATCGTGACCGCTCGCGTAGTCGTTGATGTCGCCCGTCAACCATGCGACGAACGCATTCGGCGGCAACACGTTCGCATCGATCTGTTCGCGCACGCGCGGCGGCGTTTCGAAAATGACCTTGCCCGCGGGCACGTCGTTGAACGGCACACTCTGTTTCGACAGATTGAGCGCGAACGACAACGTCTCGCCGTCGCCGAGTTTCCAGCGCGCAATCAACGCATTCGCGTCAGCGCCGTTCTCGTCGGTCAGCACCGTTGCGTCGAGCGCCTTGCCGTGTTTCAGTCGCGGCGTAATCAGTTTTGCGCGTACCGCCAGCGCGGACTTGTAGAAGTGCATCCAGTCCAGCCGGTCTTTCGCTTCGTCGTCCTGCGCGGGTGCCGTCGCGGTCTCCGGCGGCGACGATGCGGCGAACGTCCCGGCGTCGTTCGGATCGGGAATCTGCGCACGGCGTTTCTCATCGCTGAACGACGAGAAGCGCGCGAACTCGCGGCGGCGTCCTTCACGCACGGCGTCGGCGAGATCGCCGGTGTAGTCGGTGAAGAACAGGAACGGCTGCGTGGAGCCGTACTCTTCGTCCATGAACAAAAGCGGAATTTGCGGCGACAGCAGCAGCAACCCGGTCGCCGCACGCAATGCGTCGTCCGAAGTCAGCTTGCGCAGGCGCTCGCCGAATGCGCGATTGCCGATCTGATCGTGGTTCTGCAGGAACATGACGAACGACGTCGGCGGCAAATGCCCGCTCGATTCGCCGCGCGGCGCACCGTCATGAATCGGCGACGGATCGCCTTGATACGCAAAACCTTCGGACAGCACGCGCGCGAGACGCCGAATCGGCTGATCTTCATAGGCGTGGTAATAGCCTTCGGTTTCGCCGGTCAGCAGCACGTGCAGCGTGTTGTGCGCGTCGTCGTTCCATTGAGCGTCGAAGTGCGTCTCGAGCAGGCTCGCGCTGTTGTGCTCGTTTTCGAGCACGAGATGCACGTGGCGGCCATGTTGGACGTGCGCGCGGATATGGTCGGAGAGCTCGCGCAGCCATGCGTGATTGTCGATGGCGTGGACGGCGTCGAAACGCAACCCGTCAATGCGATATTCGTTGATCCAGTAGATGGCGTTGTCCGTGAAGAAATCGCTGACTTCAGTGCGGTCGAAGTCGATTGCCGGGCCCCACGGCGTATGCGTGCCTTCGCGGAAAAACGATCGCGCGTATTCATGCAGGTAGTTGCCGTCAGGTCCGAAGTGGTTGTAGACCACGTCGAGAAACACCATCAGGCCGAGACCGTGGGCGGCGTCGATCAGCGCTTTGAGTTCTTCGGGACGGCCGTATGCGGAGTCGGGCGCGTACGGCAGCACGCCGTCATAGCCCCAGTTGTGCTTGCCGGGAAAATCGTTCAACGGCATCAGTTCGATGGCGGTCACGCCAAGCGCAGCGAGCGCCGGCAAGCGCTTCTGCACGCCCGCATAGCCGCCCATTGCGCCGACATGCAGCTCGTACAACACCGTTTCTTCCCACGGACGGCCATGCCAGTCCGTATGTTCCCAACGATACGCGCGCGGGTCGATGACTTCGCTCGGGCCATGCACGTCTTGCGGCTGGAAGCGCGACGCCGGATCGGGCACCGCATTGCCGTCGTCCAGACGGAAGCGATACAGCGTGCCCGCGCCGCTTTCCACGCTTGCTTCAAACCAGCCGTTTCCCGCCGGCGTCATTTCATGCGCGCCTTTCGCGGGGCCGTTCTCGATTTCAACCTGAACGCTTTTGCACGACGGCGCCCAGAAACGAAACCGTGTGCGTGGGCTCGTCCCTTTTGGACCCAGCAATTGCGCGCCAAACGGCAGGCAATGAGCGTAATGATGCGCGTGTGGGTCGATTGGATTTTCTGACATGATTCTTCACCATTCGGTTTTGCTGTCGGATTGCTCACACGCCGTTGGCGGCATCGCCGCCGCGATCTACGTGGTCGGCGACGAGTCGCTCGTCGGCGGATGCTCGCCGGGATCGGGCGGCAGGGCAGTCAACAGACGCGGCCCATGCTGCGCGCCGGCTATCCAGCCCGCTTGCCAGTCGGCCTCGCCGACCGGTTGCGCGGCCAGTATCACGAGGCCATGCGCCGCGACTTCGATATCCAACGCGGCGAGCCGGTGCGGCGCGCTTTCCGTATCCGCAGTGTCTAACAGCACGTGCCATTCCAGGTGCGGCGCAGGGGGCGTAAAACGCAGCCCTTCCGCACTCGCGTTGAGCATCATCAACAATACTTCCGTTTCGCCATTCAGGCCCGGACCCGCACGCCGCAATGTGAATGCGCGCCCTTCAGGGTCCTGCCAGGCTTCGATCGTCAGCGGGTCGCCTTTCTCGTCGAACCAGCCGATGTCGAAAAGCCCCGGCAACACTTCACGGTCGCCAAACAGAAAACGCGTTTCGCGCAGCAGCGGATGCCGTTTGCGCAGCGCGATCACGCGCGCCACGAATTCGGTCATCTGGCGGCCGTCCGGCGCTTGCGCGGCTTCCCAGTTGATCCAGGACAGTTCGTTATCCTGGCAGTACGCATTGTTGTTGCCGTTCTGCGTGCGCAACAATTCGTCGCCGGCGAGCATCATCGGCGTGCCGAGTGCGACGAGCAGCGTGGCCATCATCGAGCGCGCCACGCGTTTTCGGGTTTCGAGAATCGCCGGGTCGTCGGTCGGTCCTTCCACGCCCCAGTTGCTGCTGCAATTCTCGTTGTGACCGTCGTTGTTGCCTTCGCGATTCGCCTCGTTGTGCTTGTGCTCATACGCAGTAATGTCGGCAAGCGTAAAACCGTCATGCGACGCGACGAAATTGATCGACGCCCACGGCTTCCTGAAACGCCGGTTGAAGAAATCGGCGGAACCGGTCAGGCGCGCAGCGAGATCCGGCCGCAGGCCCGCGTCGCCACGCCAGAAACGGCGCACGGTATCGCGGAAACGGTCGTTCCATTCGCCAAAACCCGGTGGATGATTGCCAAGCTGATAACCGCCCGGACCGATGTCCCACGGCTCCGAAATCAGTTTGCGTTGCGAGAGGATCGGGTCCTGGCGCAGCGCATCGAAGAAGCCCGAGCCCGGATCGAAACCATGCTGCTCGCGCCCGAGCGTCACGCCGAGATCGAAACGGAAGCCATCGATATTGAAGGCCGTCGACCAGTAGCGCAGTGAATCCATCACCATTTGCAGTACGCGCGGATGCGGCAGATTCACCGTGTTGCCGCAGCCGGTGTCGTTGATATGGTGCCGTTCGTCGCCGGGAATCAGCCGGTAGTAGCTTGCGTTGTCGAGGCCGCGCCATGAGACGGTCGGGCCCATTTCGTTGCCTTCGCACGTGTGGTTGTACACCACGTCGAGAATCACTTCGATGCCGGCCGCGTGCAACTGGCGCACGGCAATGCGCATTTCGTCGAGCCGGTGCGTGCTGAGATACGACGGCTCGGGCGCGAAGAATGCCGCTGTGTTGTAGCCCCAGTAGTTGCGCAGGCCGCGTTCAACCAGAAAGCGGTCGTTCAGAAATGCATGTACGGGAAGCAATTCGACGGCGGTCACACCGAGCTTCAGCAAATGCTCGATAAAGTCCGGCGACGACAGCGCCGCGAACGTACCGCGTTCATGCTGACGCAAATCGGGGCGCAGCATCGACGCGCCGCGCACATGCGCTTCATAAATAATGGTTTCGCCCCACGGCACATCAGGGCGCTTGTCGTGCGACCAGTCGAACGCTTCGTCGATCACGACGCACTTAGGCATCGCAGGCGCGGAGTCGCGCCGGTCGATTGAAAGATCCGCGCGATTCGAATGCACGCGATAACCAAACAACGCATCCGACCAGCGGAACTGGCCGACGAGCTTGCGCGCGTACGGATCGAGCAGCAGCTTGTGCGGATTAAAACGATGCCCATGCTGCGGCTGATACGGACCGTGCGCGCGAAAGCCGTAAGCGGTGCCCGGATGCGCGTTAGGCAGATAGCCGTGCCACACTTCGTCAGTGCATTCGGGCAGCGGGTAGCGCTTGATCTCCTTGCGACCCGTGGGATCGAACAGGCAAAGCTCGATTTTCTGCGCGTTCGCCGAGAACACTGCAAAGTTGACGCCAAGGCCGTCCCAACTGGCTCCGAGCGGATACGGCGAGCCAGGCAGAAGCCGGTCGGGCATTGCATGCGACATGGTTCCGCTTCCTTGTTCTGTTTGATGCAGCGCTAGCGCGGGCCTTCATGCAACGAGCGCGCGGCCGGTTTTCACGCGGCCGCGCGCTCGCTTCGGCACGACCGGGCGGCGCCCGATCGCACCCGGTTCCCTGTCAGTCTCCGCTCAATCGGCTCGCAGCACGATCGTCGCTAGCGGCGGCAAGGTCAGGGAGGCCGAATGCGGCCAGCCGTGGCTCTGAATCGCCTCGGTATGAATAAGACCGCCGTTGCCCATATTCGAGCCGCCGTACACGCCTGCATCCGTATTGAGCACTTCCGACCAGCGTCCTTCGCGCGGCATGCCGACGCGGTAACCGACGCGCGGCACCGGCGTCATGTTGCACACCACGACCAGTTCGCGGCCCGCCCCGTCCGTGCGGCGATACGCGAACACGCTGTTGGCGCTGTCGTCGCCCACCAGCCAGTCGAAGCCGCCTGGCTCGCTGTCGAGCAGATGCAGCGCCGGTTCGTGGCTGTACAAACGGTTCAGGTCGCGGACCAGCAACTGCACGCCATGGTGATGAGCGTCGTCGAGAAGATGCCAGTGCGGGGACGCGTCATGATTGAATTCCGCGATCTGACCGAATTCGCCGCCCATGAAAAGCAGCTTCTTGCCAGGGTGCGTCCACATGAAGCCGAAATACGCGCGCAGATTGGCGAACTTCTGCCACGTGTCGCCGGGCATCTTGCCGAGCAGCGAGCCTTTGCCGTGCACCACTTCATCGTGCGAGAGCGGCAGCACGAAGCGCTCGGAATACGCGTAGACCATGCCGAACGTCATGTTGTGATGGTGGTACTGCCGATAGACGGGATCTTCCTGCATGTAGTGCAGGGTGTCGTGCATCCAGCCCATGTTCCATTTGAAGTTGAAACCCAGGCCGCCGTCTTCGACGCGCGCCGTCACGCCTGGCCAGGCGGTAGATTCCTCGGCGATGGTGATCGCGCCGGGCACGCCTGGCACGTAGCCCACTTCATGATTGAGGCGCTTCAGGAACGCGATCGATTCGAGGTTTTCGCGCCCGCCGTAAATATTCGGCACCCACTCGTCGGCGGCGCGCGAATAGTCGCGGTAAAGCATCGACGCAACGGCGTCCACGCGCAGGCCGTCCACGTGATAGCGCTTCAGCCACGCGAGGCCCGAGGCCACCAGGAACGCGCTCACCTCGTTGCGGCCGAGGTTGTAAATCATCGTGTTCCAGTCCTGGTGATAGCCCTCGCGCGGGTCGGCATGTTCGTAAAGCGGCGTGCCGTCGAACTCGACGAGGCCGTGCGCGTCGTTCGGGAAATGCGCGGGCACCCAGTCGAGAATCACACCGAGTCCGGCCTCGTGCGCCTTGTTGACGAAGGCGGCGAACTGCTCCGGTTTGCCGAAGCGCGCGGACGGCGCAAACTGCCCAAGCGGCTGGTAGCCCCACGATCCGCCGAACGGATGTTCCGCGACCGGCATGAACTCCACGTGCGTGAATCCCATGGTCTTCACATAGGGAATCAGGCGCTCGGCGAGTTCTTCCCAATTGAGGCCGCGCTGACCTTCTTCGGCGATGCGCAGCCACGATTCCGCATGCACCTCGTAAATGGAAATCGGCGAGCGCGGCGTCTGCTTTTCGCCGCGCGACTGGATCCATTCGTGGTCGCTCCACGGAAACTGTTCGATCTCGTCGACATGTGCGACAACCGACGCCGTGCCTGGCGGCTTCTCGGTCTGCATTGCGCAAGGGTCGGCCTTCAGCGGCAGCGGATGGCCGTCGCGTGCGAGCAGCTCGTATTTGTAGCGCGTGCCCGGCCCGACCCGCGGCACGAACAATTCCCACACGCCCGCCTGATGACGCAGGCGCATCGGATGACGCCGGCCGTCCCACGCGTTGAAGTCGCCCACCACGGAGACGCGCCGCGCGTTCGGCGCCCATACGGCAAAGCGCACGCCGGGCACGCCGTCCACTTCCATCGGACGCGAGCCGAGACACTCGAGCACGGCATAAGGATCGCCGCCCGCGAGACGCCCGAGCGGTTCATCGCCGAGAACGGGGCCGAACGAATACGTGTCCTCGATTTCCTGCTCCGTGCCATGCCAGTCGATACGCAGACGGTGCGGCACCGC
The DNA here is from genome assembly GCF_031456815.1 of Paraburkholderia strydomiana. Lineage (NCBI taxonomy): Bacteria > Pseudomonadati > Pseudomonadota > Betaproteobacteria > Burkholderiales > Burkholderiaceae > Paraburkholderia > Paraburkholderia strydomiana. Next base: position 81,232 of record NZ_JAVDVL010000016.1, read on the forward strand.
CGCGCTCACGCGGCCCGCAAAAAGGCCCGGACGCAACTCCTGAAGTTCGCCGAGCAACGAGCCGTCGGCGCGCGAAATCACGCTGACGTGCGCCGCATTCGGCAACAGCGCGCGCACCACGGGACCACTGTCCGTGTGGTGCAGGCCAAGCTGCGAGAAAGGATCGGGGTGACGCGCTTCGACGAGCGCATCCATATCGAGCGGCTGGAGGCCTGCGGCCGGATCGTGTTCACTCATAGTCGCCCTCGGCCGGATGAGGCGGTGTGGCGGCGTCTTGCGCCTGGGTTGACGGATCGTGCGACGTGGTTTTGTCGCCGAGCAAACGGCCTGCGAGCGCGGCTAGTCCGCGCACCGGCAAGCTGAGCCATGCCGGACGGTTGGCCGCTTCATAGCGGATTTCGTACGCAGCCTTCTCGATCAGGAACAGATCGAGTAGCGCCTGTTCCGCCTCCGGCGCGACGAGCGGCGTCGGTGCTTCGGCGGTGGCCGCGCGGTATTCCTTCAGGAATGTTTCCGTGGCTTGCACGCGGAAACGGTCGAACAGGGAACGTTTGCGATCCGCGGTCTGCTGCGGTGCGCTTTCCATGGTGGACTGCGCCGCGGCGCTCGCATACGACAACGAACGCATCAGGCCGGCCACGTCGCGCAGCGGGCTCGACTTCTGCCGACGCTCTTCGAGTGAGCGCGCCGGCTCGCCTTCGAAGTCGATCAGATAGGCGTCGCCCTGTGCGACCAGCACCTGGCCCAGATGGAAGTCGCCGTGAATGCGAATCCGCTGCGCTTGCGTGTCGGGCGAAACCAGTTTGTTGACGGCCTCGACCAGCGCGGCACGCCGGTCGACCAGGCTTTTCGCGAGGGCTTTCGTCTCCGCATCGAGCATCTGGTCGACGCGCGGCGCGAGCAGGTCGAGCGCGCTCGCGAGCATCGACTGCGTGCCGTCGACCCATGCCTTCACTTGCTCGGCACTTGCCTGTTCGGGTGCGAACGCCGGGTCGTCGGTCGGCGAGGCGAGCGCGACGTGCAACTGTCCAAGGCGCCTGCCGATGATGCCGGCCAACGACGAGTAGCCTTCCAGCAGAAGAGTTTCGTTGCCGCGGTCGGGCGTCGACGACGCGTCGGTATCGACGGCGATCGCGAGTTCGTCCACCGAGCGGCGCAGATGATCGAGCGACCAGTTCCAGGCATCGCCCTGGTTATCGACATAGCCTTGCAGAATCGCGAGCGTATGCGGCACGCCCTCGGGATCGACGCGCACCACTTCGCCAAAGAGCGGCGCGGTGTTCGCATAACCGAGCTGCGTCAGATAGCGGCTGATCTCCGCTTCCGGATGAATCCCGCTCACGAGGCGCCGCACCAGTTTCAGTACCGCAGCGTCTGCAATGATGAGCGAACTGTTGCTTTGCTCCGCCGCGAGCCAGCGAATTTCCGGACGTTCGCCGAGATTTTCGAGTTCAGCGAAACGCTCCGTCGGAATGAACCTGATCTCGCTTTTCTGCACGGTCGGTATGACCGCGCGTTCGCGCAACTTGCGCATCACGCCGTGCGCGAAGATCGGCAACGCAAATGCGTCGGTCAGATGCCCGACGTTGCGGCCGCGCCGCACACGCGCCAATGCAAGTTGAAGGAACAGCGGCGTGGTCGTCTCGCCACCCCAGGTGATTGCGATCGGCACCACATAACGTTCGGTGTGATCGCCGACGTCCGCTTCAATCTCGGTAAAGGCGAAGCCTCCGTTGGGGATCGTGGTCAACGCGGCGAGCCGGACCGCATGCATCTTCTGATCCTTCGATGCAAACCAGCGCCGGCGGCTCAACCACGAAGGCAGCACTTCGGATTCGAGGAGCCGCACGTTTTCGGGCGTCGGTCCGACCTGGCCCTCGCGTATCACGATCGTGACGAATTCGGGCAACGGCTCGGGGTGCGCCTGCGACCAGGTCGGACGCTGTCCACCTGGACACAACATGAACCACAGGAAGCCGTACGGCGGGAACGTCAGCAGGTAAGTCAACTGGCCGATTGGGGGGAACACGGAATCGGCGGTCATTTCAATCGGCACCGAGCCGTTGAATTCCGACAGGTCGAGTTCCACCGCTTGTGGTGCGCGTGACAGATTCGCGACGCAAAGGATCGGCGGCTCGTTGGGCATCTCACGTAGATACGCGAGAATCTTGCGATTCTCCGGCTTCAGGAAGCGGATCGTGCCGCGTCCGAAAGTCTGTTTCGCGCGACGCGTGGCCAGCATGCGCCGGGTCCAGTTGAGCAGCGAATGCGGATCGCGGCTTTGCGCTTCGACGTTGACCGCGTCGAAGCCGTAAAGCGAACCCATCACGGGCGGCAATACAAGTTGCTCAGGATCGGCGCGCGAAAAGCCGCCGTTCCGGTCCGACGACCATTGCATCGGCGTGCGCACACCGTCGCGGTCGCCAAGGTGGATGTTGTCGCCCATGCCCAGTTCGTCGCCGTAATAGATAACGGGCGTGCCCGGCATGGACAACAGCAGCGAATTGATCAACTCGATGCGGCGGCGGTCGCGCTCCATCAGCGGTGCGAGGCGGCGGCGAATGCCGAGGTTGAGGCGCGCGCGGCGATCGCTCGCGTAGGTATTCCACAGGTAGTCGCGCTCGGAATCCGTGACCATTTCGAGCGTCAGTTCGTCGTGATTGCGCAGGAAAATGGCCCACTGATTCGTTTCGGCAAGGTCCGGCGTTTGCCGCATGATGTCCGTGATCGGAAAGCGGTCCTCGCTCGCAATGGACATGTAGATGCGCGGCATCAGCGGGAAGTGGAACGCCATGTGGCATTCGTCTTCGTCGCCGAAATATTCCTTCACATCTTCCGGCCACTGGTTCGCTTCGGCGAGCAGCATACGGTTCGGATATTCGGCGTCGATAGTCGCGCGAATCTTTTTCAGAATGGCATGCGTTTCCGGCAGATTCTCGTTGTTCGTGCCTTCGCGTTCGACCAGATAGGGCACCGCGTCGAGCCGCAGCCCGTCGATACCCATGTCGAGCCAGAAGCGCATGATCTGCAACACCTCGCGCAGCACGGCCGGATTGTCGAAATTCAGATCGGGCTGGTGCGAGTAAAAGCGGTGCCAGTAGTAAGCGCCCGCGACCGGATCGTGCGTCCAGTTCGACGGCTCCGAGTCGATGAAAATAATCCGTGTTTCCTGATACTTCTGGTCGGTATCGGACCACACGTAGAAGTTGCGATGGTTCGAGCCCGGCTTTGCGCGGCGCGCGCGCTGAAACCACGGGTGCTGATCCGACGTGTGGTTGATCACGAGCTCGGTAATCACGCGGATGCCGCGCGCATGCGCCTCCTGAATGAAGCGCTTGACGTCGGAAAGCTGGCCGTAGTCAGGATGCACGTTACGGTAATCGGCAATGTCGTATCCGTCGTCGCGACGCGGCGACGGATAGAACGGCAGCAGCCAGATCGCATTCACGCCGAGTTCGGCGATGTAATCGAGCTTGGCGATCAGGCCGGGAAAATCGCCGACGCCGTCGTTGTTCGCATCGAAGAACGACTTGATGTGCACCTGGTAGATGATTGCGTCTTTGTACCAGAGCGGATCGTCGCTCAATGTCGCGGGCTTGCCGCGGCGGCGCGCGCGAGCTTTTGTTGCGGTGGCGGTTGCCGTGCTTGCCTGGGCTTCCGACGTGCCTTGTGAGGGATCGTCACGCTTCATATCGCACCTTCCGTCGGGGTAGGGTTGCCAGCGTCTGCGTGAAGGTCGCTGGTCGAATCGCTGTCGGCTTCATCGGGACGCTCTGCGGGCAGGCCGCCGAGCGGCGCAATGCGCCAGATAGAAAAAGGCTGGCCCGGGCCGAGCCGCACATGTTGCCAGCGGCCGTGCCATGTGAAACGCGCGCCTGTCATCTGATCGGTCACTTCGAGCGCGCCCTGATCGTGCAGATTCCAATTCTGGAATGTCTCCCGCGACAATTCGATGTCCGCGCCCTGTTCGTTGAACGGGTCGAGATTGATGGCGACGACAATCACGTTGTCGCGCGTTTCGGTTGCCTTCTCAAAGAATAGAATGTTGTCGTTGTGCGCGGGCAGGAACGTGAGGCCGAGGTGCGTTTGCAGCGCGGGATTCGCGCGGCGAATGCGGTTGAGCGCGGCGATCTCCGCCGTGATGTTGCCGGGCCGGTTCCAGTCCCACGCGCGCAACTGATACTTCTCGGAATCGAGATATTCCTCGCTGTTCGGCAGCGCAGCCGCCTCGCACAGTTCAAAGCCGCTATACACGCCCCACAAGCCGGCGAGCGTGGAAGCGAGCGCCGCGCGAATCAGAAAGCCGGTGCGTCCCTGCGATTGCAGATGGCGTGGGTTGATGTCCGGCGTATTCACGAAGAAGTTCGGCCGATAGAAGTCACGTGCGCTGGTTTGCGTGAGGTCCGTCAGATACTCGATGAAATCGCGTTTCGACTCGCGCCACGTGAAATACGTGTAAGACTGCGAGAAACCGATCTTGCCGAGCCGGTACATCATGCGCGGACGCGTGAATGCTTCGGCGAGGAAAATCGTGTCCGGATGCCGCGCACGCACGTCGCCGATCACCCATTCCCAGAAGGGCAGCGGCTTGGTATGCGGGTTGTCGATGCGGAAGATATGCACGCCCGCGTCGATCCAGAACAGAAACACGTCGCGCAATGCGAGCCACAGGTCGGGCTTCGCGTCGTGCGCGTAGAAGTCGGGATTGACGATGTCCTGGTACTTCTTCGGCGGATTTTCAGCATATCGCAGCGTGCCGTCGGGACGCCACGCAAACCACGTGGGGTGCTCCTTCAGCCACGGATGATCCGGCGAGCACTGCACCGCGAAGTCGAGCGCGATTTCGAGGCCATGCGCGTGCGCGGCGGCGAGCATCTTCTTGAAGTCGTCGAGCGTGCCCAGTTGCGGATGCACGGCGGTATGTCCGCCTTCTGCCGCGCCGATCGCATACGGACTGCCTACGTCGCCGGGCTGTGCGTTCAGCGTGTTGTTGCGGCCCTTGCGATTCGACACGCCGATTGGATGAATCGGCGGGAAGTACAGCACGTCGAAGCCCATGTCGCGAATGCGCGGCAGCTTGGTCGTGACATCGGCGAATGTGCCGTGGCGCGATTCGTCGTCGCTCATCGAGCGCGGGAAGATTTCGTACCAGCTTGCAAAGCGCGCGGCGGTGCGCTCGGCGTCGATCTTGTATGTCACTGGATCGCGACTCAGGAACGGACGATGCCGCGCGGCGGTCATCGCCTTCCTGGTGCCGGCATCCAGAAGCAGTTTGAGCTTCGTTTCGGCGTCGGTCTTGGTGAAATGCTCGACGATATTTTTAAGCGGTTCGATGACCGCACCTTCGGTCGTTTCGACTTCGGCCAGCACGAGCGCGAACAGATGCGCGGCTTCGTCGAGTTCGGTCTCGACGGTTTGGCCCGCCTTCAACTTTTTCTCGACATGTTCGACGAGCGAAGCGAAGTCGTCGCGCCAGGCGATCACGGTGAATTCGTGACGTCCCATGCGATCGAGCGGAATGCGCGCCTTCCAGATGTCGAGACCCGCGGGCTGCGCCGGCGCCATCAGCACTTCGTGCCAGGTGTTCTCGTCGGCGGCACGCCACAGCACGGCGGCGGCGATCTTGTCGTGTCCTTCCGCGAAAATCGCGGCGCTGATTTCAGCGCGCTCACCCACGCTTCGCTTGGCGGGGAAGCGGCCATTGTCCACAGAAGGCGTCACGCTTTCGATCGCCACGCGCGGCGCGTTGATCGCTTCGATCACGGTCTTGCGACCGCTACGCTTGCTGTTGGGCTTGTCGATGGGCGGCGCAAGACAAATCGGCTTCTCCGCCAGGGCCTGGAAGAGGCGCACAGCGCCGGGTGCGAGCGCGAACGGCGTCAAAGCCGCAGGCGAGGCACGGCCTGGCGCATCGAGAGGGACAAAGCGCGTGAAATTGCCGGGCACGCTGGCGAGAAAACGCGCCGGATCGACGCGCACAGGCGCGCCGAGTTCCGGATTGATTGCGATGAGGACCGCCTCGGCGGCATCGCGCAGGTCGGGTTGATCGGCGCGCAGCAGCACCGCGGCGGGTGCGCCAGGCCCGCTCAACGCGCGCAATTCCCCGTTCGCGTGCAGCGCTCTTGACGTGCGTGCAAGTTCGTTGGCGCGCGTGATCTGCGGCGTCAGGTCGAATTTTTTCGCCTGGCAAGCCAGTGCGAATTGCGACGCGTCGCCTCGCGTTTGCGACATCGGTTCGCTCACGCCGTATTCGAAGCCCATGGGCATCAGCCAGCCGGTGCCGATGGCGGACGCCGCGTACAGCGCGCGGCGATACGCGCGTTCGACGATGCTCGAATCATGCGGGTCGCTCAACTCGGCGGCGAGGCGCGTGCCGTAAGGCGCTTCGGGAAACGCAATCGGTCCGCCGATGCGCGCGAGCACCGCATGCTCTTCCACCATCCAGCTCGCGCGATAGTCCCACCAGCGCACCGACGAGAACACGCTGTCGAAGCCCGCGCCCTGAAGACCGATCAGATCGCCGCGGGCAAGGCCTGGCGTTGCCGCGAGAAATCGCACGTCGGGATGCGCGGTGCGCACGGCGTCGCGCAAATGCCGCCAGACCTCGGCGGGTACGCGATGCGGAGAATCGAAGCGGAAACCGCCAATGCCGGCGTCGGCAAGCGCCAGCAGCTGCTGCGTCCACCAGTCGGCTAGCGCGGCACGCGTGTCGGCGTCATTGAAGTTCGCATAGGCGACGTTGTCCTCACGATGCACATGCCGCGGGTCTAGCCGCGCCTCTTCGGATTCCAGCGGATGGAACCAGTCCGCATGCTCCGCGTAGAGTGCGCCATCGGCGGCCACCCGGTCGATCACCAGATCGACCAGCAACGTGAGGCCTTGCTGACGCGCCCCGCCTGCGAGAGTGCGGATGGCGTCGACGGCGGGCTGTTCGGTTTCAAACACGGGATGCAGCCGCGCATGGTTGCCGACTACCTGCCCGTGGCTCGCCCGGCCCGGTTCGAAGAGGCTGCCGATCAACGCGTGATCGAAGCCCAGTGCGGCCGCGTGGGCGAACTGCGCGGGCCACGCGTCAAGCGGTCCAACCAGAAGTGAATGAAAAAAATAGATCCGCGGCGCGTACCCGTTTGGAGATTCCATCGGTCGTTTCCAGATTTGTCCTGCTGCGGTGTGGATGCAAGTGACATGCGATCACAGCGCTCATTGGGCTTCCAGAGCCGGAGGCCGCGCGGTCCGTAGACTGTGGCGCGTACTGGTCAATGTAGTGCAAAGATCGTCACGCCGCTGGCCAGTTACAGGTGCACAGACGCCAGGCGTCGGGGCGGGCCGGCCAGAACCGTCTGCGGAGGTCAGCAAGGCTTGTGCCACTGAATTGACGCGACTGGCAGTGCAGGGCGACGGAGTGCCCTTATGGGAAGGTGTGCGGCAACGAAGTCGGCGCGCCGCTGGTGAGGGCTGCGGGCACGTGTAAAACGGGCCGCGGTGGTCCGCGTTTTACACGAGATCTGCGGTGGGACGGGCAATAGCCGTCATTGGGAGCGGCACGCGCGACTCACAGCTCGGCGAGGCGCACGCGTCGTATTGGTGCGTGCGCGCCTTCGAGCAGTGGCGAACCTCAGGAACCGAGAAGGCCCGCCGCGATGTTCACGCACAAGCCGAGCACGGCGACGTTGAAGTAGAACGACAAAACGGATTGTGCGAGCGCGGCCCGGCGAATGGGACGTGAGCGCAGCACGACATCCGAGGTTTGCGAGGCAACCGCGATCGTGAACGAGAAGTAAAGTAAGTCCCAATAGTTCGGCGTGAGCGAATGATCGGGAAACAGAAGCGGCGTCTCCTGTACGTCGGTATCGTAGTAGAGCCGGGCGTAGTGCTGGGTGAAGATGGTGGGAATCAGGAACCACGCGCCCATCAGCGTGAGGCCGGTCAGCGCGTAGTGCCATACCGTCGACGCTCCCGCCGTGCCCTTCGCCGAGGCGAGTTCCAGCACGATCGCGGCAATGCTTGCAATGGTCGCCATGCAGATCACGAACAGTACGACGCCGGCGTTCTCGTCGTCACGGCGCGCGGAGTCGCGCACGCGGCCTGCATCGGCGGCGGCCATGTGCGCCCAGATCAGCACCAGGTAAGTCCACACCGTAGTGTCCCAACCGACCAGCACGCGGACCATCGGACGCATGTGTTGTGGCGTCAAGATGGCGACGACGACGCCGACCGCGAGAGCGATCAGCATGCGCGGACGATTGCGAAGCGTTTGCGGATAATATTTTATGAGCATGGAAGGAAAGCGGAAGGCGGGCGTGTCGCGGATTCTACTCGTCTGCGTGCGTCGATTGATGAACGGGGCGCGTCGCACTCACAGCCGCTTACAACGGCTTTGCGAGCGCCTTTCAGTCGAAGCCCGGATGCAAGCTCGCAGCACTGGTGCGCGCAACTTTCAGTGGCCAATCCAGGTCGGATTGCTGTTCGCGCGCGCGTGACAGCGGCTTGCGGGCAACATGAGTTGTCAAAACGCGAAGCCAGCAAGACCGCGCCCGCAAACAGGCTGTTTTCGGCAAACTCTGCCGCGTACGCGCGGGTTTTTGCGTGGTTTACTGTCAACTTTGCGCTTTCTCCTGCCGCGCTACGAGAGGCAGCGCTCATACGCATTGGAGATTGCGCATTATCATGAACGTATGGCTTCCGTACTCGACACCTCTGTTCAGCACCATTCGGCGAACCGGAGCGGCCGCGACTTCGTAGTCGGCGACTTGCACGGTTGTGTCGACGCATTGCGCTATCTGCTGCGCCTCGTCTCGTTCGATCCTGCATGTGACCGGCTCTTTTCAGTCGGCGATCTGGTGGATCGCGGCGAGCATTCCGAACAGGCGTTGGCTCTGCTCGACAAGCCCTGGTTTTTCGCCGTGCTCGGCAATCACGAAGACGCGCTGTGCGCCGTCGCCGATGGCCGGTTGCGGCGGCAATGGTGGTACGGCATTGGCGGCGCGTGGGCAGCGAATCTGCCCGACGAGAGTTTGCGTCGCTATGCCGAGCGGCTGCGCACGCTGCCGCTCGTGCGCGTGGTGGGCAGCGGCCCTGAACGTTTCAATGTTCTGCATGCCGAATTTTTCGGCACTGACGCCGAACTCGATGCCGGCAATTTCTCCGCGGACACGCGCCAGCAATTGCTGTGGGGACGTGATCTCGCGATGGGCAACGGCGATCCGCAGCGGCAGCGTGGTTTGTCGCTCACGTACTGCGGCCATACTCCGATGCGCGACATCAAGCAGGTCGGCGCGCAGGTGTTCATCGACACGGGCGCATTTGGCCCGGGCGGCAGGCTGACTATCGTCGAGCCGCGAGCGCTGCGGCGCTGGTCGATTTCAGTGGAAGAAGCGCGCGCCGAAGGCGCGGCGGCGCTGGCGCTGCCCTGACGAGGCGCTTATCGAGGCGCCCATCGAGGCGCTCTCAGCCGACCTGGTTGAGCTCGAACACCATATCCACGCTCGTGCCGTTCCAGTTGTATTCCAGATACGCCGCGTGGTGACAGTCGCGCAACAGCGTTGTCCTGAATGCAGCGAGGCATTCGCCTTCAGTATCCCGCACCGATGGATACGCGATGCCCGGCGCTCCCGCCTCACGCACTGCACGGCCGAGCGATTGGCCGGCGAGGTAGTCGTCGGGAGAGAGCACTGCGAGATCGAGCTTCGGATCGCCGCGAAGGTCGACCACTTCCCCTTGGGCCACGACGGTATAGAGGCGCATTTGCTGACGCATTGGCGGCTCCGCGGTGGCTTCCAGAAATCTGGCCGTGTGATACCGCGTTTCGGCGATGGCCGTGACGCGCGAACGGGCGCAGTAAAACACGCCGTAGGTGCCGTCGGAAAATCTGCTGCCTAGCGGATTCAGATGCGTGAGCGCGGCCATGATCGGTCCGTAGCCCGGACCAAAACGGCGTTCTTCACGCGGCACGAGATCGAGTTCTCCGACTTCGGTGCGCAGACGGTCGTTGGTCATTGCTTCGAGCGCGTATAACGCGTCGAAATCTTCCGGCGATGCAACCCGATCGAACAGATTGACGGCCGGAAAGCGAGTGGGAATCACGCGATACGCGGGCGACCAATCCAGAGGCGCGCTGCGCCAGCGGTCCTGCCAATGCGGTTCTGTCACGCCCAGCCGCCTCGCATTGCGTCGAGATACTGGCGCACGGCCACGAGGTCGCTGACATTGCCCGCCAGCATGCGGTCCAGCGCGCGACGGCCGCCAAACGGAGGTGCGCTGTTAGGGCGTTTGATCCAGGTGTCCGCTGTGCCCGGTTGCGGCAACAGGATTTGCAGCGCCTTGTAGATGCCGAGCAGCAGAGACAGGCGCTCCAGCGTATCGCGACCGACGCGCGCCGTTTCCGGCGCCTGCTTCCACTTGAAAAAAGTGGAGCGGCCTGGCGAACCGAGCAGCATGATCTGCTCGTCGGCGCTCAGATCCCAGTCTTGCGCAATTCTGAAGAACGCGCGCAAACCCGCCGCAGACATTTCTGCAAACGATGGTTCCGAAGTCGGCCGATGCAGAGGTGCTTCGGGCTGGGTGGCGCGGGCGGCATGAGCCATGAGCGGGTAAGTCCTTATATGTACTTATTGCCTATGCTAGTCCAAATATGGATTTTTGCAAGGGAATATAATCCCGGCTCGTCACGAAAGTCAAAGATTCAGGAGATGCGGCAGATGTGGTTTCGAGCAGTAGCAACGGCGGTCGCCGTGTGGTGTACGTCTGGAGCGGCCATCGCGGCCGGTTATACAGAAGTGTGGAATCCGCCTGAGGTGAGCGCGCATGGCAAGCACGGCGCGGTTTCCGGGCAGTCTGTGCGAGGTGGAAAGGGTGCTTCGAAGTCGGCGACCGCGGCCGGTCACCTGGAAAAGTCGACCGATCACGGCGCTAGCAAACCCGTGGCGGCCACGGGCGCCAACAAAGCCTCTCACACGGCGCAAGGTAAGTCGAAGCAGAAGGTAGCGGTCGCCGCCTCAGGGACGAAGGGCCGCGCCCAAGTGGCACAGACTCAACCCGCGCAGTCGAAGGCAACGCACGCCGCTACGACCCAAAGTCACGCCGCCGGGGACGGCGCGATGAGCGACAACGGGAGCAAGCGAAGTGCGGCGAAAACATCGGCGACGATCGCGCCTCATGCCTCCGCGCCCTCGCCAAATACCAGCGCTAATCAGACGGCAGCAACCGCGGACCCGGCAACAGCCCGCAGCGGCTCACTTCCGCCGATCTTGCACTGAGTCGGCCAACCGCTAATTGCCAACGCAGCCACAACGCGTTCCGTAGCAAGCTCACCCGCTCGCCAGCCCGTTCGTCACGAGCCGCAGCGTTTCCTTTGAGCGCTCGTCCCGCACGCGGGAGTGCAGCGTCACGCGAGACTCCGGCAGTCGCGGCAGCCCAAGCCGCCCGCCGACATCGATCAAACCGCGCGGCGCGACTCTGCGCGCAAGTGGCGACACCGCGAGTCCCGCAGCCACCGCCGCGCCGACAGCCGCGACGCCGCCACCGACGAAGACCTCCTGCCACGCCACCGACGCCTCCGTCAGCGTACGCAGCGCGACATCGCGCACGTTGCACGGCGGGCTCAACAGCGCGAGCGCCAATGGCTCGCCCATCCGCGGCAGCCATGCCGGCGTTGCCAGCCATTCGAGCGGCTCGCTGAACAACACCTGAGCGTCGTCGCGCGGCGGTTCGTCCGCGCCATACCGGATGATCACCGCATCGAGACGGCGTTCGTCGAAATGGGCGAGCAACGCAGCGGACGTACCCAGGTGCAGTTCGACCACGAGCCCCGGGTCGTGCGCGTTCAGTCGCGCCAGCAGTTGCGGCAGGTCGGGCCCCGCAACGTGTTCGCTCAGGCCGAGCGAGAGCCGCCGACGGTCCACTGACAGCGACCCCAGCGCCCGTTCATGCGCGGTCAACAGATCGCGGGCAGCGCTGAGAAACGCTTTGCCGTCGCCGGAAAGACGCACCACGCGGGGCGTGCGCTCCAGCAACTGCTTGCCCAGATGCACTTCCAGGCGCTTGAGCTTGAGGCTGACCGCGGATTGCGTCGTGTCGAGCGCAGCGGCGGCGCGCGTGAAGCTGCAGAGATCGGCGACAAGTACGAACGCACGGACGGCGTCCAGATCGAGGACTTTCATTTCGAATGAATATGGATGAAATAGCCAGCAATATCTGTTCATTATGAACCTGCCGGCCTAAGCTGTGTGCACGTATTCACACATTTGAGGAGTCAGTCATGCCGATTACCCGAATCGCTTTGCGCGCCGGCAAGCCCGCCGAATATCGGAAGGCAATTGCGGACAGCACCCAGCGGGCGCTCGTTGCCACATTCAACGTGCCGAAGGACGACATCTTCATGTTGATCACGGAGCACGAAGCGGACAACTTCGTGTACGACAACCAGTACCTGAATGTGCAGCGAACCGACGATCTCGTGATGATTCAGATAACGCTGAACAACACGCGCACGCTGGAGCAGAAGAAGGCGCTCTACAAGCGCATGGTCGATGAGTTGCACGAGTCGCCCGGGCTGAGGCGAGAGGATGTGCTGATTAACCTCGTCGAAGTCCTGAAGGAGAACTGGTCGTTCGGCAACGGGATCGCTCAATACGCGCTTTGAGCGGCGGCGCTCGCTTCAACCGATGCGGTCCGGGCGGCGCGGCAGTGTTACCTTTCGGCTTGCCTGGCTAGCGTAGCCTTCAGCCTCCGAGGGGCGCAGCACCGGTCGCTATAATGATCCGCTGTTCCCGATCATTCACTGACCGCTCCTCGCCATGGCACCCGAGCTCAACGATCCGTCTCACGAACCGCTGGAAGTCGGCGGTTCGGTCTGGTTCCAGGCGGGCGCCAATACGCTCGGCGGCGCGTCGCGAATCGCGCTTCTCGCGGCGATCGGCGAAACCGGCTCCATCACCAGCGCGGCGAAGGCCGTCGGCATGAGCTACAAGGGCGCGTGGGACGCCGTCGATGCAATGAACAATCTCGCCGGCGAGCCGCTCGTCGTGCGTCTGACTGGCGGCAAGGGTGGCGGCGGTACCACGCTGACGCCGCGCGCATTCAAGCTCATCGAAACATTCCGCGCGGTAGAGCGCGAACATCGGCGCTTTCTCGAGCGGGCGGGCGCCGCAATCGAAGGTTTCGCGCCGGACTGGGATCTGATCGGCCGCATCGGTGTAAAAACGAGCGCACGCAATCAGCTGTACGGCACTGTGGCGCATATCGCGCGTGGCACGATCAACGACGAAGTCTCGCTCGCGCTCCCCGGCGGCCACACGATCGTCGCCGTCCTCACGCACGAAAGCACTGAATCGCTCGGCCTTGCAGTCGGCTCGGCGGCGTTCGCGTTGATCAAGGCGTCGTGGGTCGTGTTGCTAGTCGAACGGGAAAACAGCGCGCCGCTGAAGCTTTCTGCGCGCAACCAGCTGCGCGGCATCGTGCAAAGCGTGAAGCGGGGCGCGGTCAGTGCCGAGGTGTCGCTCATGCTGGAAGGCGGCGCGATCATCACCGCCGTGGTCACGAACGAGAGCGCCGAATCACTCGGTCTCGCACAAGGCGCGAGCGCCGTCGCGGCATTCAAGGCGTCCAGCGTGATTCTCGGCGTGAAAGACTGAGCGTTCGTGCGAGAGAGAGCAAGGCCAAGGGCGCGCGCCGATCAGGTTTCGCTGCGTGCGTAGCCGCTGAATGCCTGATTTTCGCGGACGCGGCCGTCGCTGATCTGCACGACCTGATCGCCGAAGGCGGCCACGTCGTCGGGATCGTGCGTGATAAGCACCATCGGAATATCAAGCCGTGTCTGCAAGTCGGACAACTCCAGCCGCATGCGCTGACGCAGCGTGCTGTCCAACGCCGAGAACGGCTCGTCCAGCAACAGCAGTTGAGGTTGCGCGACGAGCGCACGCGCCAGCGCGACGCGCTGTTTCTGTCCGCCCGAAAGTTGCGCCGGATAATTGCCGGCGACACCGCGTAACTCCAGCGCGTCGAGCCAGTAATCGATCTGCGCATGGCTGCTGCGCGCACGCGGATTGAACCAGCCGCGCTGCAAGCCGAAACCGATGTTTTGACGCACGTTCAGATGCGGAAACAGCGCGTAGTCCTGGAAAAGGTACGCGACCTTGCGCGCCTGCGGCTTCAGATCGACATTGAGCTTGCTGTCGAACAGCGCATTGCTGTGCAGCGTGATCTTGCCTTCGTCGGGACGCAACAGGCCGGCGATCGCCTGCAACGTCAGGCTCTTGCCCGCGCCGGACGGGCCGAACAGCACCACGCGCTGCGTGGTCGCAGTGAAAGCGACGTCGAGCGTGAAGCGGCGTTCGGCGCTCACGAATGTCTTGTGGATGTCGACTTCGAGCGGCATATCAGCGGGAAACCAGAAGCGTGCGCTGCGGCACGAGGCGGCCGGCGAGCAGCAGGATCACGACGCACGTCACCGAGGTCACGATCACGAGGAAGTTCGCCGTGGCGTCGTCGCCCGCTTGCACAGCTGAGTAGACCGCGACCGAAAGCGTCTGCGTGCGGCCCGGCAGGTTGCCCGCGATCATCAGCGTGGCACCGAATTCACCGAGCGCCCGCGCGAAGGCGAGCAGGCCGCCGGCGAGAATTCCGCGCGCGGCAAGGGGCAGGCTCACGCGAAAGAAAACCGCCGTTTCGCTGACGCCGAGCGTGCGCGCGGCGCGTTCGAGTTGGGGATCGACGGCTTCAAAGGCGGCGCGCGCCGATTTCAGCACGAGCGGGAACGCCACCACCGTCGACGCGATCACCGCGCCTTGCCAGGTGAACACCAGCTGAATGTCGAAGCGGTCGAGCCAGGCGCCGATCACACCGCGTCGCCCGAGCAGGACGAGCAGGTAGTAACCGAGCACCGTGGGCGGCATGACGAGCGGCAGCGTCAGCAACGAATCGACGACGTCCCGCGCTCCCGAGCGCCAGCGCGACAGGCCGAAACCGGCGGCAACACCGAACACCAGATTCAGCGCGGTCGCCCAGCCTGCCACTTTGAGTGACAGCATCAGCGGAATCCAGGCTTGTTGCATGATCGTCTGCGGTCCGTTGTCGACGTTGATGGAGGTGGAGCGATCCGGACGTTAGTGGGCCGGTTTGAAACCGTACTTCGCCAACACCGCCTGGCCGGCCGGCGACAAAACGAAGCTCACGAAGGCCTGCGCGTCCGCTGCATGACGGCTGCCCTCCACTTGCGCGATCGGGTAGGTGATCTGGGTTTGCGTCGGCACCGTCAGCGCGACCTTCACGTTGCCGGGGACGATGGCGGCGTCGGTGCCGAACACGAAACCGGCGTCCACTTCACCACGCGACACATAGTCGAGGCTTTGACGCACGTTCGCCGCCAGCACGGCCTTGGCGCTCACGGCATCCCACACGCCGGCGGCTTGCAACGCACCTTGCGTGTAGCGGCCAACCGGCACGGAGGCCGGATCGCCATACGCAATCCGTTTCACATTCGACGACGTCAATTCGTTGAGACTGGACGGCGCAAAACGGCTGTCCGCCGGGACGATCAGAACGAGCGAATTGGCAGCGAAGTCCTTACGCGTGGCCGGTACGATGACTTTCTCCGCCGCGGCCTTGTCCATGGTCTTCTGGTCGGCCGACGCAAAAACGTCGGCGGGCGCGCCTTTGACGATTTGCTGCATCAGTACGTCGGACGCGCCGAAATTCAGCAGAACCTTGGTGCCGGCGTGCTGCTTTTCGAAGGCTTCGCTCACAGCGGTGAACGCATTCGTCAGGCTCGCGGCGGCGGACACTACCAGTTCATCGGCGCGGGCGTTGACGCTAAAGACAATAGAGACCGCGCTGGTCATGAGCAGCGCTTGTTTCAGCAGGCGGCGGGACAGTGTCATGAACGTGTGGAAGTCCGGCGCGCGCCGGACGGTGATTGGAAACCCGTATCGTAATATAGACGAGGTTATAGCGCTGGCGCGACGAGCATGCCGCCGCGCGAAGAAGGCGGATGGCGAGGCAGAAAACGGCTTAGGCGTTCAGAGAGCGCGGCGGCGCGAGGCTGTTTCGCGTCTGCGAGAGCGGCGCGGCGGCCGGCCGGACGTCGCGCACGGCCTTCCACTTCGCGCGGATGAACGGCCGGTCGTGGCCGGAGACTTTCAGCGCGATGTGCGTCACCCAGCGCTGAGTCGGCACGTGAACGCCGTGCATCAGCACGGCAAGCGCCATCAGACTGACCGCGACCGGGAGCACGGAAAGGCGCTCAGGGACGGCGTTCCAGGCCATCCGCACGAACAAAAGCGCGGCTAGCGCGCCGACGAGACACCCAGTGATTGCTTCCGAAGGCGAGTGCGCGCTCAGCACGACGCGCGACAACCCAACCGCCATTCCGGCAGCCAGCCCGAGTACAACGCCCAGCACGCGGACGGGCGGCCGCGTGCGCAAAAGCATCAGGAACAGGGCGACGGGATAAACGGCCGTCGAGAGCATGGCGTGGCCACTGACGCCCGTGAAATCGAACTCGCGCACCCCTACGCCCCAGCCGAGGAACGCCAGCTTCGTGACCGTCACGACGCCGATTGCCGCGCCGAGCAGCAACAGCCAGCCGGCCGCCATGCGCCACGTGTAGCCGACCCCGAGCCACAGCGCGATGGCGAACGCTAGCGGCAGCGTCATGCCGGCGCCGCCGAGGCTGGTGATCGAGTACCACAATTGGGCTGGCAGGTCGGGCATCGAGAAAAGGCGGTCAGAGCCGCATAGAATCATTGATATCTCACTAACGCGCGAGCGAGGCAAAGCGCCGACGCGTTGGGGTAAGCGCCTAGTATAGACGGCGCCTGCCGACGGCTCGCGGCGCGCAGACAAGCTTTTTGCTTGGGGATGTTAGGCGGCTAACAGGCGCCAGCAGCCTTTAATGGCGGTCGGGGACAAGGTTTGGTGCGGCGAGCGATGCCGGCGGACTCGCCAGGCGGCTCCTGCATCGCCTGAGGATTGATGTTATTGTGCATTGCACAAGAAACGCATGTGCGTTCGTCAATCCTGCCCTTTTTGCGAGGTTCAGCGCCGATGGCAAAAAGTCTATCGAAAATCTGGCTACGCGGCCTCAAGCGCCTGCTCGCTATTCAGACCGAGCGCGCCCACACGACCGCCAAGCGCGCCACTAAGCGCCCGACCCGCGCGGCGTCCAGCAAGCCGTCGACGAAGGTTCGCCCGCTGAAGTCTGCCGCGCTGCGTTCGCCCGTCAAACGCGAAGCGCCGCACGCGGCCGCACGCGAATCGCGGGTGCGCCCACGGGCGGCCGCCTGGGCGAGCGGATCGTGGACGCGTTCGTTCCATTCGGCGCCTGCGGCGCCCGGCCGGCTGGTTAATCATCTTCAATACGGCCTCTACGTTCCGTCGGGCCACGCTCTCGAAGCCATGCCGCTGCTTGTGATGTTGCACGGCTGCACGCAATCCATCGACGAATTCGCGCAAGGCACACGGATGAACGTGCTGGCGGACCGCTACGGCTTTGCTGTCGTTTATCCGGAACAGTCGAAGCATGCGCATTCGCACCGGTGCTGGCATTGGTACGACTCGGGCGAAAGCGCGGGTGGTGCCGAGGCGCGGGCGGTGGTGTCGCTGGTCGATGCGCTGGTCGCCCAGCATGGTTTCGACAGCGAGCGCGTTTATGTGGCTGGAATTTCTGCGGGGGCAGGGCTCGCGGCTCTGCTGGCGCTGCGTTTTCCGGACCGCTTTGCGGCGGTCGCGCTGCACTCTGGACCTGCTTTTGGCGAAGCCCGCTCCGGCATTACGGCGATGGACGTGATGCGGCGCGGCGCGCGGCGCGATCCTGCTGAACTCGTCGATGAGGTGGCGGACGTTGCGCATTATCCGGGCATGCCGGCGCTCATCATCCACGGCGACGCCGATCATGTGGTTGCGCCGGTCAACGCCGACCAGCTTGCGACGCAATTTTTGCGTCTGAATAGGATGATCGATCCCAAAGGCGCGCGCAAATCCGGCGAAATGCGCGAAGAGCGCAAGGGCGGCATGACGCTGCGCGACTATTTCCGTAGCGGCCGGCGCGTCGTTCGCGTGTGTCACGTGCAAGGCGTCGCGCATGCCTGGAGCGGCGGAGACGACTCTGTGCCGTTTCATTCCGCGAAGGGCCCGGACGCCAGCGCCATGGTGTGGGAGTTCTTCAAGCACCAGCGGCGGGTGGGCGCGGGCGTCGCCGAGAGCACTTCGGCCGACGCCTCTGCGTACGCACGGTGACTTTTGAGCAACAGCCGAAAATGAATGTTGGCGTAATCCTAGGGTTTTCCCTATAATACGGGTTATCCCCTAGGTGTTAATGCCTACACTCATTGCCGAGGTTCTCATCATGTACCTGCTTACCCGCCTGTTCCTGTTTCTGACCAAGTCGCCCGAACAACTCGCAAAAGAACGCGCTGACGCGTTCCTGGCCGAAGCGACCGACCTTTACGACCTCGAGTTCCGCATGCGCAAGCTCGATCGCGACGCGAACTTTCGTCAGCCGTCGTGGATGAGCCAGCACTAAGCTGCGCTGTAATAAAGCATCGGCGGTAGCAAAGACGCCGGTGCTGGCGAAGGGCTGAGCGTCGGTCTAAGCCAGTAGCGCTACTACAAAAACTCGCTTTCCGGCTGCGTCACTAGACGCGGTGAGCGTGTGCTCACTTTCCGAATCGAGCTAGCGTCCGGGCTCTCGCCTGAGCGTGGTCGACAATCGGCTCCGGGTAATCCTTGCCTAACACAACGTCGTATTGTGCGAGCCGATCCGCGCCCGCCAGCCACGGCGCGTGGATCCATTTGGCCGGCAGTTTCCCCAACTGCGGCAAATAGCGTTTGATGAACCGGCCGTCGGCATCGAATTTCTCCGATTGCGTGACTGGGTTGAAGATCCGGAAATAGGGCTGCGCGTCGCATCCTGTGGAAGCCGCCCATTGCCAGCCGCCATTATTTGCCGCGAAGTCGAAATCGTTCAGTTGATCGGCGAAATAGCGCTCCCCGAGCCGCCAGTCCACGCCTAGGTCTTTCACCAGAAAACTCGCGGTGACCATGCGCAGACGGTTATGCATGTAGCCGGTGCTGTTCAGCTGCAACATGGCCGCGTCGATCAGCGGATAGCCGGTGCGGCCTTCGCACCATGCGGCGAACGCTTCATCCGCTTCCGGGCCCTGCTCCCAACGCAGACGGTCGTACTCTTCCTTGAACGACGCGCCGCTAGCCAGCTTCGGGTGATGCGACAGGATCATGAAGTAGAAATCCCGCCAGATCAGTTCCGAGAGCCACGTGGCCGAGCCTTGGCCGTCCGGTTGCAGAGACATCTCATGAGCGAGCCGCGCGAGCGTGCGAATCGACACGGTGCCAAAGCGCAAATGCACCGACAGATAGCTAGGACCCTTGGCCGCCGGAAAATCTCGCCGTTCTGCGTAGCTGTCGATACGCGTGAGAAAGTCGTCGAGCAGCAGCCGCGCGCCGCTCATGCCGGTGGGCAACTCGAGCTCTCCGAGATTGCTGGGCGCGAAGCCCAGTTGATCGAGCGTCGGTAGATGCCGGTCTAGTTTTGCCGGCAGCTTGGCTAGGTGGCCTGCGTAGGTTTCGACCGGATAAGGCTTCAGATCGAAGCTTGTCAGTTGCTTGAGCCACGCGTTCTTGTACGGCGTGAAAACCGTGAATGGCTTGTTCTGGCCAGTCAACAGTTCGGCGCGCTCGAAAATCACCTGATCCTTGAAAGTCAGCCATTGGCGTCCTGCATCGGCGAGACGCTCGCGCATGTTCTCGTCCCGCTCGATCGCGGCGGGTTCGTAGTCGTGGTTCGCAAATACCGCATCGACCTGCAACTCATTGGCGAGCTTCGGCACCAGATCGACCGGATCGCCGCTCAGCACGACGAGCCCGCCACCCTGAGCGCGCAGCGCGTCGTCGAGTTCGCGCAGTGACGCAAGAATGAACTCGACACGGCGATCTTCCGCCTGCGTGCCCGGATGACGCGTCAACCACTTATCAATCAGCGGTTGCAGGATCGTCGTATCGAACACGAACACGCACCACACGCGCTCGCAATGCTTGAGCGCATAGTACAGCGCGGCGTTATCGGTGCTGCGCAGGTCACGGCGAAACCAGACCAGGCCGGTGTCGAAGGTGTCGTTCAGTCGTCGGACGCGTGTCATCGGCAAGTTGAGATGTAAATGGCTGCGCGCCCGCCCTCGGCGTCGAGGGCGGGCGCGGATGAGCCGGCAGTTAAAGTGTCGCGTTTCCCGGCGAGCCGTGAGCGATCCGCCGACCTGGCAGCTTACGCGACTTGCAGACGAACTGCGACGTTGTTGCGCGTAGCGTTCGAGTACGGGCAAACCTGGTGAGCGGCGTCGACCAGTTCTTTAGCTGCATCTGCATCCAGACCCGGCAGCGAGATGCGAAGATCGATGTCCAGTGCGAAGCCGCCCTTGTCGTTCGGACCGATGCCGACTTCTGCGGTGACCTGAGTATCGGCAGGCAGCGTCTGCTTGTGCTGACCCGCGACAAACTTCATTGCGCTGAGAAAACATGCCGAATAGCCAGCGGCGAACAACTGCTCAGGGTTCGTGCCGGCTGCGCCGTTGCCGCCCAATTCGCGCGGCGCAGCGAGCTTAACGTCCAACGCATTGTCCGACGATACTGCACGGCCGTCGCGGCCACCGGTGCTCGTTGCACTTGCTTTGTAGAGGATGTTCATCGCGCTGCTCCTTGATCTGGGTTTGGGAAGATCTGCATGTTGCCGCTTCACGCTACCTGCCGTTGTGGCGCGGTGCCAGTGAAGCGGCATGTGATAAATATAGTACACAAATCATTTGTGTACAAATGAAATTTTGCATGGCGTCGATAGCCAGCGTTTGCACCGGCGCGTCTAGTTATCCATGTAGTCGTTAAGCGTGGTGCGCAGGCGAGTCAGATCGTCGCGCAAACGCAGCAGGAATTCGGGCGTCTGTTGCGTGGCGCAAAAGATTTCGGCGGGCACCTCGCGGGCCTGACGCTTGAGCGCTGCGCCGGCCTTGGTGAGCCGAACGTAGACGAGACGTTCGTCTTCCACTCCCCGCACCCGTTCCACCAGACCTTGCGTCTCGAGGCGCTTGAGCAGGGGCGTGACAGTTGCCGAATCGAGGTTCAGGCGCGCGGCCATACGCTTGACCGTGACGTCGTCGCTTTCCCATAGCACCAGCATCGCCAGATATTGCGGATACGTGAGACCGAGCTTGTCGAGAAGCGGCTTGTAGGCCTTGGTCATCGCCAGCGACGTGGAGTAGAGGGCGAAGCACAGTTGCTCGTCGAGCGTGAAGGGCAAAGCGGGGCGCTGGGTCATGATGCATCTCGTGTCAAAGGAGTGCACGCAAATAGATTGAGTGCAAACCATTGTGCCGCAAATCGGCGCACATTGACGACTATGAGATGTAAAGGCGGACTACGAGAAGCAGGCGCCGCGGTGGACGCAGCGCCGCCAAACAAGCAACAGAGCGCCCGCGCCGCGAGCGGCGATTGGCGCCTGGCGCCCGGCGTAAGGCCTCAGGCTGCCGGTGTAGTCGGCAGATCAGGCGTTTGCGGAGTCTGCACGCCGTAGCAGCCGCGATATGTCGCGTAGAACGAGCAATACAGCATGGTCGTGACGATCATCGTGGCGGGCATCAGCACGGCGAACGCGAAGTCACCCGCGCCGAGCGCCTGCATCAATGCCGACAAGCCGAGCGACACTATCATTGCCACGGCAAACCACAGTGCGCCGAACACGATGAATGCGCCGCGATTTCGCCAGCAACTGACGAGGCTGAAGAACATCGCCTTGACGGGCGGTACATCGTGCCATGCCGCAAGAATGGGCGAGAACCAGAACAGCATGGCCACCGGAATGTAGAACGCAAAGGCCGTAACCACGGCGAGCGGCATATTGCTGTTGGCGACTGCCTGAGGGTCCATTGCCGCGCCCGCTCCAAGCATCACCTTCAGCAACATGCCGCCGTCGGCGAGTGCCGAACCCGCGAGCACCACCGCCATTGCGATTACGTAGAACACGCCGAGCACGATCAGCCGCCGGGCGACCACTGGTCCGTACGAACGGAAGCCATCCACGAGGATTGTCGGAAAGACGGGCTTGCCCGCGATCGTATTGCGGCATGCGGCCATGAAGCCGACGGCGACGCCTGGAATGAACGCGAGCGGCAACACGCTGCCGATCAGCGGGATTTGCGCAACCAGCGTCATCACCAGCAAATAGGTGAAAAACAGCGTGAGAAACGCGAGCGGATTCTTGCGGAACAGCCAGATACCTTGCCGGAACCATACATAGCCGGTTTTCGCGGGAACTTCGATCAGTTGCATGAGGTGTGAATGCCTGGAAGTGCGACGCCGGACAGGCGCTCGCGCAGAATGCGTTCGAAATGGCCGGGATCGTGCGGTTTAAGCAGTTCGGCCGCGCGCGGCAAATGAAAATCATACAGGCGCGAGACCCAGAAACGGTACGCGCCCGCCCGCAGCATGTCGCCCCAATGACGGTTTTCTTCGACGGTAAAAGGACGCACCGTTTGATACGCGCGCAGCATGGCTTCGGTGCGCGCCTCGTCGAGCTTGCCCGTGGCGAGGTCGACGCACCAGTCGTTGACGGTGACCGCGACGTCGAACAGCCACTTGTCGCAGCCGGCGAAGTAAAAATCGAAGAAGCCGCCGAGACGTACTTCGTGACCGGTTCCCGGCGCGGCATGCGCGAACATGGCGTTGTCGCGGAACAGGTCGGCGTGACAGGGTCCCTCAGGCAGCGCCGCGTAATCTGCCGACGCAAAGAACGCCTCCTGATACGCGAGTTCGGACGACAGCAAGTCACGCTGCTCGCCTTCAAGAAACGGCAGGATGGTCGGCACCGTTTCCTTCCACCACGGCAGGCTACGCAGGTTCGGCTGATAGCCGGTGTAATCGCGCCCGGCGAGATGCATGCGCGCAAGCATCTGTCCGACTTCGATGCAATGTTCGACGCCCGGCGCCAGTTCCGGCGCGCCTTCGAGCTTCGTCACGATAGCGGCCGGCTTGCCGTGCAGGATGCCGAACAGCGACCCGTCCTCGCGCGGCATAGGGTCCGGCACGGGTACGCGGTGCTCCGCAAGATGGCGCATCAGGTTCAGATAGAACGGCAACTGCGCGGCCGTGAGCTTTTCAAAAATGGTGAGGACGTATTCGCCGCGGGTGGTCGTGAGAAAAAAGTTGCTGTTTTCGATGCCGGACGTAATGCCGCGAAATTCGACGACTTCGCCGAGATCGTAATGGCGCATCCAGTCTGCTAGTTGGGATTCGGTGACAGCGGTGAAGACAGCCATGCGGGAAACGTCAGGTCAGGTTGGTCGGGCTGGCGCGATGCGGCCAGCGGGCTACGTGCGGTGGTGAAAGCAGTGTGGAGCGCGCGTTCAGGCAGGTCGGTGGAACGGTTGCGAAGCTCGGCGCACCGCCGCGCGATGTGGAATTCAAGCTCACAGCACCGACGACGCGCGCCGGCGCAGGGCATTGATCAGGAGCGGCGCCGGCGCCCCGCCAGGCATCAGTACCTCAGGTTCACCGAGGGCAGACGCGTGCTCGCGCGTCCGTTGTCGCGCACGGTGGGCGACGTATCGAGCGGCGCGCTCATCTGGTAGCGCGTGCCAAGGTTCGAGCGGACGTTGATTTCGACAGGCTTGCCTTTGTCGCGGTATTCAGTGATTTCCGTGCCGTTCCCGCTGCGCTCGTGGAAGCTCGGCGTGCGCGGGACGTTGATTTCCACCTTCGAGCTGACCTCGGCTGCCGGCCGGTTGATCTTCTCCAGGTCGGGCAGGCCGGCGCGTTCGTTGGCGGACTGCGGGGCGCCCGGGGGCGGAGTGTCGTCGACAGGCTGGGCAGCCATCGCGGCGTTGCCAAAGGCAAGGGCCAGTGCAACGGCGACGGGAAGGAGCGGCTTCATGGTGATTCTCCGGAATGGTGCCCCGATTCTAGCAAATCCAGCTTCTGCCACGGGCGCAATCGCCTTATTTTGCGCCGCTTTCGCGCAGCGCGCCCGCAATCTCGCTGGGCTCCCGGCGGCGCGTGCCGCGCTCGCCTCGACGTCATTTGGCGATCATGGGTTCCGTGGTAATGTCGTCTCATCAATAGAGGCGAATGAAGATGAACAACGATACCAATCAACGCGCGGTGCAAACTCCCGCCAACAGCTTCCCGACCGAATCCTTTGACGACGCCGCCGAGGCCGTCACACGCCTGTCGGCCATTTACGAAGCCAACACGTCTTTCTTGCGCGACGCCTTCGCGCGCTATCGCCGCAACGAGCTGTTCGAACGCCGGGTACGTGCTTGCTACCCGTTCGTGCGCGTCTGCACCGAAGTCAACACGCATATCGACTCGCGCCGCTCGTACGGTTTTGTCGCGGGCCCCGGCGTGTTCGAGACAACGGTTACGCGCCCCGATCTGTTCGGCAACTACTATCGTGAGCAGTTGCGTCTGCTCGCTAAAAACCATCACGTGAAGATCGAAGTTGGCGTGTCGAATCAGCCAATCCCCATTCATTTTGCGTTTGCCGAGGGCATTCACCTCGAAGGCGATCTGGATCGCGAGCGCCTCTTCCTGATGCGCGACGTGTTCGACACGCCCGACCTGGCGCTGCTCGACGACCGTATCGTCAACGGCACGTATGAGCCGCTGGCGGGCGAGCCGCATCCGCTCGCGCTGTTCACGGCGGCGCGCGTGGATTTCTCGCTGCATCGGCTGAAGCACTACACGGCGACTTCGCCCACGCATTGCCAGAACTACGTGCTGTACACGAACTACCAGTTTTATATCGACGAATTCGTCAAACTTGGCCGCACCATGATGGCCCATACAGACGACGAGGAATTGCGCGCCTATCGCAGCGAATACACGTCGTTTGTCGAACCGGGCGACGTAGTCATGTACAACGAGAATCTCGGTGAGCAGGCCCAGGAAGGCACGGCGCCGCCGCGTCTGCCGCAGATGCCCGCGTATCACCTGAAGCGCGCGGACGGCAGCGGCATCACGATGATCAACATCGGCGTCGGGCCGTCGAACGCGAAGACCATCACCGATCACATCGCCGTGCTGCGTCCGCATGCGTGGATCATGCTGGGCCACTGTGCGGGCCTGCGCAACACGCAGCGCCTCGGCGACTATGTGCTCGCGCACGGCTACGTGCGCGAAGATCACGTACTCGACGCCGATCTGCCGCTGTGGGTCCCGATTCCGGCGCTTGCCGAAGTGCAGGTTGCGCTGGAGCGCGCGGTCGCGCAAGTCACGCGGCTTGACGGCGTGGAACTCAAACGGGTTATGCGCACGGGCACTGTCGCGAGTGTGGACAACCGCAACTGGGAGTTGCGCGATCACCGTGAGCCGGTTCAGCGGCTGTCGCAAAGCCGCGCAATCGCGCTCGACATGGAAAGCGCGACCATTGCAGCAAACGGATTCCGCTTCCGCGTGCCTTACGGCACCTTGTTATGCGTGTCCGACAAGCCGCTGCACGGCGAGCTGAAGTTGCCGGGCATGGCCGATCAGTTCTATCGCGCGCAGGTCGACCAGCATCTGCAGATCGGCGTGAAAGCCATGGAGCTTTTGCGCGAGAACGGGCTGCATCGTTTGCATAGTCGCAAGCTGCGCAGCTTTGCAGAGGTGGCGTTTCAGTAAACGGAGTGTTAGGTCGGTCGGTTCTTCCGCCGGCGGCTGCGATCGGCGGAAGAGCAAGGACATCAACCGATGCGTCTACTGCCCAAAGCCGGTCAGCCCGATCAAGCTTCCGGCGGCCAGCAGCCATAGCGGATGAATGCGCGTCTTCAATGCGATTGCGGCGGTGGCCGCCGTGACTGCCCACGCAATCGCCGTCGAATCCGACGCTTCCGCGATCAGCGCCGCGCTCGCTGCGACGATGCCTGCCGTAACCGGCACCAGCCCCAACTGCGCATAACGCCGCCACGGCCGGTCCTTGAAGCGGTCCCACGCGTGGAGCGCGAGTATGGTCACGATCGACGACGGCCCGAACTTCGCGATCGACGTCACCAGCATGCCAGGCCAGCCGGCCACGTGCCATCCAATCAGTGTCACGATCATCAGGTTGGGCCCCGGCGCGGCTTGGGCAAGCGCGAATAGCGCACTGAATTCGCTGGCCGGCATCCAGTGATGCACCTCGACCACCTGACGCTGCATCTCCGGAAGAATGGTGTTGCCGCCGCCGAATGCGAGCAGCGAAAGCTGACTGAAAATGATGGCGAGAGAAACGAGCGTGTCGTTCATTGTGCGCTCCTCGATGCAACGTAGATGCTGAGCGGCGTCAGCACAAGCATGGTGGGCAACAGCGGTAGCCGCATGATCGCGATAGCAACGAAGCCGAGGGCGGCGATGAGCGCGGCCATCGGTTTATTGCGCAGCGGCAGCACGATTTTTACGGCCATCGAAATCAGAAGCCCCG
Source organism: Paraburkholderia strydomiana (assembly GCF_031456815.1). NCBI lineage: Bacteria > Pseudomonadati > Pseudomonadota > Betaproteobacteria > Burkholderiales > Burkholderiaceae > Paraburkholderia > Paraburkholderia strydomiana. The sequence continues at coordinate 107,663 of NZ_JAVDVL010000016.1, forward strand.
CTGCGGCCGCCGCGAGTCCCGCAAATAGATGACGCACATGCGGGTCGTCCTGCGTGCGCTCGTATAACACGCCAAGACCGATCACCACCAGCGACGGTCCGGCGATCAAGCCGAGCAATCCAGCGAGCGCGCCCGGGATTCCGCGAAAGCGCATGCCGACGGCTACTGAGAGATTGATCACATTGCCGCCCGGCAGAAACTGGCAAAGCCCCAGCAGATCGGTGAAGTCTTCCGCGTTCAGCCAGCGGCGTTGCTCGACAAGCGCGCGGCGCGCGAGCGGCAGTGCTCCGCCAAATGAGATGAGTCCCAAGCCCAGAAAACCGCTGAAAATTTCCCGCAGAGTGGGCCTCGGCCCTGCGGCGGAGTCGAGTGAGGTGAGATTGTGGTCCATGGCGCTTCGCTTTCCGTTCAAGCTCAAGAGGTTAGCGCCGAAATGCCATGCGGCAAAACGATTTTTGCGCGCGTCTTTGTGATCTACAATCACAAGCATGGCCCGTAATCTTCCTCCTTTTCCCGCGCTGCGCGCCTTTGAAGCCGCGGCGCGGCACGAAAGCTTCACTGCTGCGGCGAACGAACTGCATGTGACGCACGGTGCAATCAGCCGGCAAGTCGCGGCGTTCGAGTCGTGGCTCGGCGTGCAGGTGTTCCAGCGTCACGGCAAGCGCGTGCGCCTGACGACGGCTGGCCGCCGCTACCTGTCCACCGTGCAGGCCGCGTTCGACAGCATCGCGCACGCCACCGATCAATTACGCGACACCGGCGTGGTTCACGTGCTGCGGGTGAATGCGCTGCCCACGTTCGCGATGAAATGGCTGCTGCCGCGCCTGCATCAATTCCAGCGCAAGGTGCCGAACGTCGAATTGCGATTGGCGACGTCGAACGCGCCGGTCGAAACATTGGATAGCTTCGATGTTGCGGTGAGGCGAGGCCCCGCTCACTGGCCAAACTGTGTGAGCGGCCACTTTCTTGGCGAGAGCGAGCTTCCGGTGTGCAGTCCCGCGCTACTGCAGCGCTCGCCGATCAACACGGCGGACGACCTCGCGCGACACGTTCTCCTGCATTCCGACACGCGGCCCGATGCCTGGGGCAACTGGTTGTCGGCCGCGGGCGTGACGGCGAAATGCCGGAAGAAGCAATCGTTCGATCACTTCTATCTGGCCTTGCAGGCCGCAGTGGATGGACTCGGCGTGGCGCTGGGCCCGCTGCCGTTACTTGCCGACGAACTCGCGTCCGGCCGCCTCGTGATGCCGCTGGCGGCGCCGCGCATCGACGCGCGCGGCTATTGGTGGGTGGCAAGAAGAGAGGTCGCCCATGCGCCGCTCGTCGCGCAATTCTGCGAATGGTTGCAGGCGCAAGGCGATCAGACCGATCAGGCGCAAACGCAAACGGGCAGCCCCGAGGCCGCCCGCTTGAATGAGTGATCCAGCAGTAATGCAGCGCGCGAGCGCTGCATTCGCACGTTACAGATAGAACATGCGGTCTTCTTCCGACTTGGTGGGCTGCGGCTCAGCGCCTTCGCGATCTTCGTAGAACTTGAGCACCGCTTCGAGCACCTGGTCCGGGCCGTCGATCACCTGCATCAGGTCGATGTCCGTCGGATTGATGAGGCCCATAGGCGTGAGCGAGTTCTTGAACCACGCAAGCAGACCTTCCCAGAACTCTGCGCCCACCAGAATGATCGGCACGTGACGCGACTTCTTGGTTTGAATGAGCGTAAGTACTTCCGCGAGTTCGTCGAGCGTGCCGAAGCCACCGGGCATCACGATCACGGCATCTGAATTCTTCACGAACGTAACCTTGCGCGTGAAGAAATGACGGAAGCGCAGCGAGATGTCTTGCCACTGGTTACCGGACTGCTCATGCGGCAACTCGATATTCAACCCGACCGAAGGCGCCTTGCCTGCATGAGCGCCTTTATTTGCGGCTTCCATGATGCCTGGGCCGCCGCCGGAGATCACGGCGAAGCCTGCATCGGAGAGCTTGCGGGCAATTTGCGTGGCGAGTTTGTAGTACGGCGAGCTGGGTTTCAGGCGCGCTGAACCGTAGATGCTGACAGCGGGGCGGATCTCCGAGAGGTACTCGGTCGCCTCGATAAACTCTGCCATAATCGTGAACATCTGCCACGATGCGCGGGCCTTTTTTGCCGTTGCGCGCTCTTGATCTGCGAGTGATCGCAGACTCGGAATCACTTTTCTCTTAGTCATAATGCCTGAAGAACGAAGCCTTGAAGGTAAGACCCTGCTATTGGTCGACGGTTCGAGTTATCTGTACCGGGCCTACCATGCGATGCCTGATCTGCGCGGGCCCGATGGTGGTCCCACAGGTGCGCTCTACGGGATGATCAACATGCTGCGGCGCATGCGCAAGGAAGTCACAGCAGAGTATAGCGCGTGCGTGTTCGACGCCAAGGGCAAAACGTTTCGCGACGACTGGTATCCCGACTATAAGGCGAATCGGCCATCCATGCCGGACGATCTCTCGCGGCAGATCGAGCCAATTCATGTGGCCGTGCGTGCACTCGGCTGGCCGCTTCTGATGATCGACGGCGTGGAAGCCGACGACGTGATCGGCACGCTTTCCACCGAGGCGGAAAAGCGTGGCATGAACGTGATCGTGTCGACCGGGGACAAGGATCTGGCGCAGCTCGTGTCGGATCATGTCACCCTCATCAATACGATGACCAACGAAAAACTCGACCGCGCCGGCGTTCTTGCGAAGTTCGGCGTCCCCCCGGAGCGCATTGTCGACTACCTGTCGTTGATCGGCGATACCGTCGACAACGTGCCCGGCGTCGAGAAATGCGGGCCGAAAACCGCGCTCAAATGGCTGTCGCAATTCGAGTCGCTTGATGGCATCGTCGCACATGCAGACGAGATCAAAGGTGCGGTAGGAGACAATCTGCGACGTGCTCTGGATTTTCTGCCGATGGCGCGCAAGCTCGTCACCGTGGAGCGTCATTGCGATCTGACCGGGCATCTCACGTCGATTGAGGAGAATTTGCAGAGCCGGCCCGAATCGCGCGAAGAATTGCGCGATGTCTTCACGCGTCACGGGTTCAAGACCTGGCTGCGCGAGGTCGAAATTGCCGATGCGGTCGAAGGGCCGGAAACCGACGTGCCGCCCGCGCTCAGCGTCGATCACGAACGCCACTATGAAACCGTGCAAACGTGGGAACAGTTCGACGCGTGGCTGCAAAAAATCAACGCAGCTGAACTGACTTCGTTCGATACCGAAACCACGTCGCTCGATCCAATGACCGCGCAAATCGTGGGTCTGTCCCTGTCGGTAGAAGCGGGTCATGCCGCTTATGTGCCGCTCGCGCATCGCGGCCCCGACGCGCCCGTGCAACTGCCGCGCGACGAAGTGCTTGCGAGGCTCAAGCCGTGGCTTGAAAGCGCGGAGCACAAGAAGGTCGGTCAGCATCTGAAGTACGACGAGCAGGTGCTGGCCAATTACGGTATCGAGATGCGCGGCGTCGAACACGACACGCTGTTGCAATCGTACGTGCTGGAGTCGCATCGTCCGCATGACATGGACAACCTTGCGTTGCGCCATCTCGGCATCAAAACGATCAAGTACGAAGACGTCGCGGGCAAGGGTGCCCAGCAAATCGGTTTCGACGAAGTCGCGCTGGACAAAGCCGCCGAATATGCGGCGGAAGACGCCGACGTGACATTGCGTCTGCATCAGGCACTGTATCCGCAGCTTGCTGCGGAAGAGGCGCTCGAGCATGTCTATCGCGACATCGAAGTGCCCACGTCGCGCGTGCTGCGCAAGATGGAGCGTACCGGCGTTCTGATCGACGCGGAAAAACTGCGTCAGCAAAGCAGCGAAATCGCCGCGCGTCTGATCCAGCTGGAGAGCGAGGCGTATGTGCTCGCCGGCGGCGAATTCAATCTCGGCTCGCCGAAGCAGATCGGTCAGATCTTCTTCGAGAGACTCGAATTGCCAGTCGTGAAGAAGACACCGAGCGGCGCGCCGTCCACTGACGAAGAAGTCCTTCAGAAGCTCGCGGAAGATTATCCGCTGCCTAAAATCCTGCTGGAACACCGCGGCTTGTCGAAGCTCAAGTCGACCTACACCGACAAGCTGCCGCGCATGGTCAACGCAACAACCGGTCGCGTGCACACGAATTACGCGCAGGCCGTTGCTGTCACGGGGCGCCTTGCGTCGAACGATCCGAACCTGCAAAACATTCCGGTGCGCACCGGCGAAGGCCGCCGTATTCGCGAGGCCTTCATTGCGCCGCCGGGGCACAAGCTCGTCTCAGCGGATTACTCGCAAATCGAACTGCGCATCATGGCGCACATTTCCGGCGACGAATCGTTGCTGCGCGCGTTCTCCCAAGGGGAAGACATTCACCGCGCGACTGCGGCCGAGATTTTCAGCGTGACGCCGCTCGAAGTGTCGAACGATCAACGGCGCGTGGCGAAGGTCATCAACTTCGGTCTGATCTATGGCATGAGTTCGTTCGGCCTCGCGTCGAACCTGGGCATTACGCGCGACGCCGCGAAGCTCTATATCGACCGCTATTTCGCACGCTATCCGGGCGTCGCTCGCTACATGGACGAAACGCGTCTGAGCGCGAAGGCGAAGGGTTATGTCGAAACGGTGTTCGGCCGCCGGCTGTGGCTGCCGGAAATCAACGGCGGCAATGGTCCGCGCCGCCAGGCCGCGGAGCGCGCGGCCATTAACGCGCCAATGCAAGGTACGGCTGCCGATCTGATCAAGTTGTCGATGATCGCGGTGCAGAAGTGGATCGAACAATCCAGGATCGGCACCCGCATGATCATGCAGGTGCACGACGAACTCATTCTCGAAGTGCCGGACGCGGAACTGTCCGAAGTGCGCCAGCGTCTGCCCGAGTTGATGTGCGGTGTCGCCGCGCTGAAAGTCCCGCTGGTCGCCGAAGTGGGCGCGGGCCTCAACTGGGAGGAAGCGAATTGACGCCTGTGTGACGGCGCGCGATATCGTCGTGTGCATGTCACATATGCGTATTGGCGGCTTGTGACAAACCATGATGCTCGCGGACAATCGGTAAAGACGCGTGCCTCTCGCGCGCGATCACGACGCACAACCCATTGGCAAATACGGAGAGTTCAATGCATCGGTTTATCGTCGTTGGCGGAGGCGCAGGAGGACTGGAACTGGCAACTCGCTTAGGCGATCGCTATGGTCACAAGAACAAAACCGGTACGCGGGCTCAGGTCACGCTCGTCGACCGCAATCCGACGCACATCTGGAAGCCGCTGCTGCACGAAGTGGCGGCCGGCAGTATGGACCCGTTCACGCAGGAACTCGAATATGCCGCGCAAGCGCGCTGGCATGGCTTCGAGTTCCAGCAGGGCGAACTGACGGGCCTCGACCGCGCGAACCGGCGTCTTACCCTTGGCACAGTGCTCGACGACGACGGCGCCGAACTCCTTCCCGAACGCCAGCTCGAATACGACACGCTGATCATCGCGATCGGCAGCACGACGGCATTCTTCGGCGTGAAAGGCGCGCCCGAGTTCTCTCTGGCACTCGACACCGTGAGCCAGGCCGAGCGCTTCCGCAAGCGCCTTATCGCGGCTTGCATGCGGGCCGAGCATCAGGCGCACGAGCCGGTCGAATCCGGACTGGGCACGTCGCCTTCGTCCGAGCCGCGCATTCAGGTGGCGATTGTCGGCGGCGGCGCGACGGGCGTCGAACTCTCCGCGGAGTTGCGCAATACGGCTCAGGTGTTGTCCGCGTATGGTCTGCACAAGCTCGATCCTCGGCACGACGTGGGCATTGTGTTGATCGAGGCAGGGCCGCGCATTTTGCCGGCTCTGCAGGAACGTGTGTCGACGGCCACCGCCGAGCTGCTCACCAAGCTCGGCGTAAAGCTCATGACGAGCGAGACCGTGGCCGAGGTCGCGCCCGGCATCATCCGCACCGCGAGCGGAAAAACCGTGCGTGCCGATCTGACGGTGTGGGCGGCAGGTATCAAGGCGCCCGCTATTCTGAGCCAGCTCGACGGCTTGCCGGTCAACCGCCTCGGCCAGCTCAACGTGCGCCGCACGCTGCAAACCGAGATCGACGACAACGTCTTCGCGCTTGGCGATTGCGCTGCCTGCCCTTGGCCCGGCAACGAAAGGAATGTACCGCCGCGCGCGCAGGCCGCGCATCAACAGGCCAGTTTTCTGCTGAAAGCGCTCGCGGCGCGGCTTGAAAACAGGCCGCTGCCGGAATTCACGTATCGCGACTTCGGCTCGCTCGTGTCGCTCGGTCACTTCAGCGCGGTCGGCAATCTGATGGGCGGCGTGATCGGCGGCAATATGCTGATCGAAGGACTGTTCGCGCGTTTCATGTACATGTCGCTGTACCGGCTGCATATTGCCGCGCTACACGGCTACGCCCGAATGGTGCTCGACACGTTTGCGCACTGGCTGCGGCGCACCACGTTACCGCGGGTCAAGCTGCACTGAAGGCGCGCCTCGCGAAGAGGTTGCATCTGCAACAGGACACGCGCGAGGCGTATCCTGTTGCCTCCACCGTTCAACGAGGAGCGCCCGCATGCTGAATCCCGATGTCGACAGCCTGGTCCCGCACGTTCCCTTCAACCGGCGCACTTTCATCAAGGCCGCGATCGGCACTGGATTTGCTGCCGCCGTGTTGCCCGTGTCGGCGCAAACCATCCATACCGACAGCGAAGGTCTCGAAGCCGGCGAGATCGCCGTGCGTTCAGGCGGCACGCTCGTGCCGGCCTATCGCGCGCAGCCGAAGGGCAAGACGCATCTGCCGGTGATCATCGTCATTCATGAGGCGTTCGGCGTGCACGAGCATATCGCCGACGTGTGCCGGCGTTTCGCCAAGCTCGGCTATCTGGCGATCGCGCCGGATCTGTTTGTCCGCGAAGGCGATCCGATGGCGCTTCCGACCATCCAGCAAATCAGTCAGCAGATCTTGAGCAAGGTGCCGGACGAACAGGCCATGGCCGATCTCGACGTGACAGTCGCGTGGGCCGGCGAGCATGGCGGCGATCTGAACCGGCTGGGCGTGACGGGCTTCTGTTGGGGTGGGCGCATCGCGTGGCTGTACGCAGAGCACAATCCGCGGCTCAAGGCAGCGGTTGCGTGGTATGGACGTGTTACCGGCGATCGCACGGCGACTACACCCACGAACCCGCTCGACCGCGTGGCGGATCTGCATGCGCCGGTGCTCGGTCTCTACGGGTTGCAGGACCAAAGCATTCCGCAGGACTCGCTCGAGCAGATGAAGCAGGCGATTGCGCAAGGGCCGCAGGTAGCGCGCGGTTCGCAATTCGTTGTGTACGACGATGCGGGCCACGCGTTTTTCGCGGACTACCGGCCGAGCTACAAGAAGGCCGACGCGGAAGACGGCTGGCGTCGGACGCTGGCGTGGTTCAGGCAGCGCGGAGTGGTTTGAGCTTCGGGCTTCGAGCTTTGAGCTTTGACAGTGCGGCTTCTGCTTCTGCGCCGCGCGTGAGCTTGGGGCCGCCCGGTCCCCGCCGCATACAACACATAAAAAGGCCGTTGCCGCTCGTGAGCGGCAACGGCCTTCGGCTTTCCTGGCGGCGCTTTGCTTCGCTTAGGGATTCGGGCCGGTTGCGACGGGCCGCTTCGGATCAGAACTCCATTCGCTCCAGGAGCCCGCGTAGAGCGCTGCACCGTGCAGACCGGCGACTTCCATCGCCAGCGCATTGACGCACGCCGTCACGCCCGAGCCGCATTGCAGGACGACATGTTCCGGCGGCGTATCGCCGAGTAGTGCGGTGAACTCGTCGCGCAGGGTATGAGCCGGCTTGAAGCGGCCGTCAGCCGTCAGGTTGTCCTTGAAGAAGCGATTGAGCGCGCCCGGAATGTGCCCGCCCACCGCATCCAGCGTCTCGTTCTCGCCGCGATAGCGATCGGCCGAGCGCGCGTCGACCACCACGCGCTCTTTAGAACCGAGATTGCGCTCGACCATGTTTGCGTCGACGGTGACGGAAAGCGGGGCGCCCGCTTTGAAGTCGCCGGTATTTTGCGGCGGCACGTCCTGCGTCAACGGCTGACCGGCGGCTTCCCACGCTTGCAGGCCGCCGTCGAGCAACGCCACCGCGTCGTGGCCGAGCCAGCGCAGCAGCCACCAGGCGCGCGCGGCGTACATGCCGCCTTGCGCGTCGTAGGCGACGACTTGCTGGCCTTGCTTCAACCCGCGCGATTCCAGCGTTTCAACGAGCCGTGCACGATCGGGCAACGGATGGCGCCCGTTCGTACCGTTCTTCGGCCCGGACAGATCGCGGTCCAGATGCAGATAATGCGCGCCGGGCAGATGCCCTGCGAGGTAGGCTTTTTCACCGGATTCCGGGTCGGCCAGATCAAAGCGGCAGTCGATGACGAACACGCTGCCCGGCGCCTCGGCGAGTCGTTCGGCGAGATTCGTCGCAGAGATCAAAGTGGTGTAGTGAGTGTGGGGCATGACGTCTCCTCGATGCGGGCGATGGCGGCTCCGTTGCCGGCGGTCTCGTGACGCGACCGGATGGCCGGGCTACCTCGTTAGTCTAAACAAAAAAAGACGGGCCGAAGCCCGTCTTTCCGTGTGTTGATGCAAACGCAAGTGAGTTGCAGCGAGGCCGCAATCAGATCGTGCCGAGCTCGCGCCGCAGGAACTCGTGGAAGTGCTGCATGCCGTCTTCCATTGGGCTCTGGTATGGGCCGACCTGTGATTCGCCGCGCTCCATTAGCGCGCGGCGACCGGCGTCCATGCGTTCGGCGATTTCGTCGTCTTCGCGAGCCGTTTCCATATAGGCGGCACGTTCCGCTTCGACGAACTCACGCTCGAACAGCGCAATTTCCTCAGGGTAATAGAACTCGACCACGTTCGTGGTCTTCTGCGGACCGCGCGGAATCAGCCACGACACGACCAGCACGTGCGGATACCATTCGATCATGATGCCGGGGTAGTACACCATCCAGATCGCGCCGAACTCCGGCGGAGTGCCGCCGCGGAAACGCAGCACTTCGTCGTGCCATTTGCGGTAGGTCGGACTGCCCGGCTGCTCGAGGTCCTTGTGAACGCCGACCGTTTGCACGCTGTACCACTCGCCGAATTCCCACGTGAGATCGTCGCAATTGACGAAGCTGCCGAGTCCCGGATGGAATGGCGCGACGTGGTAGTCCTCCAGATAGACCTCGATAAAGGTCTTCCAGTTGTAGTTGCACTCGTGCACCTCGACATGGTCGAACATGAAGCCCGAGAAGTCGAAATGTCGTTTCGTGCCGAGGTTGGCCAGGTCGCGTGCGACGTTGCGGCCTTGCGCTTCGAAGAGCAGCCCCTGCCAGTTCTGCAGCGGCGTGGCGCCCAGGTTCAGGCACGGGTTGTCCGCGAAATGCGGAGCGCCGAGAAGCTGGCCGTTCAGATCGTACGTCCAGCGATGCAGCGGGCAGACGATATTCTCCGCGTGGCCGCGGCCGTTGAGCATGATGGCCTGCCGGTGGCGGCACACGTTCGACAGCAGTTCGACTTGCGACTGCTGGTTACGAACGAGCACGCGCCCCTCGCTCTCGCTGGGCAAGGCAAAATAATTCCCCGCTTCCGGCACCATGAGATCGTGCCCGACGTAACGAGGACCTTTCCTGAAAAGGGTTTCGATTTCGCGCGTTAAAAGCGCTTCGTCAAAGTAAGCCGTGACTGGCAGTTGGCTGTGAACAGACCGCAACTGCAATGCATTGCTCAGATTGGACATTCCCACTCCCGATGAAGACGTGAAAGCAGTGAACAACCCAACCATCGAAGATTCGATTTAGGGAGCCCAAGATTATACCTGTTTCCCCCTCCTTGGGACAGTTAAGTCACTGATTTGGGTCAAAAATGTCGAGAAAGTTCGGCCTTTTCGCCGCAGACCAATCGTTTTTTTTCTGCGAGACTGACAGGGCGGCGAAGGGCGGACAGGCGGCCCGAAGGTCGGCTGGCGAGTCGGATTTGTCTCTTTTGCCGTAGAATGTCCGACTTGTTTTAATTTTGCGACTATTCATGGCGAAGACCGCGTCGAACGATACTGCTGCGGCGCCGGCCGAAGGCGTCGATAGCACGCCGCTGCCTGAGAACTACGAGGCGGCGCAGGCAGAGCTTGAAGGGCTCGTTGCGCGCATGGAAAGCGGCAATCTCAGCCTCGAAGAATCGCTCTCCGCCTATCGGCGTGGCGCGGCTCTGGTGGCGTTTTGCCAGCAGCAGCTCGAGAAAGTCGAGCAGCAGGTGCGGGTGCTCGACGGCGAGACGCTCAAGCCACTGCCCGTGAATACCGCAGGAACAGCCGCTACTGAAAGCGGGGACGACCTATGACATTCGAACAATGGACGCGCTCGGTGCTCGAGCGCGTCGAAACGGCACTCGAACATTACTTGCCGGCTGAAACAACGGAGCCGGCCAAGCTGCATGAGGCGATGCGCTACGCCGTGCTGGGCGGCGGCAAGCGGGTTCGCCCGCTGCTGTGCCATGCAGCAGGCGAGCTGACCGGCGCGCGCGCCGCGTGTCTCGATGCAGCAGCGGCGGCGCTCGAAATGATCCACGTGTACTCGCTCGTGCACGACGACATGCCGTGCATGGACGACGACGCGCTGCGCCGCGGCAAACCCACGGTACACGTCAAATATGACGAAGCCACGGCACTGCTGGTCGGCGACGCATTGCAGTCGCAGGCGTTCGTCGCGTTGACTTCCGAGGTTCTGGCGCCCGCGCAGCAGGCGGCGCTCGTGCGCGAACTGGCTCTTGCCAGCGGTTCGATCGGCATGTGCGGCGGTCAGGCAATCGACCTTGCAAGCGTCGGTCACACGCTCACGCGTACGCAACTCGAAACCATGCACCGCATGAAGACCGGCGCGTTGCTGCGCGCCGCGGTGCGCATGGGCGCGCTGGCGGGTGAAGCGCCGGACGCGAACGCCATGCGTTCGCTCGACGCATACGCGGCCGCGGTCGGCCTCGCGTTTCAGGTCGTCGACGATATTCTCGACGTCACGACCGACTCGGCGACGCTCGGCAAGACAGCAGGTAAAGACGCGAAGGACGGCAAGCCGACCTACGTGTCGATTATTGGGCTCGACGCATCGCGTTCGCTGGCGGCGCAGCTGCGCAGCGACGCGCACGCCGCGCTGGCGCCGTTCGGCGCGCGCGCGCAGCGTCTTGCCGAATTGGCAGATCTGGTGGTGAACCGGGTCAGCTGAACGCGAAAGCCCGCCGCCGCGCGCCGTCCCCACCAGGCGCATGTATGAAGTGCGGGCGCGTAAGTTTTCCTACAATGGAACGACGATGTACGACTTGCTGAAAACCATCGACGACCCGGCAGCCCTGCGCCGCCTCGATCGCCGCCAATTGCAACCGCTTGCCGACGAGTTGCGCGCCTTTGTGCTCGACAGCGTGTCGCAGACGGGCGGCCATCTTTCGTCCAACCTCGGCACGGTCGAGTTGACCATTGCTCTGCATTATGTGTTCGACACGCCGCACGATCGCATCGTGTGGGACGTCGGCCATCAGACGTATCCGCACAAGATCCTGACGGGCCGTCGGGACAGAATGCACACGCTGCGCCAGTTGGGCGGCATCTCCGGTTTCCCTAAACGCGACGAGTCGGAATACGACACGTTCGGCACTGCGCATTCGAGCACGTCGATTTCGGCGGCACTCGGCATGGCGGTCGCCAGCAAGCTGCAGGGCGATAACCGCATGGGCATCGCCGTGATCGGCGACGGCGCAATGACGGCGGGCATGGCCTTCGAGGCATTGAACAATGGCGGCGTAGAAGACGACGTGCCGCTGCTCGTCATCCTGAATGACAACGACATGTCGATTTCGCCGCCGGTCGGCGCGCTCAATCGCCATCTCGCGCGTCTCATGTCGGGCCGCTTTTACGCCGCGGCGCGTGCTGGCGTCGAGCGCGTGCTGCGCGTCGCGCCGCCCATGCTCGATCTGGCCCGCAAGCTCGAAGAGCACGCGAAGGGCATGATCGTTCCGGCCACGCTGTTCGAGGAATTCGGCTTCAACTATATCGGCCCGATCGACGGTCACGACCTCGATTCGCTGATCCCTACGCTGCAAAACATCAAGGAACTGCGCGGTCCGCAATTCCTGCACGTGGTCACCAAGAAGGGCCAGGGCTACAAGCTCGCCGAGGCTGATCCGGTGCTGTATCACGGCCCGGGCAAGTTCAATCCCGCTGAAGGCATCAAGCCGGCTGTCGCGCCGTCCAAGAAAACCTACACGCAGGTGTTCGGCGAGTGGCTTTGCGACGCGGCTGAACTTGACGCGCGCGTGGTCGGCATCACGCCGGCCATGCGTGAAGGTTCCGGCATGGTGGAGTTCGAGAAGCGCTTCCCGGACCGCTACTTCGACGTGGGTATCGCCGAGCAGCACGCAGTCACCTTCGCTGGTGGTCTCGCGGCCGAGGGCATGAAGCCTGTCGTCGCGATTTACTCCACGTTCCTGCAACGCGCCTACGATCAACTGATCCACGACGTCGCGCTGCAAAATCTGCCGGTCGTGTTCGCGATCGACCGCGCAGGTCTGGTCGGAGCGGACGGCGCGACGCACGCAGGTGCTTATGACCTCGCGTTCATGCGCTGCATCCCGAACATGATGGTAATGGTCGCGTCCGACGAAAACGAATGCCGCCAGATGTTGTACACGGCGTTGCAGCAATCGTGTCCGACGGCCGTGCGTTATCCGCGCGGCGCCGGCACCGGCGTGGCCACCGTCAAGCAAATGGTTGCTCTGCCTGTCGGCAAGGGCGAAGTGCGCCGCGAAACGTCGCAACCGGCGGGCAAGCGCATTGCGATACTGGCGTTCGGCACGATGGTCGCGCCGTCTCTGGCAGCTGCCGAGCAACTCGACGCCACCGTGGCCAACATGCGTTTCGTGAAGCCGCTCGACGCTGACCTCGTGCGCCAACTCGCTGAAACGCATGACGCCATCGTCACCGTCGAAGAAGGTTGCGTGATGGGTGGTGCGGGCTCGGCATGCGTCGAGGCCCTGCTCGCGAGTGGGGTTACGCGGCCGGTACTGCAATTGGGCTTGCCCGACCGCTTCATCGATCACGGAGATCCGGCCAAGCTGCTCGCCGCGTGCGGCCTCGACGCCGCGGGCATTGCGAAGTCGATTCGCGAACGCTTTTTGTCGAGCGGCGCCGTGGCCGGCCAGTCGTCGGTCAAGCGCGTCGCTTAAGGTGAGTTGAGTAGCTTGTCGGCGAGCCAGGCGATAAAAAACATATCGGCTGGCACGCCGTAAAGCCCGGCACCGCTTATTGCGCCGTCCGTTGCCATGGTGGCAATAGAAGTCGCTAACTTGAATCGATGGGCCCGTGCGTGGCTCATCATCGAACGCCGGCAGGGGCCGGCGTTTGCCGTTGCGGTTTCTGCTCCGCGCGGCCGCTGAGGACTCCCGACCCCGTCGCTCCGCAAAGCCCGTTACGGGCAGCCTTAAAGGCCGGCGAATTTGCTCCGGCGCAGGGCTATCTGCGGAGCCACAAGCCTGAGGCGGGTCGGCGTCTTCCTGAAAGGACAAGAACATGAATCAGATGAATCCCGCCTTTGTGATGCCAGACGTGCAAAGCACGCCCGATACTCGCCAGATTCCAATTCAGCGGGTCGGCGTCAAGGCGGTCCGCCATCCACTGACGGTGCGCACGCCAAGCGGTGAGGCCCAGCCGACGGTCGGCACATGGAATCTCGACGTGCATTTGCCCGCAGAGCAAAAGGGCACGCATATGTCGCGCTTCGTCGCGTTGCTCGAAGAGAACAAGGCGCCGCTGGAACCCGCCACGTTCCGTAAGATGCTCGCCGCGATGCTCACGAAACTCGAGGCCGAGGCGGGCCGCATCGAAGTGTCGTTCCCTTACTTCGTGAACAAGACCGCGCCGGTGTCCGGCGTGCAGAGCCTGCTGGACTACGAAGTGACGCTGACCGGCGACACGCGTAACGGCGAAACCCGTCTGTTCCTGAAAGTGCTCGTGCCGGTCACGAGCCTTTGTCCGTGTTCGAAGAAAATTTCGCAGTACGGCGCGCACAACCAACGCTCGCATGTGACGATCAACGCGGAACTGGCGGGCGAGGTCGCGGTAGAAGACCTGATCCGTATCGCCGAGGAAGAGGCGTCGTGTGAGCTGTGGGGCTTGCTCAAGCGTCCGGACGAGAAATTCGTGACTGAGCGCGCGTATGAAAACCCGAAGTTCGTCGAAGATCTGGTGCGCGACGTCGCGCGGCGTCTGAACGCGGACGAGCGGATCGTCGCATACGTGCTGGAAGCTGAGAACTTCGAGTCGATTCACAATCACAGCGCGTACGCTGTGATCGAGCGTGATAAGCGGTTGGTTTGACGCTTTGCCTCGAAATCCTGATTGCATGAAAAAAGCCGCTCTGAACAAGCGGCTTTTTTGTTGGCGTAACGCGCGGTTCGCGAAGCAGTCAGCGTGCGAGTGACGTCAGATCCCAGCGGGGTTTGACGGTGAACGCGTAGTCCTTGCCCGACTGATCGGGCCAGCGTTGCAGCCGCAATGCGCCTGCGAGCGCAATCATTGCGCCGTTGTCCGTGCACAGCGACAGATCCGGGTAATGCACGTAGAAGTTGCGCTTTTGCGCGGCGGCCGAAAGGGCCTCGCGCAACTGCCGGTTCGCACCCACGCCACCCGCCACGACTAGCCGGTTGAGCTTCGTGCGCTTGAGCGCGGCGATCGACTTGGTTGCGAGCACTTCGACGGCAGCGTCCACGAAGCCGCGCGCCAGATCCGCTTTCGCCTGCTCGCAGATATTCGCGCCGCCAAGCTTTTTTGCGTGGGTAAGCACGGCCGTTTTAAGGCCGCTGAAGCTGAAGTCCAGATCGCCTGAATGCAGCATGGGGCGCGGCAGCACTACCGCGCCCGGCGTGCCGAATTCGGCCATGCGCGAAACCTCTGGGCCGCCGGGATAGCCGAGGCCGAGTAGCTTGGCGGTTTTGTCGAAGGCCTCGCCCGCTGCGTCGTCGAGCGTTTCGCCCAGCGTTTCGTAGACGCCCACGTCGGTCACGCGCATCAATTGCGTATGGCCGCCCGATACCAGCAACGCGACGAACGGAAACGGCGGCGGCTCGTCGACAAGCAAAGGCGACAGCAAATGCCCTTCAAGATGATGAATGCCGATGGTCGGCTTGTCCCAGGCCATGGCAAGCGAATTGGCGACGCTCGCGCCCACCAGCAGGGCGCCCGCGAGCCCCGGCCCTTGCGTGTAGGCGATCGCGTCGATGTCGCCGCGTGCCGTGCCCGACCGCTCCATGACCTCTTCGAGCAAGGGCAGCGCGCGCCGGATGTGGTCGCGGGACGCCAGTTCGGGCACCACGCCGCCGTACTCGCGATGCATCGCAATCTGCGAATGCAGCGCGTGCGCGAGCAGGCCGCGCTCGGTGTCGTAGAGCGCGAGGCCGGTTTCGTCGCAGGAGCTTTCGATGCCGAGAACGAGCATGTCTGGTGGGCTGAAACGGGCGCTTGGACGCACCCGAAATGCAAAAAGGTTAGCATTAAAGTATAGCAGTGCGAGCCAGGACGCCGCAGGCGCGCAGGTACAATGCGGCCCCATGGAATCCTACGATATTGCAGTGATCGGCGCGGGCGCGGCCGGCATGATGTGCGCGGCGGTGGCCGGGCAACTCGGCCGGCGCGTGGTGCTGATCGATCACTCGCAGCGCCTCGCGGAGAAGATCCGGATCTCGGGCGGCGGCCGCTGCAACTTCACGAACCTGTATGCGGGCCCGGCCAATTATCTGTCGGCGAATCCGCATTTTTGCCGCTCGGCGCTCGCCCGCTATACACCGCGCGACTTCATGGCGCTGCTCAAGCGACATCATGTGACGTGGCACGAGAAGCATAAGGGGCAGCTTTTCTGCAACGAGTCGAGCGACGCCGTCATCAACGTGCTGAAAAACGAGTGCGACGCGGGACGCGTCGCATGGCGTGCGCCGCTCTCGGTCGAGCATGTGAGGCAGGACGTGGAAGGCCGCTACACGCTCGACACCAACGCGGGTTCAATCGCGGCGCGGGCGCTTGTCGTCGCTACGGGCGGCTTGTCGATCCCGAAGATCGGCGCCACCGACTTTGCCTATCGTCTTGCCAAGCAGTTCGGCCACAAGCTCATCGACACGCGTCCCGCGCTCGTTCCCCTCACGTTCGCCGCCGCCGACTGGGAGCCGTTTTCGGCGCTCTCCGGCGTGTCGCTGGAAGTGCGGATCGCGACCGGCAACAAGAAGTCAGGCGCTGAATTCGAAGAAGACCTGCTGCTCACGCACCGCGGCCTCTCAGGGCCGGGCGTGCTGCAGATCTCCAGCTACTGGCAGCCGGGGGAGCCGATTCACATCAATCTGCTGCCGGACCGCGACGCCGCCGCGGCGCTACTTGAAGCGAAGACCGGGACGCGGCGTCAGATTGCGAATCTGTTGTCGGAATGGGTGCCGCAGCGGCTTGCCCACGTGTGGCTCGAGACCCATCAGATTCCCGCCGAAGCACGCGTGGCCGACCTGCCGGACAAGGTGCTTCGCCGTGTCGGCGAAGCCTTGTCGCGCTGGACGCTCACGCCGAACGGCACCGAAGGCTACCGCAAGGCCGAAGTGACCCGCGGTGGCGTGGATACGCGCGACCTTTCGTCCACCTCGATGATGAGCGCCCGCGCGCCGGGCCTGTACTTCATCGGCGAGGCGGTCGACGTAACGGGCTGGCTCGGCGGCTACAATTTTCAGTGGGCCTGGGCGTCAGGCGTGGCGGCCGGTGAGGCCGCTGCGGAGTATGCCCGGGGGGCTTGACGGCGCAATGGCTTTGTGCGAAAGCTCTGCTATACTCCTGAACCTTTACAAAGTTCCGTTATTGAAAAATGACGACCATCCGCGTAAAAGACAACGAGCCGTTTGAAGTCGCCATGCGCCGTTTCAAGCGCACCATGGAGAAAAACGGTTTGTTGACGGAACTTCGTGCGCGCGAATTTTACGAAAAGCCTACGGCTGAGCGTAAGCGCAAGAAGGCGGCTGCGGTGAAGCGTCATTTCAAGCGTCTGCGTGGTCAGATGCTGCCAAAGAAATTCTACTGATTCTGGCGTTGTCGCTGCTCCGCTCAAACGGAGCCGCGACATGCAACCGGTGACGGCACAACAGGTGCTGCCTCGGAAAACAAGGTCTTTTCGGACCAGCCGGCAGGGTCGCATCCACTACGCACATTGCGCCAACCCGCTTGAGGAAGCTGTCCCAAGCGGGTATTCGTGTTGGTGAGTGTCGATGCAGTCCACTCGGCCGGTTTTTCAATTTTCAACGCATTCAGGTGAGTAATGAGCCTCAGAGACCGGATCAACGACGATATGAAAGCCGCCATGCGGGCACGTGAAACGGAGCGTCTCGGCACGATTCGCCTGTTGCTCGCCGCGATCAAGCAACGTGAAGTCGACGAGCGCGTGACGCTCGACGACACTGCAATCACTGCTGTTATCGACAAGATGATCAAGCAGCGTAAAGACTCGATCAGCCAGTTCGAAGGCGCCGGCCGCACGGACCTCGCGGACAAGGAAAAGGCCGAATTGGCTATTCTGTCGGCGTACATGCCTGCGCAGATGTCAGAGGCGGAGATCGTCGCCGAGGTGCAGGCCGCCGTCGCGCAAACCGGTGCCGCCGGTCCGCAGGACATGGGCAAGGTGATGGGCGTGCTGAAGCCGAAGCTCGCCGGTCGTGCCGACATGACCGCCGTTTCCGCGCAAGTCAAAGCTGCGCTCGCGAAGTAAACCGCGCGTTGTGGCCCGCGCGGCCGCCATGGGCGGCGCGCGCGGTATCGAGCTCCTAAGCTGGCGTCGTCTAACGTGATTCCTCCGTCATTCCTGCAGGATCTGCTCAACCGGGTCGATATCGTCGACGTGGTGGGGCGGTATGTGCAGTTGAAGAAGGGCGGCGCGAACTTCATGGGGCTGTGTCCGTTTCACAACGAGAAAAGCCCGTCGTTCACGGTGAGCCCGACCAAGCAGTTTTATCACTGTTTCGGCTGCGGCGCGCATGGAACGGCCATTGGCTTTCTGATGGAACACGTCGGCGCCTCGTTCCCCGAGGCCGTCAACGAACTCGCGCAATCCGTCGGATTGACGGTGCCGAACGAGCCTTCTCCGGGCTACGGAGGCGGTGGTTCCGGCGGCTATGCGCCGGCGGCCTCGAAAGCAGTAACTACCGCGCTTTCCGACGTCATGCAGACGGCTTGCGACTACTACCGCAAGCAATTGCGCGGCGCGCCTGTCGCGATTCAATATCTGAAGAAACGCGGCCTGACCGGCGAGATCGCCGCTCGCTTCGGGTTGGGCTACGCGCCGGACGGCTGGCAGAACCTGGAAACGGCTTTTCCGAACTATCGCGACGATTCCCTTGTCGAATCGGGTCTGGTAATCGTCAGCGAGAAGTCGGACGCGCAGGGCCAGAATCGCCGCTACGACCGCTTTCGCGAGCGGATCATGTTCCCTATACGCAACGTGAAGGGGCAGGTAATCGGCTTCGGCGGCCGGGTGCTGGACGGCGGCGAGCCGAAGTATTTGAATTCGCCGGAAACGCCTCTATTTAACAAAGGCAGCGAGTTGTACGGGCTTTTCGAGGCCCGTCTTGCGATCCGGGAACAGCACTACGTGTTGGTCGTCGAAGGTTATATGGACGTGGTCGCGCTGGCCCAATTGGGGTTTCAGAACGCGGTCGCGACGTTGGGCACGGCCTGCACGCCGATTCATGTGCAGAAGCTGATGCGCCAGACCGACACGGTCATCTTCAGTTTCGACGGCGATTCAGCCGGGCGGCGCGCCGCCCGGCGCGCATTGGACGCCTGTTTGCCGCACGCGGCTGACAACCGGACCATTCGCTTCCTGTTTCTGCCTGCTGAACACGACCCGGACAGCTACGTCCGCGAGTTTGGTACTGAGGCGTTCGCCGAGCAGGTGGAACGCGCCATGCCGCTCTCGCAGTTCATGCTTAACGAGGTGCTCGCCGGCAAGGAGCTGGACCAGCCGGAAGGCCGTGCACGCGCGCTGTTCGACGCCAAGCCGCTGCTGCAGGCGCTGCCGGCCAATGCACTGCGCGCGCAGATCATGCATATGTTCGCCGATCGGCTCGACGTGCCGTTCGACGAGGTTGCCGCGCTCTGCGAGGTCGACTCGCGCATTGCGGCGGCGGCGCGTTCGGCGCCGGCCCGTAAGGACCGGCGCAGCGTGACTGGCATCGAAGAAAAGACGCTGCGCAATCTTGTGATGTATCCGCGCACGGTCGCGGTGCTCGACGAAGAAGCCGAACAGGCGCTTCTCACCGTGACCCGGCACGGCGAACTATTTGAAGAAGTGACGACGCATGCGCGCGCACTCGGCGATTCGGCGGAGTTTCAATTGCTCTCCGACCTATTGCGAAACGGCGCAAACGCCCCAACTTTCGAGGAAATCTTTCGCAAAATTCTGGACTATGATGAAAATGTCCGGGATTTGTTGCTGAAGGACCCGGAAGATGCGACCGTCATAGAAGAGCGGCGCGAGCAGGAGAGGATCGTCGGAGAGGAGCTGAAAGCGGCGATTCTGAAGATGCGATACGACGCTTATTGCGATCGTCTCGAGCAACTTTCACGACAATCCCGGCACACGCCGGAGGAGTTCGCGGAGCTTGCAGAGCTCAACAGGAAGCGGGCTGACATGAAGCGCCAGCTCGGCTTGTAGGCGGAAGCGCAGAAACCTGAGTGGTATAATAAAAGGTTTCCAGCGGTTTGTTTTTCAAAGGGTTTTCCTAGCAAAGGCGAAAAGGCGATGCGATGGCAAAGACTACAGACGGAAAGAACACACCCGGCCCACGCTCCAGGGAGCAGACCAGAAAGGTCACTTCGGCCAGGTTAGATTCTTCCGTCCGGAAAGCGTCTGCCGTTAGCGTTACACCGGCTGCCGGGAAGAAGTCTTTAGCCACTCCGGCCGCGCGAGCGGAGCCGGCTCAGATGGCAAAGGCGGTCGCCAAGGCGGCGAAAACTGTACCACCTCCGGCCGCGAAACGACCGGGTGTCAGAAGCGCAAGGGAAGCGGCTGTCGCGCAGGACGATGCGGCAGTGCGCGAGACTCCAGTATCCACGGTTCAACCGGCTGTTGTCCACCAGCCGCGAGTCGAGACTACAGCCGGTACGGCGAACTCCATGACGAAAAAGCTGAATGAAGTACCCGTCGATGACGACGCAACCCAGAGCGAAGAAACCCCTGTGGCCGCTTCCGGCAAAGTGGAAAAGGCCAAGGCTCGCGACCGCCGTGCCAAAGAAAAGGCGCTTCTAAAAGACGCGTTTTCTTCATCGGCACCCGGCACGGTGGAGGAACTCGAGGAGCGCCGCTCCAAATTGCGCGCGCTCATCAAGCTCGGCAAGGAGCGCGGTTTCCTCACATACGCTGAAATCAACGATCACCTGCCGGACAACTTCACCGAGACCGAGGCGATCGAAGGCATCATCAGCACGTTCAACGACATGGGCGTGGCTGTGTACGAGCAGGCGCCCGACGCTGAAACGCTGCTGCTGAACGACAACGCGCCCGCCGCTTCGTCAGACGACGAAGTCGAAGAAGAGGCGGAAGTTGCGCTGTCCACCGTCGACTCGGAATTCGGCCGCACGACCGACCCGGTGCGCATGTACATGCGCGAAATGGGCACGGTCGAACTGCTGACGCGCGAAGGCGAGATTGAAATCGCCAAGCGTATCGAAGACGGCCTGAAGCACATGGTGATGGCCATTTCCGCGTGCCCGACCACGATCGCCGACATTCTCGCCATGGCAGAGCGCGTCGCGAACGAGGAAATCCGCATCGACGAACTGGTCGACGGCCTGATCGACGCCGACGCAGAAGACGCGGACGGCTTCTCCGTGCAGGAAGCGGAAGCGATCGAGAGCGAGGACGAAGAAGCCGAGGAAGAAGACGAAGAGGACGAAGAAGAAGACGACGGCACCGCGCAGGCCACGGCCAACGCAGCGCAAATGGAAGCGCTCAAGCGTGCGTCGCTCGAAAAATTCGCGCTGATCAGCGAATGGTTCGACAAGATGCGTCGCGCGTTCGAGAAGGAAGGCTACAAGTCGAAGTCGTACCTGAAAGCGCAGGAAACCATCCAGAACGAGCTGATGACGATCCGCTTCACCGCGCGCACCGTCGAGCGTTTGTGCGACACGTTGCGTGCGCAGGTGGACGAAGTGCGTCAGGTCGAGCGCCAGATCCTGCATACGGTGGTCGACAAGTGCGGCATGCCGCGTGCGGAGTTCATCGCGCGTTTCCCGGGTAGCGAAACGGACCTCGAGTGGGCCGACAAGATCGTCAGCGAAGGTCACGCGTACAGCGCGATCCTCACGCGGAACATTCCGGCCATTCGCGAGCAGCAACAACGTCTGCTGGATCTGCAGGCGCGTGTGGTGCTGCCGCTGAAGGACCTGAAGGAAACCAACCGTCAAATGGCGGCCGGCGAACTGAAGGCGCGCCAGGCGAAGCGCGAAATGACCGAGGCAAACCTGCGTCTCGTGATTTCGATTGCGAAGAAGTACACGAACCGCGGTCTGCAGTTCCTCGACCTGATTCAGGAAGGCAACATCGGCCTGATGAAGGCGGTGGACAAGTTCGAATATCGTCGTGGCTACAAGTTTTCCACGTATGCAACGTGGTGGATCCGTCAGGCCATCACGCGTTCCATCGCGGACCAGGCGCGCACGATCCGTATTCCGGTCCACATGATCGAAACGATCAACAAGATGAACCGCATCTCGCGTCAGATTCTGCAGGAAACCGGCCTCGAGCCGGATCCGGCAACGCTGGCCGAGAAGATGGAAATGCCGGAAGACAAGATCCGCAAGATCATGAAGATCGCGAAAGAGCCGATCTCGATGGAAACGCCGATTGGTGACGACGACGATTCGCATCTGGGCGACTTTATCGAAGATACGAACACCGTAGCGCCGGCAGACGCCGCGTTGCACGCGAGCATGCGCGACGTTGTCAAAGACGTGCTCGATTCGTTGACGCCGCGCGAAGCGAAGGTGCTGCGCATGCGTTTCGGTATCGAGATGAGCACCGATCACACGCTTGAAGAAGTCGGCAAACAGTTCGACGTCACGCGTGAGCGGATTCGTCAGATCGAGGCAAAGGCGCTGCGCAAGCTGCGTCATCCGAGCCGCTCGGACAAACTCAAGTCGTTCCTTGAGGGCAACTGATCGGCAGGTGTGGCCGTCTTGAGTAAGTAGCAGTTTGAAGGGGTCTCCCAATTGTTCCGTCAAAGCGGAGCGGTCGCGGAGGCCCCTTTTTCGTGTAGTATGGCGGCCACTCGACAAACAGGCATGCGCAACATGCTGTACGTTGGTAGCTTCAGATACGGTAAAATCTCGAGCTCTCAGGGCCTCTAGCTCATGCTTGGTTAGAGCAGCGGACTTAGCAAAGACTCACCTAAACCTCGCAGCACGGCATGGTGAGTCATGAATGGGTTGCCTTGGGGTAAGTTAGCTCTGCCCCTTGGTAGAACTGCTCAAATTCGGGGAAACCTCTGCTGTTCTTGCAGCGTGGCAATCCCGAGCGAAGCTCTCTTTGAGAGAACGTGTAGAGACTGAACGGGCAGGTCGTAAAGACAAGAGACAGTCCAGACCACAAACCCGAAAGGGGCGGCGAAAGCCGTAGCTGGTTAGCATAATCCGTTGGTGCCGTGTTCGACTCACGGGAGGCCCACCAAACATTGAAAAGCCACCCTTCATGGGTGGCTTTTTCTTTGCATCAGACTTTGCGTTTTCTTGCGATGCCGCGTGCGCCAGTACAATCGACGCACCATCGACTTCGCGGATGTGCGAGGCAGCAATGAAGATTCGGATTGCGTATCTGGAAGAACCTCCGTTTGGATGGAGCGGACCGGACGGGGCGGCTATGGGCGCCGATATCGATCTGGCCACGGTTGTTCTTCGTGCCATTGGTGCGACGGAGATCGAGCATTGCCTCACTACATTTAGCGAGTTGCTTGATGGCGTAGCAACTGGGCGCTGGGACATGAACGTTCCTCTGTTCATCACGCCGGAGCGGGCACAGCAGGTGGCCTTCAGCGTTCCCGTCTGGGCAATGGCAGACGGCTTTCTCGTTCGTGCAGACAACGACAAGGCGCTTGGACAGCTATGCGTCGGTCGCCAAGCGGCGCGATGCCCGGCTTGGCATCATCGCAGGACAGGTGCAGCACGAGTCGGCCAGAGCGGCTGGCGTAAGCGAGGACCAGATTGTCGTCTTTCAGCAGCAGGCTGAAGCGATAGAAGCAGTTCGCTCAGGCACCGTGGACGCTTATGCGAGCACCGCCCTCGGGAATCGCATACTGGCTGAGCGCATTGGCGGCTCGGTGCTTCGTGCAGTCGAGCATCGGCCTGTGACAGGCAGCGCGCTCGAAATATCCTTTGGTGCATTTTCGTTCAGCAAGAACAGCGATGATCTGCGCCATGCGGTCGACCGTGAATTGCGATCGTATTTGGGCTCGGCCGCGCATCGCGAGCAAATGGCGAGGTTTGGCTTCACGCACAAAGAGATCGATCCCGTTCTCTCTGTCGGTTGATAGAACGGTCGTGATTTGCGTAATCTCGCACGTGTTGCGACGAGCGGTATTCACAATGGTCCCATTGCACTGCTTTGGATAACCAGATTTGGAGCGATCTACACCATGTCACTGAAGACGGATGTCGAATTCTTCCGCCTCCTCACGAATAGCTATCGCCGTTTGCTCGGTAAATCGCTGGTGCCGTCCGGCATTGGCGACACCGAGGGCGCTGCATGGCTCTATTCGTCAGCGCCGTTTGGCCTTCTCGCGCACGATACGCAGGCCGACCCGATGTTTATCTATGGCAACTCAAAAGCGCAGACGATCTTCGGATACGACTGGGAAGAGATCACGTCTCTGCGCTCGCGGCTTTCAGCGGAACTTCCGGAGCGCGGGGAGCGTCAGGCGTTTCTGGATCAGGTCGCGCGCGACGGTTTCGTCACCGGGTATCGCGGCATTCGCATTACGAAGTCCGGGCAGCGTTTCTGGATCGAGCATGCAACGGTGTGGCAGTTATTCGACGACTCAGGCGTGGTGCGTGGCCAGGCGGCCATGATTCCGCAGATTGCGAAGTTCTAAAGATCCTATGCTGGCCCGAAAGCAACGACATAATCGCTTCTTCCGGGCTGCGAGCCCGCGACATCAAGCAGATCTTTTTATGCGGTGATTTTCAGGCACTGAGAATAAAGTGACGGCCTGCTGAGGGGTGTTAAAGACTTAGCACATCAAGTCTTCGAAAGACGCAAATGATAAGCCCCTGTTTCTGAAAGGCCCAATTCGTTGAGTTAATGTCCTTGAAAAGCGCTGAATGTTGATTAGTCTTCCGCCATCGCATCGATTTCAGGGCGTGGGGCTACTATGAGTTCGCTTAAGACCTTCGGGCATTTTCTTTGGCTTGTGCGCAAAACGTGGCTGACACGGGGAGCACGCTTGTATTATTCCCAGTTCGGAGAAGATGCTGTGCTCCGCGAGATAATCAGCCCTGCGTGCTCCAAGGGCGTCTATGTGGATGTGGGTGCTTATCACCCAATCAAGTTTTCAAACACGTATGCGTTGTACAAGCGCGGCTGGCGGGGCATCAACATTGATATGGACCCCATCAAGATCGAGGCCTTCAGACTCGCGCGGGCGTCCGACACAAATGTGTGCGCGGCTATTTCAAGCGAAAAGGCTGTAAAGAACGTCTATAACTTCTCGAGCTATGGGTTGACCTCCACTCTCGATCCCGAAGTAGCCGCAAATGGAACGGCGTCGCCTACATCGGTGCGCAGCGTCGAGACCACGACGTTGGACGACGTGCTCGAACATAGCCGTTACTCCGATCATGAGATCGACCTGCTTTCCATCGACGCCGAAGGTCACGATTATCAGGTGTTGATGTCGATCAATATTGAAAAATACAAGCCGAAAATCATCATTGTCGAATCCTCGTCTACTTCAATGCGGGATGTCGTCGGCTCGAAAGTGTACGACTATCTTGAGAAGCGCGGTTATAGGCTCGTCAGCTGGACGCATCTTTCGCTGATTTTCAGGGTAGATAAGTCCAGAATCTTCCGCTACCAGCTATAAGGGCGGCGCGAACGCGCACTTCGCGGCGTCTCTTACCAGGATGCCGGGCCGCGCAGCCGCACGCGTCGCGGAAACAAACAGGCGTTTGTGCGCGGGCTCGCAACCGCATTCCTTGCATTTTCCTTTATGTCCGCTTGCACGCCGCCTGCTAAGGCTTCGCCGCGAGGTGAGCGCCGCGATCTATCAATTTCAAAAAACTTTGGAATAAACGTCGGGGCCCTGTGTTTGCCCCTATGTAGCCAGATGCAAACGCATTAATCCGGAACCCGACGAGAAGGAAGTTCGAAGGAACGAATGCCGACCCGTGAGACCGGAAAGTCGGATAGTTAGGAATCCGATAGTAATTGTTGTTCGGCGGAGATGATCCTGCCGGTCTGTGCAAAGCGATTTTATCCGCGGCTTGCCGCCGCGAACCATTCACTTAATTAAGGAGTATTGATCATGTCCAAATTGTTCGTAAGCCTCGCTCTCGCCGTTTCCGCTCTCGGCGCTCCGGTACTCAGCTTCGCTCAAAGCAGCGCTCCGCTCACACGTGCGGAAGTTCGTGCGGATCTCGTCCGCGTCGAGCACGCTGGATATCGGCCTACCAGCGGTGACGATGTTAACTACCCGGCAGATGTCCAGGCAGCAGAAGCAAAAGTCGCAGCACAAGGCGACCAGCAACTGACGATGCAAGCCGTCGGCGGTGTCGCGCAAAGCGGCAGTTCGGCGTCGGGTGCTGCGTCGCATACCGCAATGCAATCTGCGTGCGTCGGCCCAGTCAGCTTCTGCAACCTCTACGCCGGTAGTTAAGTGCCGCACGCCGGATCCTGTGGACCATGCAGTCATGCACAGGATCCCACCTAGTTATCTAATCGTTCTCAATGGAGTTTCGTCGTGAAAATTTTGCCATTAGCCGCAACGGTTCTTTCCTTGTCTGCATGCATGTTCGCATCCGCCAGCGCAATGGCGCAGGACACGCAACCCGCCAAAGCGCCGATCCGCAATATCGTTCTCGTTCATGGCGCGTGGGTCGACGGCTCGGGGTGGAGACCGGTCTATGACATCCTGACCAAAGACGGCTACCACGTGACAATGGTGCAGGAGCCGCTGACCTCGCTCGACGACGACGTGGCCGCAGCGAAGCGGGTGATCGACATGCAGGACGGTCCCACCATTCTGGTCGCGCATAGCTATGGTGGCTCGGTGATCACCGAGGCCGGCGTCGATCCGAAAGTAGCGGGGCTGGTGTACGTGGCGGCTCATGCGCCGGCAGTGGGCGAAGACGAAAGCGATCTGGGTAAGAAGACGCCCAGCTACACGTCGCAGCAGGCAGGCGCCATCAAGAAGACGGACGACGGTTACACCTATCTGAATCCCGCCGATTTCGCGAAAGATTTCGCAGCCGATCTGCCGCTCAAGGAAGCGGAGTTCGAGTCACGCGCGCAAATCCTCACGGCAGCCAAGGTCTTCTCCGAGCCGATAAAGGTTGCCGCCTGGACCATGAAGCCGAGTTGGGGCATCGTGGCGGCCGACGACAAGATCATCAATCCGGACCTCGAGCGCTTTTACTACCAGCGCGCGCATAGCCACACTACGGTACTGGCGGGTGCAAGCCACTCCGTGTATGAATCGCGTCCCAAGGAAGTCGCCGCGGTGATCGAAGACGCAGCGAAGCATGCGCAGCAGTGAAGATGTATCAACGCCAGCGCGTCGCTGTGGCTGGAATTGTTGCAGGCTCGCGCACGCGCATCGAATTTCATCTGCCAGGGTTCGGCGACGCGGCCACCGTTCGATCAATGCGCGTCAGTTGCCGTCGTGCCGAAGCGGCTGAACGCACAGCAGCACCTCGTCAAAGGGACAAGCTGGCGTGCGATGTTCCTCTCCAGCGCCAACAAGTCAATCCGCGAAATGCTGGTCAACGGCGCGGAGGCGGATCACGTCGCGGTCCTCAACCGCCTCACTGAAGTGCAGTTGCCCCGCATCGATCCTGACGACCGGCAATGGATTAGCGAAATGCCCATTACCCACCAGGTGGCACGCAACTATGGGCACGCCGGAATCATCCATCCGCAATGGCTGGTTGCCAACCAAGACCGTTTGCCACTGCTCATCCAGCAGAAATGCGACGAACTCATGCGCCCGACGGATGCCGCCCGCGGCGAACGGCTGTGGTTCGCCAACTTCGCCACGATGTTCGTGGGCGCAGAACTGGCACGTGCGGCGAACCTGCATGCAATTAACGTGCAGCGCTGGGTGCTTGACACGCTGCTGCCCGACCAGCGTCGCGCCGTTAGGTCGAGTCACCCATCGCGAACAACTTACTCGTCTGACGGCTCGTCGGGCGGTGCCTCTGTAAAGCTGATGTATTGCTTGAGATCAGGTTGGCCGAGCGCAACTAGAGCGAGCACGCCGGCGCCGAATCGACGCGCGAATTCGTCGTCAAGCTTGAACTTAAAGTCATCAAGCAAAACCGGAATCTCGGATTCCCCTTTGAGCGCCCCGGCTATTTTTGCCCGGTCGGCTGTCTGCAGGATCAACCGTTGACGGTCCTGATCGTAAGTAACGACCACTGAACATGGTGGAAATTTCATCGTCAGTGTCCTCTGCATTCCTGGTAGTCATCAAACGCCTGCTTCTTGCAAAGCGCGAGGCCGGGCAAACCACCCATGTATTTGGCGAACGTGTTGCACTTGAAGACATCGCGCTCGTACTTTGCGTGACAGTCCGCTTCACGCCATTCATTATCTCCGCTCCCTCCACACTTGACGAATCCATTGTCCAGGCTTTTGGCTGAGGAGACAGAATCAGTGTAAATCATCGACCTCTTCGAAGATGCCGCAAGTTCGGGTATGAGGTAGATGACGGGAAGCTGCGATTGAGCAGCCAGCATCAACTCCGTTGTCTCTCCCCACTTCGGAAGCGCCTCGCTAACTTCGTTTTGATAAAGTCTGCCTGTCAATTTCGCTTTCCAACTGACGTAGCACTCAACACACATGTCAGGAACGAATGCCTGGTCATCCGACTTAACGCCGCTGAGGTTGGCAGGAGGAGCCACCGGATCATTACCTAGTTCCCAATTGGCAAGCCATGCTCCAAGTTCAGTGTCGCTTATTGGTTGCCACCATCCACCGTTGGTAGAAACCTTCGCCGAACGCGACGAAACGGTACCGCTGGCTGCGTACTGATAGTCCACTGTTAATACACGAGCCCGCCCTCCGTTAATTGTGCTTGCCGGCTCGTTGTACTGGAAGTTCTTGACACGACCGCGCTCGTCGTAGGCGACGCTTGCCTGACCGCTATTACCAGCTATCTGCGTCGCACGGTTTTCGGAGTTACGGCTGAGAGTCCGCATCGCCCATCCCGATACGGCATCTATTGTGGTGGCGATGTTGCCGCGTACGTCATACGTATATGTCCAGTCTTCGGTCGTCGCACCGTTCCGTACGACCGTAGCAGACAGCATTCGGCCCGCCGCATCGTAGCGCGCCCCTACGGTCATCTGATCGCCTGCCGCGACTGCGTGCAATCCCTGTTCGCCCGTCTGGTCCGTGGTCTGCCATTCAGCGTAGCCAGTGACGTTGCCTGCTGTGTCGTAAACGAACGCCCTGAGTTTTCCAGGTGTTGCCACAAGGTGCGGCCGCAGCGAATTGCCGTCACTGTATTCGACGGTCGTTACCGTCTTGATGTCGTCAACGATTGCTGTGGCTTTTGTTGGCCGATTCACGGCGTCCCAGGTGTATTGGGTATTACCATCCGGGGTTGTTTTCTGTTTAAGGTTTCCAGACGTGTCCCATGTGCGGGACACCGTGCCACCGGGCGTAGCAATCGATGCAGGACGCGACGCGTCGCCGACGATGAATGAATATATGGTGTTGCCAGTCGAGTTGCCGACCGTTGTAGTGCCGGAGCCGTAGGCTAACGAAACATTGCGCGTCGTGTCAGGATGCGTAACGGAGATTGTGCGCCCCTTGGAATCGTAGGACCATGTCGCGATTCGCGAGCCCGATTCGTCCTTTATGCCGCTCAACGCATTGGGGAAGCGGGCATCCTCGTACAAGTATTGACGTACATAGCCGATTGGCGCGGTTACTGAAGTGAGATTACCTTTCGTATCGTACGCATAGTGCGTGGCATTACCCGAAGGCGGTACCACGCTCACGACGCGACCGCTACTGTCGTACGTCAGGCTAAGCGTCAGCCTCGACGGTGTTTGCCCGACCCGATCAACGGGCCACTGTGCGATTGCATCTATTCGCTGTCCATCATAGATAACTTCGCGATAGAAGCCCATTCGCGTTGTCTCGGAGTGCAGCCGACCCGTATCAAAAAAATATGTCTCGGTTGTACCGAGTCGCTCGTCTTTCAGGTAGTAGTAACCGTCGCTACTTTTCGTCAGGGATACGCCCGAAGTTCCCGGTACGGTCCACGCTCCGCCGCTGGGCCTAAAGATCAGGGGCTGTCCGCTGCTCTGGTAGGCTGTGATTTTAGGCGCGCTTGCATTGACAGCGGTCAGATCAAGCCTTCGCTGCCAGTTGCTTACCCAATATCCGCCCATAGCTGATTGTGCTTTGTCGAATGGCTTTGAAAGATAGCTGCGGGCAAACACAAGAGGTGAAGCGTCGCCGCTGGCGAAGTCTGTCTCCGAAAGGGTGACGATGCCGTTAGCAGGGAACACCGGATCAGCGACGGAGCAAGTTCCATCTGCGGGCGGGTCGGCCGGTGTGTTACACCACTGCTCAATCTGCACAAGGTCATTGATGCAGGCGTAATTCCCCATTCCTGTGGGCGAATTTGAAGTTACATCGAGCTTGCACGTCGGGGAACCCGGCGTCGCGCCGGACTGCGCATATAGCGACGAGCAGTCTGCCGCGTTTGCGTTGATTGAGAGGAACAGCGTGAAAGCTGGAAAGAGGCGTCTCGCGAATACAGTCGCCACTCCCAAGCGTCGGCGTCTTTTCATTTTTCGTCCCTGCCGGTTATTGAATGGTTGTTTGATGCACAACCAACCTACCGGGACCGCCAAGAACGAGGAATGCGACAACTCTTAAAATTACACCTGACTTTCACCAAGGATAACTTAAATCATGCTGAATGGATTTAAACGTAGGACTCCACAACTTCGTTTGTCAGACTTCATCTATTCAGCCGTAGGAATAGGCATGCCTACCCGGTAAAGTTCATTACAGAATGCGGCAGCCCACCGCAAGCTTCCACGCTGTACTGACCCAGCTGGTGCGGCGAGACCGGCCCGCACCTCCTCTGCATCCAGCCGAAGCCTCAACTCTTCAAGCGCGGCGAGATCGCGGTCTGATTCCGCGCGCCAGCAGCGTGCTATGACCTGGTGGGACCGTCCCAGCTGGAGAACGAATACCCGCGCATCCCGGAGTTCCGCAACGAGCGTCAGGATCGCTTCGTTGTCGCGGTAGTGATTCTCCAGGTCGCGCAGATCGTGACTGGTCGGAGCGGTGAACGCGGGGAACGGGCGCGACTTGGATGTATCGGCCACTCCTGCCCGGAATGTCTCGTTCTTCAGGCCTAGCTTCGGTATAGAACAGCGTTTCGACTTCACGCGCATTCTTCTTGAGCATGCGCGACGCGCCGAACGCGTCCCACAGCCCGAGTTGTTCCCGGTTGGTCGGCGCGGGGCCCTTTTCGCCGGGCTCGTTGAACGTCATCGCAATGCCCGTCAGCGGCCCGATCATGTAGCCATTGATGATCTCCTTCCAGGCCTCGGGCGTCGCATCAACGCCGGTCACTTCACGCACGCTGTTGGCCAGCCGCTTGTAGCTCTCTTCGGTCATGGTCCTGCTCTGCATCGAACTGAATTCGTCGGGCGACAGGTCTTTCGTGGTCTGCTGGCCGAACGATCCTTGACGAACTGGCGGCGTCGAAGGCGGAATTGCTGGGCTTGCCGGGCCCAGAAGACGCACGGCTAGTGCGCATCACCGACGCGCTCGTTTGCAATCTGTCCGACACGCGCCGTCTCGAACAATGGGCCGAGTGGGCAGGGCATTCGCCGCGCACGCTGAGCAGGCGGTTCGTCGCCGAGACGGGGCTCAGCTTCGCGCAATGGCGCGCACAGGCCAGATTGCTGCGCGCGTTGGAACTGGTCGCCGATGGTGTCAGCGTCACGACCATTGCACTCGAACTAGGCTACGAGAACGTGAGCGCTTTCAGCGACATGTTCAGGCGCGCAACGGGAACCACCCCCGGCCGTTATGCAGCGGCGGGCGGTAGTTCTGTTGACTAGCAAGCGGCTGGCGCAGCGCGAGCGAGCGGCTCGCTATCGCTACAATATGCGGATGTTTTGCCTTCCCAATGGCATCGAGCGCCAGACATGCTGATCTCCTGTTTCTCCAGTGGCGACGCCATTCGCACACGGCGCGTGAGCGACATCGTGCTGTCGGGCGTCGTCGACGTGCCCGAACTGCCTCATCGTGTGCTGGTCGATTGGGAGAGGGAGACGTCGTCGCGCATGGTTCTCGATCCCGGCGATGTCGAAGTCATGCCTTTCGCGCGAACACGTATGCGTTGGCCGGATTACACGCTCTGTGTTCAGGCGATGTCGGACTGGACGCGCTCACTCGGATTGCCCGACGTACTTGCCTCTAGCGACGTCGCCTTAATGGCTTGCCGCGGCGCCAGGTATCACCATGACGCCATGCAATACGGCGGCGCGGCATTCTGCAACCTGTTCCTGAGCGACGACAAGGGGCTCGACCTGCATTTCGCCTCTTCGGGGCAGCGCATTCCGTTGACGCGCGGAACGGCCGTGATATTCGACACAGGTCAGCCTCATGGTGTGATCCGGCGAGGCAGCAGCGGCTTCAACGTGGACGACTTCACGCCGGATCGCGATAGCGTGCAGATCTTCCTGACGTGGGAGCTTCCTATCGAAGACGTACATGTCGCACGCGCGCTTCAAGTCGAATTCGACGTTGCACCTTTACCCATCTCACAGCCCGCTGAAGAGCAGGTATTGCTGAATGGCGAACCGGTCGTCGTGTGTCCGGATTCGGGCCGCTGGCGTAAGCCTGATTGATGTTCGGCGTTATGCCGATGTCGATGCGCGACGTCTGTATGATGGCGAGTTGCGCTCGACCGCAAGCTCGCGCAGACGGTCGGCGCAGACTACGCACAATGGGCTGCCGCAACGCGGCGCCAACGCACCCCTTCACGACGATTCATAGGAAGACCGCCATGACGGCCGCAACGCAATTCGATCAGGTTTCCGTTATCAAACGTGCCAACGTCTATTTCGACGGCAAGTGCGTTTCGCACACCGTTCTCTTCGCGGACGGCACGCGCAAGACGCTGGGCGTGATTTTGCCGGGCACGCTCAACTTCGGAACGGACGCGCCCGAACTGATGGAAGTGCAAGCCGGCCAGTGCCGCATCCGCCTTGAAGGCAGCGGCGAATGGAAGACCTATCGCGCGGGCGAGTCGTTTTCGGTGCCCGGCAAGAGCCGCTTCGACATCGACGTGATCGAAACGCTCGACTATGTCTGCAGCTATCTGTAACAGCGATTGAACGTGTGGCGCTGGAGTCTCGGAACGAGACTCCAGGCAAACGCGATGCTATGCCGATAGGTTCTATCGGAAGTGCTTCAAACCGCGCGACGCACCATCAATTCCTTGATCTTGCCGATCGCCTTGGTCGGGTTCAGTCCTTTCGGACAGACGTCGACGCAGTTCATGATCGTGTGGCA
>NZ_JAVDVL010000017.1:0-117658 GCF_031456815.1 Paraburkholderia strydomiana
GGTATTCGATTTCATGAGCTACCGCTCTGCCGCGACAATGCTTCCTGATCTGTCAGCTCCCGGCCTCGCGCAGCGCCCTGTCCTCCTCTAAAGGGTGCAACGCCGCTTGGCTTCTGACAGCGATAAGAAGTGCCACTATCGCCTGTGCTGCGTTCAAGAGCAAGGTAGCCTGAATCGGCCTTTCGTCCAGGCGCCTCCTCAATGGCAGTGTCGCAGGTGCAGCGGTCATGCGTGCCATCGTTCCGGCCGGATGGCCAAGCGAGCATGGATTCGACGCCGTAGTGGGCCAACGCCCCACCTGCAATTAGACTCGTACCGAGGGTTCGCGCCGGCCCGGATGGTGCAGCGCCCGGGCATGTGCCGGCTCGCCACCGTCTCCGGATTGTTTCTGACGTGGATGAGGCGCCAGCGGCCGCCACCGAGAAAACCTGGCTCGCACAATGAAGCTGCGCGGTTCGCACGCGAAACAGGGAGCGTTGAACGAAGATGGCTCCTGCCATTTCTCTGTCCACCTAAAATATAAGCGTGCGTGTGACCTCGAAGAGGGTTGCCATCAACCAGACCATGATCAGTTTTGTCGTGGGGATCGTGGTGCTGCTATGCGTCGCGATATTCGCCGCGGCACGGGACAGGCAAGGACGCAAGGACGAGCCGGTTACCCGTCGGCTAGACGCGCATCCGATAAAGGAGTGGTTGCCCCATAAGCACTGAGTGGTTGAAGATGATTTTTCGAAACGCTGGGCCGCGCGCGTGCTATTTCTCTATCGTGCGGCCTATCGCCTGATGTAAAGCGGGAATAGATTGAAAGGACGATATGACGTACGCAATTTGGGGAATCGTGGTTGGCCTGGCGCTGATGTTCGGCGTGTCGCTGCAGCGGTACAGGCGTAGCCTTCTGCGCAAGCGGGAAATCCGTTGGATGGCTGACAACCATGTATTGGACAGGCTACGCAAGCAATTGGGATTGTCGCTCCAGAAATGACACGCGCTCGGCAGATGGAGAGTTGCAAAGACTACTTTTTGGAGGAGTGGCGAAATGACCATGAATTACGCAGGCGAGTCGCACGATGAAGCAGTGGCAGCGCGGCACATGCAGAAGCAAAAGGCACAGGAACAGGCCGGCGGCGAAATGGCGATAGAAGGAACGGAGGCCGACGCGGGGCATAGTTGCGGCGAGCTCTCCGAGCGTGGCAAGCAGGTATGGCGAAGTGGAAGCGGGATCAACGGTGGGGGGAAGGAGTGATAGGGCCTCGTCGATGCGATGCGGGCGGAAATCACTTGGGCCGCCATCGGGAGTAGACCCCATTTCGCCACTCCTGCACCGCGACGTTGATGGCGGCGAAATGACCGGCATTGAAGCTGGCTTCCCGAAAGGGTGATCGAATCCGGTGCACATCGATCCACCCGCTTATTTTGATTGCGATATGAGGCCGGTTACGGTTACTGCACTGGTACAGAAGAAGACTGCGTAACGTGCCACCATTTCTGGATCTTCGCGACCAACAAAAGGGCGCGCGGCCATAGGTTCCATTCACGCGCCCTAAATCGCTTTAACGCACAGCAAATTAAAGATTCAAAGTCCTGGGCGCCTGTCAGTCTGCCGATTTCCCGCGCTTCTTGTGTGGCGAACAACAGTTGGACATACTCATCACCCTCCCAAAGCGAATCGCGGTAGGGTAATGGTGAAGACGCAGCCGACGCCCGGTAGGTCGCGGACGCTGAGAGTACCCGCATTTGCTTCCACGTTACGCCGCGATATGGCAAGACCTAGTCCCAAGCCTGTCCTGTCCTCGCTGTTCTGGGTAAACGGCACAAACATTCTTTCTGCATCTCCGGGCGGCAGACCACCGCAATGATCCTTGACGTCGATCAGGATCCGGTCAGACAGCGCATAAGCTTCCAACGTCACCTCTGTGTGAGGGCGTGTGAATTTGAAGGCGTTTTGCAGCAGATTTGCTAATGCCGAATAGAGCTGATCACGGTCTCCGCTAATGGCAAGCCGTGCATCCACCGCCGAAACCGTGAGCGCGCAACCGCGAACCTTAGCCGCAAGGTCAGCGGCATACTTCACTTCAGCTATGAAATCAGTGACAGAGAACAGTCCGGATTGCCCTGAAATCCCGCTTGCCTTTCGAACCTCGTCCAGCGAGTGACTGATCAGATCGCGCAATCCGTCCAGGCTACGCTCCAGAACTGCGCCAGTAGCTCCGGACAGGTTCAGATTTCCGGTTTTTGCGGCTGTGAATGCCAGTGTTGCGGTTTGCAGGAAGTTACGCAGTTCGTGCGCGAAGGACCCGAGCCTTTGATGCATTTCGATAGCTTGACGATCCGCGATGGCAAAATCGCGTTGATAGCTGAATTCAGTGACCGCATCGGCAATGGCATTGTCCAGGCATCGGTTGAGCGTGCGAAATTCGTCTGTCAGAAATGGAGCATCGCGCTCAAACGCGAGGTCCGTGATCGCCTGGCACAGGTCGCCGTAGTCGTGAACGACCTGATCGACCGAGAAGCCGAGTGTCAGTAACGTCCGTCCGTGCTCTGCCGCTGACTTACCGATTTCAGATTGGGACGCTCCTCCGCCCGAGGGACCCGAAATCTTGCGACTGTCCATGGGCTGCGACGTCTGCTCCGTCCTGAGGGTCCTGATGAGCTGATCCAGGAAAAGCGGGATGCCATTTTGCAGTTGTTGCGCCGTAGCCTGACGCGCCGGCCTCTGAGCCACCTTCGCGCGGCACCGTTCTATCAACGCATCGCGATTGGTTGCGAGAAAAACATGCATCATGAAACACCCCCAGAGCGCCCGAGCCCGGCTTTTACAAAATGGCATGCCGACGCTTTCAGGCGCGTTCGCATTTGGCGATATGTCTTTGTCGCATCAATCGCGATCCCTTGAAGAAAAAGAAGCCGCAGCGTTTGCCGCGGCCTTTGGAAACACACGCGCCGGCATCAGCCAAACGCTAGACGATTATCCTGAGGATCGCCGTGGTTGTCGGTACGCTGTCGTACGGCTCGTCAGGGCGTTCCGACGCAATGCTGCGACTGAGAGGAGGAATGAAAACGGCTTCTCAGCCGTGCGGCGCTAGCGCCGATAGAAAACGCTGCGCATGGATAACTGCGCACGGGCGTGTGATGCAGGGGTTATTCTTTGGGGTTCGTCGCCGCTTCAGAGGTTGCGGAAAAGCCGTTCGCATTCGCGGCGCACGACACCGTAGCACTCGCAAACGTGAGACTCGAGCGAGGAGCGGTCGATCACTTCTATCCGTCCACGGTTATAACGAATCGCGCCGCTCGCCTGGAGTTGTTGCGCCACCTCGGTCACGCTGGCACGCCGCACACCCAGCATATTCGCTATCAGGTCCTGCGTCATCTGCAACTCGTTGCTCTGAAGGCGATCCAGACTCAGCAACAGCCATCGGCAAAACTGTTGTGCGATCGAATGATGCCGGTTGCAGACTGCAGTCTGGGCCATCTGAGTAATGAGTGCCTGCGTGTAACGCAGAAACAGACGCTGGACATAGCCCCCGCGCGCAAACTCCTCGACGGCGAACTGGGCGCTCAGCCTATAGGCTTTACCCGCGCTTTGCACGACGGCACGATTGGAGATCGTGTCCCCGCCCATAAAAAGCGCTACGCCAAGAATTCCATCTTTACCGACGACCGCAATCTCGGCTGACTGCCCGTTTTCCATCACATGAAGCAGGGAGATAATTGCTGTGGTGGGCAGATAAACGTGCGTCAGGCGATCCCCCGGTTCATATACGACCTTTCCGAGAGACATGGCGACGGGAGACAGGTTCGGCAAGATGCGCGCCCGTTCTTCCGCGGGCAGACCTGCAAGCAGCTGGTTTTCGTCCTGCACCGGCTCCCCGTCGTACAACGAGTTGCGACCCAAATCCCTTGCCTGCATGCCACGCGACACCCGCGCAGTCAGATTGATGTGTTGCCGCTCCAGTTCCTTCCGGTTCTGTTCTGGCAACAGGCTGAGCACAGCCGAACGCAACGTGTCATGCCCGAGCGCGTCGAGGATTTTGAGTTTGGTAAGCGTTCCCAGATCGCTTTTGCCCGTGCGCCACGCCGAAATCTGCGCGCGTGTGAGTCCCAGGCTCTCGGCCAATTGTGCATCGCTGCCAAACTCGCCGAACCGTTTCACGTCGTCGTACAGCGCATGCCAATCGAATGTCATTCAGTAAGGGCGAAAAGGGTTTGTCAAATGAGTTTGACGCGAGTATGGTGGTATGAAATACTGCCGCGATACAAACTCCGCAAACTACGACGTAAAGTGTATTCGGGCGTTATAGCACATCGCGTGCGGACAACGAATGAAACGTCCCCACCCCCTCGACATTGCCTTCCGTTATAACCGGAGTCTTCGCTTGAACGATTTGACATCGTACGTGCGGCTGCCGCATGGGCACGACTCCGTAAATCCGCTAACTGTTGCGTCCGAGCCTATGGACGACGACCAGTTCTCAGCGCGTCGGATTGAATTCATTCGTCATTTGTTCGGCTATTCCGCTTATCTGCGCGAGCACGCCAGGGCGACGCCGGTGTCTGACGCTTTCCTGCCAGTATTCGTCATGCTGCTGGAAGTCCTCGAGCTGAACGCTCCAATCGAAGCACGTCAATGCGTCGCCCAACTCACCCAGGTGATACGGGTGACTTTTCCCGGCCTGGACGTCGATCCTGTACAGGCTCTGGAAACGGCCATCACCGAGCTCAAGCCGTCCGGGACCTGAGAAAGCTCTTCCCGAACTCCGGTGACTGGAGGTAGCTGAGCCCTCCAGTGTCAACAACATTGCTCCGCAGCGCTAAGTAAATCGCAGATGGCAGATCAAGGTAGGGAAGCCAGATCGGGCGGTAACGGCAAGCGCCACTTCACCCGTATCTTTGCCATTTCGACTTTCAGCGACTGGCTCATCCTGGCGGGAACGACCGTCGCTGCTGTTCTGACGATCCTGTTCATGATCGGTTTGTATTGTTTGGGTGATGCGTGAGGTTTCCTGGCAGAGGGCAGCCTTCTTTACAGACGCGATAACCATGAATCGCAGGCGCAAGACCTTGGTCAGCTAGCGCTGTGTGGCATGGGCCGCACTTTAAGGTCCGTCACCGCGCCGCGTCGGACGCGCCGATGACCCCCGGTGTCTTCCAGAATCGAGCCCCGTTTTCTTCAATTCACGTCTGCGCGGCGCGGATGGTGATCCCGAGCAGTTCGCGGGTTCCCACATGGTGATAACCTGATCCTCCAAACTTTCTATTCAACGTCCTCCGCTGCCAAGTGCGTCGAACCGCGACGAGTTGACGTTGTGATTGCAGATTGCCCGCTCGAACGCATTGAAACCGTGCTGTGGCTTGGACGAATGGGGACAGCCCACATCCCGGACTTGGAGTCGCAACGATTGGCGGGCAGCTAAGCGTTGCTCAACGGACATTAAAAGACACCTGCCGAACCGCCGCTCATGGCCGACAAGCGCACGCTCGCCGGGCACCGGTGATCACACTTCGGTTTGCTCCGCCATTTCGAGAGCATCGTCAACCTCAATCCCGAGGTATCGCACGGTGCTTTCTATTTTTGTATGGCCCAAGAGCAATTGGACCGCGCGCAAGTTCTTAGTGCGTCGATAGATCAACGACGCTTTCGTTCGTCGCATGGTGTGCGTACCGTACGCGGTGTCGTCAAGCCCGATTGACGACACCCAACGATGAACGATGCGCGCATATTGGCGCGTCGACACATGCGCTGATGCATGCAGTCGACTTGGAAACAAATAGTCGGCAGGCTTTAACCCCCGCGCCGAAATCCAGGCAGAGACACTTTGACGAGTCTGCTCCGTGATTTCGAACTGCACTGGTCGATGCGTTTTCTGCTGCATGAAAGTCGCGCGAGCTACGACATGACCTCCCATGGAGACGTCCTGCACTTGCAAGCGTGTCAAATGGCACGCTCGAAGCTTACTGTCGATCGCAAGGTTGAACATCGCCAACTCGCGAGCGTTGGATGACATGTGGAGCCTTGTCCGAATCGCCCAGATCTCACGAAGCTTCAACGGAGGCTTCTGTCCGGTCAGCCTCCCCTTATTCCACGGCACCCGACGAGCGGGCGAACAATTAAGCGCTTCCATGGCAACCTCCTCTTCGATGAACAGAGATCAATCTTGCGCTCACGCCAGCGGTCGCTGTTCAACCCCGAACGGACTTTCGGCCTGCTCAAGACCGAACGACCGAAGTCAGACCGTTAACGCCCTTAGGAAAACACCCACCACTTGCTGGTTAAATCCCGGGCGCGCGTGACTGGTGAACTTCAGTTCACGGATTCGTCGAGGTACGAGGTCCACACAAACCGGAGGCAGCGATCGCCGACGCCAAGAGGGTGATACTCTTAGGCATCCGATTCGCAAATGTACGCGTGCTCTTCGCCGCTGCTCGTCGAGAGTAATATTCTTTGGAGAATTCTGATGGGGAAGAAATCGGCTTCTGTCGATGCCTGCGACTCGAACGAAACAACTGAACAGGCGTTGGCGGCACTGACAATACAGATCAAGGAGTTTGTGCAGAACAGGTCGCTCGACAGCCGGTTTGCTGCGAACTCGTAAGGCGGTTGAAGAAGGAAGCAGATGCCATTCTGGAAGGCAGCAATGCAACGAAGACGGGGCAGAAGGAGCTAAAGAACGCCTTCGACGCAGTTGACGCGGTGCTGCGTGAACACGATGCAGCGCTGCTCGTCACGGCAAACGCGGCGCTGCGGCAGACAGACAACGCAGCTAGTAGCAAGAAGTCGCAGCAACGGCCAAAGGAAGGTTGAGCAAGCCACCGCCTGTCGAAAGCGTCTTGCTTCCTCACACCGGCAGTAGTTCTTTCCTTGGGCTACAGGTTTGCTTAGTGTATTGGGGGGCGTGACGGTGGCCCACTGATGCGAGCGGGCTTTTCCATGTCTGACCATCCGCAACAGTGCGCCATTTCGGTCCATCCTGCTCTTGCTAGCTAACGAATCGGGGATCTCACGAAATATCCATACGACAACTTGGCCGCCGGCATCGTGTGTCTCACTATGGCGTTTGTATGCCTAGGCGCGTTGCTGCTCGGCTGCCCTTGTCGGCGGCTAGAAACCCCGCTTCTCGCTTAGAGGTCGCTGGGTCTGAGGCTGCCTGGATCGCCGACCATCGCCTCAAACACATCGAGTGTGAATTCAGCACTGACGATGTCCATTCTGGTGAGCCGAAAGGCACGTCCTCAGGGTTCTTCTTTCCTCGCATCCGACGCACGATGCGCACCGTCGAGGTGAGCACCATTATCTGGTCATACAGGGGATGATCGGGGCCATCGGGGCGGTCCTTGTTCATGGTTGAATTCCGACGGTCGATGGATACACTGTAGTCCACACGTTGAAGGAAATGTATGAAGCCGACCAGATTGCGACTGCCGCGCGAGGAAACGAGCGACCTTGCCGACGACCTTACCGCCTGGGCCGCATCGAGTGGCGTTGATCCTGGCCTGACCGTCGTCAGTGAAACCGGCGGCCCGGCCAACGATACTTCGCCTTTGCTGTACGCTGCCTACGTCAGCGAAAGCTTCTTCGAGCAGTTTCCGGAATGGCGGATGTATATCGAGCAGTAGTCCGTGCACTTATATGTCCCGCAGCTCGCGGTCGCACGCGGCAGAGATGCTGCGGACAACTGGAGATTCGTAGTCGAGCCTCCAGCTGTCAGTGAACAGTTCCGCAAGTTTGGGTTCATTGGCGAAGTGCGGCAGGTTGCCGAAGTCCGACGCCACGATTTCCGAGACACACTTGAAGTGCATTCGCTCAAGCCAGTCTACCTCTGCGCTATTGGCGTACAGCCATATGTGCAGAGACTCGACGAAGTGGTCAGTTCTTAACCAATCGCCTGTGCGCGCGCGAGCGATCAATTGCGCTACGACCAGGTAGCAGAGCAGTTCGACCTTGGCTTTTGGCTGCATTGAATGTCAGGCGGGTTTAGAGTTCGAACAGCCTGACGAAATCTTCAGCGGACGGTCGCGCAGGGGCCTAGCTTTCGAGCATACTCTACGCCCGTCGCTTTGCCTTCTTCTTTTCGTCATCCGAGCCGATCCCGCGGACCCAGTGCACGCAGCCTTGTTCTGGTTGGGCGTTGACCTGCGCGCGACCGCCGTACATGCATAGAACGATCGAGCCGCCGGCGCGGTACTCCGCGAAGTGCTCGCACCCGATGCAGGGTGCGCGGATTCCCGTATGGGTCGAAATGAGGCGTGGTGTACACCCTGTATGGATGTACAGTATATGGCGAGACACAAGCCTATGGCTGATTCGCACTTGCCGGGAAACGGAATTAGCTGGACTAGAGCGCGCTTAGCTGGACTCGAACGCACGAAATTGTTTGGACTGTCCGGGTCGGCGGTGGTAGCCAGCAAGACCGGTCTCCCTAGGCGGTGGTTATGCGAGGGGACCGGCACTTCGCGACCCTAAGCTGTCGTCCCCTGTAATACCGTGTGACTAACTACGAAAGTCACCGTGCTACGATACCTGGAAGCGAGGGGGTGGCATGAACCCGAACCGATTTTGGGTCGGCAACATCGAGTGCACATTTCGAGCGGTTCCAATTGGCGTGAGCTGGGCGAAACAGATTGTGCAAATGAATCACGGCAAGTCTCCACCGGAAGTGAGCACGAGTGACGGCGTAGTGCTTTTCGGGACCGAGGCAGAGGCACTTTCCTTTGTCGAAGGGTTGGCACATGATCTGGCCGAATCGCATCTGAAGTAGGTTGCTCTGCCGTGACCTGGTCTGACTGCTTATCACGACTGGCGTAATGACGTTACTTTCAGGCAGCCTCGGTGACGCTCCGGATAGCCGCTATCGAAGGCGAACCGGACTTTCGAGCGTCGGCGCACCACCTCCATCGAGCGGCTGTTCCTGGCCGGGTTGAGGCAGTGCCACCGACAATTCGCTCGCTGGAAACCGGCCATTGAGCGAGTGCGGACGAGACCTCGGCTATTTGAATTGGATTGCGAGGGTCATCGCGGCTCCTGGCCGCACTGTTCCT
Source organism: Paraburkholderia strydomiana (assembly GCF_031456815.1). NCBI lineage: Bacteria > Pseudomonadati > Pseudomonadota > Betaproteobacteria > Burkholderiales > Burkholderiaceae > Paraburkholderia > Paraburkholderia strydomiana. The sequence continues at coordinate 9,034 of NZ_JAVDVL010000017.1, forward strand.
AGCCCCCTTGGGCTGAAAAGCAGCCGCCTCGGTCGGAGTGCTGCTGGTCGCTCTGCGCGATTAGCGATCGCCATAAGTCCGGGGCTCAAATCTTGACTGATCGTTCCAAATGCGTAAGATGGTCGCATGGCTAGAACCAAAGCATTCATCGAAGACGATGCACTCGACGCTGCCATCGAGGTTTACCGCGAGCATGGCTTTGAAGGCACGTCCACCGAAATGCTCGTGAGCAGGCTCAAAGTCGGCCGCCAGAGTCTTTATGACACTTTTGGCGACAAGTGGAAGCTTTACCTATCAGCGGTCAGCCGCTACGTCGACATTGAGACCGGAAAACATCTCACCGCGCTAAGGACTGGATCAACTGCACTCGACGGCATTCGGGCAATGGTCGACCGCGTGGTTGACGAGGCTAGCACTGCCTGCCTCGGGACAAATGCCGTATGTGAATTTGGGAACCGCGAACCCGACCTGGTCATGCTTAGACAGAAAGCTTCGCGCCTGATCAGTTCTGCAATTGCAAACCGTATTCGTCAGGCGCAGGCGGAGCAGCAGGTCTCCCCTGAAATTGATGCAAACGATGCGGCCAGCTTTCTTATCGCGAATTTCGCTGGTATTCGCATTGCTGCTCGCGCCGGAGCGTCCCGTCGAAGCCTGCAGAAGCTGGGGAAAATGGCTCTACGCGTCCTTAGATAGTCAAAAATTTTCGGCCATTTTGGAACGCTCGTTCAAACAAGGAGAATAGTCGTGAAGATGGTGAGCATGACGCGTGTCGGGGAACCGGAAGTACTGGAAGTCGTTGACTGCAGCGAACCGACGCCCGGTTCGGGACAGGTGCTTGTTGAGGTGGCTGCGGCCGGTGTGAACTTCATGGACATCGGCGTGCGACTTGGTCGCTTATGGCGAGAAATTCCCCTACCCCGCGGCTTGGGAGTAGAGGGCGCAGGAAGGGTGCTCGCGGTCGGCGAGGGAGTTAGTGCCTTAAGGCGAGGTCAGCGAGTCGCGTGGGTCTATGGAAGAGGAAGCTACGCTGAGCGGCTTGTTCTGCCTGCCGAAGCCCTGGTCCCATTGCCTGATGCGATCGATGAGCGCACCGCGGCGGCGGTAATGATGCAAGGCCTGACCGCCAGCCACTTCGCAACGAAGTTTTATCCAGTACAGCCAGGCGATGTAGCTCTTGTTCACGCGGCCGCCGGGGGTGTTGGCCTTTTGCTGACCCAGATTATCAAGATGCGGGGCGGGACCGTCATCGGCCGCGTGTCAAGCGAACAAAAGGTTGCTGTCGCGAAGAATGCCGGCGCGGACCATGTGATCGTGGACACCGAAGCAGAGTTCACGAGTGAAGTCATCCGACTGTCTGGCGGTGAAGGCGTGAATGTCGTGTACGACGGTTCGGGACAGACGACGTTTCAGGCTTCACTCGACTCATTGCGTCGCTGCGGAACGTTATGCTGGTATGGCCCGGTCCTGGGAGCGCCTGAACCAATTGAAATCGCCAGATTACCGAAAAGCATCAAGGTTGGCTTTGCCAACTTTGCGGACAGCATTTCTACCCCCGAACTTTTCAAAGCGCGCTCGGCGGAGTTGTTTGCCTGGATCGCCCAAGGCAAGCTAAAGATTCACATCGGCGGCATGTACCCCCTTTCGGAGGCAGCCCGGGCGCACGCGGATATGGAAGCGCGCCTCACAACTGGGAAGCTATTGTTAATACCGTAAGGCACCATCAGAGCGGTCGTCGCACCGGGAAGGCGCAGGAACGCACGAGCGCCTTTATACGGTTTCCTATTTTGCAGTCGCTCCCGCTATATCTTGCCGGGTGGTGAGCGCTTCTAACAACCGGTCACGAAACGGATTGATGACCGGCGCGTTACGCAGCACGCAGACGCGAAGATCGCGGCGGGCCCAAGGTTCCGCGAGGGCAACCACGGCAACGTTTTGGGCCGCATCGCCGTTGATCGCTGACTTTGCAACAATGCCAATCCCCGCACCGGAACCAACGAGTTTCACTATCGCGCCGTAACTGGACACCTGAACGCGCACATCGAGCCGGCCACCCAACGCGCTTGCATGGTTCATGAGGAACGTATGAAGCGCGGCGCCCGGCTGAAGACTGATGAAGGGGCGACCAAGACACTCTGCGAATGCGATCCGTTTGCGGTCGGCAAACGAGTCCGATAGCGCCGCGACGATGACGAGTTCGTCTTCCCGGTACGGATGAAAGTCGAGTTCCGGATGATCGGCCTCCAGCGCCACAACGCCAAGGTCTGCCCGTCCCGAAGCGACCGCTGCAACGATGTCGTGGCTTAAACGCTCTTCCATCGAGATTCGCACGTTAGGAAATGCGGCGAAGAATCGTGCGAGATCATCCGGGAGGTGAGAACTGATTGCATTGTTGTTTGCAAACAGCGTCACGTGCCCGACAAGCCCCTTCGTGAACGGCAACAGATCGGCGTTCATCTGTTCAAGCTGCGCGACACAGCGGCGTGCGTGCTCCATTACCATACGCCCCGCCGCAGTCGGGGCGACGCCTCGCGCAAGCCGCACCAGCAGCGGAACGCCAATTACATCTTCGAAACCTTTTATTCGCAGGCTGGCAGAAGACGGCGCGAGGTGGCAACGCTCCGCGCCACGCGTGACACTGCCCTCCTCCGCTACTGCAAGAAAAACCTCGAGGTCCGTAAGTTCATAACGCATCGCAACTTCTCCATCTGTCGGTCGATTCTGGCTCAAGCGTTTGGATTTTACAAACGCTGAGTTTGCATCATCCCGATGGTCCCGCATGCCCCGAACACCGATACTCGCCAAAACGGATCGATCAGATGGAGACACCATGACGGACAGCCATTCACCTCCCCCACAACTCCCGCTTTCGGGACTCACCGTTGTCGCAATCGAACAGGCACTTGCGGCTCCGCTGTGCACTGGCCGGCTCGCCGACATGGGAGCCCGCGTTATCAAAATAGAACGCGCTGAAGGTGATTTCGCCCGCGGTTACGACGCCGCAGCCAACGGCCATTCCTCGTACTTCCTGTGGACCAACCATGGCAAGGAATCGGTCGTGCTGGATTTCAAGGTGCCCGAAGACGCTGCATTGTTGCATCGCCTCATCGCCAATGCTGACGTGTTCGTTCAGAACCTGGCCCCGGGTGCGCTTGCGCGTGCCGGCTTTGACAGCGCGGAACTCCGCGAACGCCACCCACGTCTGATCACGTGCGACATTACCGGGTACGGTGAAAGCGAAGCTGTGGGCAAGCTCAAGGCGTACGACTTTCTCGTGCAGTGCGAGAGCGGCCTCGTCGGCGTGAGCGGCGCACCGGGCGCGCCCGGTCGCATCGGTGTATCGATCTGCGACATCGGGGCCGGTATGAACGCAACCATCGCAGTACTATCTGCTCTCGCGCTGCGAGCTCGAACGGGTGCGGGTTCCGGCGTGTCGGTGTCGCTATTTGACGGGGCGGCGGACTGGATGACCGTGCCCTACGTCCACGAACGCTATGGCAAGGGCGCCCCGCCGCCACAGGGGCTCAAGCACCCGTCCATTGCGCCGTACGGCGCATACCAGACTCTCGACAGTCGCGAAGTCGTGATCAGCATCCAAAACGAGCGCGAATGGCGTCAATTCTGCACGGTCTTTTTCAACGACGACGACGTCGCCAGCGACCTGCGCTTCGTCTCGAATAATGCTCGCGTCAAGCACCGCGATGTTCTCGACACCATCATCGGCGATGTCTTCGCGGCGAAACCGCTTGCCGAAATACTGACGCTGCTCGGCGAGGCGAACATAGCTTACGGCCAGTTGCGCCACGTGACCGACGTTGTTAAGCACCCCGCACTACGAACATGGCCGATGACGGCTGAGGGGCAGGACCTTCAGATGATCGCCCCACCTGTTCGCGCACCGTGGGATGAACATCGCTTCCGCGCTGCGCCGAAGCTCGGAGAACACACCGCCAGTATCCGGATGGAATTCGCCGCCGCCAGCGACGAGGTAGCTGTATGAGCGCCGTCGACATGAACCTATTGCGGGATTGGATCGGTAGATCCACCATTGACCGCGACGTGCTCAGTGTGCGCCACGCGCGGTTGATGGCGGCGACGCTTGGAACGGACATTGAGTCAGTGGAGCTTGGCACGCCGCTTCCGCCGTTGTGGCACTGGATCTATTTCCTCGAAGGCGTGCCGCCGTCAAGGCTCGGTCACGATGGCCATGCGGAGCGCGGCGGCTTCCTTCCACCGGTACCGTTGCCGAACCGCATGTGGGCTGGCGGCCGCGTCAGTTTTCACCTACCCCTGCCGCTCGGCGCAACTGTCGAAAAGCATTCTAAAGTTCTATCCGTCGAGCACAAACAAGGTCGTTCTGGAGAACTGGTTTTCGTCACGGTTCAGCACCGGATACTCCACGCCGACCAGCTAGCAATCTCCGAAGAGCACGACATCGTCTACAAGGAAGCTTCCCCGGGCGGCCCGGTGGCTCGCAATGTCACCCGTGCACCAGGCGAGCATTGCGAGCATTTCGTGGCAAACACCACGACATTGTTTCGCTATTCAGCCCTGACGTTCAACGGTCACCGCATTCATTACGATCAGGACTATTGCCGGAATGTCGAGGGCTATTCTGATCTCGTCATTCATGGGCCGTTGAACGCAACCCTGCTCGCAGGGTTCGCCCGGCGTATCGCGGGCAAACCGCTGCGAACTTTCGACTACCGGGGCGTGCGGCCAGCCACCCTTGGCAACGCGCTGACACTCAATGCCGAGCGCGAGGGCGATCACCTTACGCTCTGGACGGCCCTGCCGGACGAACGCACGTCGATGCAGGCCAACGCGACGTTCTGAGCATTTTCACAGTTCTCAACAATAAACTTACGGAGACAGACATGGCAGGCAAAAGCACTATCGCCGCCGCGAGCGGTCACACGCTGGTCAACGGATCGAGTGTCACGGTGGATACGCTCCGAACTGAACGGCGCGCAGCGCTCGCAAGCGTAATTGGCACGACCATCGAGTGGTATGACTTTTTTATTTACGGCACGGCCGCCGCGTTGGTATTTCCGCAGGTCTTCTTTGCGAACACAGGCTCGGGAGGACTCCTTGCATCATTCGCAACGATCTTCGTCGGCTTTTTATCGCGTCCGCTTGGAGCAGCAGTATTCGGTCACATGGGCGATCGCGTTGGTCGGAAATCCACGCTTGTGGCTACGCTGCTGCTGATGGGTGTCGCCACCTTTCTCGTCGGCTGTCTGCCAGGAAGCAGCACAATTGGCAGTTTTGCGCCATGGCTGCTGATAGCGTTACGCTTCCTGCAGGGCATCGGCGTGGGCGGAGAGTGGGGTGGCGCTGTGCTTCTGTCTATGGAATCGCATCAGGGCAAACGGCGCGGACTGATGGCGAGTCTCCCCCATGTAGGCGTACCGCTTGGACTCGTACTTTCGGTGCTGGTCTGGAGCGCTTGTGCACGGGTAACCGGCGACCATCTGCTCGACTCGGGCTGGCGCATTCCGTTCCTGGTTAGCGGTGCTTTGCTCGTGGTTGGCCTCCTCATCCGCCTCGGCGTACCCGAGACCCCAGAATTTATTGAGGCAAATCGCACAGATGGCCGAGCGGTCGTGCGACGCGAGACGCCGATTGTCGAGGCAGTGCGGACACAATGGCGTGCGATCCTGCTGAGCGCATTGATTCGCCCAGGTGAGCAGGTCGCGTTTTATATGTTAACGACGTTTGTCGTGTTGTATGGATCGAAGCAATTGGCGCTTGGCCGCGAGTTCGTCCTGAACGCGGTACTCGTCGCTGCAATCGTTGCCTGCTTCGCGCTCCCGTTTTTCGGGCACCTCTCCGACCGTTTAGGCCGTCGCCGGACTTTTCTTGCCGCCTGCGTGGCGATGACCCTCTTCGCATTTCCGTACTTCGCGCTGCTTGGCACACGATCGCATCTGGCAGTGCTCGTCGCCATGATCATGTTGATGGTGATTCACTCGGCGATCTACGGCACAGAGGCCGCGTATATTGCGGAGTCGTTTCCTGCGCACATACGCTACACGGGCGCATCGCTCGGCTATCAGGGCGCCTCTATTATCGCGGGCGGTCCTGCTCCGCTTGTTTCCCTCTGGCTGTATCAGACATTTCATACTGGATATGCCGTCGCCGCATTCCTCGCAGGGATGGCACTCATCAGTGCGGTGGCCTCTTTCTTTCTTGGCCGGCCAACGCCGAAGGTCACGTGAGGGATGGGAGCGGCAAACCAATGGTTTATAGCAGACCTTGCGTCGGACGCCGCGGTATAGGCCTTCACATGATCGTTAAAGGCCCGGACCACGGCGGACGGCACGCGCTGCCGCGGATAGTGCAGACACACGCCCGCGACGGGTGGTGTCCACTCGGGCATTAGCTGCACGAGAAAGTCGGCCTCGAGATACTTGATCGCCTTCCCGACGTCGACATAGGCAGCTCCCTCGCCTGAAACGGCGGCGGAGAGCGAGAATTCAGACGCTCCCACGATCAGCAGACCGCCCACGTCAATCCAGTTGCGTCTCCGGACTATCTCGACAAATGCGGAACGCCGCAGCTGAATCAAATTTTCTGGAAGAGGAAACACCATGCACACCATCATGACGGTACTGCGCAAACGGCCTGAAATCTCCACTGAAGCATTCCGACATTTCATGGAGTTCCAATACGGGCCGACATATGTAGCGATGCCGCAAACAAGGGCCTATGTACATTACTACCTGTCAGATGCCGCCGCAGATGCGGCCGAGTCCCCGATTGACGCGATAGTTACGATCAGCTTCGAGTCGCGTGACGCGATGGACTGTGCATTACAGTCGGACGGCTACCGTAGTGCGCAGATCATGCGGAAGGCCTTCCTGCTTGATGCATCGATTGGCGTTCATCCGGCCGTAGTCGACAGGGTGGTCAAGCTCGTTTAATCGCTCCGGTGCACTCGCGCGCAAGATGCGCAATCGTCGGCCTTCGGCTGTCAGCAACAGGCGTGGTCGGCAGGCGCCAGGCTCCGAAGACCATACCGGCACATTCGGCGAGCCAACCCCCTGGCGCGCTTTCACCTGCAGAGCTCTTCATTGTCCGACCTTTGGCACCAGGTCGTTCACGTATCGGACACGTATAAGCGACAGACACTGCTAACGTGAGCGCACTGCTCGCGCGGCGGCCCATCGGCGCCGAATCGCGAGCGGAGCTCAAGGAGGAAATATGCGATTTGCCGTTTATGGAGCTGGTGCGGTCGGGTGCTATTTCGGCGCGATGTTGGCGCGTGCCGGTTATGATGTTGTCCTGATCGGACGTGCGCGTCACGTCTCGGCCATTGCGCGGCGCGGCCTGCGTTTTCAAACGCACGGATCCGACGAGACGGTCAGCGTACGCGCGTCCACCGACGCGTCGGCGGCCATGTCCGCAGATGCCGTGTTCGTATGCACGAAGTCAACCGGGACACTCGAGGCGACGAGATCGCTCCGCGAAGTACTGCCCTCGCGCTCGCTCGTGGTCAGTTTGCAGAACGGCATCGAGAACGCTCCGCTGCTACGAGCGCAGCTGAAGCAGCCGGTCATCGCGGCTGCCGTGTACGTTGCTGCGGAAATGGCTGGCGACGGTCATTTGCTGCACCACGGTCGGGGCGACCTTGTGATCGACGACTCGCCCGATGCAAAAAGGCTGGCCGCGGTCCTACGTGAAGCCGGCATACCGGTGCAGCTTTCCCCCAACGTCAAGGTCGCGTTATGGCGCAAACTCACGCTCAACTGTGCGTACAACGCCATATCCGCCATTCTCATGCAAGCACTTGAGGCGATGCCCTTGCGCGACATTCTTCGGCGGACAATGAGCGACATAGTCGAGGAGTGCTTTGCGGTCGCAGCAACGGAAGGGGTGACATTCAAGGAAAACGTGTCTGAATTTGTTGGCGAAATCGAACGGACCATTCCTCCGGGACAGCTGTCTTCAACCGCTCAGGATCTGGGGCGCGGCAAAGCGAGCGAGATTGACTACTTAAACGGAACCGTTGTGCGCCTTGCGACCGAGCGGGGAATTCCGGTACCAGCGAATCGAACGCTCTACACGCTCGTCAAAATGCTCGAAGCGAACGCTGCTCATTGACCTGCGCCGTCGATGTGAGCTATTCCATTTTCGAGAGGATCCACGTCGCTCGCCGTCCGCCGCTTCGGCACACCGCCACCGTGCGCATTCAACTGATCCGCGTTGGCCGACGCTCGAACTAGATTGATGAATGCCACCAGTCCAGCAGGGAGGTGCCGCCTGCCAGGATAGAAAAAGGACAGGCGCGGCAAAGCTGGCACCCATTCAACCAGCAGTTCAACGAGCCTGCCAGATGCAAGGTATGGGGCGGCGAGTTCATGATTGACATAGGCCAGTCCCACACCATCTACTGCCGCCTCGATGACGGCGTTGCGATTGTCGAGAACCAGTGGGCCTTGAACCGGAATCGTTAAGCGCTCGTCCGAGCGCTCGAATACCCACTGCTGCAGCCCTGCTCCGGACACACGCCTGCGTATGCAACGATGCACGCTGAGATCGAACGGATGCACTGGCGCACTACGGCCTCGGAGGTATCGGGGCGACGCGACCACCGCCTGCCGCCGCGGCTGGCCACATGGCAACGCGATCATGTCGAGCGGCACATCCTCCGGCGCCTGTAGGCCCGCGTCGAAGCCCTCCGCGACGATGTCGAGGATACGACCTTCGGTGACAACGTCTACTGTCATATCGGGATAGGTCTGCAGGAACGGGGTAACGACAGATCCTATTATCGACCGCGCACCGGCTTCGCAGGTGGCTATTCGCAGCGTCCCTTTCGGCGACGCACGAAAGCCATTTGCCGCCTCGATCGCAAGGCTGATATCGGCAAGGGCAGGCCGCACCCGTTCCAGGAAGGCTTCACCCGCTTCAGAAAGGGCAACGCTTCGAGTCGTGCGGTTGAACAGCCGCACACCAATGCGGGTTTCAAGCGAAGCGATCAAATGGCTCAATGTCGACCGCGAGACGCCAAGGTCTTGCGCGGCCAGCCGGAAATTTCGATGTGAAGCCAGTGCGACAACCGCGTTCAGTTCCAGTAGTCCGGTCGTTTTCATTGTCCTGATTTCCGCAATAGGGCATCCCGCGAGGACCACTACCGGGATGCCGCGAACTTTTATGCTGTTTCCCTACGGAGCGTGAGTGCTCACGCTCTTCCCAATGACAATGACCGCATACGGATTCAGTTATGAGCCGCCACCTTGAATGCCTGCCGCTGCGTCTTCATCACCATGCGTTTACCACCGACGACCACGAAAAGAACCGCCGGTTCTATGAAGACATTTTAGGCCTGCCACTCGTAGCCATGTGGATCGAACACGAAGTTATCGATGGAGAACACGTCGACCTCGGTCACGCATTTTACGGGCTGGCTGACGGCAGTGCGCTCGCGTTCTTCCAGTTCGCGGACGCACAAAAGCAGGAGTTATGGAAAGCCCGGGAGCAATCTCTGTTTGTTCATCTGTCGCTGCTAGTCGAACGTGCAACGCAAATCGATATTGAAGCACGTCTCGCAAAGGCAGGTCTTCACAGCTTCAGGATGAACCATGGCTTTTGTGATTCGCTCTATGTCAAGGATCCGAACGGCCTAACGCTTGAATTCACCGTTGATCATCCCGACGCACAGGACATAGCGCGAACCATGGCAGCCAGTGCCCATGAAGATCTCCGCCGTTGGATCAGGGGCGAGCGCATCCCGAACAACAACTGGCCCCCACCGGTGTGAGGCCGATGCTCGTCACCGTCCGGGTGATGGCGAGAAAACCGAAAACATCGTTCCAGGCATCTTCGGGAGCACCGCACCCTTACGCAGCGCGGCCGAAACCACCCCCGCGCTGCATCTCCCGGACATGCCGCTATCACCCGCATCGTTGTGACCAGTTCAATAACTTGGTTGCCCCGCATTTAGCACGCGCGCGGCATATAGAGGCTGAACCCTTTTGCTTGCGCCCGTCCAATCTTGGGCGGCAATGCGAATCCCCTGTCGGGTGATCGCCACGTCGACGAGCGCGGGCTTACGCAGCGCAAACATCTGGTCGACGCAGGCCGCTTAACATTCGCCACCGGATGCCGGGTAACGGCCACATGATTGTCGGTGCACGGGCGGCGGTGTGAGCGGACGGGTCAACGGCCGGCGATCCGAGAGATGCGTCCATTTCCGACAGTCGGCCGCAATGCGACAATCGACTGCCTCGCACGCGACGCATCGGCTGCCGCGCCGCGTGACGCCCCTACCTCAACAGCTGCCACGAAGAGTCGCAGATAAGCAATATCGAATCGCATGCTTTCCTTGGCGAGGAAAGAGCGGCTATTTCCCCAGCCGGGCTGCCCGTGTGTTTCTGGTCTCGGCGTCGCGTAGTTCGCCGATCCGCTTGTACACGGTCGCGCGTCCCATGCCCAGCACTTTTGCAACATAATTCGCCGCACTTCTGACAGAGAAAGCGCCTTCAGCAAATAGCGCGTCAACCAGCTCACGTCGATGCACACGCGAGAGTGTAGCGAGCGACAGCTGACGCTCGCGCAGCCATGTATGCATGAATGTGTTAATCCGCTCCTGCCAGTCGTCGCGGAAGAGTACCTCGGGCTGGGCGACGAGTGTCACGCGAGAAACGATGGTATCGATCACGCTTTTCATGTCGTCGAACACGGCGACGTTGTAATTGATGCACATCACTCCTACCGGCTCGTCATCATCGTCACGCATCATGATGCTGACCGATCGCATTCGCCGGCCATCCCAGTTGAGTTTCTCGTACGGTCCCATAGTGCCATCAGGCGCGACCGCCGCGTCAATCTCCTCAAGAGCCGATGCGTCGCCAAGCTCGCGTTTCGACAGGTTGTTCGCGATGTACGCAATCGTTTGACTTCCCAGGTCGTGAATCACCACTTCAGCGTACGGATAAAACAGCGCCGCGATCCCGTTTGCGACCGCTTCCTGACGCTTCAGCAGAGGGTGCGGGCCGCGAGCAATCTTCCGTTTCCTCATGGCGATGCGTTCCGGTCGTATAGGACCGCACATTGTAGCGTCAGGATACCGGCCGTCGTATGTCATGGAGAATGCCACCGCGCTGGTCCAGCTCACCAATATGCAGCACGCTGGCCGCCGCAGCGGCGTCCTGCACGGCCAACCCTGTCAGGTCAGCCACGGTGATCTCGCTGCCGTCCCGGCGCACGCGCTTTCCGTCGGCGAGCGCGCTGCCGAGTTCGAGCGCATCGTCCTCTGACCGCAGCCCGGCCGCGATCGCATGCGCCAGCTCCCCATAGGCGGCACACTGCTTCAACGAGTCGACGATCACACAGTCGGCGTGGCCGACGATTGCGGCATCCAGCTCCTGTTTGCCCGGTGCATCGGCACCCACTGCCGTGATGTGCGTACCCGGCTGAATCCATTCCCGACGCAGAATAGGCACACGCGAAGGCGTGGCTGTAACAATGAGATTGGCGCTCCCCGCGAGTTCGGACGCGTCGAGCGTCGCGTGGACTTCAAAACCAAACTGCGCCGCGTCCTTGCAGAACGCCTGCAGCTGCACACCGCCTCGCCCCCAGACGATAGCTTTCCGGCAAGTAACGACGTCTGCGAGATAGCGCAATTGCAGGCGGGCCTGTTCACCGGTCCCGACGATCCCGATAGCGTGCACGTCATCCGGAGCAAGCAGCCTCGCTGCGATAGCACCGGCAAGTGCCGTCCGCGCGCCGGTCAACCAGCCACCGTCCTGCAACAGAACGAGCGGCTCACCAGTACTCGCCGAAAGCGCGAGCACCAGACCATCGTTGGTGGGTAATCCGAGCCGCGCATTTTTGTAAAAGCCCGTCGACACTTTGACAAAGAAGGCCGGCTCCCCGTCGATATAAGCCGATTTCACACAGCAGTCACCGTCGCTCGTGTCAAAGCGGAAATTCTGTACCGGTGGCAATTGCACGTCTCCGCGTGCATGGGCAATGAGCCCGGCCTCGATCAACTTGAGCGCTCTAGCGGAATCAAAGCGCCGCATGATCTCGTCTTTGTTCAGGATTCTCATCGTACAGCCTCAATGAACGTATCGACCTTGATGTTGCGCCCGCACAGAACGACCGCTACAGACTCGCCCTGAAAGTCCGGTGCAATCTTAAGGAAGCTGGCGAGCGCGACACCGGCAGCGCCCTCGACCATCCAGCGATCGCTCAACGCAAGTCTTCGCATCGCGTCGCGAATCTCGCTTTCACTGACGAGGACCGTTCGGTCGATCACCTGCCGGGCAATCGGCAGTGTGATGGCATCGGGCTCCACTCCACCCGCGGTCCCGTCCGAGATGGTGTCGCTCTCCTCCACCTCGATGACTCGCCCTGCCTCCATGCACTTTGCCAATGTCGGTGCGTTTTGCGGCCAGCACCCGATGACCTGGGCCGCTACGCCGAAGCCGCGCAGCGCCGAACCGATACCGGAAATCAAGCCGCCCCCACCGACCGATGCGAACACGGCCGCGAGGCCCGCGTGCTGTTCATGCAGCTCCGCGCCAATTGTCCCCTGACCTGCGATCACATCAGGATCGTTGTACGGCGAGATGAAGGGCAAACCCTCTTCTTTTGCCCGACGTGCTGCCTCCAGTTCAACTTCCAGCGTCGATGCACTGATTGTCACCACGCGAGCGCCATGCGCCCGAATCGCGTCGAGCTTGACGGACGAAGCGGACGTCGACGCATACACAGTAACAGGCACGTGCGCGAGCTTGCCGGCAAGTGCCACGCCTTGTCCGTGGTTTCCCGTCGAAACGGTTGCAACGCCGCGCGCTCGTGCCTGGGCGCCGAGCATGCGCAGCTTGTTCGACGCGCCACGAAACTTGAACGAACCAGTGTGCTGAAGATGCTCGCATTTCAGCCATACGTCGCAACCCGTTTGTGCAGACAACAAAGGGCTGTGCTCAAGGGGCGTCGTTGCAACCTGCGGCCGCAATGCCACGTGCGCGTCCAGAATCCGGTTGAAAAGGTCTTGCATTTCCTATCCCCTCAGAAATCGTTGAGTAGTTTGCCCGGCTTCCGTCCCGGAAGCATCGCCGTCCCCGCTAGCAGTGCGACGCGCTGACCGGCACGCACAAGCCTGAATTGCTGGCCGACGAGGAAGACGCCATCCACGTCGCTGCGCACCTCGACTCTGGCCGCTACCGGATCACCTTCAAGTGCGACGATCTCAGCTATCAGCTCGCCGCTCGACACTTGATCGCCAGGATGCTTGAGGTACACCACAATGCCGGTCGCTGGCGCGCGTAGATGCGAGGCTCCTTCAAGTGGAAATACATCGGGCCGCACTGGATTGCCGCGAGGCTGAAAGAGTGCATGAATGTCCGCCCTGTCCGCCTCGCCTTCGCCCAGTTCGACGAGCCCCTCCCGTGCGAGAAAGCGCACGATGCCGCGCGCGTCTTCCGCCGCCATGACGTCATCCACGTCCGCCTGCCCGCGAAGCTCAATCGACGCGCAGAAACCGCTGCGGTCCGGATCGACCCATCCTGCCTCCACCGCCGCCCGCCATGGGCGCATGAACGATTCGTCGAAGGGCTCGCCACCGGCATATTCTTCTACAAGTACGGTGCCAATTTCCATTGCACGGGCGAGCGATTCTGCCCGGGCGGTCTGCGCCCGGTTCGCATATAAGTGCAGTACACCTGCCGTATCGCAATGCAGATCGAGCACCACGTCATGGCGGAGCGCCTCGCGCAACAGTACAAACTTCAGCGCACCAACCGTGTCGGCGCGCCGGTGGCGTTCCAGACACCCGGCGAACGCGCGCTTGATCTGCGAGATATCGTTGCGCGCAAACGTCCAATCGCCTGACATGGCTGAGATTTCAGGTGCTATGTCCGGAAATGCACGATTGAAGTTTTCACCGTTCTCCAGATTAAACCGCCCCGTCGGCATGCCAAAGATTCGCTGGCTAAGCCCGACGGGATTCGCAAAGGGACAAACCACTACAGTCCCGGTGAGCAGCCGCTCCCGTTCCAGTTCGGCCAACAAACCGATGAGGTGATGCGCGACCAGCAAGCCCGGGTGCTCGTCTGCGTGCAGTCCAGCCTGCACGTATGCGCTGCGCCCGCTCTCGCCGCTGCCGAACGTATGCATTGTCAACTCGTAGCGTGCGCCCGGCGCCAGCGGGGGCAGTTCGATCGTTTCGGTTTTCATGCGGCATTTCCGTCCATGATGGTGGATCATCTGGCGACGATGTCGCGACCGAAATATTTACGTGACAATGTGCTCAGCGTCCCATCAGCCTTCAATGACTCGAGCGCGGCGTTCACCTTTGCGTGCAATGCGACATCGTCCTTGCGCATACCCAGACCAACTCCCGCCCCCAGCAACGCATCGTCGCGCAAAGGGCCGCCCGCAAAATCGAAATCGCGACCGCCCGGCTTCGAGAGAAAACTGTCGGTTGCAACTGTCGCCTCCTGCACACTCGCGTCGAGGCGACCGGCTGCGAGATCCGCAAAAATCTGATCCTGCGTCGGATAAGATTGCACATCGACACCCGCGGGAGCCCAATGGCGCTTTGCGTAGTCCTCCTGCGAAGAACCCTGCAGCACTCCGACCCGCTTGCCCGCCAGCGCGGAAGCACTGGGCAGCAGATGCGCCGTGCGCCGCGCGATCATCTGCATGGGAACCACATAGACGGCAGACGTGAAGGTGATCGCCGTTTTGCGCTTGTCGGTGATGTTCATCGCCGAGTCAATCAGATCGAATTTCCTCGCATTAAGCGCCGGGATAAGGCCGTCGAACGCGTTTTGCACCCACACGCATTTGACTTTCATTCGGGCGCATAGCGCGTCGCCAATCTCGATGTCGAACCCCTGCAGTGCGCCAGCCGGCGTCAGGCTTTCGAACGGGGGATAAGCGGCTTCGACGCCGATCCGCAGCGTGTCCGTTGCGGACGCAGCACCGGCTGACAACACGATGAGTGCAGTGGAAACTAAGAAAACGACACGCCCCCGCCAGTTTGTTGTTAGGTACCTGCCCATGAGTGCTCTCCAGTTCTGACACGTTGATGGTGGTTTGCCTCGTCAGCCGGGACACAGCCGACCAATGCCGTGGTCGACTATGTTCTGCTCTCGCGCGCGGTGCCTGACGAGCCTCAATTGGACTGTACG
Source organism: Paraburkholderia strydomiana (assembly GCF_031456815.1). Lineage (NCBI taxonomy): Bacteria > Pseudomonadati > Pseudomonadota > Betaproteobacteria > Burkholderiales > Burkholderiaceae > Paraburkholderia > Paraburkholderia strydomiana. The sequence continues at coordinate 24,180 of NZ_JAVDVL010000017.1, forward strand.
TCCAAATTGGATCACGTGTCCAGTTAACAAAAAGCCGGTCTGCTCGAGCCCTCGGATGCACGCCCGGACACTGCGCGGGTCAGGCTGCTGCAGGCTGGAAGTACTCAGCACAGAATCCGTCTTGATGTCGCACCATCACGTTGCGGCCTACATGGCTTTCGTGCGCGGCCGACACATCAGCGCCCTGGGTCCGAAGCCATGCTGAAAACGCGTCCAGGGAGTCGACGACGAATGCGGCCTGGATATGCCGGACCGGTGCGAGCGCGGAATCATCGCCCGCGACAAGGATGAACGAACCAACCACCGCTACGTTGATACCTGCTTCGGGAAACGACAGACGCCGTTCGCACTTCATCTGCTGCAGTTCCTCATAGAAGGCAACTGCGGTGTCCAGCTGCTCTGGCGCGACATAGTGGCGCAACATCGATTTCAGAATCTGCATGTCATACCTCGTGGTTGATAACGACGCATTCCGCGCTCGGCGCAGTTGCTGCGGCGTCGATGGCGTTGGGGACGTCGGAAAAAGGAAATTCGACGGCGCGTATGCCGTCGGGCGACAGCAGCCCGCTTCCAATCAGCGTGAGCAACTGTGCGTACGCAGTGCGGGGATACATGAACTGGCCCAGAATTTCCCAGCCGTTCAGCATGACCTCCGTGTAGGGAATCGGCAATGGCACCGCCATGCTGCCCATCAGCACAAGCCGGCCGCCGAACGCCAGTGCCCGCAGGGCGGCCAGTGTCATGTTCGGATCGCGCGCATTGCCCACCATATCGAATGCCATCTGTGCAGAACCTCCGGCGGCCTCGCGCAGCGCTGCCGCATCCTTTGCGGCATCCCCAGTAGCGGCGACTGGCGCCACGCGTGGGCCCGCGCTGACCACCAACTGGGCCAGCGCCTCTGCGTTGCGTCCCAGCGCCACGACGCGCGCGGCTCCCATAGCAACCGCCAGGCGAACAGCCGCGAATCCGTAGGCGCCGGTTGCGCCGGAGACAATGATCGTCTCGCCAGCTGCCAGCCGGCCACGCAGCAGACCGCCATACGGAACAACGTAACGCATGGTGGTGACGAGCGTGCGTCCGTCGAGCTGGCTGACCTGATCGGCTGGGGTAACCGTCGACGCAGGCAGTAACGCATATTCGGCGAGTGTGCCGTCGGGCCAGTCGTTCTGCATCCGGAACCCGGCCTCGCTGCCTGCCGTGACGCCAATCAGCATCTGCGCCGGATCGCGAACATTCTCCTGTGCGACAAAATGCGACGAAATCACCACACGCTGCCCACGCTTCAGATGCCAAACGTCATGCCCAACTGACTCCACGATGCCCACGCCGTTTCCGCCCGGTATGAACGGGCGCGACGGTACGTGGTAGACGGGCAACTTGCCATCCACGTAGTCGCGCATGTAGGACATCAATGCGGACGACTGCATACGGACCACGACACTGCCCGGCCGAGCTTCGGGCACGGGCCGCTCGACCAGCGTCAGCGCACCGCCTAGTTTGTCTAGCTGCCACGCTCTCATTTGGCTCTCCTCATTCAAGTGATATCTGCAATTTGCCAGCGCGCGGCAGCCGGTACAGGTCAGCTACCGCACGCGGCAGGTTTTCGAAACCGCTTATCACGCGGGCATTCGGGCGCAGCCGCTGCATCCATAGCAGACGCGCCAGATCGTTTTCAGCCTGAAGACGCTCGTGATAAAACGTGTCCACCGTCCAGGCACCGGATTTGATATGGCGCTCCCGCAACAGACGTTCGATCTCTCGCGAAATACCGAAGGTTTCCCGCATCGTCGGTCGCACCGCCGGCTCGTCCTCGGCATGCGGCGAATAAGATGCCGCCGCCGAGCCATATGAGAACAACCGGCCGTGCCGCTTCATCAGGGCTACCACACGTCCTGTCAGATCACCTCCGACGCCATCGGAGAACACATCGATGCCCTCCGGAAATGCAGCGGCAAGCTCATCCTCGAGGGTCGGTGACCGGTAATCAATGCAACCATCGATGCCGAGCGTCTCGAGAACCCAGCGACATCGCGCCGGGCCTCCCGCAAACCCAATCACCCGCGCCCCGGCGGCTTTCGCCAGTTGAGCGACGATCGAGCCCACAGCGCCAGTTGTAGCAGCGACGGCCACGGTGTCGGTCGGCATGATGGGACCGTATTCGCGGAGGCCGAACCACGCGGTCATACCTGACGTGCCAAATATCTCCATCAATACGGACGCTGGCCACTGACGTGCAAGCGCCGGACGAAACACATACGTCCATGGCGAACTTGTCCCGTTGAGGGCTTTTACAAGCTCATTCGGGCGCGGAAAGCCAACCGGGGGATCGCTACTGCGTAATACCTGGTACTCCTGCCAGCCGGCCTGGCATGCGACGATATCGCCAACGGCAAAAGCCTGGTCACGGGAGCGGATGACTTCCGCGCATGCGTAGTTGTGCGGGTCAGTCTCACCCTCGCGGATCAACCCCCGGATCATTCGAACCCGGGTAGCCGAGTGGATGTTCAGTACCTTGATGCGCACCAGCGCTTCGCCCTGCGCAAGGCCCGGCGTTTCGACGATCCGCTCCTCGAAGTTCTCCGGCGTCAGGCTGCCGTTGTGCGGTGCGCGCCGGACGATCCACTGCCGAAAACGTTCCGGGATCTGCCGGGTTTCCTGTTCTTCCGTATCGGCTGGCTTCATCACTCGACCTCCGGTCTGTCGCAAACGGGTTCACTCGAATGAGCGATGAAGAACATGATCGTCCATCGTGGCTGGACTTTGTATAATCAGTTCGCCGCTTTTCTTATTCGATAGGACATTTATGGACGCACTGTCTGAAGTTTTGTCGATGCTGCGAGTCTCCAGTGCGCTGTCGTCACGCTTCGAGGGACGCGGTGCATGGGCTTTTCACTTTCCAAGCTACCGGCATGTCAAATTCGGATCGGTACTGCGCGGGCGATTGTGGCTGTGGATGGAGGGCGATGCCGAGAGGCACACGATGGAGGAAGGCGACTTCTATCTGCTTACTGCAGGGCAGCCCTTCTGCTCAGCCAGCGATCCTGCATGTGTACCGCTCGATGGACCACAAACGTACCGGTCGATCCGCGGGGCAGATGGCGTCGTGCGCTTCGACGGTCCAGGGCCGGTCTCGCCAGTGAGCCTTGCGAGTGGGCGTTTCGAGTTCGACAACGATCTATCCGCGCTTCTGCTGGCGAACCTGCCGCCGCTGATCCATTTGCGGGCAGCGGACGTCGCCGCGCACGCGCTGTCTCACGTACTCGCGCTGTTGCGCGCAGAGACCGATGGACAGATGCCGGGGTCAGACGTAGTGAAGGCAAGTCTTGCCACCCTCGCACTAGTTCAGGCGTTGCGCGCCTATCTTGCAGGCACCGACGCACCAGCTGGCTGGCTCGGCGCACTCTCCGACCCGCGGATTGGCACCGCGTTATCTCTTATGCACGCCTCCCCGGCGCAGCGGTGGACCATCGATACGCTCGCCGCGGCAGTTGGCATGTCGCGCACCGCATTTGCCCAACGGTTCCGGCTGCGGGTCGGCAGCGCGCCCCTGGAGTATCTCCAGTCGTGGAGAATGTCGCTCGCGATGACAGCGCTGTCGGAGTCGGACGAACCGCTCGCGCGAATCGCCGAGCGCGTCGGCTACCTGTCGGATACAGCGTTCAGCATAGCGTTCAAGCGCAGCACCGGGTTGAGCCCCGGACGCTACCGGAGTGCGAAGCGAGATAACCTTGCGTCCGCGTGATCAGGTCCCGCACGGCGTGGGATCGTCCATGTCACGAAGACAGTTTGACGCCCGTCAACTTCTCACTGAACGTCCACAGCCGCTCTGCCGCGTCGGGGTCGATTGCCCAGGGAAGCACACCGCTCAGCTGTTCGTGCGTGGCAGGTACTGCAGCCGCAATGTTCACATCCTCGCAATAGACGCCGCCTATACCATCGAGCTCGGAACTCGTGGCGCACCATACTGTCGTTGCTGCCCCCTGTTCGACCGTTTTGTAAAGCGAGCGTTGAGACTCCGGAATGTGCCCCTCGGCATCGCGTAATCCAAGCTCCTTCAGCTCTTCCATCGGAATTGCTCGTTGCAGCCCTGTTTCAATCCGACCGGGATGGACGGCGAACGCACGGATGCCATGAGTCTGCCCTCGCCGGTCGAGCGCAACTGCGAACAGCACACTGGCTGTTTTTGACTGCGCATAGGCTATCCATTTGTCGTATTTACGCCTTTCGAAATCGGGGTCATCAAAATCGAACGACGCACGTCGATGAGCACCGGATGACAGAATGGCGACGCGCGCTTCACCCGCTCGCAGCAACGCCGGCCACAATCGAACCGTCAACTCGAACGGCCCGAGATGGTTTGTCGCGAGATGAAGTTCGTGACCGCGCCGATCACGTTGAAGTGGCACAGCCATGATTCCTGCATTGTTCACGAGCAGATGCAATGGGCAACCTCGTGAAAGAAAGCTGGTCGTGAAGCTGCCGATGGAGGAGGGATTGGCAAGGTCGAGCTCGGCCACTTCGACTCGATCGATCGCCGCCAGCGCTTCGCGGGCCTTGCCGGGGTCTCGGGCCGGTACGATAACCGTAGCGCCAGCGCGGGATAGTGCGCGGGTGGCCTCAAGGCCGATCCCAGAATACCCGCCAGTTACGACTGCCACGCGGCCTTGCAGGTCAATTCCGTCAATGACTTCGGACGCTGTGCTCGTAGGGCCAAAGCGGGAACCAAGTGGGGACTGTAGTGGTGGCATGCCTGCTCCTGCTCGCGAAGTACGGTGGCACCGCTCTCAATCATCGCGGCGACTGATCAATTTTCGCGGTGCCCCGTAACGTCGTCCATATTCCACCGGACGCAATTGCTATTCGAGCGTACAGATGCAGGCGCGCCGCAGTTCCTTTCGTTACGGCTTGGGCTGCCGTCGGCAGATGCTCTGGCGACCAGCCAGGCGCGTCGCCGCACTGGGACCCCGCGCAAGACAACGGCTCGCATCACGTAAAGGTGTCGCTTGCGCAGCGCAATGTGGGCGCTAGGATGTGGGATTGCCGCCCGAAGACGCGATCGCTTCACTACCTGCTGTGGACCACTGTCGTGCTCGCCTGCTACCAGCGAACACAGCGTACGGAGGCTCACCACGCACGCGAATCTCCCGCGCTTATCGCCTTTTCCGCTCGCCCCCAGCGACCGGCTCGTACCTACCGCCGATCTCCCCGAGTGGTGCGGTTCGCACTGATCGCGGCGACGTATCAAAGCGCGGTAGCCCCAGCCTTACACCGGCACCACGATCTGGAGAGGATCGGCGAAATGCAGCACCAGACGGCGGTGTTGGATGCGCCAGCCATCGTCGGTACGAACCAGTTCATCGACGAACGCTCCTGCCGCGTTGAAGTGGACAGGCGGCGTATCGCCCTCTCGGCTCCTGTGGGTCGCGTAAAAGTCAGTCCGTGCGAACGCTTTGTCCCCCGCAAGTGACACGTTAGGCAGCCCCAGCATGTGCTGCCAGTTCGAGAACGCACTCATGCTGCCCGGCCCGGAGGCATCGCCGCGCATCCAGCGCGCGAGATCGCGATAAGATCCTACGATGCCGCCAGCCGCACTGTAGTCCACCTGCGCATCTGGCGTGAAGGTCCTGTCCCATTCGCCAAGGATATTACCGTCGTCGCCCTGATGGCTGTCCTGTCCTAGCGAGTACCGTGCAATCACGTCCTGGATCTCGATGCGATCCAGCAGGAAACGGATGTCTTTGTGCTGCGAGTCTATCATTGGTCATGGCTCCTTGAGGCGCCTCGCTTGGCGCGTTATAGCGGTTCGATAAAGCGCGACCGCCGTGCGATGCTGAGCATAGCCGCCCGTTGGAATGAGAGGCAATAATGCACTTTAGAGTGCGATAGTCACCTGAAGGTAAGCATGGAATCGAAAGCCACTAACCCACCCCCGTACCGCTGTCATTCACCCCAGCAGCTCGAGGCGGCAATTCGTGCACTAAGCGGCCGCTGGAAGCCAGTCATTCTTTTTCATCTGTTCAGCGCAGGCAGGTTGCGCTTCTCTGAATTACATCGACTCGCTGACGGCATTACACACAAAGTGCTCACCCAGCAGCTGCGCGAACTCGAACGGGATGGGGTGGTTGCGCGTGCGGTCTTTGCTGAAGTACCCCCGCGCGTCGAGTACCAATTGACCAACGCGGGCCATGCATTACTGCCCGCGCTGCGTGCGCTGGACGCTTGGGGCGCTGCTTCGCTGGGCGAATCTAGCGATGTCTAGTTCCGCACGGCTTGGGCCGCATCGCAACGTCCGGATCTAGATAATGACAAAGAGCTAGAACCAGTACTGTCGCGCATAAATGATCGACATCAACACGCCGGCCACGATCACGAAGTGCCTGACCCAGACAGCTGGAAGCACTCGGATCAGATAGCCTCCAAGGTATCCGCCAATCAACGCGCCACCGAGCATGACGACGGTGGGGGGCCATGCAACGGCACCGGATCCCACGAAGGTCACCACCGCGGCCAGCGAGACGCACCCGGCCAACACGTTCTTTAGCGCCTTGATCGTCCGGATGTCCCCCACTTCAACAATTGACAGGACAGCGGTCAACATCACGCCTAGACCTGCGCCGAAAAACCCGCCATAAAGACTCGTCGCCGCGATCACTGATGCACGCATACGAAGGGACACGCCATCTTCCGTGGGCCTGTTCCGGAATGCCCAGACCTGTATCGTCGGCGCAAGGGCGAATAAGCCGGTCGCGAATGCTATGAGCGCCGGGACGGGCAGCGTGAAGAGGCGCTCCGGCAATGCGAGCACTGCACATGCGCCGATCGCGCCACATAAGAGCGAAGTGAGGCAGAGAACGGTGAAGTACATGGAACGTGCTGGGAGCTTGCTGCGGTCTGCCAGCACGGCGACGATATGTCCGGGTGAGATTGCCACCGCGTTTGAGGCGTTGGCTGTGATGGCGGGCAGGCCCGCCATCATCATGGCGGGAAACGTAATCAGTGTGGCGCCGCCTGCCATAGCATTCACGACGCCACCCGCAATGCCCGCGACAAAAAGAGAGAATGTTGTGGTCCAGTCCATCGTTGCCCCTTTGACAAACGATGCAGTGTGGGGTAATCGTAGAAACAGGTCTGGAACAATAGTGATCGGGTCACCGTTCAGGCTCGGCACGCCCAAGCCACGCGCCTAGGCGTGCGCCATGCCACCGTCTACGGTGATTTCTGCACCAGTCGTGAATGAGGACGCGTCAGACAGCAGGAACAGAATGGCATCTGCCACCTCGCTCGCCTTTCCCCATCGACGCATAGGGATAAGCCCTTCTACATATTCGCGAACCGAGGGATCCATCGTCGCCTGCGCGGTAAGTCGCGTTTCAGTCGGACCTGGCGACACCACGTTCACGCGAATACCTCGCCGAAGAACGTCAGGCGAGGTGCCAACACTGCGCGCGAAGGCTCGCACAAAGCCCTTACTGCCTGCGTAGAGTGCATCGCCGGGCTGGCCTTTGCGTCCCGCCACTGAGCCCACAAAGACACAGGACGCGCCTTCTGCCAGCAGTGGCAGCGCGCGCGCAAAGGTGAACGTTGCGCCTTTGACGTTGACATCCATGAGCTGGTCATACGTTTCCGTATCCAACGCTTCCAAAGAAGTCTGCGGAGCTACACCCGCATTAATCACCAGGCCATCGAGTGCGCGATGGCGTGCTGACACAGCCTTCATGATGCGGTCAATGTCTTCCGGTTGGGCAACATTCCCTTCGATGCATTCGCCGGATGCGCCGAGCTCGTCGGCCAGTTCGTTTGAACGTTCACTGTCACGGCCGCTCGCCACCACGTACGCGCCTGCCTCGACAAGCTTCAACGCAGTTTCCCGCCCAATGCCACTCGTCGCCCCGGAAACAAAGATCACGCGCCCGCGTAAAGGGGAGGTACTCGGATCCATGGTCGCTCCTGTATTATCAACGAGTGTTGATAATAGAAGAGGATCGACAAAAATGTCAACGAGTGTTGATAAATCGACGCGAGAGCGTCTGTCCGCGGCACAGTGCCGCGAGCGGATCATTGACGCCGCACGCTTCACCTTCACACGAGCCGGCTATGATGCGGTTGGTGTCCGTGAAATCGCGGCCAGAGCTGGCGTTGATCCTGCCATGGTGTCCCGACTTTTCGGGTCGAAGGAAGCGCTGTTCAGCGTGGTGGCGGACGAGGCGTTCAGTCTGGAGCCCGCCTTCGTCGGGCCGGTCGACACACTCGCACATCGCATTGCACGACACCTGCTTGGCCCGATTCGCAAGTCAGAAAGCGAAGCGTTCGATGAATTCGCGTTCCTGCTCAGATCGGTGGGCAGTCCCGTAGCGGCGCCGATCCTCGCTGCCGCATTGCACAGAGACTTCGTCGAGCCCCTGGCGCGGCATATTGGAAAAAAGGACGCTCAGGAACGCGCGGCAATGATCACGGCATATGTGATGGGATTCGCTGTTCTCCGTGCAGGGCTGGGTTCGGCAGCCATCGAGCGGGCTAAACCGCAGAGGATCGTTTCTCTGCTCGCCGCAGCTATTCAGACCTGCCTGATCGCAGAGTAGCGCCCGGAATAATGCGGCGCGGACATGCCGGAAACCTTTCGCAACTGAAGGATCGGAACATGACAGAACCTTATCTCTTTGAGGCGAAATGCCCGCCCGAGTTTGACGATTGCCTGCAATCAGGCGGTGCGGCCGCATGGGCTTATCGTCGAGCGCCTACGCGGTGCACTCTCGAGACTGCATACTGGGAGGGGCCGAGGGCGCCTGACGGAAAAACCCATTTTCATAACGAAGCACAGATGGTCTTTGTGCTTTCGGGACGTCGTGAGTTTATCGTCGGTTCACGTTTGTATGTCGTCCACGCAGGACAGGCCCTGCTGATTCCAGCGGGTCATCTTCACCGGTCGGCACCGAGCGGGAACTGGCCCACCCAATGCCTGAACCTGTACGTTCCTCAATCGGAAGTGGCCCTGCTGTGCCAGACCATGAAAATCAGTCCGGATACCAGGACGGAAAAGGGCGAGATATCCGATGTAGTTCAAACCTCTCTGATGATTTTGTCGGATACCAACAGTAAGTTCCGCGACGTGTCGACGTTGGCGGCCGCGTTCGGATATAGCCGTGAAGCGTTCAGCCGGAAGTTCTCAAGGGAAGCAGGGATAGGGCCAGCTGAATTCTCGCTGCTGGTCCGGCTAAACCGCGCTCGAGCTTTACTGCGAGACGGTAGCGCAGCGGCCTTGACCGCTCTTGAGTGCGGCTTTGCCGACCAGAGTCATATGGGAAGGCATTTCCTCCGGACATTCGGCGTTTCCCCCGGCCAGTATGCCCGTACACGATCGGTCACAAACATACCAGACGGGACCGTCGGCGGAGTGAGACGATTCGACTGACTGCGTCCGGAGCGAGACAATGCAAATCGACCGCGCCTGATGAAAGCCGTGCCGGATACCGTCGCCAGAATATTTCAGTGTCGGAGCATCTACTTCACAGGAAGGAAACAAACGTGCACATTCAGAACACCTCGAATTCCTCGCTCTATCCCACGTCAACATTATCGTCAGGCACGGCAGCCGGCGACAATGGCAACGTCGGCACTTCCTTCGACTCGGCGCTGAAGGAACTGAACGACTGGATCAAGGAAACGCCCGAGCAGCGGATGGAAGATTCAGTCCTGGCTTCGATGGGGCTTACACGCCAGCAATTCGAGCAGATGTCAGGGCCGGAGAAAGAGAAGATCGCAGAAAAGGTACGTGAAACGGTGAAGAAGGAGCTACGCGTTCAGGCTGAACAGGCACAAGCCCAAGCGAGCATTAAAGGAGCGGCGGCAGCAGCCTCGGCCACGAACGTACTTGACGCGTCACTTTGACGTGGCAAGGTTGCCCCTGTCTTGACGGCATGATCCGCCTACCTGGAAGATGCGTTATTGACACCTTCACGCCGCTGACAGGTTGCTGGTCCCGCCTGAAAATGCCGTGCGCTGTGCCTGACCCGATGCTCAAGGGAGTTCGGCCGGCCGCCTGCAGGCCGGCTTTTCGACGGGGCGGCCGCGCAGCACGAGCAGTAAAACACACTCCGTATTTTTAGAATGACGCACTCTGCCACCGCTTTCCTGTTCGATTTCGACCTCACGCTTGTGGATTCAACGGAGGCAATTCAATTCTGCGCACAATCGGCGATCGCCGATATGAACCTGGCGGTACCGTGTGCCACGAGAGTCCGTGAGTCGATCGGCTTGCCCTTGCATGACACATTTCGTTTTCTGACGGGGATCGAAGACGCGACTTTAGCCGAAACTTATGCCAATTGTTTTGTGTCGCACGCCGACCGGGTGATGGTCAATATGACGGACGTCTACCCGTCTGCTGAATGCCTGCTAAGGGAGTTACACAAACGCAATGTTCCCGTTGGGATCGTGTCGACAAAATTCAGGCGCCGGATCGAAGCGATATTGTCAAAAGTGAGCTTGCGCCACTGCTTCAGTACTATCGTTGGTGGCGAAGATGTTTTGCGACACAAGCCGGACCCGGAAGGTATCCTGAAGGCTCTTGCCGCTATGAATGTCGCTGCTAACGAAGCACTCTACGTCGGCGATCACCTTATCGACGCACATGCGGCACATGCCGCTGGCACCAGATTCATCGGTGCAGTGACTGGTCAATTGACGAGCGATGCTTGGGCGCGGATCGGATGTAAGTCTGTCGAGCATAGCATTGCGGAACTTGTCGCCTTTGTCCCCTGAAAGCTTGTTGAACTGACCTACCGCAAGAGTCTGGATGTGATCGGGAAAAAGAGGCGCAACAATCGTTCTATGCGTCCGATGCCCAGATATTCTCCGAGGCTCGCGTTGCCCAAGACGACGCCTCGACGGGCAATTTCCCAGGTCTATTGCCGCACACGCAAAACATCAAGCGCGTAAAGCGCAATCAATGAAATTCTTCAGAAATGGAGAGCGATCTCCCCGACGCCACGCCAAAGACAATTGAACCGATGCCGCGGTGTCGTGCAATTCCCGAAATAGCACGCCTTTCGCCTGTATCTCTCGCATCGAAGCAGGCACCAATGCGACACCGAGTTCCGCGGCCACGAAATGTATGATCGAAGCCATCTGCGGCGCAACCTGTCCTAACTTCGGCTCGAAGCCCGCGTCGCGGCAGGCCGCCATGATGGCGTCGTGCATAACTGAACCATATTGCCGCGGAAAGGTAATCAATTCGTCGCCGGCCAGATCTGCAAGCTTCAGGCGCTGCTTCCTGGCAAATGCATGTTTGGAAGGTAAGACCGCCAATAATGGCTCCTCCGAAAGGACCCGTACCTGGAGATCCCTCGCCAGGTGCTCACCTGGCCGCATGAACGCCGCGTCGAGTTCGTCTCCGCTGAGGGCTTCAAACAGGCGTGCAGTATTCGACTCCTCGAGCTGTACATCCACTCCTGGATAGCCTCTTCGGAAGGACCGGATCGTAGTTGCAACCACGGGATTGAAGCCAGACGATGCGGTAAAGCCAATGCGCAAAATACCGAGCTCGCCACGTTCTGCCCGCCGCGCCGCATGACACGCTTCCTCCACCATCGCCGGCATCTTTTCCACGACGCGGTAGAACGCTTGCCCGGCAGCCGTGAGTTCCGCACCCTTCGGAACACGATGGAACAGGCGCGCGCCAACTTCCCGTTCCAGATCACGAATCTGCATGCTCAGCGGCGGCTGGCCGATCCCCACGCGCTCCGCTGCACGGGAAAAGTTCCGTTCCTCAGCAATAGCCAGGAAGTAGCGAATGTGTCGAAGCTCCATGGCCATACATTATATATATAGAAATCGCCGCCATCGCCGTATCGCGATTTCCACCGCGTCTATTTAGCATGACTTCCGAACGATCAACATCAACAAGGAGGTCATGGTTATGCCCACCAGTCTTAGAAGCTGGCTATTCACACCGGCCACCCGCCCTGAGCGATTTGCGAAAGCCGCGTCAGTGGCTTCTGACATCCTTATCCTGGATCTTGAGGACTCGGTGGCGCTCGTCGACAAGGACCGAGCAAGATCCATCGCGCTGCAGACATTGAACGCGGCGAGTGACGGCCCAGCCCGCGTGATCCGCGTCAATGCGCTTGGAACGCGCACCGGACTCGCGGACCTGACCGCCATTCTGGAAAGCGAAGCAACCCCTGACCTGCTTTTGCTGCCGAAGGTCGAATCACCCGTCCAACTCCAGATCCTTGACCGGCTACTGACCGAAGCCGGCGCGTCCACCGCACTGGTCGCATTGATTGAGAGTGCCCGCGGTGTCGATGCAGCTCATGAATCGCTATCAGCTACGCCGCGGCTTCGCGCCGCAATGCTGGGTGCCGCCGATCTGGCTGCGGACTATGGATGTGACGGCCGCGCGCCGAACCTCCTTATCGCCCGCGCCCGGCTGATTTCGGCCGCGGCCCGCGCGTGTGTCGATGCCATCGATTCACCATGGTTCGATCTGCACGATGACGCTGGCTTTCAACGTGATGTGGAACAGGCTGTCGATATGGGTTTCGTCGGAAAAGCCGCGATCCATCCGCGCCAGGTTGCCACCATCAACTCCGCATTCACGCCAACAGCAGAGCAAGTCGAACACGCACGTTCGGTTCTTGCCGTCAATGCTGCCGGAGTCGGCCTGCTAGACGGCGCGATGATCGACGAGGCCGTGGCGCGCAAAGCACGCCGGGTACTCGACGCGGCGGGTCTTTCCACTTCCCCTGAAGGAGCACACCATGGATAACATTCTGCCTGCCTACAAGCGCGTTGGCGATCAGCGCTACCGCGAAACGTCCGGGTTGTATTACGAGGACTTCAATCCCGGTGACACGTTCGAACATCGTCCAGGACGCACTGTTCTGGACACCGACAACGTGTGGTTCACACTGTTGACACTCAACATCCAGCAGGTGCATTTCGACGCGGCATATGCGGCCAAGACCGAATGGAAGAAGTTGCTGGTCGATTCCACATTCACGCTGGCGCTGCTAACCGGAATGAGCGTACGCACGGTCAGCGCAAAGGTAGTCGCCAATCTGGGCTGGGACAAGGTCAAAGCAAGCCATCCGGTATTCGCAGGCGACACGCTTTATGCAGAGAGCACTGTGCTGCATAAGCGCGAATCCAGGAGCCGCCCCACACAAGGCATCGTCACCGTACTGACGCGTGGTATCAACCAGAACGGCGACGAGGTCATGAGCTTCGAACGCACGATGCTTGTCTATCGCCGGGGCCATTCTCCCGAAGAAGCATCGAACTACTAATCGTTATACCGCGGAAATATCACCATGAACATCGCCACTCTCTACCAGTCGAAGCTGACGACGCCGGAGGCCGCAGTCTCGCTTATCGACTCGGGTAGCCGGATCTCGATCGGAATGGCGGCAGCCGAACCGCCAGCGTTGCTCGCCGCATTGGCCGACCGTGCAGCAGCCGGCAAAGTCGAAGGCATTCGGGCCTACTATTACGAGTCGACGCCGCTGCTCAACGAAACGATCCTTCGTTACGAACTCAACGATCGGATCGCCCCGTTCAGTATGTTCATCACCTCGGCCGAGCGAGCGCTCATCAAGCGCGGACTGGAAGACGGACGCAAGGTGGTCAGCTACGTGCCAAGTACATTCCATCAGGCACCACGGCTGCTCGGCGAGCATATCGGCATCGATACCTTACTGATGATCGTGTCGCCGATGGATCGCCACGGATACTTCAGCCTCGGCACCGGCAACGATTACTCGAGCCGGCTGGCACAGACTGCACGCCGCGTGATCGTTGAAGTCAATGAGAATATGCCTCGCGTCCAGGGTAATGGCGCGCAAATCCACGTTTCACAGGTCAGCGCCATTGTCGAGCACACAGCGCCTCTGTTCGAGTTGCCGGTCCGCCAGGCAGCTCCTGAGGACGAAGCCATCGGCCGTACGATCGCTGAGATGGTTCCGGACGGCGCATGCTTGCAGATGGGCGTGGGTGCGTTACCGAACTTCGTTTGCGGACAGCTCTCCACACGCAACGACCTGGGCATTCATACGGAGGCTCTGTGCCCCGGAATGATTGATCTGATCCGAAGCGGAGTGGTTAACAACCGACGCAAGGCGCTGGATACCGGCAAGACGGTGTTTACCTTCGCGATGGGACAGAAGGCGATGTACGAATTCATCGACGAAAATCCGGCGATCTACAGCCAGCCGGTGGACTACGTGAATGATCCGCACATCATCGCCCAGAACGACCGCGTCATCTCGGTCAATGCGACGCTGCAGGTCGATCTGACGGGTGCATGCAACTCGGAACACGTGCTCGGCCACCAATACAGCGCCTCGGGTGGCCAGCTCGACTTCGTGCGCGGCGCCTATGCCTCCAGGGGCGGCAAGTCCATTATCGCCTGTCGTGCCACTGCCGCAAAAGGACAGATTTCGCGCATTGTTCCACGGTTGGACGGCCCGGTCACCACACCACGCATCGATACCCACATCGTGGTCACTGAGTACGGCTGGACGGATCTCAAAGGCAAATCGTCCACGGAGAGAGCATTGAGTCTGATCGCCATTGCCGATCCGCGGTTCCGGGATGAGCTGCTTCAGGCGGCCCGCGATCTACATCTGGTCTGACTGTTCGATCTTATTGGAGGCTTCCATGACACGCACCGTCGCCGACCAGATGGTCGACACCCTTTCAACCGCCGGCGTTAGGCGCGTCTACGGCATCGTAGGTGACAGTCTTAATGGATTCACCGATGCGCTACGCCGCCACGGCGGCATTGAATGGCTGCATACGCGGCACGAAGAGGTAGCGGCATTCGCAGCCGGAGCCGACGCCGCAATCACCGGAGAAGTAGCCGTTTGCGCCGGCAGTTGCGGTCCCGGGAACCTGCACCTTATCAATGGCCTGTTCGACTGCCATCGCTCACGGGTGCCTGTCGTAGCCATTGCAGCACATATTCCGTCAGCAGAAATCGGCTCTGGCTATTTTCAGGAAACTCACCCGGAGCAGCTGTTTCGCGAATGCAGCAACTACTGTGAACTCGTCGCTACGCCAGAGCAAATGCCACGTGCGTTCGATACCGCCCTCCGTCGAGCATCGGCCGAGCGTTGCGTGTGCGTGATCGTCATACCAGGGGACGTCGCGCTGCAGCCCGCAACCTCAGCACCTGCTCCAAGCAGGAAGGCTCTGTGCCTCGCTGGACCGGAGATCGTGCCGCAGCCCGATGTGCTGGACGCCATGGCGGACATTCTCAACTCCGGAGAGCGTATTACGCTTCTATGCGGGGGCGGATGTGCAGGCGCACTCGACGCGTTGTTGCCGCTGGCAGAGACACTCGCCTCGCCCATCGTGCATGCGCTGCGCGGGAAGGAGTACGTCGAAGCCGACAACCCTTACGATGTCGGCATGACCGGCCTGATCGGCTTTGCATCTGGGTACCACGCAATGGAGCAGTGCGATGTCCTGCTAATGCTGGGCACCGACTTCCCCTACCGGCAATTCTATCCCGCCGGCGCGCGCATCATTCAGGTTGATATCCGAGCCGAGGCGATCGGACGCCGAGCGCCTGTCGAGCTTGGGGTGCTTGGCCAGGTGCGCGCCACCCTCTCCGCTTTGCTTCCCCGTCTTCGCAGGAAAGACAACCGGGAACACCTCGAGAAGGCGCTCGGAAACTATCGCGCGGCACGCGCATCACTGGATGAACTTGCTAACGGACGCCCCGGCGGACGTCTTCATCCTCAACATGTCGTGCGCGTGTCGAGCGAACAAGCAACGAAAGATGCAATTTTCACGGCCGACGTCGGCCTGCCCACCGTTTGGGCAGCACGTTATCTACGCATGGGAAACGGGCGACGCCTGCTCGGCTCTTTCTGGCATGGTTCGATGGCCAACGCACTCGCTCAAGCCATCGGAGCACAGGCGGCGGCGCCCGACAGACAAGTCGTCGCACTCTGCGGCGATGGCGGTTTCACGATGCTGATGGGCGACCTGCTTAGTCTGAAGCAACTGAATCTCCCGGTTAAGGTAATCATTTTCAACAACGGCTCGCTCGGCTTCATCGAACTCGAACAGAAATCGAGCGGCTTTCTTGACACCGGCACCCACCTGGACAATCCGGACTTCGCCGCCATGGCAGAGAGCGTCGGCATCAAGGGCTTCCGCCTGGACGATCCTGCCGACGTCGAAGATGTGCTCGGGAAGGCACTGGCATACCCCGGCCCCGTCGTCGTCGACGCGGCTGTCACCCGGATGGAACTCGCCATGCCGCCCAAGGTGACATCCGCAATGGCCAAAGGCTTTACTTTGTACATGCTCAAAGCGGTACTTAATGGTCGCGCAGATGAAGTAATTGATCTGGCGGCAAATCACTTGCGTCGGTGAGCCTTGGGAGAATCGACAAATGACACATTCACATCCCGATCTCACCCCGCGTCGACTTTCGCTAGGAGAACTGCCGCTCCTTGCAGGCATGGCCACGTCGCTTGGGCTGAATAAATACTTCACCGGTGATGCCGTGCTGAATGGCAGCGATCCGATTATCCGCTCTCCGCATCGTTTGGGGGAGGCGTCTGGTATTGCTCAGTTGCTTATCGGCATGGCCGGCGCCGCAATCTGGAACATGCGCACCGGCATCAGCACCGATGTGTCTATTGACATCGTCGATGCTCTGCACTTCCTGCATCCGACGCATTACGTGGCGCAGCAAGGACGCCCCATCAACGTCGGCGCGGAGCATGTCGCCGTCAACGACTTGTTTCTATGCCGCGACGGCCGATATGTGATGCTGGAAGCGGGGCCGCCCTATCCAAAGCTGCTCGACGGATATCTCAACTTCTTTGACTGCGGCAACAATAAGGAGTCCATCGCACGCGAAGTCGCCAAGTGGGATTCTGAGGCACTCGAAGCCGCTGTGGCGGAGGCTGGACTCCCCGCTTGCCGCGCATTTACGAGAGAGGAGTGGCTTGCCCATCCACAAGGCCGTGAACTCCAGGCCACGCCGGTCGTCGAAATCGAAAAAATTTCAGACGGTCCGGTGGTGCCGTTTGCACCGTTCACGGGCGCGAACTCACCACTACAGGGTGTCCGCGTCCTGGACTTCACTCACGTACTGGCGGGGCCTCGCAGTGCTCGTACTCTCGCCGAGTATGGAGCAGACGTGCTGCATATCAGTTCACCATCGTATCCCGATACCCACGCCCAACATCTGGGTGTGGACATAGGCAAACGATGTGCATACCTGGATCTGCGGGACTCTGCAGACCGCGCCGAGATGTTGCACCTGTCTGCCCATGCCGACATCTTCACGACAAGTTATCGGCACAGCGTGAATGCTCGCTTCGGTCTGTTGCCCGAACAACTGGCAGAACGTAATGCCCGGGGCATTGTCTGTTTGACGGTAAACGCGTACGGACATTCGGGACCGTGGGCCGAGAGGCCGGGGTTTGACCAGAATGGCCAGGTAGCAACCGGATTCGCAGTGCGCGAGGGGCTTCCCGGAAAGCCGCGATTTTCGCCTGTTTTCTATCTTGCCGACTTGATTACCGGCTATCTTGCAGCAGCCGGCATGATGGCAGCACTGCTGAGGCGGTCGATTGAAGGCGGCTCCTACCACGTGAAACTGTCGCTGGCGAGAAGTGCTATGTGGGTGCAGGAAATGGGTTTGCTCGATGTATCGGTTCAAAGTGAGCTCCCTTCCAATGATAACTATCCTGCCAAGCTCGTTGCGATTCAAACGCCTTACGGGTCTGTTGCTGGCCTCCAGCCTCCATTGCAATTCGGCGCCATGAAGCTACCAGCGGCTGAGATGCTCGAACCATACGGTGCGAGTCCGGCGACGTGGCAAGACCGTCGCTATTGAGCAGCGCTAATGGCAGCGGCTCTCACTCCGACGGAACCTGCCGATTCCGGACAACCTGGAGAGCCGCGTCAGCCCTCCGCACTTCCCCGCCAAAATTGCTAAAAGGTGCATGATGAAAGAACCGCTTCACCTTCCTCCTGAATCATGCGTGCTGCGAGTAGTACCGCTTCCTGCAGACGCGAACTTTTACGGAGATGTTTTCGGCGGCTGGATCATGTCGCAGGTGGATATAGCCGGCTCGGTGCCAGCATGCCGTCGCGCAAACGGTCGTGTCGTAACAGTGGCCGTCAATTCGTTTGTGTTCACGCAGCCTGTGTTCGTTGGTGATCTGCTGAGCTTCTACGCCAGCATTGTGAAAACAGGGAATAGCTCGGTTACCGTGTCAGTTGAGGTCTACGCACAGCGCATGCGCTATGCGACGGAAGTAGTGAAGGTGACCGACGCGGTGCTAACCTATGTCGCTACCGACGACAATCGGCGTCCGCGGCCACTCCCGCCCATCGCTAACTTGCAGACTGGCACCGCGGGGCAAGAAGCCGTATGTTGAAAGGTGTCACTTCAGAGCCTGAGGATTCCTTTGGTCAAGTGTATGGTGCTTTGCCGTCTCCCAAGAAGCCACGATTTATCGCGTCTGCCACTGCGACCGTATTTGCAGCAACGCGACTGCCACAAAACGTCTTTGATCCGCTCGGCAGCCTATTCAGCGACGAAAGCATGGGCGAATCTAGTGCGCTTACCAGACGAGTCATTTTCTTCGCCGTCGTCACTTTGTTGGTGGCAGCCGTTACGGTTTTCGCAATTTGACGTAGATGTTCGGCTCGTCGCCATTGTGATTGATTGAAAACGCTTCCGCCGGGGACGCCAGGAGCATGCTGCTATCCTCCTCGGCACGCATCTGTGTCTCGCCCTGCTGTCCGCACGCTTGGGATTGCGCTGTCGGGGTCATTGCCGCCCAGAAGCCGTCCGTGCCCAGGACCGCCGAGTTAGGGATCGGTAGATGCCATTGTTGCAGTTCCGGCTCGCAGAACCGTCGTGTAGCAAAGCTCCTGGTAAGCTGGTTTATACCCTCGGCGTTTGCGAGAGCTTTCTCATCCACCGGCCCCAGCGCAGTCGCCAGGGAGTGGACGGGTGTTTTCCATTCCACGGCCCCGGCTCCTTGAACGAGACCAAATCGACAATCGCCTGCATGGACCGTGAAGACCAGCGAATCATGGTCGAAGCACGCAATAAGATATGCAGTCCGCTCAACGAACAGCGGCGAACACGGAGGCGAAATACCTCATGTTGAAGCATGCTTTTGAAGTAATGCAGACTGTCCGGGTGCAGTTCACCACCGATGAGCTAAACGAGAAATCACGAGCGGCAATCTTGCGCATCGGCGCAAAGCAGGAAGGTATCGTGCGCCATGAGCGGATCATACCCGACGGCTGCAAACGCAATTCGGTGCGATTCAGCATCATCGATACGGAATGGCCTGACGTGAAGAACCAGTTGGAAGAGAAGCTGGCCCGCTGGACGA
Organism: Paraburkholderia strydomiana; assembly: GCF_031456815.1. Taxonomy (NCBI): domain Bacteria; kingdom Pseudomonadati; phylum Pseudomonadota; class Betaproteobacteria; order Burkholderiales; family Burkholderiaceae; genus Paraburkholderia; species Paraburkholderia strydomiana. The sequence goes on from NZ_JAVDVL010000017.1 coordinate 43,559, forward strand.
GCTCCCCTGACGCGACGATCTAACCCTTTGGGGCCAGAGGCGCGCCGCGTCGAATGTCGCGGCATTCCAAAACCGGCTACAAGCGGCCGTTCGACAGCGCAAGACAGATCGTCGACAATGCGCCATCGAGAGTCAAAGGAATGTGCCGATGACGCATGTTTATGACGCTGTTGAAGAGTTGGCCGGTTCGCTTGCTGAGGCTGATTTTGCGTTGCACGCAGAGGGGCTTCGAGGTGCACTGTCCGAAGGGGCGACCGGTACAGAAATTTTTATGATTCTGCAGTCACGGCTCTCTGGAGTTGTTGATGATGAAGTCGTACCGCGCAGACAAAAAGATGAGGCTGAAAGGTTGCGCGACATTGTGATTCACGCACTGAAGTAATCCGCCTCGATCACTTCCCGCAGTTGTACTCTACGATTTCCGATGCAGTTTGCATAAGGCGGCGTGCGACCACAACCGGTCGTTCGCCATAGCGGCGCAAATCGCAGACAATTTCGCAAACTCACACCCTGGAAGCCGAGCGATGAAATGCCAGATATGTGGACGAGCACTCGATCAGCCCGACGACCCCTTGTCGATGAACTGTGGCGGTGACTGCTGGGGTTGCGTTGGCGAGATTGAGGCTGATCTAGGCTATGCGGAATCGGTCAAGCAGGTCCGAGACGAACACGTTCGCGGACTTCGCCTGGGATGGATAGACCCTGCGAAGCAGTGACCACCAATCTCCTGTTCGGGTCACTGTCGGCCAATTTCGGCCGTTCAGTTGATAGAAATCGTGGCCAATTGAATGACCTGTTTGCGACGAACATCGTCTAACAGGTTTTGCTACCCTAACCCATTCGAAGACGCCCCTTTGCGCACCGATTCTTTGGTTGATGCTGGGACAGCTTGCCGGTCTGATCGCTCAACGTTCGTCGACAACGGTTCTCGCGCGGAAGGCCGCAACGTTCGACTTATTGCCACAAACATCGAACGAATGCCACCTGCGGTTCTTCGCCCTCGTCGGGTCAAAAAACACGGCGCCACATTCATCGTTTGCGCAAATCTTGATTCGATCCCAAGCTTTTGCAGCGCTGACTACGGCAACGTCGGCGAGAACTTCAGAGACAACCGAGCGCTCCCGGGCCTGCGCGGAGACGCCGCCTTCGCTATCGAACACGTAACAAAACCCGTAACGCGCCGAGATAGTGTCGACTTCGACAAAAGCGTCGTTCGTATTACGGACGCCCTGCACCATAGCAAGCAATGCCTCCCGAAGCCCGCGCAGGTCGTGGAGCGTCCGCGCATTCGCCCTGAGCGATCCAGCGTACCCCGTCGCCCGGCAAAAATCTTCATACCGGCTGTTTTTGGCCAATAAATCATGGCCGGCCTCGTAGCCCACGCCCTTCGAGTTCAACAAGGAAACGATGCGCGCTATTGCCTCTTCCTTCGCACTTTCACCCATGACATCTCCCCAACGCCGCAACACTTTCTGCGGATCAAACCGATCAGTAATATGCATTATATGGCATGCCAATTACAAAGGACAATCTTGATGCTCACTGACTTGTAGTCCATACGATCTGACCCTCATCACGAAGCTGTAGACGAGCTCCTCTCCGATGTCACCAGCACTAGCGCTGGACCGACACCAAGACCAACAAGATTTGCCAAGAAACGACTTATCACCGTTTGGGCTGATTACTCTCTCCGGCGCTCTGCGACCGAGCGCAGGTCGACAGCCACGGCATAGTCGCGATTGCAAACATCGGCTCCAACCACGGTTCACCCCCGACCGCGATCTGCCTCAAACCACTCGGCGCTTCCTCGTCCGGTGACGCTTGCGCTTTGTTCACGTAATGGGCATACTTGATTTAGCCAATTACCTGCTCGTTGACTAAGATTCTCTGCTGTCGTCGGGTCCCATCCAATTCCGCCCATCTGACTCATGAGGTACCCGTTTCATGTCATTGGTTGAATCCATGCAATGGCGTTATGCCACCAAAAAGTTCGATCCGTCCGTAAAACTGGCCGAATCGGAATTCGAAGATCTGCTTGAGTGCGTGCGACTCGCACCGACGTCGTTCGGCCTTCAACCGTTCAAGGTGTTCGTCGTTCAAGACCCCGCTCTCAGGAAGCTCATCCGCACGCAGGCTACGCCGAATGTTCCCGGGTTCGAAAAGGTGGAAGAAGCATCGCACCTCGTCGTGTTTGCCGCTCAGACCCACGTTGACGAAAAGACCGTTGGCCAGTTTGTCGATCTCACATGTGAAGTTCGCGGCGTTCCCCGGGACTCGATGCGTGAGCGCGAACAGCAAATCGTCGGCGCCGTTTCGCGGCTAGCATCCGCCGACCGAACGCATTGGGCGCAGAAGCAGGTCTATCTGGCACTCGGAATCTTTATCGCCGCGGCAGCGCAGGCGGGCATCGACGCCTGCCCAATGGAAGGATTTTTGCCAGCAAAAATCGACGAGCTTCTCGACTTGTCCGGAATGGGGCTGACGGCTACTGCTTTGGCAGTGGTCGGAAAGCGCTCCGCAGACGACAGTTTTGCCAAGCTCGCGAAGGTACGGAAGGACTGGGATGCTCTGATTCAGACTGTTTGACAATCATGGTCGGCAAACTCCTGCCAACGAGTTTGCCGGCTCAAGCGAGAGAGGTACGCATGGCAGATTCAAAAGTCATTATCCTGGTCGAACTTGACGTTCTCAGCGAGTTCACTGAAGCAGTGATCTCACGCCTTCAATCCAGCCACCCGATCGCGCTCCAGCATCCGGGTTGCGATCTGTTCTTGCAGACATCTGTTGAAGAAGATCGCAGCCGGATCAGGCTGATAGAGGTCTTCGCAACGCACAGCGCACATCAAAGCTTCGTTGCTCTGGACTCAACGAAGGAAGTCTTTGCGTTCCTTCAAGGCAAGTTGTCCGCACCGCCACGCGTCACAAGGCTGCGAGGTCTTTGATCGTTACGCGCAAGGCATCATGCCCTGCGCCAAGGTCAGCGATTCACTGAGTTCCGAAGTCGTCGGTTTGAAGGCACGGCCGAACGATAGCGGAACACCGAAGAGAATAACCTTCGAAAGTTTCGAGCGGAATAGCGTGGTGCTCCGTTGCAGCACCCGAGCCGCCGTTGCGTGCAGACGGCATGAAGGGCGCCCCGCACCAGGCACGGAGCACGTGTTGTCAAAGAGCTTCCAGCGCGAGCGCGATTCCCTGCCCGCCGCCTATGCATAAGGTAACGAGGCCGCGACGCAATCCATCGCGGCGCATGGCGTGCGCGAGCCGGCTCACCAGGATGGCGCCTGTTGCGCCGATTGGATGACCATGTGCAATAGCACCTCCGTCCACGTTGACGATATCCGGTGGCAAGGCAAGCTCCTTGATTACTGCTAGAGGAACGGCCGCGAACGCCTCGTTTATTTCGATCCTGTCCACGTCGCCCAACGCCCAGCCAGCGTGTTCGATAGCCTGCCTGACAGCCGGCACGGGTCCAATGCCGAACATGTCGGGTTCTACCGCAGCCACACCGAAGCCGGCAAGACGCACTAATGCATCCAGACCGCGTTCGTCGGCGAACGAACGCGAGGCAACGACCATTGCAGCGCCACCGCTGTTCAGCCCCGGTGCGTTACCGGCTGTGATGGTTCCGTCCGGCCGGAATGCCGGCTTCAGCCGTGAGAGCGCCTCCATGCTCGTATCCGGCCGCGGGCCTTCGTCGCGGGCGAACGTGACCGGGCCTGAGCGTGAAGGAATCTGCAGTGCAACGATCTCACTCTCAAAGACGCCACTCGCCTGCGCAGTGGCATAGCGCTGCTGTGAACGTTCGGCCCATTGGTCTTGCGCTTCGCGCGTCAAGCCAAAGCGTTTCACCAGATCTTCCGTGTGCCAGCCGGAATGCTGCCCCGAGAATGCGTCGTTCAGACCGTCGCGCAATACGCTGTCGTACAGTTGCGCATTGCCCATTCGGTAGCCCCATCGTCCGCCTGCAAGAAGATACGGGGCGCGGTCCATGTTCTCCATCCCGCCGGCGACCGCAGCCTCAGCAAGCCCAAGCCAGATATCCTTCGCAGCCGACACAACCGCCTGCGCCCCGGAACCGCACACCCGGTTGACCGTGAGCGCAGGTACATCGACTGGCAAACGTCCATGAATCGACGCCTGCCGGGCCGGATTCATCTGATTTCCCGCCTGAACGACATTACCCATTACCACCGTACCAACCTCCTTCGGGTCGAGACCGCTGCGGGCGATAGTCTCCCGAATCGCGGCTGCGCCAAGCTCGGTAGCAGGTGTGTCTTTCAAGGTTCCGTTGAACGATCCGATTGCCGTCCGGACCGGATGGCAGATAACAACGTCACGGTGCTGCATCGTCCTCTCCTTGCGCGAACTCGACTCGCGCATGTGTGACGCGGGCGTCCGCGCCCGCGCCTGCTAGTGACTACTTGCCTTGTCACTACTAGCGCCTACCAATGACCCGCAGTGACCCGCAGTGACCGCCAGTGAATACTGGCGGCTACGCAGGATTGCGGTAGCGCGCTGCGGGCTCGGCGAGACTCAGGTTAGGTATCATTGCGACGCGTGCGTTGTTGAACGCAGTCCACTGCGCAAGGTCGGGTAGAGCCGGAATCGTAATGTCCTCGCGACGGTCAAAGCCGACAAGCGCCGCATCGACCAGGTCGTCCACCGCCATCACCGCTGGCAGGGCAGCTATGTCTCGCCCACTCCGTTCCCAAATCTCGGTTCGTGTGGCCCCAGGAAGAACCGCCTGAACGAATACGCCCTTCTCACCCAGCTCTGCCTGCAAACCTTGCGACAGAAACTGCACGAAGGCCTTGGTCGCGCCATAAATGGTCATTCCGAACTCGGGCACAAGGCCAAGCACAGAACCAACATTCACAATTGCACCCTCTCCCTTTGCGACAAAGTTACCCGCGGCCGCACGTGCGAGCCGTGCGACGGCCGTAACGTTCAGCGCTACCGAGCCCGCGACGTCGTCAGCAGACTGATCCAGGAAGCTGCCCGGCAGTGCTGCACCGGCATTGTTGACGAGCACACCAATATTGGCATCTTCAGCGAGTCGCGACTCGACCAAGGCCAGCTCCTCCGCGTTTGTTAGATCGGCGCGAATCACATCAACTTCCACGCCGGTCTCTTCGCGCAGCTTGCCGGCCTTTGCGCCTAGTCGATCAGTGTCTCGCGCGACCAGAATCAACGGGTGTCCGCGACGGGCAAAGCGATCAGCAAACGCAGCGCCGATACCGCTAGAAGCGCCAGTAATCAAGACAACTGGTAATGCTTTGTCCACCATATTCACCGTTTTTCGTAAGACATCGTCTGCCATCGGCAGATCTCCGCCGTCAGCTGACGCCCCAAGATGGAACGCTCCCTTTCATGATTATATTCATACTCCACATTGTCAAGCGCTAATGTTCCCATGATGAGGAGTGTGTATATACTCCTGATTCCCGAGTTCGGTTCGGCTGACTTAACCCCGATCTGAATCGACTCCGACACCCGTTTTCGTTCCCTTCGGACGCCTTGCCAGAATCCAACTTGTGGACTGACCTCATGACTAACGATGAAGAAGCAAAGCTCTTAACAGACGCCGACCGCCGCGCCGCTCGATATCTCCAAACGGTATCGACAAGACGAGTGTTCCCCGACAAGGATGCCGTGACCGGCCTCGTAGCGTTCGACGAGCCGTTGCCCGACTCGGGCCGATCGGCGACGGAGACATTGGCAATGCTCGACGACATAGGCTCGCCGGCAACGGTCACCACGAACGGGCCACGCTACTTCGGCTTTGTCGTCGGCGCCGCGCTGCCCGCGCCCGCCGCCGCAGAGCGCCTGATGCTCGCATGGGACAACGGCGCGCCGCTTGCATTGACGTCGCCCGTCAGTGCAAAGGTGGAAGAAGTTGCTGCACGGTGGCTGCTCGAAATTCTGGATTTGCCGCGAGAAAGCGCCGTCGGCTTCGGGACATCGGCGACTGCTTGCGGATTGGCCTGTCTCGCGGCAGCACGGCGTCATCTTCTACATCGCGCGGGCTGGGATGCCGATCTGAAGGGCGTTCACGGAGGACCGGAAATCAAGGTTGTCGTGTCCGAAAAGATTCATGTTGTCGTACTCAAGGCGCTACGAGTGCTGGGTTTTGGCCTCGAGCAGATCATCAAGGCGCCTACTGACGAGAACGGCCGTATTCGCCCGGAATCACTTCCTGTGCTCGACGACAGGACCATTCTGTGCCTCCAGGCGGGCGAGGTGAATACCGGCGAATTCGACCCGTTCGCGCAGATCATTCCCGTAGCCAAAGCCGCGGGTGCATGGGTGCATGTCGATGGCGCTTTCGGTTTGTGGGCGCGAGCAGCAGCCAGCGTTCGGCATCTCACTGCAGGAATCGACGGCGCCGACAGCTGGACCGTCGATGGCCACAAGTGGCTCAACACACCGTATGACTGCGCAATGGGCATCTGCCGTGATGCCGACGCCCTGGCGGCCGCCATGAACAGCGACGCCGTCTACGCGACCGGCTCGAAGAACGCACAAAAGAATCTCACGCTCGAATTCTCGCGACGCGCGCGCGGCATCCCTGTGTGGGCCGCGCTTCGCTCATTAGGAAAAGACGGCGTGGCAGAGATGGTCGAGCGGCACATCCGGCAGGCTCAGGCACTTGCAGGCAATCTCCGGTCCGCCGGGTTCGATGTGCTCAACCGGGTTGTTCTCAATCAGGTGATTGCCTGCGGCACGACCGACGAAGAAACGGAAGGGGTACGCCTGCGCGCCGAACAATCCGGCGAGACGTGGTTCGGCCCGACTGTGTGGAACGGCCGAAAAGCGTTTCGACTCAGTGTCTCCTCCTGGCGCACCACCGATGAGGACATCGCGCGAGTCAGCCAGTTACTTCAGCGACTCAAGCGTGACTGGCGTGAGGCCGACCACTGACTGCTAACAAAGTCATCCGACGCCGCCGGTGGCGGTTCCAGCCAAAGGGGACCGCTCGCATGCGAAGAGCCCCCCGGGAATCCGGCTGCGCCACCTCACACAGCGATAAAAAGTGCACACCGGATTTCTGGTGAATGCTTATAATCCTAAAATGGAAGACTGACCGGATAGCCAGTAGAGACATGACAGTCACTACCTGGCGGCGCCACCAGATGAATCGACTGCAAGCTATGCAGGTTTTCACGCGCATCGTCGAGACGAACAGTTTCTCTCGCGCTGCTGAGTCGCTGAACCTGCCGCATGGATCGGCAACGAACATACTCAAGGCACTTGAGGCGCACCTCAACGTTCGCCTGCTCCATCGCACAACACGCCGTCTGAGCGTGACTCCCGAAGGAGCAGAGTACTATCAGCGCTGCGTGCGGATCCTCGCCCATGTTGAAGAAGCCGAAAGCGAACTCACGCCGACAGGTCGAGAGCTCAAAGGCAAGCTACATGTTCAGATGCCAGCGTCAGTTGGACAAGGCATCGTTATTCCCAAGCTGGCCTCATTCCACAGCGAATTTCCAGGCATCGAACTCAAGGTGCGCTTCGGGGACAGGCTTGGCGATCTCGTACATGAGGGTGTCGACTGCGCGATCACGCTGCGGACACTTGAGGACTCAAGCTTTATAGCGAGACGTCTGGGCTCGCTCCGCACCGTTACCGCTGCCAGCGACAGCTATCTGCGCATTCACGGCACGCCAGATCGGCTGGATGATCTCAAGTATCACCACGCGATCCACTATTTCTCCGGAAGAACCGGCCGCTTACATGACCTCAGTTTGTCCGATGGCGTGTCGATGCGAGAGTACCGGCTCGCCGGACCCATTTCGGTCAACGATGCCAACGCTTATGTGAAGTGCGGACTGGAAGGCCTGGGCATCATCCAGCCGCCCCTGTTCATGGTCGCCCAGCATCTCGAAACGGGAGCGTTGCGCGAGATTCTCCCGGCGCATGAGCCGCGCGCGATTCCGGTTGCGATTGTCTACCCGAGTCATCGTCACCTTTCGCGAAAGGTGCGCGTGTTCGTGGAGTGGACAGCCTCGATTTTTGCGTCGTGCCCATCGCTGCAGCGCTCGCGCGCTGACGACACTGACCGCACTGCGATAGAACATGCAGCCCCCGTGTACTCCACGTGAGCATGCGGATCATGCTGCAAGGAGCGCAACCAACGCATCGTCACTGGCAATACGAATGTCGTCGATGATTACGGGTTATTGGGCAGCCCACGTCTTTCTGCCCGCGATGAAACGGAGTAGCAAAATGCATTTGAATGGAGCAGTGGTATTCGTGACCGGCGGTAACCGCGGCCTCGGCTTGGCCTTCGCAAAAGAGGCACTCAAGCGCGGCGCCAGCAAAGTGTACGTTGGCGTACGCCAGCCGAAGAACTTCAACGTGGAGAACATCCAGGCAGTGGAACTCGACGTCACGGACCCAGAGTCTGTGCAGCGCGCCGCCGCTGCGTGCGGCGACGTGAATCTGCTCGTCAACAACGCCGGCATCGCGTTGCTCAGCGACGGCGCGCTCGATCCGGGATTGATCGATCAGTCCGAGCGCATCTTTGCGACCAACTATTACGGCGTAGTGCGCACCACGCAAGCGTTCGCCGACACGCTCGGCAAAAATGCGCCCTCGGCGATCGTGAACGTGCTGTCAGACGCCACATGGGTGAGCGCCCCGATGCTTGCGGCCTATGCTGCCTCGAAGCATGCAGCGTGGAGCTTCACGAATTCGCTGCGCCTGCAGACAAAGCCGCGCGGAATCGAGGTGCTTGGACTTCACGTCGGCTTTCTCGACACCGACATGACCGCCGGTGTAGACGTCCCCAAGTCCGACCCCAACGACGTGGCGGCCGCGGCGCTGAGCGCGCTTGAGCAAGGAAGTTACGAAGTTCTCGCCGATGCGGGTACCGAGAAAATCAAGGCGTCGTTGTCGAGCGACAGTCCCGCGTATATCCACCCCGATCTGCCGTTCTGAAGAAGGCCTGGCTAGCCGGCGCCGCAGGGTGCCGGCATGTCCCGCGTTAGGATTATACTTATACGACAGAAGCTCTTTAGTTCATGTACGCAATGGGACACTCACAGGCAGAGAAGGCGGCGACACATGCGCGGATCGTCGAGATCGCGGCGAGGCGATTCCGCGAGCGAGGCCTGGAAGGAATCAGCGTCGCCGACATCATGTCCGAAGCTGGCATGACAGTCGGCGGCTTTTACCGGCACTTCGAGACGCGCGATCATCTTGTCGTTGAAGCAATGCTGCAGGCTTTCGCGGATCTCGACGGCTGGGAAGATCTGGCGCGCGGCAATCTTCGCCAGGCAATTCAAGGTTATCTGTCCGAGGCGCACCGCGACGATTTGCCGGGCAGTTGCGCGATGGCGGCACTGGCGAACGATGTCTCTCGAGCGAGCGAAGAAGTCAGAGACGCATTCGGCGCACGTGTAACGCGCATGTTTGGCCTGCTCCAGTCGCTGCTCGCGTCGGGAACGAATGCCGAAAAGCGCGCAAAGGCCATGACGATCTTCAGCGCCTGCGTCGGCGCATTGTCGCTCGCGAGAGCGGTTCCCGACCGCGAGCTTTCCCGATCCATTCTCCGCAATGTCACGAGCGAGTTGCTGTCGCTATACAGCGACGAAATCGTGAAAGAGAAGAGACGCGCGTCCTGAGAAACGCGGCGGCCGTACTTCGGTGCGCGCGTTTGCCGGACTGCCGTCCGCTGGTGCGCGCTGACTGAACGCTGAACGCAAGCGTCTTTCGTCCGGCGCGCATCATTTCGTTTCAGCGTGCGGTGGTTTGCGGCGCCGATAGGCCGGGTGCTGTTGCCAGTGCGGAGTCGTCCGCACTCCAGCCACCGCCCAGCGCGCGATACGCCCCGACAGCCGCTCGTGCCGCGTCGGCCCTCGTCGCATCGAGATCGTCGCGCGCGCTCAACAACTGGCGATCGGCATCGAGTACGTCAGTGAGCGTGATTGCGCCGGATTGATATGCTGTCTCCGACAGGTCGCGGGCACGCTGCAGGGAAGTCACCTCTGCCTCAAGCTCCGACGCCCTCAGCTGTGATTGCGACAGCCCGACGAACGCGTTTTCCACATCTTCCACGGCGTGCAGCACGGTCAGCCGGTATTGCGCGATGGCCTCGGCGTTGCGCCCTTTCGCTGCTGCTACTTCGGCATCCACCTTGCCGAAGTCGAAGAGGCGCCAGCGCAAGCCAGCCGTGATCAAAGGCTGGAACGCCTGCGCGGTGAACAGTTTGTCGGCGGAAAGACTATCGAAACCCAGCACGCCGGACAGCGATACTTTCGGATAGTAGTCAGCAATAGCCGCACCGATCCTCTCGTTCGCCGCCGCCAGGCGCCGCTCCGCTGCGAGAATATCCGGGCGGCGCCTGAGCAGTTCGCCCGGCGTTGCCGTGAAGCTCGAACCCGGCACGGCAGGAATCGGCGACGGTATGGCCAGCTTTGCCGCATAGGTATGAGGCTGCACGCCCAGCAGGACGTCGAGCCGGTTCAGTTGAGCCTCGAGAGCGGTCTTCAACGCCGGGGGCAACGTGCGTGCCTGCCGGAGCAGCGCATCGGCCTGCGCGACCTCACGTTCCGTTGCAGCACCCGCGGCTTTTCGGGCCTTCACGAGATCGAGAAGATGCTGTTCGGTGCGGATCTGGTCTTCCGCTACCGCCAGGCGCGCCTGCAGACCCCGGACCTGGACATAAGCGTCGGCGGCGTCAGCCAGTACGGTGACTCGCGTACCGGCCTTGTCGGCTTCGGCTGCCTCGTACTCGAGGCGCCCGGCGCCGGCATTGCGGCGAAGTCCGCCCGCCACGTCGATTTCCCACGAAGCAGCAGCACCCACCGCATATTCCTTCTGGTCTCGCCCATATCCGGGGAAGTTTCGCGCCAGACTGCCCTCGGGTCCGACGACGCTCTGATGCTCGGCGGTCGCGCTTGCGTTTGCGTCCACGGTGGGCAGCAGCTGGGCGCCTGCGAATGCCGCCGCTGCGCGCGCCTGCTCGACTCGCGCGAGTGCTGCTGCGAGGTCGAGATTCTGGGCCAGGACGTCCCTGACTATCTCCGACAGCATGGGATCGTCGAACTCTTTCCACCACTGCTCTATGTCAGCTTCCCGTTTATTGTCGGCGCCGGCTTGCGTCGCTTTGGCGATGGGTTTCAGCTGAACGTTCTGCGCGACGTAGTCCGGGCCGACCATGCAGCCGGACAGCACTGCGGCGGCTGCGAGACTGGAGGTCCAACGCATGCCATGCCGCGCCGCGGACAATACATTCCTGTTGTGTCGGATGCGCATCATTGCACCTTGTCCTTACCGATTTTGCGGATGAGAACGTAGAAGGCGGGAGTGAACAGAAGCCCGAACCCCGTCACGCCCAGCATGCCGAAAAGCACTGCCGTACCGAGCGACTGCCGCATCTCCGCGCCCGCCCCGGTTGCCACGGCCAGCGGCGCCACGCCAAGAATGAATGCGAACGACGTCATCAGGATCGGACGCAGTCGGGTGCGCGCCGCGTGAACCGCCGCCGCGCCGGGAGTCGAGCCGTCGTCCTCCTTCTGCCGGGCGAACTCGACGATGAGAATCGCGTTCTTTGCTGCGAGCCCTACAAGCACGACGAAGCCAATTTGTGCCAGGATGTCGATGGGCATGCCCCGTATCACGAGCCCCGTCACCGACGCAAGAATACACATCGGCACGATCAGCACAATCGCCAGCGGCAAGCGCCAGCTTTCGTACTGCGCGACCAGCACGAGGAAAACGAACAGCGCTGCCGCACCGAACACCACCAGCGTCGGCGTGCCTTTTTGCTGCTGCTGATACGCGAGGTCCGTCCATTCGAAGTCGATGCCCTGGGGAAGCACCTCCCGCGCGAGTTCTTCCATGCGCCGCAGCGCGGTGCCGGTCGCGACGCCCGGCGCAGCCACGCCCTGCACTTCCGCAGCGGGATACAGGTTGTAGCGAGGCACACGGTAAGGAATCGTGCGGTCTTCCATCGTCGCCACGCTGCCGATCGGGACCATGTCGCCCTGGCGGTTGCGCGCCTTGAGCCGCGTAATATCGGCTGCATCCCGTCGGAAATTGCCATCTGCCTGCACGATGACCTCATAGGTACGGCCAAGATAATTGAAGTCGTTCACGTACTGCGAGCCCAGATAAACTTGCAAGGTGGAAAACACATCGGTAGGCGTCAGCCCGACCTTCTCCGCTTTCACCCGATCGATGTCTGCAAAGATGGACGGCGAACCGGCGTTGAACAGCGTGAAGGCGCCCGCAAAATGAGGGTCCTTGTTAGCCGCCGCAACCAGGGCCTTTGCCGCGTCGACCAGCGCTTGCGATCCGAGACCCCCACGATCCTCCAGCATCATCTTGAAGCCGCCGGCATTGCCGATCCCCTGCACGGGTGGAGGCGGAATGGTCAGCACATACGCATCCTTGATGACGGCGAGACGCTTGCGTAGGTCCGCCAGCACGGTGCCCGCAGTGACGCCAGGCAACGAGTGCTCGTAGAGCGAAGGCAGGCCGGAGAACACCGTGCCGGAATTCGAGGCAACCGTCTGCGTAGTGGCATCCAGACCGACGAACGGCGCAACGTGCTCGATGCCTCGCGTGGTCAAAGACACGTCGATTGCTTTCCTCACGACGTTTTCCGTTCGCTGCAGCGAGGCTCCCGGCGGCAGCTGCACCACCGTGATCAGGTAGCCTTGATCCTGCTCGGGAATGAAACCGGTCGGCGTGCGCGCGAACTCGAGGCCGGTTATGCCGATGAGCGCGACGTACACGGCAAGCACGACCGCTAGTCCCCTGATCAACCGTTTCGTCAGACGGCCGTAGCCGAGCGATAGCCATTCGAACCCTCTGTTGAAGCGCCCGAAGCCTGCATGCAGCGCCCGGACGAGCGGGCCCGCGCTGCTCTCCGGGCTCGCGTGATCGACGTGCGGCTTGAACAGCACAGCGCACAGGGCCGGGCTCAGAGTCAACGACACAAAGCACGAAATGACCGTGGACGCGGCGATGGTCACCGCAAACTGCCGGAAAAACAGCCCCGAGATGCCGCTGAGAAATGCGGAGGGAACGAAGACGGCGCACAACGTCAGCGCAATCGATAGAAGCGCGCCGCCGACCTCGTCCATTGTCCGATGGGCGGCCAGAACCGGAGACATCCCGCTGCGCATATTGCGCTCGACGTTCTCCACCACAACGATCGCATCATCGACAACGATCCCCACGGCGAGCACGAGGCCGAACAGAGACAGGTTGTTCAACGATATCCCGAATATCGCGAGCACGATGAAGGAGCCGAGCAGCGAGACCGGAATCGCCACGACAGGAATGATGGTCGCGCGCCAGTTCTGCAGGAACAGAAAGACGACGCCGACCACCAGCAGCACCGCAACGAAGATGGTGACAATGACTTCGTCCACCGATTTGCCGATGAAGATCGTCGGGTCATAGATGATCTTGTAATCGACGCCGACCGGAAACGCGCGTTGCAGCGTCTTCATCTGCGCGAGTACGGACTTCTCCACCGCGAGCGAGTTGGCACCCGGTTCCGCGTAGATCAGCAACGTCGATGCATTGCGGCGGTCCATGAACGCAGTCGACCCGTAATCGGCCGCGCCGATCTCGACGCGGCCAATGTCCCGAACCCGCGTCACGCGTCCTTGTGCATCCGACTTGACGACAATCTCGGAGAATTCGGCCGGCGATGTGAGGCGGCCCAGCGCCTCGACGTTGATCTGGTACGCCGCATTGCCGTTGGTCGGCGGCTGGTTGAGCACGCCCGCCGACACCTGGACGTTCTGTGCCCGCAGCGCAGACAGGACTTCGCCCGCAGTGAGGTTGTTCGCGGCCGCCTTGTCGGGATCGATCCAGATACGCATCGCATATTCGCGAGCCCCCTGGAACTGCACATCGCCGACACCTTGCAGGCGCGCCAGCGCGTCTTTCACATGCAGCGTCGCGTAGTTGGACAAATAAAGCGTATCGCGCGTACTGTCGGGCGAATAAAGATGCACGGCAAGCAGAATGCTGGGCGTCGCCTTCCGCACCTGTACGCCGAGGCGCTGCACGTCATCCGGCAGACGCGGCAAGGCGTCCTGCACGCGGTTCTGCGTGAGCATCTGTGCGACATTCAGATCGGTGCCGATGCGGAACGTCACCGTCACGGTCAACCTTCCGTCACCGGTCGACTGGCTACTCATGTACAACATGTTTTCCACACCGTTGATCTGCTGCTCGAGCGGCGTGGCAACGGTTCGCGCGATCGTCTCGGCGGAGGCGCCGGGATACGACGTGGTGACCTGCACGGTCGGAGGAACGATGTCCGGGTACTGAGCCACCGGCAAGACGAACATTGCGCCGAGGCCGATCAGGGTCAGGAAGCAACTGACGACGGTCGCAAAGCGCGGACGGTCGATAAAGAAGTGAGCGATACGCATGGGTTGATGTCTCAGTGCGTCGCCGCAATGGCCGCAACGTCGCCATTTCGGGCGACGACCTTGGAGCCGGGCGATGCGTAGGGTAGTCCGCCCACCACCACGCGTTCGTCGGCGGCAAGCCCCGACCTGATGACCCGCAGGCCGTCGCGAACCTCGCCGACCTTAACGTGCCTGGGTATGACGGTACCGTCGTTGCCGACGGTCATCACGAGGTAATCGGACTGATCGGGGATGACCGCGGCGTCCGGCAAGAGCATCGCCGGTAGCGCCTGGCCGACGCCCAGACGGACTCTGGCGAACTGGCCCGGCGTGAGATCGAGACGACTGTTGGCGACCGTGGCCCGGGCGTGGATGGTGCCGCTACGCCTGTCGAGAACGTTGTCGATGAAGTCGAGCTTGCCCGCGCGGTTATACGAGGACTCGCCTGCCGTCGACAGCACCACACCGTTGGACAGTGGGCCTCCAGCATCGGCGCGCGAAGCCATGAATCCCTGATAGTCCGCCTCGCTCATGTCGAAGTCGAAGTAGATCGGGTCGAGCGACACCATTGTCGCAAGCAAGGTGGTCGGGCTGGTCGCTGCCCGGCTGCCGGCGATGAGATTGCCGACGGACACCCGGTGCCGGCCGATCTTGCCCGTGAACGGTGCGACGATGCGGCAATGATCCAGGTCGAATCTGGCATCCCTGATCTGAGCGCTTGCGTCCTGCTGCGCCGCGTTGGCTGCATCCAGTTCCGCCACTTTCTGCTGGACGTTCTGAAGTGTTCCCGCGTCGCTGCGCTGCAACTCCTCGGCCCGTGCCAGTTCCTGCTTCGCAAGCAGCTGGCGCGCCTGTGCGGTCTTCAGCAGCGCCTCGGCCCGCGAAAGGCTGATCTGATACGGAACCGGATCGATGGTGAAAAGCAAGTCGCCTTTTTTGACCACGTCGCCGTCTCTGAACCGAATGCCTGTGAGAATGCCACCGACCTGCGGGCGCAATTCCACCTCGTCAACGGCGGAGAACTGGCCGAGGAAACCCAGTTGCGTCTCCATGTTTCGCACGAGTGGACGAATGACCGTCACTTCATGCGCCGGTAGAGGCTGCGCTCGCGCGGCGCTTTGATCCGCGCGCGACAGATATAGCCCAATTCCCCCGGCGGCCAGCACGACCGCGCCAAGCGCATAAGCGGCTGAGCGCTTGCGTAGTTTCGAAGTTTGGCGAGACGTGGGCGCACTGCCGCCTTCCACGCCATCATCAAGATTTTCTCTCACTCTGACCATCCGTGATCAATGAATGCAATCGGAACCGCAAGATTACATACATAATCCTGATAGTCAAGACATGTCCCAACGCCCTATGGAGGGAAATATGCGTTGCCGGGGCAGACGCGACGGGGTTCGACTGAGCGTCGACTTCGATTGTTCAGGGAGAGATGGAATATCGTTCAGCGGAGTCCAGCAATCAGAGCCGCGCACCAGCGTTGAAGCCTGCCATCGTTCATCGAAACCATTACCGACGTCGTGCTGCCCCGTTCGCACCACGCTTCATGCTGCTGCCGGCAGCCGCGATCTCGATAGGCGGGAACTGCCTCGCGTGGAGCCGCGGTCACGTGACGCTTCACACGACCGGCTTTCCCTGCATGACGAAACGACGCCCGGTATGCAGCGATTCGGAGGCCGGCGATGCGAGGTTAGTCCCCGACGAATGGCGCTTTCGCTACCGAAAGCCGCCATGCGCCGTCGAACGGTCCGATGACGGCAAGGGGTCGTACTGGGCCTTTCGAGCCGCTCCACACCGGCCATTCGAAGTCGCGAGCCGCAGCAGATGTTGGCGAAAACACGACTGGCGCGATAACTGTTCTTATCACAATAGACCTGTTAATGCTCTGAACTGGCGTTCATGAAAACGCGTCACACTCGGCAGCGCCGCGCGCCCTCCTCCAGAAATATCCGCACTCGGGCAGCGACGTGCGAGCGCTGCGCATTCGCGGAACGTGCTCAGAGCTCGCACAGGCTATTTGAAGGTGCGACCGTCATGACGCATGTGAAAGGAACTGGCTATCGGTGGCGCTCGCCCAAAAACTAACGCCTACACCGGACTGCATCGCCGCTCGGAAGCAATCGACGTCAGGTGGCTGCGTGGACTTTGAAACCCGCCACCACACCACGTATTTTTGACGCCTGCTCCGTCATCGATTCAGACGCCGCGGCGGCCTCTTCGACGAGGGCCGCATTCTGCTGTGTCACTTCGTCCATGTGGGAGACGGCAGTATTAACCTGCTCGATGCCGCGCGCCTGCTCCTGCGAGGCCGACGCGATTTGACCAAGCAACACGGCGACGCGATCGATCGCCACGAGCATGTGATCCATCCGCCCGGCCGCATCGACGGCTTGCGTTGCGCCCTCCTCGACGCGAGTCACCGATGCGCCGATCAGATCCTTGATCTCCTTCGCCGCCTTGCCGGAACGCTGTGCGAGCGCGCGAACTTCAGTCGCCACGACAGCGAACCCACGCCCCTGTTCGCCGGCCCGCGCGGCCTCGACCGCCGCGTTGAGCGCGAGAATATTGGTCTGGAACGCGATGCCCTCGATGATCGCGGTAATCTCTGCGATCTCGCTCGACCCAAGCCTCAGTTCGCTCATGGTGTCCGCAAGCCGTTTGACAGCATCGGCACTGCCGCCGGCAGCATCGCTGACCACCTTGGCGAGATTGCTCGCTTCACGCGTGTTGTCTGCCGTCTGTTTCACCGTCGCGGTCAGTTCTTCCATGCTGGCCGCTGTTTCCTCGAGCGAAGCGGCCTGCTGTTCAGTGCGTTTAGACAGATCTCCATTGCCGGAGGCAATTTCGTCGGCCGCGTCGGCTACATGATCAACGCCCGTACGGATGGTCATCACCGTCTCGCGCAAACTATCCCGCATTCTCGCGAGACTGCGAAGTAGTCCTCCGAGTTCGTCGTCGCGCATCGTTAGTCGAATGAATGCCATAGATGCCCAGCACGCCGATCATGGCCAAGAGAAAGGCCAATGCAAAAAGGGTGGCAGCGAGGAGGGTGCGGATTTTCATTGCTGTGAACCTCGTTTTCGGGCGTTAACATGTGACGGCTTAACGGCCTCCATGTGACACCCTTTAGACAAGAAAGCCAAAAATAGCCTTGTGTGAAAATGCTGAAAGCGTGAGTGGAGAATGCCTGAAGTCAAATGCGCCTGTTTCATCGCCTCGGCCGCCGTGAGGAAGGGAACCAGCAAGGCCAAACGCCCGGGAAGGCCGAGCATTCGGTTCCGGCTTCGTACTATGAGGAAGTACTCCCCGTGCGTGGAAAGGCGGCAACGGGCATTCTCGGGGAAGCTTGCGAATCCCGGGAGCGTTGGTCTCATCTTTTTCACCAGACTCTAAAAAACCAGCCGGATTGTGATTGCACGCGCCTCTCTTCGTCACCGGCCGTAAAAGCCATATAGGTTGCCCACGCGCGGTCGGACTCGCTAATCAATGCGGCGGCGGATGCGAGAGTCGCGGGGCTCGCCACATCCTGCCCCGCCGTCACGCGGTCGAGTCGCAAGCGCACCCGCGCGATAGCTTCCTAAGAGCGGCCGCCGTAATCCGTGTAGCCAGGCCGGCTGATCCCTGCCGGGTGTGTGTGTATGTCTTGGGCCAATGCCGGTTGCCGGCGTTGGCTTTTTTTTTGGTCTAGACATCCTAGAGCGGCGCAAGGGGATATCCGTAAAGACAGGATGTCGCGTAGTCGTCCTTCACGAATCCCTTGTTGCCTGGGCCTACGAATGTTGACCAGATTGTGCGCTCCGCTGAAGTCTGAGTCCCGCCCGAAAAAGTGGACGCCAACATTCCGTAGAACCGAGGAATGGAGCTATACATGACTCTAATCCCCGAAGCCATATACACAAAGGAATACCGTAAAGAGGCGGTGAGGCTTGCGATGACCAAGCGCGTTGGTGTATCCGAGGTTGCGCGTCGACGACGCCCTCAGAAGCGAAGCGGCGCGTACGTTCCTGCAGTAGGGTGTCCGTCGCCACATGGTCGGCGAGATCAACTGCCCCGACTACGCCGGGGAAGTCGTCTTCGCCGCGCGCGAGGTCGACGACGCGGTGACCCGCGCTTACGAGCCGCCTGCTGAGTGCACGGCCGGCGCCTTTGCTCGCGCCGGTGATCAGGAAGGTACGCTGAGCGGCCTGAGTCATCTTTGCAGTCTCAGCAGGATGAAGGGATCAAACAGATCGAATGCCTAGCCGACACTGGACATAGCAACTGGCTGCCACTGTAGCCATCGGGTCAAGACAGGATCTGTGGCATGCGCTATCGCAAACAGCGCGATGGGAAGATTCGTGACAAAAGGAGATCACGCTGGTTCCATGCCGTGGCGATACTTGAGCTCATCGGTTACCTGCGAGCGCAGGAAATCAAGCAGTTCCCGCGTTTCCGTTCGGTGCGTCGCGTTTACACAGAGTCCCGCCGAAAACGTCGTCACGATCGCGCAGTCGTGCGGCATCGTTCCCAGTACGTCAATGCCGGGAAGATTCATCAATTCGCTAAATTGTTGAAAACCCAAGTCCACCACTCCGTCTGCAACGAGTTGGCCGACCGGCACGCCCGGTGGCGACAGTACTAACCGATCGGCAATCGAATCGGCAATCCCCCACGCATCCAGCAGATTGAGAAGGGCCTTCCCGCTCGGTCCGGTGGAGTATCCGATGCTGCGTGCGGCGCGTATTGCGTCACAAAGTGCTCGCTCGTTATCTATCGCGGGGTGCGGTGTGCCGGCACGTGCGGCCACTGCTACTTTTGAGCGGACAACATCGATCTTACTGTCGCCCACTATATGACCATCGGAAATCAACGCGTCGATGGCATCGCTTGCGAGCACGGCGAGATCGAACGAATTCCCTTGCCTCACCAATCGTGCAGCGTCGACCCCGCCAACAGACATAAAATGCACGTCGATACCGCATTGTTTGCGGTAGAACACGCCAACGTCGGCGACAAATTGCCGCGTAGCCATAGACGATACGCCGGTCAATCTGACATCGGAGAGAGAGGCAGCAACCTTTTTCATTGGCCGATTTTGCCTGTCAGGCGGTGCGTCGCCTAGTGCGAAGTTCCTACTAGCTGTTATGCGAATTTGCTATGGTGAGTTCACCCCACTGAGTAAACCATCCGTAAGTTAGCGGGCTCGCCGGCTCGCGGCTTTCACTGCCAGCTCAACCTGCGGCGAAATCAGTCTGGCGGAAATAGCCGAGCGATATCTCGTCATTCGGAGTCGACCGCATTCCATTCGTATGCTACTAGCGAACGGCGACCTGACATGCCATATTGAGCGGGCTCCGTGCGTGCGCAGACGGTCAGTTTTCCGGGGGGAGCTCCCGTCCGCTGAGCGAGCTCACGCACTCGAGTGCGGTGCCTGGCCGACGCCCCCAATACGCGTTCTCGAGCAACACACGGATCGCGGCGCGATCCAGCGGGCGTGGATTCGGATACGGTGCAGTCAGCGCGGCGTCAGCGACGCGATCGAGGTCTGCAAATTGCACCCCGAGCGCCTTTAAGGAAAGCGGTACATCCAACTGTGCCGCGACATCGAACAAACCCTGTGCTGCATCTCTCTTCTCCAGCGCTCGACATATGCCATCCATCGCCTGCGGTGCCGCCGAAGCGTTGTAGGCCGTCGCATGGGGTAGACCAACCGCATGCGTTTCAGCGTGGGGCAGATTCAGCATACCGCCCAATGTGTGACAGAGTTTGTGATGAAGCGCCACTGAAGTCGTTGCCAGCACCGAGCCGGCTAGCCATGCGCGGTACAGGCATTCCGCGCGGGCGTCCAGATCGCCGGGACGCTGCACCACTTGCGGCAGCCCGCGCGCGAGATACCGGATTCCTTCTTCGGCCATCATTGACGTGAAGGGACTTGCGTTCCCGGCATAGAGCGCTTCGACGCAATGTGCAATCGCATTGATGCCGCTTGTCGCACTCATCCGTGCTGGCAGCGACACCGTGAGCTCCGGATCATAGATTACAGTACGAGGCAATACCCTGAGGTCACGCCCCGTCTTCTTCGCTCCATTTTCTGTGAGACCGTAGATCGGCGTCATCTCGGAGCCGGCATAGGTGGTCGGAATCGCGAGGATCGGAATGCTCGACTCCAATGCGATCGCTTTCCCGAGTCCGATCGTCGAGCCCCCACCGACGGCCACGATACAATCCGCACCGGCGTCCAATGCGTGCGCACGTGCCCGGCGCGCCGCTTCGATCGGCACATGCATGACCGCGCCGGGGAGCACATCACGGCATCTGTCGCCGAGCATTCTAGCCACAGAGTAAGCGAGGTCGGACTGCTCGGGTGTGCAGACTACGAGCGCTCGCTCGACTCCCAACTCGTTGAATTCAGCAGGCAAATTGCTGAGACTGCCGACGCCGAAAACCACACGGGATGGCAGTGACGAAAAGATGAATGAACGCTGGAACATGGCGAGATCGGAGATGTCCGGACGTTGATCGAGACGCAATCGCGAGCGCGTGAGGATGTAGCGCACGCGCGGATCTCGTACTCGGTGGATAAGAAATATGGATCGACCGCGCGTTCCGCGGCATCAGTAGCTTGCCGGAAAACGCGCCCGATCGGGAGCTCGTCAGGCTTGCCCTGCCGATGACTCCCTTTTGCTTTGCTCGATGCTCTCCTCCGGGAAGGCGACGAAGTGTTCAATCGCCGACAGAGTCGCCGCCGGAGTCTCGAACGTCGGATAGTGCCCCGCACCGCGCAGCACTTCCAACATGGCATGTCGATACCATCGCAACGTCGTCGCGCGGGCAATTGCCTCGGTGCAATTCGGATCGTGCTCGCCGATGAGCACCAGCACTGGCGTGTCGAGTTTTCGAACCTCTTCGTGAATATCGGTCCGACTCGCGTCCAATGCGTAGCTGGCAAGCGCACGTCCGTCGATCGCATCCCAGGCAACCGCCTCTGCATAGCGCCCGGCAGTTCCTGCCCGCACAAGCGCCTCACGCCGCTCCCGCGAACAGGCCAAGGACTGCATAAATGCCATCCGTTCCGGATCGGTACTCGCGCCGTTCGCGCTTAGTCCCGCGATCGACACGATCGCGTTTACACGGTTAGGCAATGCAACCGCCAGCATCTGCGCCACGAGTGCCCCCAGCGAATGCCCGCCCACGGCAACTCGCGCCCAGCCCAGATACTCGACTAGCCGTACGGCGTCAATGACCGCTTCACGTAATGTCAGCAAACCGATATCGCTGCGTGCGTGACCATAACCGCGATACTCAACCACCGCGTACTGAAACGCATCAAGGTCCGCGTAGCGCAACATCTCGTCGAACGCATCACGTGTTCCGAGCAGCCCCGGAAACAGCAGGATTTTTTTGGGCCCATGCCCAACGAGCCTCATCGATTTCACAGTTCCCTCCTACTTGACCGGGCGCGTTGCCCCCGATTTTTCCCGTCAGACATCGATCGGATCCTCCAACTGCATCAGCTTGCGCAGGTCATCGTGCGACATGTCGAACTGTGGCGATATCTTCAATTCGCTCCCGAGGCTCGCCTCGTCCTCGTCCATCTTGAACCCGAGAGATTTCGTCGCCTCGAACATGACGCCGCCCGGCGTACGCACGTAAATCGATTCGAAGTAACCACGATTCTTCCGGTCAGAGAAATCGGTAAAACCCATGCCCTCGGTATCGAACTTGACGCGAGCCTGTGCGTCGTAGTCGGGCACATCCAACGCTCCGTGATGAACGATCCCTTCGGCGAGCGTCCATGTTCCTTGCCTCAAATCCGGCATGTGTAGTACGTCGATGCGCCGGCCGCCGCCACTGCCCGCCGTTCCGATTCCTCGGCAATCTTCACCCCGTTCCGACCGAAATGTTCGCGCCAGAAATCAATCGATCCTCCGGGCACCGAATAAGCAATCGCAGTAAATTGCCCGGACCCCTTGCGGCCGACCAATCGCGTGCGACGCATCGGGAATGTTGTCATTACGGTTCCGGGCGTTCCGTCCGCATCGCTGAAATACAGGTGATAAATCGGAATGCGGCCATCGGAGAACAGCGTACGCTTGATGAAGCGTTGCCCCATTACCTTGACGAAGAAGTTGACGTCGCCTTGTGCCGTCGACGTGCACAGCGTGATGTGATGGAGTCCACGTATCAGCCCGGTTTCCATTGCGTCTCCTGGTTGGTGAGTAGTCAGACCGCCGCACCGGCAATCGATACCCCGCTAGCCGGCCAGCTTGAAAGCCAGTATGGAATTCAGCGAAGGGAAGCACCACCCTCAAAGCTGAATGTGTTCCATGCCGAATCGGGATGGACCGACAGAGGGCGTGCTATCAGACGGCAGGCGCCGACGGATCGAAAGCCATGTTAGTGCCAGCAACAGGCAAGTCACCGGAACCGGCGAGCAATACGTAAATCAGATCGTTCCAACGCGATATCCGCGTCAAACATTCGCAACAACCGTTTCATCGCCAGTACGCAGTTCATTCTCGTGATGCTCACCAGCATCTTGGATTACAACCGCCTCAAGCGACGACGGCGCAAGCACTCCTTCCCATTTCGCCACGGCTGCCGAAGCGATAGCATTACCGAGCACGTTGGTCGCCGTACGCCCCATATCGAGAAAATGATCAACGCCCATGATTAACAGGAGCCCCGCCTCGGGAATATTGAACTGACCGAGTGTCGCGGCGATCACAACCAGCGATGCACGAGGCACTGCCGCCATGCCTTTACTCGTCAACATAAGGATCGCAAGCATCGACAGTTGCTGTGCGAATGAAAGATGGACACCATAAGCCTGCGCGATGAAAAGCGTCGCAAACGTGCAGTACATCATGGTGCCATCGAGATTGAACGAGTAGCCGATCGGCAATACAAAGCTTGCGATCCGTTCGGGGACGCCAAATCGTGCGAGCTGCTCCAGAGTCTTAGGGTACACCGACTCACTGCTCGCCGTGCTGAAACCGATCAGCATCGGAACGCGCATGTGACGCACGAGCGCAAACACTCTACGCCCAAGCAACAAACTACCGGCCAAGACTAGTAGAAACCACAGGGCAATCAGACTTGCATAGAACTCGCCCATGAACCGGCCGTATGTGATGAGCACCGATAGGCCGCGCGTCGTCACCACGCTTGCGATAGCGCCGAATACAGCAAACGGTGCCAGCGCCATCACGTAACCCGTCACTTTCAACATCACGTGCGCAATCTGATCCAGCAGTTGCACGACAAGTTGCGCCTTATCGCCGATCACCGTGAGGCCGATACTAAAAAAAGCCGCGAACACGACGATCTGCAGGATTTCGTTGCCGGCCATGGCCTGAACGATGCTGGCGGGAACGAGGTGTACGACAAACTCTTTCAATGACAGCGCGCCCGAATTCAGTCCGGAAGACGCGTTTGACGCCGGTAACGGCAAGTTGAGACCGCTCCCCGGATGTAGCCAGTTGGCAATCAGCGCGCCAAACGCCAGCGAAAAAAATGAGGCGACCAGAAACCAACCCAGCGTTCTGAGTCCAATGCGTCCGACTGCGCGCACATCGCCGATTTTTGTCACGCCGATCACAAGTGTGCAGAACACGAGTGGCGCAATGATCATTTTTATCAGCCGCAGAAACAACTGTGCGAGCAGCGCGAAATAGCCACCGAACTGGGCAGTGGCGTCTGTGCCGGGCAACGTCGCGTGACAAATTACGCCGGTTACGATACCGAGCAACATGCCAGCGAGAATACGTGCAGTGAGAGGAAATTTCACAGGTGACTCCGAATATCTCCGTAAGGAGGGAACATTGGCGAGACGTTTCAGGAGGTGAGTCGCGTGTAGGCCAGCCAGGCGACAGCTGCGTCCTGCAGCGCTATGCCGACGGCCTTGTAGATCACGATGTCTGCGGCATTGGCGTTACGGTACTCGTTGGCGCCTATGACCGACGACAGATCGACCATCGGCTTACTCTCGATCAGAGCGCGCGGCGGCCGCAGAAGATCGCCGGTTTCGTATGGCGTCTGCTGCATCCAGTCGACGACGATGCGGGACGCCGCGGACAGCGATGCGTCGTCAATTTCGCGCTGCTCGGGACGCGTCGCACCGATACTTGCGATGAACGAGCCCGGTCGAAGCCACTCCCCTTTAATCACTGGTTCGGAAGCGCGCGTTGCGAGCACCACGATGTCTGCACCGGCCGCCTCTTCCGGCTCCACGACCCGGGCGTCGAGATCAAACTGGCGTCGAAGAATATCGCTGAGTGCGCTCGCGCTCTTGCCGTCGTGACTGTGAATCAGTACTTCGCGCAAGCCGTCCCGTTCGGCGAACGCCTCGGCATGCGCTCGAGCCTGCAAGCCGCTTCCAAACAAGCCCAGACTTCGGCTGCCAGCGCGCGCAAGATGTTGGGCAGCGAGCGCCGTAGTCGCGGCAGTGCGTATGCCAGTGATAGCATCGCCTTCGAACATCGCGACGAACGCACCATCTATCAGTGAAAACAATCCGATATAGAAGCGAAATTGTCCATCGATGGTTGTATACATCTTGATTGCAGCTGTCCGCGCCGATCCCAGCATGGAACTCATTGCGCTGAACTTCACGTCGCCGAGACCAATGCGCGCTCGTGGCTGAATCGCGGCAGCGCCGCTGGCGAGGTCGAGATAAGCGGCGCGAATTGCTTCAGATGCTGAAGATACGTCCAGATGAGCGGCGATTTCCTGGTTGTTGAAGAGCTTCATTGCACCGGCTCCAACGTCGTGCTCTCCACCGCCCCGCTGATCCAGCAGCCGGCGTCAGGGTCGCCGGGAATTCGCATTCGAACGAGAATGCACGATGGCTTTCCCATTGCATAGCCCTGGTGCACGATCATATCCGATGCTCCATGTGCAAGAAGACGGTAATGCAATGCGCCGTAGAGCATCGCGGCTGCAGCGATACCGGTCGCCGCATCCTCCGGGTAGCCAGACGAGCGTGGAAATTGGCGGGCATGCACGTTTAACGGCTCTGCGCTTTCTACGGCAAACGGATACAGCCCTGTTGACCCCAGTGCATCGCACAACTCCTGAACATCGTCGAGCGACGGCGTCAGTGAATTAAGGCGCTGTACCGAGCGGACCGGGATTAGCGTCTTGGTCCGGCTCGTCGTCGCGTTCACAATGCCGAGTGAATCCAGTTCCTCGACGTTGATGCGCAGCACGTCGCATATCCTGGCACGCAGCGTTTCATCGCCGACCGGTACAACGCTGCCTTTCGGCTGACTCACGGCAATCGATTGCGTGTGTTCGCAGTAACGGGCGTCGACAATACCGCTGAGCGTTTCCAGAGTTGCAACGCGCGACGTCCAACGGCCGAGCCTGCGCAGTAACCACAAAGCGCCCAGCGTCGCATGACCGCACATCTCCATCTCGTGCTCAGGAACGAAAAAGCGAAGGCGCATAGTGTTTGCCGCATCGTGCGGCATGCAAACGAATGCGCTTTCGTGGCCATAGTGCGCGGCGATCGCCTTCATCGCATCGGCGGGCATCGCGTCTGCATCCAGAACGACCGGAGCGGGATTGCCGCCACCGGGCCCCGACGGAAAGACACGCACGAAGTGAAGATTCCCGCGAGGTGGAAATGCGGCGTTGAATGAATATGGTGAGACGGATGCGTCTTTTACAAAGGTCATCAACAGGCTCCAGCGAGTAAATGTCGCCAGCATGCCGAAGCAAAAAAAAAGTTTCGCAGCCTATCGGGCACCGGCATTCGCACGATCGGGCCAAGCGCTTGCGTCCCCCACCGTACTGGTTTCCGGACCCATCCGGTTTTTCCCGAATAGCTGGCTGCTCAGGAAGATCTCCGTGCGCGCGTGCCAAGCTTTAACCGTTATACTGGCCGCCTGTCTCGATGCGCAGCCTTCAAAGGCCGCTTCTCTAGCGGTCGCGCACCGTTTCAGTGCCTCGAGGCCGATTCCATGAAGCACTATCCGACCACGCATAGCCACTTGTCCGGAGATCGAGTCGCCGATGTCCGTGAGATTTCTGTCGGCAATTACCGCACGCAACCACACGAGCATGATGAGTACATGTTCCTGCTGCCCCGTACAGGCCAACTGATCATCAATGTGGAACCGAACGCTGCTCCGTTGTGGGTGGCGCCGATGTCGTTCGTCATGGTCCCGCCGCGACGTCTTCACGACACACGTGCCTACCAAGCTGACCAGGAGCACATCGCTGTCTATGTCGCGAGCGATTTCGTCGGGTATTGCGAACGCAAAGCGCAGGGAGCGCTTTCCTGCACGCAGATATCGACCCGGTCTGCTCCATTGCCGTTGCTTAAAGCGGTGCGGCTCGCAACCGAGACCGGCAGCCGTGAAGGCGGCGATCTCGCAATCTATCGCAAGGAACTGACGGCGAGAATGGTGGCCGCCACGTGCGTCGAAGCGGGGTTGATGGTGGAACGGGCGCCCTTGTCGGCCGCACAAGCTCGCCGGGAACTCGTGAATGATATCCAGACGTATCTCGACTCAACACTAGATCGTTCGGTCGGGCTCGATCGTATCGCCTACGAGTTCAGCCTGTCTCGGCGCACGCTGACACGGATGTTTCGAGAAGAGGTGGGTAATTCGATCGTCGAATACCAATCGCGGCAGCGTGTGCGCCGCGCGGCTGTGCTGCTACAGGCACCCGACATGACAGTGGTTGCGGCCGCTGCTGCGGTTGGCCTTGATTCACCGTCGTATCTCGCGCGCCTTTTCAAGAAATATGGAGAGGCGCTGCCGCGGTCTTTCAAGCTGTGATCCGGTGCGTGGCCCGATCTAGCCTGGCCTTATGTCAGATGTCGTAGAGCGAGACGGCTTGCGCGACACCGGCCGCTTTTTGATGGATATCTTCGGAGATCGAGGCAACGGCGTCCGGCTGTGCCGAATTCTGTTGCGTCGTCGCGTCAATTGGGAGCGCTGTCAGAAACTTTGTGTGCTGAGGTCGGTTGAAAAACTCAGCTGAGGGCGGCGGTAAATCGCTCGCCGAACACATTGGCGAATTGATTGATTGCTTGCCGTCAGGTGATAGGTGGCATCCTCCAGTCCTTTTCGATGTTGCGCAAGGCCAGGTACAGCAGTTTGCTGGCCGCTTCGCCACCCGGAAAGTGGCCGCGGTTCTTGACGATCTTGCGCAACTGCATGTGCATGCTCCCGATTGCGTTGTCGTGTGTACAATTCGACGTACCTCGGGTTATAGGCGAAGAAGAGGATCACCTGCTCGCCTTGGCGATGCCACATGGCCGCGACGATAGGAAGTTTGCGACCCCACTCGCTTTGCGCAAAGGCGTCGAGCGCCGCTGCCGCCGCCTGGGCCTGGTAGATCGGATTGATCGCGGCAGCCAGCAGTTTGCGGTATTTCCAGCTCGCCAGATTCAGCGAATTGCGGATTAGATGCACGATGCAGATTTGGACCTGGGGCGCCGGATAGACTGCCTCGATCGCTTCCGGGAAACCGCAAGCCGTCGACGACGGCGATCAGAATTCGTGCAAAGCGGGTTCTTCAGTTCGATGAAGACCCTCAGCCAGAACTTCGCACCCTCAGTTTGTTCAATCCGCAAACCCAGCTCTTGCTTGCGGCCGCCGGCCCGAATGCCCAGCGCGAGATACACCGCCTTGCTCTAGCCGTCCCTTCGCCGCGGATCTTCAGCCGCAGCGCGTCGAAATACACGATTGGGCCAGCAAATGGCCCTGGATCTAACGCACGCCCATGCCGCACGCGCAAATGCTGATAATGTGGTCGTCGAAACTGGCCAGTCGGCGCTGATATTTCCCACCAATTGCGGCTTGAACGTCGACTGTCGGTCACGTGGAATATCCAGCTTCAATTTCCCATTGGGCGTCAGAACGGTCCTCGGGCTGCTCCCGTTGCGACGATTGTCTTCCGTGCCTTTGCTCCACTTCGCTCTCGAGATAATGGGTCAGCTCCACCCCCAGTATGCGCTCGGCTGGTTGCTTCTTCAGTTGCCATGCGACGCCCGATTCGCCGAAAATCGACTCGGCGTCGCCGTTCTGAATCTGCGCCAGCAGTTGGTCGGTCAACTCGTCGGCGAACGGCTTCGGCGCTTTCTGGTTCTTGCTCTTCCTGGTCACGGTTGCTTCGGTCATAGGACGTTATTTGCGTTGTCGTCTCATGACCTCGTCACACGAATTCTGGCAGGCTCGGTCAATCGTTGTTATGGCTTCTCCGATCTGCATCATGTCATGCCGTCGTACGGAGCAAGCATCCTTTCTCACCGACTGTGGTTACCGCGGCCTCCGTTCCCCGCATTTTCGCGCCGGCTCTTTCCGCGACTCTGCGGCCCTCTCGCGCCAGATTTATGCTATTTATGGCGAGGCTAAGGATTTCATTGGCGGCCGCTGCGTTTCGCTGAGCATGAGCCCTCACATCGGCGGCCACGACCGCAAAGCTGCGCCCGCCTGGTCCCGCGCGAGCCACTTCAACTGCGGCGTTTAGAACAAGAATGTTGGTCTGACACGGCGCGAGCCAGCAGCCACAGTCCCTCCGCTCAAGTGCGCGCAGTGTCGTCTACCGGTATGCGCACGGTAATCGACGTACCCCGTCCCGGCGCGCTGAGAACCGAGATTTCGCCAGCCAGCATGTGCGCGCGCTCTTGCATACCAACCAGCCCGAACGATTTCATACTGTTCGCCATCGGATCGAACCCGTGCCCGTCGTCACATATTTTGAGAATCCAGTGACGGGCGACTTTCTTGAGCGAAATGGTGACCTGGTTTGCCTGAGCATGGCGCGCAACATTCGTCAGCGCCTCCTGTACGATGCGAAACAGCGCCACCGCTCGCGCCTCGTCCAGGACCAGATTGTCGTCGGCGATGTTTAGCCTGCAGGTCACACGGCCATCTCGGGAGAACTCAGCAGCCTGCCACTCCAGTGCCGCGACAATGCCAGCGTTGAGCGCGGCTGGCCGCAGCGATGCAATCACGTTGCGCACCACCTGCATCGTCCCGTCCGCGAGGCCCAACAGATTCTGAAAACGACCCAGAAGCGCCGGGTTGCCTGTCGCGAACTCCATACGCATTGCCGACACACCCATGCGCAGCGCCGTCAGTTGTTGCCCCAGCTCATCGTGCATCTCGCGGGCAATGCGCCTGCGCTCTTCCTCCCGCGCTGTTTCCCGTCGCGATGTCAACTCCTGCAACAGAGCATACGAGTCGCGCAATCGGACGTCGGCCTCCATCCGCTCTACGATGTCAGTCCATATCGTCAGCACCCCCCGTATTTCTCCACCAGCATCTGGCTCGGGAACCGCGCTTACGTGCCAGCCGACCGACTTTCCGGCCCTCTCCAGGATGAGGTCCATCTTGGCGCCGATCCCGCTCGCCATTACCTGCTTAAGCGTTCCAGTGATCATTTGCAACGCCGGCATCGCCTTGGTCGATAACTCAGCGGGCGTTTTTCCCACTGCATCGGATGCGCTGACGCCGCTGACCCGTTCGAACCTAGGGTCGGCATAGCAACAACGACAACTGCAGTCGTAACGGACGATCATCTCTGGGGCATGCTGAGCCAAAGTATGAAAGGTGGCCCCGCTCCCACGCCGTGCGCATTCCGTCGCTTTCAAGTTAGTCACACCGCGCGCGACGCCGAGTACGCCGACAACATTGCCCTCCGCCTTCTTCTCCGGAATATGCCGCACCTGGCAGACCTGCGATCCCTCCTCGGTGGCCAACCGTGCGTCGCTGTCGTCCGGTTCGCCGGTATGGGCCGCATTTCGGATGTCGGCCTCGAAGAATTCGTTCTTAACGCTAGCACCTGTATCCATCTCGCGAGCCTTCCTGCCGAAAAATTTTCCCATGAGGCATGACGAATGCCTTTAAGGCACCGGATTCACTGGAGAGGCGCTCTCGCGGTCTTTCAAGCTGTGAAACGGTGTCTCTCGCGATCTACGCCAGGCGTCAGGTCAGATGTCGAAGAGGGAGACGGCTTGCGCGACGCCGGCCGCTTTCAGACGGATCTCTTCGGAGATCGATGCAACCGTGTCCACCAGTGCCGAATTCTGTTGCGTCGTAACGTCAATCGCTGTTATTGCCTCTTCGATCTGCACCATGCCATGCCGTTGTTCGGAACACGCATCCTTTATCTCACCAATCAGGTTGCAGACTGTGGTTACGGCGGCCTCCGTTTCCCGCATTTTCGCGCCGGCTCTTTCTGCGACGCCGCGGCCCTCCTGGGCCAGATTTACGCTATTTGTGGCAAGGCTACGGATTTCATTGGCGGCCGCCGCGCTTCGCTGAGCAAGAGCCCTCACCTCAGCGGCCACGACCGCAAAGCTGCGCCCGCCTGGTCCCGCACGAGCCGCTTCAACTGCGGCGTTTAGAGCAAGAATGTTGGTCTGATACGCGATCCCATCGATCACACCCAGTATGCTCCCGCTTTCTGAGCTGGATGCATCAACCTGCCGCATGATCTCGGCCAGTCTCTCGACTATCTCTCCTCCCGCACGTGCCACAACCGTGGATTCCTGCGCAAGCCGATCTGCCTCCCTGGCCGCCTCCGTATTGTTCGAAATCGTCGCGTTGAGCTGCTCGACACTAGCTGCAGTATTCTGAATACTACTAACCTGTTGATCGGTACGTGCCGACAGGTCACGATTTCCGCCAGAAAGCGTCTCCGTCCCCGAGGATACCTGGATCACTCCGTCACGCACATCGGCTACCGTTGTCCGCAAGTTCAGGATCGCCTGGTTGAGTAGCAGCAGGACGTCCCCTAATTCGTCATCACGCGGCAAGCCAGGCGCAATGTCGAGTTGTCCTGCCGCCAGACCAATAGCCACCCGGGTAATTTCGCGCAAAGGCCGATAGACCATCCTTGTCAAAAGCCAACCGGCAATGCCGAAGACTGAAAGCAGTACGGCGCATATAGCTTCCGGACGTATTCCATTGGAAGATGCGATGCACGCCGAAAACGATGCCAGCAACAGCCCGAGCGCGATGCTCGCAATCTTCCAACGCAAACTTACGCGTATGGCGTTGGACGGCCAACCGAACCATCTTTTCTTCCGAACTCTTCCGCCGTGTATAGACCAGTCCCTGCTGCCGTCACCGATCATTCGGTAGGCGTGGGCTACGTCGGCGGCTTCGGCAAGTTCGATGGGTTCGATCATCGCAATTGCCCGTTTTCCGGAACGGCTGGGCATCAGGTTCGATCGGGCCCAAAAAACCTCACCAGTCACCGTTCGGTAAGCGAGGAATCCAATCCATGGGCGATTGGCTCGCACGGTCTTCTGGAGATCGAGCAGGACGGCCTTAGGTATATCCGCAAGTAGCGACGACGCTGGCGCATTGAGCACGGCTTCGCGGGACCACCCGAGCGATTTCACGAATGTGTCGTTCACGTATTCAACGTTCCCATCAAGTGCCACCATAACGAGTGGACGGCGTCCGTTTGACGTCATGTTTGCACCTCGCAAAGATCGCTCGCAGCGTCCCGGATGGCTGTCATGGTTTCACCCGGCGTGCACCGCATGCGAACGGTCGCGCGCCGCAGATACCACGGTTGCGCTCGACATCATGATGTCCACCGCTCGATCCGCGACCGCCATTACCGTCGCGTTCGTATTGGAGCTGATGATCGACGGCATCATCGATGCATCGAACACACGCAGCCCGGTGACGCCTTTCACTTTGAGATCCGGCGTCAGAACCGCCATCGGATCGTCAGGATGTCCCATCCTGCATGTGCCGACCGGATGATAGTTGGATTCCGTGGTCCGTCTGATGTACCCGGAGAGTTCGTCGTCTGACTGGAGCTGGCGCCCCGGCCCCACTTCGGCCTTTACGATAGACGCGAAAGGTTCATGAGCCGCGACTCGTCTCAGATACCGGATCGCTTCGACGAGCCGCTTCGTGTCTTCGTCATCCTGGAGCCAGTTGGGATTGACCAATGCATCGTCTGTCGGGTCGGCCGATTTCAGTCGCACTGTTCCGCGCGAGCGCGGCCGGACAAGATTTGCCATCAGCGTCATGCCATGGGACGGCTTTGGAGCCTGCGGATCGGGCCACATTACCCCAACGCAATAAAGCTGCAGGTCCGGTTCGCCGTCCGGGACTCTGAGGTTCACGAATGCCATAGTTTCCGCGCCGTTCGACGCAATAGGGCCATTATGGAACGCGAGGTATTGCAATCCATTCCACAGAGCACGTACCCCGCGATCTTCGCCAAAGTAACCGTGCTGCCCGTGCGTGGTCATGGAGACCACCGCGACGTTATGGTCCTGCAGGTTTTCGCCCACGCCCGGCGAGTCGACCCGCACCTCCACGCCGTGTTCGCGCAGATGGGCGGCGGGACCGATGCCCGACAACATCAGCAGTTTGGGCGTCGCAAAAGCGCCGGCGCAGACGATCACTTCAGATGACGCCCGCGCCTGCACGAGCGCACCGCCTGCGGAGTATTCGACACCGACCGCCCGTTCTCCTTCGAAAATAATGCGGTGCACATTGGCTTGTGTGATCAGGGACAGCAGCGGATCCGACATGACGGGCGCAAGAAACGCATCTGCAGCGCTGCAGCGTTGCCCCCCGTGCGTAGTCGTCTGCATGTACCCGACTCCGCGCAGCGTTCCGGCATTGAAATCCGCTGCGAACGGTAAGCCCTGGCGTTGCATGGCGCGCACAAACCGGTCCGCCACATCGGCTTTGTACAACGGGTCCGAAACCTTCAGTGGGCCGTCCGCGCCGTGCGCCTCGTTGTCGAGTCGCTGATTGCCCTCCTGTTTGCGGAAATACGGCAATAATCCCTCCCACGACCAACCCGTATCGCCAGTAGCGGCGACCCAGCGTTCGTAGTCGGTACGCGATCCTCTGGTATAGGCCATCGCATTCACGGAGCTGCCGCCGCCGACAACGTTGCCCTGCGGAATGGAAACCGTGCGACCGCCCAGCGACGCCTGCTGGCCCGACGCGTAGCGCTTGATATAAGGGCTACCGTTGAACAGCATCTTGAACGTCCCGGCTGGCATACGGATAAGGGCGCTGTTGGCTGGCGGCCCCGCTTCCAGTAACAGTACTTTCGCCCGCCACTCGCGAACCAGTCGGCTCGCCGTCACGCAGCCAGCGCTCCCGGCGCCGACCACAATGTAGTCGTAGTCCATCACGTCACTCCTGCCGCGCGCGCGGCGAACCTGCAGGAAGATATATCGCCTGGTCTTCCAGGAATGCATGCAAGCCTTCCGGACCGCCCTCTCTGCCGATCCCCGATTGCTTGAAGCCGCCAAACGGCACGTTAGGCGCCATCTCCAGTCCGTTCACCGAAACGTTGCCGGTTCTGATCCGCCGCGCCATTGCATAACCGCGCTCGACGTCGCTGGTGAACACCGTACCGCTCAGTCCGAAGTCGGTGTCGTTCGCCAATGCCACCGCCTGGTCGACGTCGTCGTACGCGATGATCGACGCGACGGGGCCGAAAATTTCTTCGCGGGCAATCGTCATGTCGGCTGTCACGCCTGCGAACACCGTAGGCTCGACGAAGAACCCTAGTTCGAATCGAGGGCTCCGGGCACCGCCCGTCGTGATCCGCGCCCCTTCCTTACGCCCCGCCTCGATGTATCCGAGCACCCGGTCGAGCTGACGGCGGCTCGCGAGCGGGCCAACCTGCGTGGCCATGTCCCAGGGGTCCCCTACCTTGAGAGAGCCAATGACCGCGCTATAGGCTTCGACGAACTCCTGCTCGCGCGTGCGCGGAACCAGGATTCTTGTCTGCGCGAAGCAGATCTGGCCGGAGAACGGCATTGTGAACGGCACTAGCGCGGCGAGCGTCGGATTCAGTTCCGCGTCATCCAGAACGATGGCGGCGGATTTTCCGCCCAGTTCGAGCGTCACTCTCGCGAGCCGGTCTGCGCAAGTCTTGGCAATCACTTTTCCTGTCGCTGTGCTTCCAGTGAAGCTGACCTTGTCGACTTCCCGCTTGGCTACCAGATGCGCGCCACCGTCTGCATCGGCAGTAATCACGTTCAGCACGCCCGGCGGGAGGCCTGCCTCATGCGCACATTGTGCGACGACGAGTGCGTCGAACGGCGTTTCAGGCGGTGCTTTAACCACCACCGTGCAGCCTGCAGCCAGTGCCGCACCCAGCTTGTAAGACAGAATTGGCAACTGCGCATTCCACGGCGCGATCAGCGCGGCAACGCCGACGGGCTGCCGGATAATGCTGGCCGCGCCATTGCGCGTCGGCCGACTTTCCTCGAAAGCGAACGTCGATGCAAGGTCGGCGTAGTAGTCAAGCATTGCCGTCGCCGTGGGCACGAACATATCCGCGAACCAGACGGGCGCGCCGACTTCCGCAGTCCAGATACGCGACAGAAGCTGCATGCGCGACGCCAGCGCCGCGGACATCCTTCGCAGGCAAGCCGCCCTCTCCGGGCCGGTCATGCGTGGCCATGGCCCGTTATCGAACGCCCTTCGCGCAGCCTCGACAGCCTTGTCAACATCCTGGGTGTTCGCAAGGGGGACCGATGCAAAGGCCTGCCCGGTCGAGGGCGCCACAAGTGAGACCGATGCGTTGGACACGGCTTTCACCCACTGCCCATCAATGTAAAAGCGGGATAGGACGTCGTGGGTCAGTTCGGATTTCGGGTCGAACGGAAACGTAGGCATGGGTTCTCCTGGTATTAACTGCTTTTTTCGTGGCGGGATAAGACAACCGGTCTGGCCGGCATCGCTTCGCTGAGGCATGCGCCCTAGAAGCGGTGCCCAAAACTGACGCCGACGACCTCGGTTCTCGTTCGTTCACTGAACCCGGTACTGGCGCCGGCTCCGGTCACCGTGACAGGGAATCCATATTCGAACACTCCGCTCACTTCATCGGTCCTGTTCAACCGGTACGTCGTGCCGACGGAAACCGATGTTGAGACCGGCATCGCGGAAAGCAGATTCTGCGCGACCACTGACGGTCCGATCGGATGATTGCCGCGTGAGAACCCCGTGCGCAGCGTCCACCGCGAATTGACGTCCCACGCCGCACCGACGCGGAAGAAGTCCTGGTTTTGCCAGCCGAATCCTTGCGCGGAGCCGATTACCGTATTGGAAAACTCCATATGTAACCAGTCTGCCGCCAGTGTCACGCTCGGTATGATCCTGTAGGCAATGCCGACGCCGTATTGGGCGCCGATATCGATGCGGCCGCCGCCAGCCGCCAGCAGGTCGTCCTTGTAGCCGGCGAGCTTACTCATCCGGATGCGCGAGGCGTAACTTGCTCCAAAGGTGAAAGCAGGCGTCGGTTGCCAGATGTAACCGACCCGTGCTCCGTAGCCGAACGCGTTCGACACACCGTGCGAAGGCAGCGGCTGGAGTGTCCCGTCGCTCATGGGGACAATGGCGCCATTCGCAGAAAATCGCTGGTAGGCCAGCGCCAGACTGAAACCGACGATGTTGTGTTCAGTAATTCTGTACGTGACAGTCGGCGCAGCGATTGCGGTCTGCAAGCTCGATTGAGCCACTCCGGCACCGGCAATCGGGAGCGCGGGTCGGCCATAGCTCGTGCCCACACCAACGCCGAACAGCGAGACGCCCAACGTGAGCCGCGGCGAAATCTGCCAGTTCGCGCCACCGTTGGGAACCGGATATACTTTTCCGCTATGCAGCCTGTTGGAGGCACTTCCGTAGTTGAAGTCTGTCAACGGCTCAAGAAGCTGAAGGCCGAAGTCGGTGCGCGATCCGACTAGCCCCATGCCGGCAGGATTGTCGGCCGCGGCTGTACTGTCCTGCGGATACGCGATCGAAGTTCCGCCCATACCGGCGGACAGGACATTGGACCCGCTAAGCGCGATGCCGTCGACAGCCACTGCATGCTTCACGGGGAGTATTACAAGGGCGCTCGCGGTTAGCGCGCGCACACAGCCGGTCCTGCCAAAGCGCTTTGACATCGTTGTCTCCAGTCTTTTTTATTGAGTTTTGCCCTTAACGGCGGGCTCCGAATTACAAATCGACCACCAGCAACTTCGTAAGCGAACGGGATACACACATCGCCATGCAATCTCCCTTCGCGTGTTCCTGTGCGGTCAGAAAGTAGTCACGATGGTCGGGGCATCCTTCCAGCACCTTCACAATGCATGTCCCGCACACTCCTTGTTCGCAGGACGTCTCGACGTCAGTTCCATGCTCTCGCAGCACGTCGACAATCGTCTTGTCAGCCGGGATCGTGAAAGTCTTCTCCGAGCGTGCGAGCCTGACGTCGAACGACGTTTGCGGCTCGGCGTCTAATGGCGCCGCAGCGGCAAAATACTCGAGATGAACGGCGTCGTCTGGCCAACCGTGACGCGCGGCGACCGCGCGGACCGTGTCCATGAAAGGCTGAGGTCCGCACAGGTACAGATGACTTCCGTCATGACGGTTGCGCAGCGCATCGTCCAACGTCGCCTCGACAGCATCGCGTTCCAGGCCGAATAGCAGCCGGCACGAGCTATTGAGCGGCCCACTGGCCAGTTCGTCGCGGAATGCCGTGTGAGTTTCAGAGCGGGTGAAATACAGTAATTCGAACGCACGGTCCTGGCGGTGGAACTGTCGCGCCATGCTGATAATCGGCGTAATGCCGATACCGCCCGCCACCAGCAGATTGTGATCAGCTTCAGTACTAGTGGTGAAATGATTCCGCGGCGCAGAGATGCTCAATTGACTGCCGACACCCAACGATTCATGGACAAACTTCGAGCCGCCGCGCGATTCGGGCTCCCGCTTGACGGCGATCTCGTACGTCGATGTGTCGGTACACGAACCGCACAGAGAGTACTGCCGGATCACTCCCGGATCAAGATGCACATCGATATGCGAACCCGGCTCCCATGTAGGCAGCGGAGATCCGTCCTGCGACGAGAGTTTCAACAGGCGGATTCCCTCTGCAATGACTTCGGCAGCAACGACTCGAACGGGGATGGTATTCATGGCAAAGATACGTCAGGAAAAGTCAGGTCACACAACGACGACGTCATTGCGGCAAAGAGTAATTGCGTCCCGCCGGAAAACCTGGCGAGACGCGTGGACGTTTCCTTAAGTCGTGCGCGGTTGCAAACTGAACAGCTCGGCACTTTCGCTGTAACCAGCGCAATACGTTTCCTTCGACTCCCCAGCGCCAATCTCTCCCGTTATCACGACCATGTCCCGGAAATCGTTGTCTTCCTGGCGGCGAACTACACCGCGAGGATCTCCCCCTTCCGCTACGACCTGAGCCGCCTCGTCTAGCATCCGGCGCGCTCGTACGATGGCAATATCGGACGACGAGAGGTGTTCGCCGGTCTGATCGTGGATCGTCCCTTGCGACTGCGTAATCGCAATGTCATGCACCGAAAAACACTCGCCCAGACCCAGGTAAGCCTGACGCTTCATCGATTCGCGATCCTGTGAATACAGGTCGTCTTTGGCGCGCCGCATACGGTCGCCTTCGGCTTTTTCGGATTCGTATTGTTCCGCGAGCGCGGCCTTATCGAGTTTGCCGCTGCGATGAAAAATGAACTCCCAGCGCCAGTGATGTTCGTCATCGATAGGAACGTCCCACAGCATCGTGACCCCACCGTCACCGAGATAGCCTTCGAAGCCACCAACAGCGCAGGCGTTAGGCATCACGAAATTGGTGATGCGGATTGACGACCGATCAGTGCCTTCAATCTTGCGCAGGGTATAGAGCCTCACGCCAAAGCGTGTATCTTCGACAGCCAGCTCGGGCCTCGCCTGATTGGAAAACACGCCCCAGCGGGCTTGCATGTCCGCGCTCGACAGTTCCAACTGATGCAGATAAGACGTGTGAACAGGATCGATATTGCCTTCGCTCGCCTGCATCCAGTTGCAGTCCCCGAACCAGCGCGTCGTGTAGCGATACTCGCTACCGCCCGCGAGCGCCGGATAATTCGGAAAAAGCGGTGGTTCGCCTGGACCCATATACGCCCAGAACGCGCCGCCCGCCTCATGAAGCGGATATGACTTCATCCGGATCCGGTCTTTGGCGGCAGCGGAAGCTTCGGCGGGCTGATCAAGACAGCGGCCGTTCACATCGAACAGCCAGCCATGATAAGGACAACGGATACCGCCAGATTCAATACGGCCCAGCGCGAGGTCCGTGCAGCGGTGAGCACACTTCCGGTCGATCAGACCGACATGACCATCGTCATCGCGAAACAACACCAGGTCTTCGCCCATGATACGAATGGGCTGTGGTGCAGCGCCGGGGGGCAACGAATCGATCAACGCCACTGGCTGCCAGTAACGCCGGAGCAATTCGCCTGCGGGCGTACCCGCATTGGTCTGCGTCAGATACTGATAGCGATCGGCTCCGCGCGGCCGTGGCTTGATGGTGATCGGATGTGTGGAGGTGTCCATAATGTCTCCTGTGTTTTGTTCAAAGGGCAAGACGTAAAAGGCGGGCGCACCCGGCTGGGACAGGCGTCACCTATGCGCCGCCGTCCGGACTCCTGCGACGCGGACGTCCCGACAGAAGCGGGAATGCAAGCACTACCACCACAGCCGATCCGGCATACCCGATGGCCAGCCTCCGCATGAGCCCCGCTGTTCCCAACACCTCGAAGTGACCGTCAACGAATGCATTGAACAGCGTGCCCGCCAGGCAGGTCAGAAACGAGCCGAGCAGGCCGCTCCTGATAACAGTGCGGCCACGCCGCCATAAAGTGATCCATCGCTGCAGAGACATTGCCAGTTCACTCGGTGTCCATGAGTGTTAAGATATAGTGATATCTGACCTAAAGAAACCACATTGTCCGCATATCTGATATACATTTTTGATGGGACTGGCAAATGGAAATAAAACAGCTTCAGCATTTCTCGCGCATCGCTGAGATCGGCAACCTGACGCGGGCCGCCAGCGTGCTTGGGTTGACCCAGGCGGCACTGAGCCGTCAGGTCGCGCAGCTCGAGGCAGAGCTTGGCACCGAGCTATTCCGGCGCAACGGCCGCGGCCTTGTCCTGACCGACGCCGGTCAGAGGCTGCTTGACCACGTTCCCATGGTCCTGCGTCAGGTCGCGCTAGCGGAACGCGCGGTCAGAGGCAGTGTTGGGCCGGCGCAGGGTAACCTCGTGCTCGGACTACCCCCCAGCCTTGCACGCACAGTCGTCGTCCCGCTGATTGATGCCTTCCGCGAGCACTTGCCAGAAGTGACACTGCGCACCGTCGACGGTCTATCGGCGAGTCTGGTCGATATGGTCGGCACGGGCAAGCTCGACTGTTCAGTGGTCTATAACCAACCGCCTAGCGATTCCGCCGAATTACGCCTGCTAGCCGACGAGGAGTTGTACCTTGTCTCTGGGCCACTGACCCAGCGCGCTGGAAGAGCGCTGCCGCGCTCCCTTGCGCTCGCAGACGTGGCGACACTCCCGCTCGTGACAGCGGGCACCAATAATGCGGTGCACGCGGCACTGGCGACCGCCATGGCCTCGCTCGGCCTGACGCCGCAGGTTGTGCACGAGATCGAAAACCTGACGGCGATACTGGAACTGGTCCGCAAAGGTTACGGAAGCGCCGTGATCCCGTTGAGTGGCGTGCACCCCTGCATCGGAGACTCCAAACTGCGACTGCATCGCATTCGCAAGCCAATTTTGAAATGCAGTCTTTCCGTTGCGACGCCGGTGCGTGCGCTCAACGACTCCCTGATTGCGCAAGGTACTTCGTTAGTACGCGACGTCGTTCGACAGCAACTCGTGCAATTTCATGGAGACGTCGAGAGAGCCATCGACGGGTGACACCCGCAACAGCATAGATTCCATGGCCTCGCCAGAAACCATGGGACACCCTTTTTAGAAACGCTGTTGAATGCCGAGAAGAACACCGACCTGTTTCGCGTTCGCCACCGTGGAGTAACCCGCCCCAACGGAATAGGACGCACGACTGCTGTTCTGCATGAAGCCGAGCATCGTGTAGACGGATGTTCTTTTCGACAGGAGATACGTCGCGCGCATCACGTAGTAGTTGGCATTCTTGTGATCCGTTGTGGCGATCCTCGATACCTCCGCGTCCAGCGCGATATCTGGCTTGAGCATGTAAGAGGCGCCGCCGTAGAAAATGTTGGTCTGGTAGTCCGTTGCCGCAGTCGTCATTCGGTGGATTACGCCGCCACGCAAGGCAAGCTCCCCCAACTGAAAATAGCCACTGACCATATATCGCGTCGTCTTCTGGTCTGCACTTGAGAGCAGCAACGGCATCGACGGATCATAAGAAACGCTGCCTGGCAACAAGCCCGGGCCGCCGCGCAACTGATCGTACACGAACTGTAGACCGTACTCCGGACCCCAATAACCGGCCAGCGCCGTAATCTGACGGCACGCTGTCGAGTTTCCTGGAACATTGCCCGGACAATTGGTTGCACCGGGGTTGAATGCCGCCCCGCCATTTACCGTTGAGCTACCCTGGCTGCTCGCAGCATCCCGGCCAGTGCTGTACGTGGCACCTATGACGAAATGATGGAAATCGTTGAAGTAACTTATCGTGTTGTCGGAGCGGCTATTGGGCAGATACGGATCAAGCGCCGCCAACGAATATAGGGCCGGCCCGAGGACAGTCGACTTCATCAACGCGATATACGTCATATTGATCTGACGCCCCGCGCGAACCGTGCCATACGGTGTTTCAAGTCCTACCCATGCCGATCGGCCAAAAAGGCGGTTTCCATTTTGAAGAGCACCTGAGTTCGGTGCAAAGCCACTCTCGAGTTCAAAAATGACATTCAATCCGGCACCGAGGTTTTCTTTTCCACGCAACCCCCAACGCGACGGGAGCGAGCCGGATAATGAGGTCATCCGGACCGCAGAACCGGAAGCGCTCTTTTGACCCGGCGCCCTGGCCGCCTGACTTTCCCAATCGATACCGGTATCAATAATTCCATAGAGGGTCACGCTGCCCTGTGCATAGGTATGCACGGACGCCAGCAGCGCGGATGCGAGTACCACCGCGTTCAGAACTTGTTTCATGTCTCCAATCCTCAAAAGATATTTTTTTATTTTTATTACGAACGACGAACGGCGATCCGTTTGCGTCCGTCAAACACGGCAACCCGCAAAGGAGCGAAAAGTTGCCTGTCGGCCGACAAGTACTTCATGTTGTTTTTTGTAGTGCTAACGAGCCTGCCAACACGACGCGATTCAGATATCTTCCGCTAACGCCCTCCATGAAGTCATTTCTTCGTCCAACTGCGGTATCAACGCCGTCATGCGAGCTGATTACGCGCGCCAAGTGTGAGCCGTGAGTCGGTTGCTCACTCTAGCTGTTTGGAAAGCTGGTGCAGGACCCGGTAACACGGAAGCACGCTTGCGACGCTTGCATTCGGTTCGCGGCATTCGCGGATCGCAGCGAAAAATTCCTGGTCTTGCCGCGCTACTCCGCTCAGCACCGGCTCGGCCATATCAAGATCAAGGGGTTCCCCCATGCCGTTGGTCAAGACGTCATAGCGAGCGATGTAGGTCAAGCCGTCGCCTATATACCGAAACGTTGATCCCAACGGTCCATCGTTGTTGAAACTAAGAGATAGCGTGCACAATGCACCGCTGCGACTCTTGAGCTGGATTGACATATCGAGGGCAATACCAAGCCTCGGATGAATCGGCCCTTGCAACACATTGGCGGCGATCACCTCTTCACGGGTCTGATACTGAAACAGGTCTACGGTATGAGCCGCGTGATGCCACAACAGATGATCCGTCCAGTTCCGGGGTTGCCCGAGGGCATTTGTATTGAAACGGCGCAAAAAATGTGTCTGCACATCGAGCTGACGTAACGAAAACTCGCCAGTCAGAATGCGTTCGCGCAGCCACTGATGCCCAGAGTTGAAACGTCGCGTATGTCCGCACATCGCGACCAGCCCCGTGCGTTGCTGCCAAAGTGCAACCGTTTCCGCATCGTCAAGCGACTCCGCAAGGGGAATCTCCACCTGGACATGCTTGCCCGCCTGCAGGCAGATGATCGCCTGAGCGGCGTGCAATGGAGTTGGCGTGCAGAGGATAACCGCGTCGAGATCGGGCTGAGACAGCACCTCCTCGAGTTGCGTGCCTGTCTGTGCAATCTGGTAGCGGCCCGCGACCTCACGGGCTTTTTGCAGGTCTTCGTCTACGATGCACACCACTTCGGCTACACCGAGGCTCTGAATGGCGTCCAGATGCTGAATGCCAAATGCGCCAGCCCCGGCAAGCGCGACTTTCACCGGCTTGATCAAGTGTCCTCCAATACAAGCAGACCATAGGCGGTGTTCGATGCCGGCACGTGATAGAAACGATGAATCAGGCGGACCGTTTCACTCATCGCACCGCGCATGATGAGCCACATGATGATCTCCAGCCCTTCAGAGCCCGCCTCGCGCAACAGTTCTGTATGTCCGATCCTCGTCAATGACAGCGGATCACGCACCATGTCGTCGAGCCATTGATTGTCGTAGGGAGCGTTGATGAGCCCGGCACGCTCCCCCTGCAATTGATGCGACATGCCACCGGTCCCAAGCACAGCTACCTTGATGTCGGGACCATACGAATCGATTGCCCGGCGAAGAGCCTGTCCAAGCTTGAAGCAACGCAAGGCGGTCGGCTGAGGATACTGGATCACATTGACGCACAATGGGATCACACGGCAGGGCCACTGCTGTGGCTGACCAAATAGCAGCGAGAGCGGCACAGTAAGACCGTGATCTACCGACATCTCGCCGACCATCGTCACATCGATTTCGTCGTTCAATACCAGCGATTCGGTGATGTGCCACGCCAGCGCCGGGTCCCCAAAGCACGTCGGCACAGGCCGAGGTCCATACCCCTCGTCATGCGGAGGAAACTCGTCGGCGACGCCTATTGCAAATGTCGGAGTGACATCGAGACCGAATCTCGACGCGTGATCGTTATAGACAACGATAACCACGTCGGGCTTGACCTCGTCCATCCAGTCGCGCGCTGCCTGCACTCCGTCGAACAGCGGTTTCCAGTATGGTTCCTGGGTTTTTCCGTGATCGATGGCTGCACCAATTGACGGCACATGTGAAGTACCCACCCCTCCGACGAACCTAGCCATGAGACCACTCCTCGACACTGCGGTTACCGTTGATCGGACGGCCACCGGAAATCATCATCTGGCGGAAGTCATCCACTGACATTCCGTTGGCCGACATGGCCGCGCCGACGTGCTGCATCGTAAGACCGTCGAAAATTGCCAGCTTGAACGTGTAGTAAATGTTCCCGCCGAGTCGTAACATTGCGAGCCAGTCACGATTCAGCACGGCATTGCGTTGCTCGTCGCTCAGCTTGAAATTCTTCAGGTAGCCGGGAGAGTCGGCTCGAAAGGCTGCACGATTGCTTTCCAGGTCTAGCGACTTGCAAAACATGTTCAGCGCGTATCCCTTCTGGCAATGTGCTCCGTCGAAGACATAGGTGCCGGGAATCTGGCGATAGTCGCGAGCGTTGGTGGCATTCATCATTTCTCCCAGTACAGTCGCATGGGATTGTCGACCAGCAGCTTGCGCTGGAGCTCAGGCGTCGTGGCAATGCGAGGAATAAAGTCCACCAGCAATCCATCGTCCGGCATGTGGTTCTTCAGATTCGGATGGGGCCAGTCGGTGCCCCAAAGCACCCGATCCGGGAACGTTTCCACCAGGCGCCGGGCGAATGGCACGACGTCCTGGTAAGCGTCCTCCTCTCCGTTCAGCGCTGGTTTTCCAGTTATAGAAAGTCGCTCGGGGCAGCTAACTTTGGACCAGACGTTGGCATGCTCGCGCATGAATTTCATGAGCAATTCGAAATCCTTCCCGTCTACAGGTTGGCTGACGTCAGGCCGTCCCATGTGGTCGATCACCACGGTAGTCGGCAATCCCGAGAAAAAGTCCCACAGCTCTGGCAGGTCCACAGCCTCGAAATAGACAACGACATGCCAGTTTAGTTTGGCGACGCGATGTGCGACTTCTATCAGTTCTTCTCTCGGTGTAAAGTCGACGAGCCGTTTGACGAAATTGAATCTGACTCCCCGTATCCCGGCAGCATGCAACGCGTCAAGTTCCTGATCGCTGACATTGCGTTTTACCGTCGCCACGCCGCGCGCTTTACCGCCAGAACTGAGGCACGCGTCCACCAGCGCACGGTTGTCTGCGCCATGGCAGGTTGCCTGCACAATTACATTGCGCTCAAACCCCAGGTGATCGCGCAACGCAAACAGCTGTTCCTTGCTGGCATCGCACGGGGTGTACTTGCGCTCGGTTGCATAGGGAAAGCGCTCACCGGGACCAAACACATGGCAGTGGGCATCTACCGAACCGGCCGGTAGCTGGAAACGCGGTTTGGAAGGATTCTGGCACCAGTCCAA
This sequence comes from Paraburkholderia strydomiana, assembly GCF_031456815.1. NCBI lineage: Bacteria > Pseudomonadati > Pseudomonadota > Betaproteobacteria > Burkholderiales > Burkholderiaceae > Paraburkholderia > Paraburkholderia strydomiana. The sequence continues at coordinate 88,228 of NZ_JAVDVL010000017.1, forward strand.
CCAACCGGGTGACTTCGGGAAATGCTCGCTCATTGTCTTTCTCGTTCCGTCTCAATCTATTTCAGGCCCAGTTTCTGGATGCTCTTCAATGCGGGAATAAGGGTGGAGAAAAGCGCCCTGCGAGGTCATCGCTTGACTCACGTCAATCGATGTACTTCAGCCCCGCCCGTTCCAGCGGTTCGCGCATCGAATACATATCCAGCCCGAGGACGCCAGCGGCCAGCTTCTGACGTTTATCGGCTTCGTTAGCCTCCCGCGCGGCCGCTGCGTCGGCGACTCTTTGCGCCAAGGCGGCCGGGACCACGACGACGCCGTCTTCGTCGGCCACAACGACATCGCCCGGATTGACCAAAGCGCCAGCACATACGACGGGAAGGTTGACGGAGCCGAGAGTCGCCTTGACCGTACCTTTTGCGCTCACTGCTTTCGAAAAAACGGGAAACTTCATGGCAGTGAGATCCTTCACATCCCGGCATCCGCCATCGATCACGAGGCCTACGGCTCCGCGCGCCCGGAAGCTGGTGGCCAGGAGGTCACCGAAGAAACCGTCGGTGGTGTCGGCCGTTACGGCGGCGACGACAATGTCACCCGGCTGAACCTGCTCCGCCACAACATGCATCATCCAGTTGTCGCCCGGATGGAGCAGCACTGTCACTGCGGTGCCGCACGCGTACGCGCCTGCGTACACCGGGCGCATGTAGGTTTTCATCAGGCCCATACGCCCCATCGACTCGTGGATGGTTGCCACGCCGAAGGCTGAGAGTTTTTTTACTGCAGCCTCGTCGGCGCGAACGATGTTGCGCTTGACAACGCCAAGCTGGCTGCCGAGATGGGTATCAGTCATGGTGCTCATAATCCTCTGCGTTTCAACGCCGCATCGAGGCGCGGATATACACGCCGCGCATTGCCTTCGTAAACCTTCTGCCGGTCCTGCGCGGAAAGATTCGTCGAGGCATCTATATAGCGTCGAGTGTCGTCGTAATAGAAGTTCGTCTCCGGATCGATGCCTCGCACCGCGCCGATCATTTCGCTTGCGAAAAGAATGTTGTCGACCGGTATTACTTTGGTTAGCAGATCGATGCCTGGCTGGTGATAGACGCAGGTATCGAAGAAGATATTGTTGAGCAGGTGCTCTTTAAGCAAAGGCTTCTTCAATTCTTGCGCAAGACCACGGAAGCGACCCCAGTGGTAAGGAACTGCACCGCCGCCGTGGGGAATCACAAACTTCAATTCCGGGAAATCCTTGAACAGGTCGGAGGTCAAACATTGCATGAACGCTGTCGTGTCGGCGTTCAGATAGTGCGCGCCCGTCGTGTGAAAGCAGGCGTTGCAACTGGTCGATACGTGCACCATCGCCGGAATCCCGTATTCAACCATCTTCTCGTAGATGGGATACCAGTGACGATCCGACAGCGGCGGCGACGTCCAATGACCGCCGGAAGGGTCCGGGTTCAGATTGATGCCGACAAAGCCGTATTCCTTCACGCACCGCTCCAACTCCGGGATGCAACTTTTCGGATCGACACCTGGAGACTGGGGCAGCATGGCGGCGCCGATGAAGCTATCAGGAAACAGTTTCGAGACGCGATAGCAAAGCTCATTGCAGATCGACGCCCATGTCGCGCTGGTCTGGAAGTTACCGATGTGATGCGCCATGAAGCTCGCACGCGGTGAAAAAATCGTCAGGTCGCTTCCGCGCTCCTGCATTTTTTTAAGCTGGTTGTTGACAATCGATTCGCGCAGTTCGTCGTCGCTGATGTTCAGCTCGGTAATCCGGGGTTGCTCTGCCGGAGCGGTCAACGCCGCGATCTGACGGTTGCGCCATTTTTCCAGCGCCGCGGGCGCCGTCGTGTAGTGGCCGTGGCAATCGATAATCATGTTGCACTCCCTTCCATGGAAGTCGAGTCAGTCGCCATGACTTCGCCACGCACGATCAGACGTGGCGTCCGCAACAGCGCCGCACGCTGCACCATCTGCGGATTGCGATCGGCGTACTTGCTGTGGTCATCGTCGCCACGGCGTGCGTGTGGTATGGCGTGTTGCATAGATCTTCCCAATCCGGCTCGTTGATGTGCTTGTATTTTTTTACATTATCTGCCATTCTGCAATAACATTTCGAGCATATTAGATATGCACGAAATGCAATTCTGGAGATGGTCATGGAACTGCGACAGCTTGAATCGTTTGTTCACGTTGCGGAGCTCGGAAGTTTCACCCGGGCTTCGAATTTCCTTTCGGTCGCTCAGCCCGTGCTGAGCCGTCAGGTGCGGGCTTTGGAAGTGGAATTTCGCCAGGCGCTGCTTGAGCGCAACGGTCGGGGGGTGACGTTGACCGAAGCCGGGAAGCGCCTCCTGGAGCATGGCCGTAGCGTTCTGGCCCAGATCGAACGCGCGCAGCTTGACATGGAGGAAGGTCGGGGCGCCTCTACTGGACGGCTTGTGGTGGCGCTGCCGCCTAGCGTTAGCCTTACCCTGACGGCCCCGTTAGTAAGAGTTTTCCGTGATCACTTCCCTAAGGCGACCCTTTGCGTGCTTGAGGGGCTGTCGACCTACGTGCTCGAATGGCTGACAATCGGCCGCGCCGACTGTGCCGTGGTCTACACGGTCCCGACTTCGTCAGCCGTGGAGTTGGCACCGGTGCTGAACGAACAGCTTTATCTGGTATCGAGCCGCAGGTCGGACCCTTCATTTTCTGACCCGCCAATCAATGACGAAATCAGTCTGGCGGATGTCGCCGAGCGAAATCTGGTTATGCCCAGCCGTCCGCACTCCATTCGTATGCTGGTAGAAGCAACCATGGCGCAGGCGTCGCTAAAACCGCGGATCACGCTCGAAATCGAAAGCATCCCGGCGATTCTCACGCTCGTCCGCGATGAGGGTGTACACGCGATACTGTCGCTCAAAGCGGTTCGCTCAAGCGGCCACGAGCACGATTTCCACGTCCGGCCGATCCGCCAACCCCAACTTCAAACTACCCTCTGGATAGCGACATCGGCACAGCGCCCACGGGGGCCGTTGCTGGATCAGACAGTGCCCCTGTTGCAAAACCTGTTGCGTAATCACTGGGCGATGGGCGCTGGGAGCACGGTAGTCGTCGGTGAGGCTTAAGGCTTAAGGCTTACTGGTTCCCCGGACGCTGCATGGCAGCGTCCGGGGAACCGAAAACTTCCAGTCGATCGTGCAGTCCGCTATGCGCAGGTTGACCGATTCGGCGTGACTAGTTCTGCAAGGTCAGTTGGCCGTGCGCCGTTTTTTTTATTCATCAACTAATAGGTAGGATAAAGCATGACCAGTGAATTATTGGCTCTCGTGGGCTCCGGCGTGCTGTGCTTGGCGCTCCCATTGATCTACGTCGCCCTTTACGCCAGGCAGGTCGGTATGCCAGTTGTCTCCGGCAACCGTGAGGGGGCGCCTGAGCCGACCGGCATAGCGGGGCGAGGAATACGCGCGCACCGCAACCTGTTGGAAAACCTCGTGCCTTTCGCCATTGTCGTCCTAGCTGCACGTTGGATTGGTGTATCGAATTCGATCACGGTCGCTGGTGCATGGTTGTTCCTGGGCGCACGTGTCGTTCACGTCATCACCTACCTTGCTGGCATCAAGGGAATCCGGACGCTGGCCTATCTCGCTAGCCTGGTCGGCACTGTACTGGTTCTGAGTCAATTATTTTAGGGAAGTCGCCGGCAATCATGCTGCGCGCGTCGGTTCGTGTTCGCAAGAAGGCGCGCTGTCACGCTCTTGCGACGACAGGTGTTTCCTGGAGAGACGATCCTTCGGCTCCCAAGGGATCACGCGCGCCTTCCCTTGACTAAACGAAGCGAATGGCGTTGTTCGCCTAAAAGAAAATATACAAGGTTATCCCGAATCCATCCGCCCTTTAGAACGTGTGATCGGCGTCGCGATTCCCGCTCCTACAGGGCAGATTGAGAAACCCCGTTAATCCAACTTGACGGGGAAAATCCGCCCGCACTGGCTTCACAGAAAAAGAAAACCTGCCCGCTGCTGGAATAAAGAAGACATTCCGCTGTTGTAACCAAGGTAGCTGCACTCCTCCCGCCCCTGATTTGCGTGCGTGAGGAAATTGCGCTTCATCCACGGTATCAGGATCGAGACTGGAGGCAAAGAATGAAGATCGGCTTTATCAGCATGCCACTTACGGGGCATCTAAATTCCATGCTTGCATTGGCTCGAAGAATGCAAGCACGTGGCAACGATATTGTGTTTATTGGAATCCCGGACGTTGAGCACGCTGTTCGTGCTGCGGGATTAAAGTTTGCCCCTTTCGGAGAAGCGGAGCTTCCCTTGGGTTCATCAGCGGATATCGTCGCGCCTGTTGCAAAGCTCTACGGTCCGGCCGCGACACGCTGGACCATCGAACAGGCGGGCCGGGCAATGTTTCAGTTGGCGTCGCAATATTTGCCAAACGTGATCGCGGAAACAGGCGTTGAAGCGCTAGTCATCGATACCATTCATATGTATCTCGAGGTTGTTGCCATCAGCCTGGGCATACCCTATGCCCATGTGTGGTCTATCTTGAACATCGACTTTTCCGGCACGACGTTACCGTCCGTGTGGCCTGGTGTGAACGCGGACACTGCGGCCGCACGCGCGCGTAATCGCGAAGTCTTGGAAGAAAGCGACAACGCATTTTTTGGGATCGTGCAGAACCTGGCTGAAGAATACGCTGAGCGCGTCGGATTGAAGCTCGACTGGAGCAATCGCCCTGCAACAGTCTCAAGACAGGCGGCCGCCGTTGTGTCCCAGACCCCAAGAGAGTTCGACCTTCCCAATATTCCGTGGCCTTCCGAGTTTCATTATGCCGGGCCGTTCTTTGACGAAGCCGGACGTGAGCCAATTCCGTTTGATTGGGAGAAGCTGGACGGCAGGCCACTCGTCTATGCATCGCTCGGAACGCTTGTGAACGGCCTAGACCAGGTTTACAAAGCCATTCTCACCGCGGTCGGACAAATGCCCGAAATTCAGGTTGTTCTGTCGAAAGGCGCCAACATCAAGTTAGCGGAATTAGGACCGATTCCAACCAACGTGATTGTCGTCGACAAAGCTCCGCAAATCGAGATTCTCAAGCGTTCGGTGATGTGCATCACCCACGCCGGGCTCAATACAACGCTGGAGTCGCTTGCGCAGGGTTTGCCCATGGTGGCGATTCCTATCGCCTACGATCAGTTCGGTGTTGCGCAACGCATCGCTTACCACGGAGTCGGCGAGTTTCTTGAAATCGAGAACCTGACGGCCGATCTTCTTGAGGAACTAATTCGGCAGGTTCTCGCTAACCCGATCTATCGCGAGAAAGCGCAGCATTTCAAAGAGATAATTTCGCGGCGTAACGGACTGGACGTCGCTGCCGAGGCAATTGAGCGGGCGTTCAGAATAGCCCCCCGTAAACTCCCTGCCGAGAACACGTGCCCGTGAAACGAAATCCTAGGGTCTGGCGATATATCGGTACCCGTTCGACCGCGCTTGCAAGTTACCCACTTCCGTTTAGCGCGAGTTCGTACCCCAGTTGAATGTCGGTGAGACGCCGCATGCCACGGCACATGACGGTGTTGCCGGGAGGTGCATCGCTGGCTCGGGCAAGGTAGCCACCAAGTCGTGCGACCTTGATTAGGTTTCGCGAGAGCGGCGGCGCTTGCTGCGAAGCCAGCAAGTCCCGGACCAAGCGCTCGAGCAGATCCATTTCGGGCATCAAAGGCTACATCCACTATTACAACCATGATCGAATCAAGCTAAGATTACAGGGACATTAGTCCAATCCAACAGAGTGAAATATAAGCAGCACTAACGTCATCGTGTCCGACATTCCGGGATCGGTTCAATTTAAGTGGATACAGTGCTCCCAAGACCTTCAACGCAACTCAAGATGGGTTGCCCGTGCGCTTATAATTCTTCAACGCTCATTCTCAAGCGACACATTGATCATCCGTGTGCTGCGCGTAGTGCGAAAGAAGAGCATTACACCCAGATCTTCTTCGACCTCTCTGATCGCTCGTGAAAGCGTGGACTGCTCGATATGCAGACGCTCCGCCGCACGGGAAATTTGGAGCTCCTTCGCAACAGCGATGAGGTAACAGCAGATGTCGGATTTCCATTCACCTACTTGCTAGTCGGTTAAGTAGTGAAACTGTGATGAAGCCAACGCATGCGGTTTAGGGTGCGAGGACGATTCGTCCGTTCAGAGCGCGGTCGTCCATCCGTTCGTGCGCGACAGCGGCCTCGTGAAGTGGAAGCACGTCGACCTCGGTCTCGCCAAGTCCTGAAGCGACCGCCCGCAGCGCCGCTTCCAGCGCGGGACGGACCACCTGCGGATGCATCGGAAGATAAGCGCCAGCGTTGAATCCGGACACGGTGATACCGCTGCCCCAGAGATCATTGGTCCGTACCTGATGCTCCCAGTCGCCGCTGGCATTGCCACAGACGATGAGCCGGCTGCCGTGCTTCATGAACGCCAAGCTGTGGCTGCGGATTGCACCGCCAACAGGGTCGATGACGACATCGAATTTCTCGTCACCGAGAATTCCCGGCAACCCTGCGGAATCCACGATCTGGTCGTAAGGCAGCTTCGTGTTCCGTCCGGCTTCCAGCTTGCTCGCGCGCACGGTGCCTACCACACGAGACGCACCGAGCTGCCTGGCAATGCCCGCGAACGCGGCCGAGAAACCGCCGAGCGCTCCGTGAACGAGCACGCTCTCGCCTGCGCACAGATGCGCAATCGACGTCAGGGCAACGTATGCCATCGCAGCATTTGGCACTACCGCGACGGCAAGCGCCGGGTCAATCCCGAAGCTTTCGATTGACACCGCGAAGGAGGCCTTGGCGATATAAACCGACGCATAGCCGCCTGTGCCGGAACCGGCCGACATCGCCACAACCTGTTCACCGACCGTGAACCCGGTTACACCCTCCCCAAGCGCACGCACGCTGCCTGCCGCTTCAAGACCAGGAATGAAGGGCGGCTTAGGCATGCCCGGTACATCCTCGAACAGTCCCTGACGGAAGAAGACATCGATAAGCCCCACTGCAGCGTGGGTCACGTCGATTGCGATTTCGCCCTGGCCAGGCGTCGGATCTGGCAAGTCCGCAGCAACGAGAACGGATGGGCCCCCAAACTGGGTGACTTGAATAGCTTTCATAGGAATCTCTTGGTGGCTAGAGGTGTACATGGGGTGGAAACTCTATGACTGAACGGGCAAGGCAGCCGCGCTCTCAATTGGGCGTTCCTCGTGAGCTGCTTCTACCGGTAATAGCGTCGGCAGCTCATACTGTCCCGCTGATAGGCTCGGCGCCACTTGAATAACAGGTTCGTATTGAGTCCGTTCCACCGGCAAAGTCAGTACGCGCGAACCAACGATTTCGAACGACGGTCATTACCACCAAACAGATGGTTGGCAAATCTCCATCTTGGGAAAATATCTCGACTACTTTTTTGCGGCGACAGAGTGATAGTCGACATACAGTTTGCTGTAGCCTTCGGTATCGAACTTCCCGGTCCAGCCACTGGGAAGCGTGACAGCCTCGCCGGCGCGGACCTTCATCACGGAACCGTCAGACGAAGTCAGCTTAACGCTGCCCGAGATAAAATACATGAACTCGTTATAAAGGTAGCCTCGTGGGCCCTCGACCGTCTCGTGGTCCGGTCCCGATTTGTAGACGCCAGTCTGAAATGCCGTGCCCGATGAAGTGAAGGTCACTACATCAGTTGTTTTGTTGCCATCTACATGTGAGGATGAAGCATCCTTTCGCTGGAAGATCGCCCCCCTAATGTCGTTTGCCGTCGACGTGTTGAGCGACGAAAGGCCGCTTGGCTCTTGGATCGTCGTGTGCTTCAGCCCGAGCGCGGCGATCTTGGCACGCATCGCGGACTGGAACGCCGGGAAGCCGCCAGGATAGTCATGCGCCAGCGCATATGCGGCGCTGTTATTCGACGACATCAGAGCGAGTTGCAGGACCGCATGGAGGGGCAAACTCGCGCAGACCGGCAATCAAGTTGCTCCACATCAGAGATTACATGTTCCATTGCGTCCACCGTGCTGTTCCTACCGATAAAGATACCTGCGCCCGGTGAGAGTAATTGACCTATCGGAATCCGCAAACGAAGCTTTCTCGCGTTGCATTTTCTAGCGCCAGGGAAGGGCTGGCGGAGTCAGCTTGCGCGTGACCACGACGGACCTGCTCACGTCCGTTGACAGGGATGAATAGCCATTCAGGTGTCCAATTGTCGCGATCGACGAACGACTCATGTTGGCCGATGGGGTGAGCTCGCCAACGTCCGCTTCAAGATGCTTGAGTGCGCAAGTACCTAATTCGGCTGACTGACCGCCCTAACGGATCCTCGGCGCCGTAGCGGGTCGGCTGCCGCCTTCCTGTCGGCGTGGTCGCCGACTCTTGGCAACCGTTGCTTCGACGCGGCGAGACAGAAGCTCAGAAGCTCCACATGCTCATCGAGTTCGCTGTGGCCGGCACCCTATGGGATTGCTAAGACGGGTCCGCCGTGCCCGCAGGGACAGGCGACGTGGATTTGCGCCCGCACGGCGCTCTTTCCAGTGGCTGAGGAGCCGCGCCCTAACGTGGATGTGGAAATCAGCGCGGTCGCCACACGCGCGGCGAGACAAGCGGCGTCACCCGCCACAATTCGCCATCCTGACTAGCCGTCGCGTACGGCGTCCGCATCGCGCCGAGCTTGACAGTATCCTATGAGTGGCAGTCACTGGTAGGGGCCTGGAAGCCCAGCCTGATGTGTTATCTCATGCACCGCGCAAGCTATGACGGTCACGGATGAAACCGTAGCTGAGCCTTCAGATAAGCAAGAAACGCCTTCACTTTCGGCGACGGCACGCGCTCCTTCGGAAACAGCGCATTGAGATCCTGCTGTGGACCGATCCAGTCCGGCAACACTTTGCACAAGCGTCCCGCTGCGACTTCCGGAGCCATGCTTGCCTCCATGGCCAGCAACACGCCGTTGCCGGCCCGCGCGGCGTCAAGAAGCAGCACCGGATCACTGGCGACGATCACCGGATCGACCGCAAACTGTTTTGCCTTGCGTCCGGCCATGCGCAGTGGCCATGCGTAGCCGCTATCGGTGCGTGCCTGATGCAGCGCAAGCGCCGCATGGCGGTGCAGATCGTCTGGACTGTCCGGCGCGCCATGCTTGTCGATGTAGGCGGGGCTCGCGTAGATCGAGGTCGAAAAGCTGCCCAGCCGCTGCGCCACCAGGCTCGAATCAGGAAGCGCGCCGAGGCGCAGAGCGACATCGACGGTTTCGCCGATCAGATCGAGCGGCACATGCGTCGCGATGATATCGACGCGCATTTCGGCGTAGCGCGCACAGAAGCCAGCGATCAACGGCGCAATCCACGTGGCGCCGAACGAATACGGCAGCGTCACACGCAGCCACCCTCCCGGTGTTCCACGAATCTGCTGAACGGCGTTTTCGGCATCGTCGAGCTGTCTGGCGATTGCGTTGCACCGCTCGAAATAGGCCGCTCCTGCTTCCGTCAGCCGTAGCTTTCGTGTCGTTCTGTGTAGCAGGGCCGCGCCGAGGTGCGCTTCAAGCTCGCGAACGCGCCGACTCACGGTCGTCTTCGGGATCTGCAAGGCTTTCGCCGCTGCCGTGAAGCTCCCGTCCTGCACAACGCGAACGAAGACGAGCGTGTCGTTGAAATCTCTGGTCATGGTAGTCACGAGTCCGCTATACAAAGCGTGGCATTGTCCCATTGGTGGCTCAATCCTTGCCGGGCTGCCTGACTAATCAGCTGACGCCCTCTGCCCTATCGTTTCCTCCATCAACACGGAGGAAAAATGAAACTTGGCGAATACACGGAATACGATGCGATCGGACTGGCCCAGCTGGTCGCTAACGGCGAGGTCACTTCGGCCGAGCTTGCCGACCTCGCGCTTCAGGCCATCGGAGTCGTCAACCCCGACATCAACGCGGTTATCGAAAGCTGGCCGGCTTCCGAAAGCGGCCACGCAGTTGCTTCGGGCGGCCCGCTTGCCAGCGTGCCGTTCCTCATCAAGGACCTTGCGGTCAGCATGCAAGGCAAGAAGCTCGAGCTGGGCAGCCGGCTCGCGAAAGGCGTCGTCGCGACCGAGGATTCATGGCTGATGTCGCGCTTTCGCGCAGCGGGGCTGGTCACGATAGGACGAAGTGCGACGCCGGAAATGGCATTCAGCACGACCACCGAGTCCACGTTGCAAGGCGCAACCCGTAACCCCTGGCTGCCGTCCTTGAGCGCCGGCGGCTCAAGCGGCGGCGCCGCCGCAGCGGTCGCAGCGGGCGTAGTTCCGCTTGCCCATGCGACCGATGCAGCGGGTTCGATTCGCGTACCCGCCGCTTACAACGGCCTGTTCGGGCTTAAACCGACGCGCGGTCGCAGCTCGAACGGTCCCTCGCTCGATGAGGTATTCGCCGGTTTCGGCGTGCAGTTGGGCGTCAGCCGCAGCGTGCGGGACAGCGCCGCACTGCTCGACGCGATTCAGGGCCACGCCGCTGGTGAGCCCTACGTGACCGCGGCACCGGAGCGAAGCTTCCTGTCGGAAGTCAGCCGCGAACCCGGCGCGCTGAAGATCGGCTTGATGCTCGATCCATGGAACGGCGAGCGTACCGATCCGGTTATCTCGGCCGCAACGTTATCGACAGCGCGTCTTCTGGAAGCACTCGGGCATACCGTCGTTGAAGTCAATCCACCGCTTGGTGTTTCGTGGGACGCTTTCGTGCAGATGAACGCGACGATATGGACGGCCACGCTCGTCGGGTGGATCGAGGGTCTTGCGGCTGCGACCGGCCGCCCCATCGACGACACGACGCTCGAGCCGGCCACCCTAGCCTGTTTTCGACACGGCAAGCAAGAGAAAGCATCTGAGTTCGCCGCGTCCCTGGCGATGCGCAATACGGTTACGCGTTCAGTAGCCACCTGGTTCGAGGACATTGACCTGTTGCTCACGCCGACTCTGCCGCAGATGCCGCCAGCTATCGGCGCCTACGGGGCCGGCGCCGAATCGATGAGCGGTCTTCAATGGACGCAGCGAGTCTTTCAGCATTCTCCGTTCACGCCGCCCTTCAACGTCTCCGGCGTCCCGGCCATGTCTGTCCCGCTTGAAGTGCATCCCGCAACCGGTTTGCCGATCGGCATGCAGTTCGCCGCAGGATTCGGGCGGGAAGACACGCTGCTGAGGCTGGCCGGACAACTTGAGCGGGCCCGTCCGTGGGCCAATCGTCGGCCAATGCTGTGGGCGGGCAACGGGCCGAGATAAACGAGACGCCGAGAGCATGGGAGACGCATGTTGGCGACGCAACGACGTCGACCTGAAACTTGGCTCCATTGCTCAGCTACAGGACCGGTCTCCCGGCCGGCAATGTCGGATCGACACAAGCTCAGATTGATTGTGTCGACCCGGTGCTATCAACCGTGCGCCATCGGCGCCGACTCTCATCCTGTCCCGGCTGTTCACAGCTTTGAACTTGCTGCCGTCGATGGCGACCATGTCGCTGGATAGCAGCTTCAATCCTCGACCCAGTTCGACGAAGCGACGACATACGTTGCGAATGGCCGGCCCGTTGTCGCGGCGGAAGTCGGCGATCGTCTTGAAGTTTGGCGCCAGACGTCCTGTCAGCCACATCAACTCGACGTTGCGTTGGCATTCGTGCTCAAGACGTCGGCTGGAGGGTACGCGGTTCAGATACCCGTAGATATAGATCTTGAGCATCAGGCCTGGGTGGTAGGACGGGCGACCCGTGAGCGCCGGCGTGGTACCGTTGAAACCGAGTTCCGCAAGGTCCAGTTCGTCGACGAAAACATCTATGACCCTGACTGGATTATCCTGTCCAATGTAGTCATCGATGCATTCGGGTAGGAGTGCGACCTGCTTGCTGTCATCGCCTTCAACGAATCGCTTCATGAGTCACCCGGTCTGACTGCGTTGATTCAGTTTAGGCGATCAATGCGTTTTCACACACCCTCGGCCGGACATGGCCGTTTGCCGATCAGCCAGATTGCAAGTTGGCTACGCAGTCATGGATTGCCTGCGCGAACTGTGGATCGGATAAATCGATACCGACACGCGCCAGCGAAAGCAACAATTACTCGACGCCTTCAACGACCCCAACGATGCGCGCGTTTTCGACGGGTCGCTATGACTAGGAAGCGACTCCGGCAAGTCGGATTCGATGCTTGCAATACCGTCCTCAACCCTAAGGACGATTCTGAACGGCAGAAAAAACTCTCGATTTGTCCATATCTCCGATTTCGACGTCTTCCGCAGCTGCATTGTCAATGACTGGCCGCCGAGGCCGAGTGGCCGCTTCTGGCCCGAGTCCTGCCCCGGCGACCAAAATGTCGCGGCGCCCGCCTGCGCACGGCATGGCGACATGCTTACCCAGTGCACCGGTGAAGATCGAAGGTATCCGAAAGCTAAAGGTTCTCTGCTAGTTGAACTAGACGTCGATTATCGGACGAAGCAAAGCCTGGCCTTCATACAAGAATCGGAGGTACCGTTCCCGAATTTCCGCCTGTGTCATCGTCGTTACCTGCATCGTAATAGTCAGGCTCGCGCGCATGTCGCCGTTACGGTTGGTAAGAGGCACGCCGAGAATGCGCATGCCGACTTCGTACTCCTGGTCCAGCTCGACGTATCCCAGTGTTCGAACCTGCTCGACCGCGTGTTTGATGTCGCTTATCGACGTGCGCGTGAACGGCGTCAAAGCTTGCAGCGCTACACGTCCCAGATACTGATCCAGCTCTTCGTTGGATCCAGATGCGAGCCATAAGCGGCCGCTGCCTGTGCAGTACATCGGCAGGCGATATCCCTGTCGTATTGAGAGCGAAGAGACGTTGGCGACACGGCTTCGGACGATATGAACAACTTCATCGCCATCACGCACTGCAACGGAAACGTGTTCGCGCGTTTCGCTGGCAACCTTCTCGACAATCGGCCTGAGCATGCGCGGCAATCGCGCCGAGTCCACATAGGCCTGACCGAGCCGCAGAGTCTTGGCCGCGAGCCAGTAATGGCGACCATCGGTTTGAGCGTAACCGTCATGAACGAGAGTAAGAAGAAATCTCCGCGCGGCACTCGCCGTCATGCCTGCCAGGCGCGCCGCGTCGGGCACGCTCAGCCTCGGAGTTTCGTCAGTGAACAACTGGATGAGCGCGAGGCCCTTCTGAAGACCGACGATCAAGTCCCGCTTGCGAATTCGCGGTGTATTCACGCTTCTCACCCTTTAGATGCGTTGCCAGAGTGCGATTATCGCATCGCAAATTCGATAATTGGCCTACTCGTTCGTTTGTGGCGTTGCTGGTAACCACAGTCGGTAGCATCATCGCCGCTCATCAACGTCATCGAGTGCGCAACATGATCAGCGGTACGACCGAACTCCTGGCCATCGTCGGATCCCCCATCAAGCAGGTGAAGTCGCCGCACAACTTCAATGCCTGGTTCGAACGTCACGGCAAGGACGCGTCGATGATTCCGGTTGATCTGGACCGAGGTTCCGTCGATCACTTCATCGACGCCATGCGTGCGTGGCGCAATCTGCGCGGATGTGTCGTTACTGTGCCGTACAAGCAAGACATGGCGAGACGTATGGACCGACTGAGCGAACGGGCGGCGGCGCTTGGGTGCGTCAACGTGATTCGCCGCGAATCCGACGGCACGCTAATCGGCGACATGGTCGACGGCGACGGCTTTATGAATGCCGCACGCGGCCACGGCTTCGAGCCCCGCGGGGCGCGGGCGCTCGTCATCGGCGCCGGGGGCGTGGGCAGCGCGATAGCCTGGGCGCTATGCGAGCACGGGGTAACGGCCATCACGCTGACCGACCCGGACGACGCCCGCCTAGCGCGACTTGGCGCGCTTCTGGCAACTCACTTTCCGCAGGTCGCGACCGGTCACGCGCTTGCATCGCTTGAACCGTTCGATCTGGTCGTCAATGCGTCGCCGGTAGGAATGACGGGCAACGAAAGCCTCCCCCTTCCCGATCCGCTGCTGGCGACCCTCGATCCCCGCAGCCTCGTGGCGGACGTCGTGACGTCGCCGGACGTCACTCTTTTCCTCGAGACAGCCCGCGCAGCGGGATGCCGCATACAGACCGGCGGTGAAATGGCGCTGGCCCAACTCGGGCATCTCGGCGCCTTCATGAACATGACGCCGCTGCACATCTGAGCGCACAACGAGCCCTCGCGCCGCATCCGCGAATGCGCGCGAGTTCTAACGCAACACAGCAAGAACCATAGAGGAGACACACATGCAGGTCACAAGCAAGACAGCAAGTCCAACCACGCAGCAGACCAGGCGCGCGACTGCCAGCGGCTGGATCGGCTCCGCACTCGAGTACTACGATTTCTTCATCTACGCTCAGGCTGCGGCGATGGTGTTCCCACAATTGTTCTTTTCGGCCGGTAATCCGAAGCTGGCGATCGTCGCTTCGCTCGCGACCTACGGTGTCGGCTACGTGGCGCGTCCTATCGGCGGCTTTATCCTCGGACGGCGGGGAGACACGCACGGACGCAAGCACCTGCTTTTGCTGTGCATGTTCCTGATGGGCGTTTCGACGTTTCTCGTCGGACTTCTGCCGACCTATCATCAGGTCGGCGTACTCGCACCCATCGCTCTGGTGCTGCTGCGGCTCGTCCAGGGTTTCGCGGTGGCCGGGGAGATTTCCGGCGCCAGTTCGATGATCCTCGAACAGGCACCCTTCGGCCAGCGTGGGTTCTATGCGAGCTTCGCCTTGCAGGGCACGCAGGCGGGTCAGATTTTCGCCGCGGCTATCTTCATCCCTCTTGCCTATTACATGCCGGCGGAAGACTTCGCGTCGTGGGGCTGGCGCATTCCATTTCTTCTCAGTGCACTGGTGCTGGTGGCGGGCTTCATTATCCGACGTAAGGTCTCGGAATCCCCTGCGTTCGTGCAGGAGGATTCACAGGGCGGCGTGCCTTCATCGCCTGTCACCATTGCACTGCGCGAGAACTGGCGCGACATCGTGCGAATCGCGATCATGGCGCTTGCTGCAGTCATTGCGATGGTCGCCACCATCTTCGGCGCAGCCTATGCAGTGCAGCCATCGTACGGAATCGGCTTTCATGCCAATACGTATCTGGTGATTCCGTTCGTCGGGAACATCGTCGCGGTGATCGTGATTCCGTTCGTCGGAAAGCTGTCGGACCGCATTGGGCGGCGCATTCCCGTGGTTGTCGGTTCGGTGGGAGCGGGCTTGCTTTCCTACGCCTATCTCTACGCGATCAGCGTGAAGAATGCGCCCCTGGCGATCGTCACGTCGGTGCTGATGTGGGGCGTGATTTACCAGGGCTTCAACGCGGTGTTTCCGAGTTTCATGCCTGAGTTGTTCCCGACCCGTACTCGCGTCTCGGCGATGTCGATCGGGCAGAACATCGGCATGGCGCTGACGGCCCTCCTGCCTTCGATGTTCGCGGCGATTGCACCGCCCGGCACGAAGGACATCCCTTTGGTGATCGGTACCGCGACGCTCGTCATCGCAAGTCTTGCGGCGTTCGCCGCATGGACGGCGCGGGAGACGTATCGCACACCGCTCGATGAACTGGGCTCGCGTCCATCGTCTGCGGGCCGCTATGCGAAAAGCGCCGTGCAGAAGAACAACCGGGCAGCGGCTGTCGGTCGTCCGCGTTGAGCCCTCGTGATTCACGCGCAATCGCTCGCCAAAGCGACGCCGCCAGCGTGCCAGGCAGCTGAACGATCGGCACATTGCAGAAGCACCATCGCGTGGCTGGACATTCTCTCAGTCCTGGCGCGGCCCTCGGATCGCCAGAACTTCCAGCCGGCTCACCTGAGCCGGCTTTTTTTTCGCGCAGCGCACTGGACGCAATCGACAACTCCGGCTTGACTGGCGAAAGTGTGGAACAGATCATTGTTGACGGACATGCAGCTCTGGTCGCCCTGGGCAGGAAGTTCTTTTCCAACCCGGATCTTCCGCACCGTCTGCGTAATGGCAGGCCGCTCACACCTTATGACCGCTCGACGTTCTATGGTGGCGACGGACGAGCGTACACGGACTACGCGCCGGATTTGGCGGCGACAGCCTAACGGAGAGCGTTAGTCACTGGTGCGCCTCAGGTCCAGTGAGCTGCGGGGGAGCCACTGGCGCGTCCGGTGCGTAAAGCAGCCTCTCGAACGTCCGAAGTCGCATGCAAGTGAACGGCTACTCATGGTCGTTTGCGTGTACACGGCTGTCAGTGCATTAAGGCGACGATGGGCTGGTAGGGCAAGCGACCGACAAGTAGACTCAGTCGTCAGTTTGTGTGTGAAGAGAACTCACCGCAGCGACAAGAATGCTCCCTGCGTCATTGATATGTTTTTCCATCAACGCACGGGCACTCCGACCGTCTTTCGCTTTTATCGCTTCTAGGATTTCCAGATGCTCGTTTTCTGATTTGACGTCCCACTCGATCAGCGTCGATGTCGCATACATGTAGCGAAGTCGCGCCTCATGGAGGGCGTCAATATGTGAAAGCAGCCGAGGCATTTGGCAGGGTCGATAAATACTTGCATGGAATTCCCGGTTGGCGGCCTCCCACGTGCTGATGTCACGGGCCGTGTTCCCTTTGTGCATCGCGTTTTCTGCACACGTGATGTCATCTTGAGTCAGGTTGGGTATCGCGTACCGGAGCGCCAGAACCTCAAGTGCGGTACGCATCCGGGTAATCTCAATGATGGATGCCTGATCGAGCACTGGGACATACACACCTTTACGCTCGCGCGAAACCAGCAGGCCGCGAGCTTCGAGACGCCTGAATGCCTCCCGGACCGGAACGTGACTGGCATTGAACTCATCTGCGATTGCGTCCTGCCGAACTCGCGCTCCCGGCCTAAGATCGCCCCGGATAATCTGTTCGGCCAGCGCCGCCGCAATGCGTGCAGGAAGTGAATCCGAGCTGTCTACATCCACGTTTGCTTTCCCTATGCCGAAGGTGCCCACATATCGCCGCAGGCAACCGAAACCGCTTCATTCAGCGTGCCGTTTTGTACCAGGCATTTTACCGCTTCGACATCGTCATGCACCCACCGATCGTTACCCATCATCGCAGGAACGACCGATCTGACTTTTTCCAGCGCCGTGGATGCGCCAAGGCCGAGCGGCAGGTGTGAGAGCGCTTGGCGACTAATATCGAGCGCCTGAGATGCAATCAGAATTTCGGCGCAGACAACCGCCTGCGCATTTTCGACAACCGTCCGCGTGCGCCGCGCAGCGAAACAGGAATTGCTGATGTGGTCTTCCTGGTTACCTTTGGCAGGCAGACTCGTCACACTGGCTGGACTACATAGCCCTATGTTCTCGAGCACGAGTCGGGTACCCATACTCTGGATAACGGCGAAACCCGTGTTGATGCCCGGCTCGGTAGCGATCATGTTTCTCGGCAATCCGTAGTTGCAGGCCGGATCGATCAGCTGATTATTACGGCGATCACAGATTGCGCTGAGGTCGGTCATCACCAACGCGAGAAGGTCCATCGCTTGCGCAACGTATTGTCCGTGAAAATGCCCGCACGAGACGATGTCGTAGCCTGCATCGGCAGCGAATATCAACGGATTGTCCGTTGCGCTATTCATCTCGGTGACGAGTATGCCGTCGATGTAATCGAGTGCATCAAGAACGGGCCCGTAGACCTGTGGCGCGCAGCGGAACGAATAGACGTCTTGTATCCGCGGTTGGACCGTGCCGCCCGGCGCGGCAAGAGCATCGATCGGAATGGCGCGTGCCTCGGTGGTGCATCGCATGGAACCATTGAGCAGCGTGCGAATGGCCGCAGCGACGCGGCGCTGCCCCGGATGTGGACGCGCTAGCATCACACGGTCTTCAAAGCAGGCCCGCTCGGCCCGCATTGCCTCCAACGACAACACCAGTGAGACCGTTGCGCTAGTCAGCAGGCGACGCGCGTCGAAAGCGGCGATGACCGCGTACGCCAACGACGCCGTCGAGCCATTGATCAATGCTGTCGCATCCTTTGCTTCCATATCGAAGGTCGCTGGAAGGCCCGATCGCTCAAATGCTGAGCGCGCGCTTGTTACGGCGCCCTGGAACGTCACTTTCGATTGTTCCAACCCAAGCAATGCACCGCTCATGATCGCCAACGGTGCAAGATCCCCGCTGGCACCGACGCTTCCTTTTGCCGGGATGACGGGCGTAATGCCCTCGTTGAGCATCGCGACAAGCCGCTCGACCACTGCGACGCGTATGCCGGAGTGATTGCGAGCAAAGGTGTTCACCCGGATCGCCATCATCGCGCGCACTACCTCAAGCGGCATGTTTTCGCCGGTGCTCGCGGAGTGCGAGTGAATAAGATTGCGCTGAAACCGCGCGATGTCCGAAGCGCTGATACGTTGATTCTTCAAGGCTCCTACCCCGGTGTTGAACGCATACATCAGGGGAGCGTCGTCAACCAGCCAGTTTTCCTCAATGAATCGTCGAGTCGACCACAGATTCGCCCGAACCGCGTCAGACAGACGAACGCGAGCGCCGTGACGCGCGATCGCGATGATCTGGTCAATCGTCAGATCGGAACCTGTGAGGGCGATTTCGTTTTTTGCCATGAGGGCCTCGGGTGATTTTTATCTATTATCTATTATCTATAAAATGTGTTCGACTAGCAATCTTTTCGACGATCGCAACTTAATCGCACTAATAGTCAGTCATCGGGCACACCACTTTTTAGGCCGATAAGCCTGTCGACGAGAATCGCAATGAGTGTGGGGCTTCGGGGCGTGGGCCTGCGCTTGTGCTAGCGCTTCCCGGTTTCTTCCTGGAAAGTGCGGTCGTAGAAGTCCCGGATCGCCTGATACGCGAGCAAGCGATTTTTCTCGAGCAAAACGAGGTGCGTGGCTTCGCCTATTTCAGCCCACTGACGGTAAGGCGCGTTCCTGAGTTCGAGGAAAAGCGACTGCGCGAGGTCAATAGGCACATCGATATCCCACTCGCCATGGACAAGCAACACGGGCACACGAATCTCGGCCGGCTCGTAGTATTTTCGTCCCGCACGCCAGTAGTCACGGATATCCTGGATCGGGCCGTTACTGGCCCACAACTGGTGCGGCGCGCGCTCTCGGCTCCAGGGATCCTCGGCCAGCGTGAAATCGGCCCACTGCTCGAACCAACGTTCCGGGACCAGGCTCGCGCGTCCGTGTCCGGTGCGGTGCTGAGCCAGCGGGCCTTGCTTTCGCGCACCGGAACCAGGCGCCACGCGTCGGGCCTCCCGCCAGTGTCGATAGGAATCGGCCGATCGCTCAGCCACTGCGGCGCCAATAGGACCAGTTTATGGACCTTGTCGTTATTGCGGCTGTTATAGGCACCCGCCACTGTGCCGCACCATGACATGCCAAATACCGATACTTTGTCCAGCTGGCGACGCTTGAGGACGTAATCGACCACGGTGCCGAGATCGGCCAACCCGATGTCGGTGCCGACGACCGGAGGACTCAGATCCGCTGCCTGCTCCATCTCCGCCGGGCGTGTTGAATGGCCGTAACCACGCACGTCGAGCGCATAGACGTCATATCCCGCCGCGGCAAGAAAGTCGATGAACGACATTCCGTTGAACGGAACGTCATACAGGCTTCCCGACGAAAAGGTGGCACCGTGAACCATGACGATGGTGCGTTCCGCCGTGAAGGTCTCGAGCGGGGCGGGGCGCTTGTTGCGAACGTAGAGGTCAATGCCGGGGGTACCGGTCGCTACGCGCAATTCCTCGAAGACAAGTTGCTTTCCTGTAACTACGATGTTCTGGCTCATGATGGGTAGCTCCTGGGTCTGGCTCATTATTCATAGCGCCAGGAGAAACGGTCGCCCTGGCTGGTGACGTAACCGGTCGATGTCTCGGCGAAGTGCGAGGTGAACAGCAGCAGATTGCGTTCGGCGCCCTGCTCCAGCACCCAGCGGCGCGACGCGCGGGCCTCGTCCTGCCATTCGCAGAACACCGAATTCCAGTCGGGGCGCACCATCTGCAACGGGTGATGCATGACGTCTCCGGTAAAGAGCGCCGCCTGCCCCTTCGAATGCAGTTCAATCGACATGTGGCCAATACTGTGTCCCTTGGTCGGGCGGAACACGAAGTTATCGAGGTACTCGCCCCCGTCGTTGCTGATGCGTTCGGCCTGCCCGGAGGCAATGATCGGCGCGACGCTGTCCTCGAATACGCCAAGGCTGGGCACGTTCACTTCGTTGTGGCTGTCGGGGCCGCCGTAATAGTCCTCCTCCGCCCTTGCGAACACGCGCCGCGCATTCGGGAAGGTCGGCGCCCAACGGCCATCGACGAGCCGTGTATTCCAGCCGACATGGTCGACGTGAAGGTGCGTATGCAACACATAGTCGACTTCCTCAGGGCGCACGCCAACCGCGGCGAGCCGCTGCAGATATGGCGTGTTCAGATGATGGAAGATCTGATTCTGCGGCCGTTCCTTGTCGTTGCCGGAGCCGGTATCGATCAGGATGGTGTGATGCGGCGCGCGCACCAGCCACGTGCGTAGAGCGAAGTAAATTTGTCACCAAAAACGAAGTAAAGTCGTCAACACCCGTCTTTGCGTAGTTCGCACGACAGTTTCGTGACGCAGATTAATGGAAAGCTTCTGATCTATGAGGCGAGCGCCCCTGCCACGAGGCCGCGAGCTACAGGTTGCGTTCATCCTTGCCAAGGCAAAAGCTGCCTGCCATGCGATTGTGGAAATGTCGCGCGATGGCAATACGATGCTCCTTGCGCATCGCTGGTTTCGCTGCAAAGGCTGGAGGAGATTGACGCGCATAAAGCTCGCCGCATTGCGCACAGCGATACGGCGATCCCACAAGACTCGCGTTGAGGATGTAGGGTGTTTCCCGCCCGCAACGATGGCATTGCGTCTCGAGCTTTCGTTGGTGAGCGGGACAACGGTTTTCGCTGAACATCTGGTACGTCACGCTGTGATGACCGAGCAATACGCATTGCCTGCAATACCGGAAAACCGGGTGATGCCGTCCCCGCTGGCCAGCGTCAAGGAGTGAAGCGCGCAACACCTTGCCGGGCAACAGCAGCATGCGCCTCAGATGTTTAAGATCGACGGCATCACGTAACGGCTCAACGCCTTCGTATGGGTCAATGTCCACACCCATCAGCCGGACCAGTGTGTGCCCAGGCAGTCCATTTGCACGCGCGAACTTCCACAGGATCGATACGATCGATTCACCAGGCAACAGCCACCTCGCATCGAATATGAAGCCCAATGCCGGGCTGAGACGACGCTCTTCGAGGCTGAGGATTGGAAAGCGCGGCGCAATGAGCGCGGGCGCCTCCTTACGCGTGGACGAGCACACGGCCGGTTGCATGGCGCGACTGGACATAGCCGGAGTGCCGCACAGCGTGGGCCCATAACGAGGCGTCCGGACAATACCCCGGAGCATCCCTGAGTTCGCTATCCTTGAGCACGATCTCGACGGCCCGCGCAAACGATTCCATAGGTATTTCGAGACGGCCAGGCAGGGTCGCCTTGTGGTGCGCGGCCTCGAAGGCATTCCAGAGTAGGGCCGCATCGCTGACAAGTCGATAACCTGCATCGAACGCCTGGGGCAGGTAAAACCTCGTGAAGCTCCACTGCGTGCCCTCGGGATAGGCAGTCTGGTCGTACCCGTTCAGACACGTGGCGACATCTTCGGCATTGCGGATGCCATGGAAGGCAAGTTCTTCGACCATCAGGCGCGCGACGATCTGCGTCTTGCCGGCGATCTGCAGCGCGCTCTTCTGGGCGAGCAGCTCCTGCTGACCAACGAGGAACGTGAACAGCTTGATCTGCTGGCGGTCGAGTGCATCGTGTACATCCCTCAGCCACTCATATTCGTTTTCGTTGTAGCGTTGCGCCTCATCACAAAAGAGCAGAACCGTCCCGCTGCCAGCGCGAGCAGCCGCTTCCCGGATCCGCAACGATAGTCGCATGCGTTTCGCGGGGTTGGTGCCCGCGTTCGGATCATGATCGCCAACAGCTTCCAGCAGGTTTGAAAAGAATGGCCCTTCAGCGTGCCGCGGCTTGTGCTCGCACCGCGCGTGATAGCTCGTCACTTTGGGATATTCCCTGGCAAGCAGCAGCCGCACGTATTCTATCGAACGCGTCTTGCCGATCCTCGGAGCGCCGTAGATGAGCGCGCCCGTCACACGGTAGCGAAGACAGCTTACGACGAGTTCGTAGAATGATTCTATAGCCGGTGTGGCAATCCGGTAGTTTCCAGTGACGAGCGGGTGCAGCGACGGATCGACTGGACGCGAGACCTGAAGCGACATGCCTCCCTCCTGTGGGTACCACCTGTCAGAACTACCTGTTAAAAGACCTGCCCCGTTCCGATACCAAGCGTGCGCGGACGAACCGGTTCGACGGGTGCTGTATCGGCGACCACGTCGGTCCCCTTCGCTGTTTCCGCTGACGGTGTTGCTGGAATTGCATCTGATCCTGGCGGCCCTGGCGGTGTTCTAGCCGTTGGTGCGTTTGCGAGAAGGCGCAGCGTCCGCGCTGCATCTGAGGCCGCCCTGCGAGACCTGCTTGCTGCCGCGACCTTGGTCCGTACGTAGGCGTCAATCGGATTTTCAGCTGGCAAGTGGGCCGAGCCCCTGCTACTTCTAGCCTTCAGTATTTCCCTGCGCAAGGTCAGGTTGTGCGGCATCACACGCCACGCACCTTGTGCATCAAGGACACCGACCTCGCTGCCATCAGCGAGGAACGCACGTACGCAGCGCAGATCGTCAGCATTGATGTAGACGCGGAGCGATTGGCCAATCAGCTGGGCGCTGCTGGCAAGGACCACGTTGGTATAGCGCACGCCGAACAGGTTAATGTGAGGACGGACGCCGAGCGCAAGATAGCCGCGCACCCGGCAGTGCCGCGCGGATTGCATCAGGCATAACGTACGTCTGCGCACCTCGGGCAACCAAGCCAGCAATTGCACTCTTCCACGAACAAAGAATTCCATCGCTTCGAGCGGCGTCGCGCCATTCAGCCCACTGTGAGGCGTGCCGTGGTAGCTTGCAATCGAATAAGTGATCAACTCGTCCAGTTCATCAAGCGACACATACAGGCGGAGGTTACGTTTTGGGTCGGCCAGCGCGCGGCGCAGGTCACGAGGATGGGAGCCCGTGTAGCCTGGGAGGCGTGAGGACAGCCTGCTGGCGATTGTGCCAAAGAAGAGCTCGGTATACGGGCGCTCGTCCGGACTGTGTTTCGGTCCTGCACTGACGACGCAACCAACGAACTCACAGAGTGCAGCCAGCGTTTCACCAGCGAGGTTCGCCTTCGCATTGTCGAGTCGTATGCACTCCCGGCTGACGTAGGCAAGCTCGGGCAGGCGCTGTGACGCGAAACCATCCTGCGGTTGGCAGGCAAGTCCGGGGATGGTGAAGGCGCGCACTGGCCGAGGTTCGAGCGCGTTCTCGATCGTCTTGATCACATCGTAACGACTGTATTCGCGGGTCAGCACCAGGTGATGACCGAGCACCACGCGCGTGCATACGTCGATGATCATTAGCAGCCACACCCGCTCGATTTCAAACTCATGCTCGAATCCGAGCGGATCACGAATGACAACCTTCAGCCGCACATCGAGCCGGTGACCATCGAATTCGACGACCTGATACGGCCGCGTCGCTGCGGGAGCAGGCGCATCGTCGGTTCGGGGTAGTCCCCCTTCAGGTGCGATGCGCCGGCAGCAGCCGCTACCATTCCAAAACCACGCAAAAGCTCCGCCTTCACCCGCGAGGACAGCGACCGGACCGCCCGCCCCGCGGTGTTGAACGGATAATCGGCGGCCGTCAAGCCCAGTTGCCTGCACTCCTGCAGAAATCTTTCGTGCAGGGCTCGCAAACCGTGCAGCCGGATCCGGATGCCGTCGTTCGAAGGTATCTGCTTGAGTGTCACGCGGCGCTGTCTGATCTGCAGCACGAGCCACGCAGCGAGCCTGGGATAACACTCAAACAGTAGCGAAAGCGCACCACGGCACCGCCCCGTTCGCCGCACTTGGTCACGGGCAGCAGGCGTGTGTATTCCGTCACGCGGGCATGAACGACAAGCGCACGAAAGCCATATATCCGCCCGTCGGCATGCAGCGAGAGTGCCCTGTCGAGAAACCGGTAGAGCTGTTTGCGGTTGACTCCAGTTACGGCCTCAATACTTCCAATAGTCTCATCTTTAGCATAACGCTCAATGGCGTCGATATGCTTCTGGAGGCGACTGCGCCCGGTGGCGTCGAGTTCTGTCCATGCGATGGTCGGCCACGAGGCGAGATCCAGTGTCTGGAATTCGGGTCTGCGGCGGCTCATGATTTGGCCTGGACCGCAACAAAGCGCGTCAGAAACGACAGGCTTTCAGTGTGTAGCTCCAGCGCCTGGATGCGACCGCAGTGCAACAGTTCGAAGACAGCTGCGCGGATGAGCGCGGGGTCGCCAGTTGAGAACTCACGCTCTATCGTCATCAGCGATTGAGATGACACGACGAAGCGCTCGATCGCGCCGCGCAGCGAAGGCATGACGAGGCCGCGCGCGGCGACGAGTACGGGTAGCATACGCTGCCAGTTTCCGGTCCACACACGCGCAGCTGCCCTTTCGGCTGCATCAATGTGCCGCACGGCGAAGGCTTCTGGGTCGAAGTCAAGACGACTCCGCGGGCAATCCGTCGCCGGTGTCGGCTCCGATAGTACTACCAGGCATTCATGGTCATCAGACCTTGCCCAGAAGTCGACGACACAGCGTTGCCCGTCGACTGCCATGAAGCCAGGCCGTTCACAGAATGACTTTGCAGCAGGATCCGCTTCGAGCATCAGCCATGCTTCGAAAGCGCTGCGCCTGTACAGCGTCAGACGTCGCCCTAGTTTCGGACTGAAGACGTCATAACGGTGCGCGCCGCGAGGACGCGGCAGCGTGAGCGGCTCGAAGCTTCGCAAAACGTCGACCATGTGGACCACCTGCCAGAGGATTTCATGGTCTAGGACGAACGTGAGTTGACAATTTTAATTCGCGCTAACGCGAAGTGACGACTTTACTTCGCCAGTTAACGAAGCAATGTTGTCAATTCAATGGCTAAACCGTCGCCCCCGCGAGCACGGTGCAGTGACAAGTTTCCTTCGTTTTACGCCATCACACCGAAGTCAATCACGTTGACGGCTACCGCATCCGATAAGGTCTACGACGGCAATACGGTCGCAGAACTGAAGAATGCGCACGCGAACGATGTGGTGGCAGGCGATGATCTGCGTGTGGACGGGACGGTCGGTACGTTCGCAGACAGGAACGTAGGCAAGGGCAAGTCGGTCAACGGCAGTGGCCTGACGCTCGCAGGAGAAGACGCGCAGAACTACGTCTTCGACAACACGGCTGAAGTCGGTAAGGCTGCGATCACGCCGGGGTCCACCTACAACCCGTCTGCGCTCGTTGCTGACGCCACGGGTGCGAACGGTACGGCGCAAGCCACGAATAACGCGGGCAAGGTCGTCAGCGACCAGGCAATCGCAAAGACGGAAGCTCCGTCGCTCGTCGCTGGTCTGCCGGTGACCCTGGCTCAACGTGGCGATGCAGTCGATATCGCTGACGGTGCGCTCTCGACTTCTGTCCTGAGTATGGACGGCAAGGCGAGCCTGGGCCTGAATGACGCACTTGAAGAACGCCCACAACGTAACACGCTCGTCGTGTTCCGCTCGGATCGTCCGGAATCACTGGACAACCGTGGCACATTCCACGTTGTCGATCGCGGTAATGCCATTGAACTGGAAGGTACGCCGAGCCTGATCAACAAGACGCCGGACCTGAAGGGCACGGGCAGCGACTGGAAGAACGGCACGGTTGTCCGTGCGGACGGCGCGGTGACGGAATACCGCGTTCGGATGCTCAACGACGGTACGCTGGTCGTCATTGTGCCCAACGGCGTCAACGACAGCGACGAAATCGCTGCGAGCTACGGTCTGGCCGTCGCGAAGAAACAACTCGGCATCGGCGTCAAGGCAGTGAAGGCCGTCGTTATCGAAGCGCGCGACGGTAACGGGGCGAACAACGCCTGATGCTGTCACCGCTGAAACTCGGCGGCCCCCGAAGCCCGGCGAGAAATCGGCGGGCTTTTTTCGAGTTTTTACTCAAGTGATGTAAGCGTCTAACTCTGCGACGCCAGTCTCAAGACGGGATTCGCTGACGCGTGCTGTGCGCCGTGAGCATTCGCGCAAATAACAACCTTTGCCTCCGACAGGCTACGGAGAGGACGCCCTCCCGCAAGGGATCACCGTTTGCTCGCGCTGAACAAACCAGGCCTTGCCGCAAGCGCCATTGATGAGCGTCCCCGTTTTCAGTTCTCCAAGGGTGCTGGATCGATTTCTGCCTCTTGCTTCAAAGCGCCTATCTGATGCGATCGCCCGGCTTCACGACTGTTCTTCGCCGGCTTGCCGTACCTGCCATTAAGTGAGGCCGTTGCGATCGTCTACTCTTCGGCAATATTCATCGTTGTCCTCGCCCCGTTGCTGCTTGGGAGCGCTTATTTGCACTGAATGCGGTCGCAGCGTGCA
This sequence comes from Paraburkholderia strydomiana, assembly GCF_031456815.1. Lineage (NCBI taxonomy): Bacteria > Pseudomonadati > Pseudomonadota > Betaproteobacteria > Burkholderiales > Burkholderiaceae > Paraburkholderia > Paraburkholderia strydomiana. Next base: position 114,757 of record NZ_JAVDVL010000017.1, read on the forward strand.
TGGCTTTCACGACCGACGTCGGCGTTGGAAACGTCGTTGCTGGCGCGTATTCTTGGTAATCGCGTCGCTTTGCGTATCCTGCTGCTCGCTGCCCTGCGTTGGGCTGTCGAACTCCTAGCTCGTACCCTAACGGCTGAACTTCACCACACGTTCGTGCGCATGGCTATCTGACTCTGAATAACGACAAGACGGACAACCCGCGGTACTCGAACGTCGCCGGCGTTCACGCCGCCTCAGTGTGAGGCTGCTACAATCCATTTCCCCACCGCTTCCCGGATTCGCCATGCAATATCGCGTCGCCTACGAGCACAGCCTACGAAGCGCACCGGACGACTTCGTCGTCCACGTGCCATCCCAGCTCGTAGACGACGTACCGGCGAACATCCCGCGGGCGCTGCTGCCCGAATACATCACCGACATGATTCTCGAGCGCTCATCGCAGATCGCCAAGATCCGCAATCTGCGAATTCTTTGACTATCGTAACGCCGCTGGCCGCAGCGATCGAAGCACACGCGACCGCGCTAAGGCGAGCCTACCGCCGCCTCGCGTCAGCGGCTAGTTCAAGGGCAATGCGACGCAAAAAACCCTCCCATCCCGTCGTCTAATGCGCGCTCACTCATGGGCCCGACTGTCGACATGCAGCCTTCGCTCCATCGTTCTGATTCCCACCGGGTCTGCTGGAATCAGATTGCCGCCCGCCCGCGCAGTTGCGAACCGACGGTGGTGAGGCACCGCTTACAGCTCGAGGTGGCATGTGAGGAGATTACGTGCGCCCCAACGATTGCGTTCCCGCCAGCAGATTTCATAGCGTTAAGCGTTTCTCACCCCGATCCCGGGGGCACTGCCATACGCCGTCTACGCACCTGCGGGCATCGTTCCCCGGCACCGGCGGTGACCGCAGCGGCAGGCATACTGCGCCCGCACCGCGGCTGAAGGACGACCGTCTGTCGTCAGTCCGTAAGCGATGAATAACTCATCGCCCGGCTGAATATTGGATACAGCCTGAATGTAAACCCTTCCATCATCCTCGACGGCCTCGCAGTTGGCGACACAGGCATGGTTCAGCCAGCGCGCGCTGTTGCCGCCAAGCGAACCGTCGATGACGCGGCCATCCGAAAGGCCAAAGAAGAACGTATGCCCCTCCTCCCCGAATCGCCGATGGCGACTTATTGCGCGCTTCCAGCTCATCACGGTGCCGGTGTACTCGAAGATAAGCTCGCCAGCGCGTAGTGGCCGCAACGCAAAGACGCCGCGACCGTGAACGCTTGACCGGCGCACAGAGATTCTTTTCATCGATGATCGAGACAACGAATGCGGGAGTTGAACTACTGCTGGTGATGACTGGAGCAAACGTTGCGCCTTGCACCTGTCACCACGGATGGACGCCTGGCAACCATGTCGCCTGGTAGAATGGTCCATCATGCCCACCAGGAATTCAAGACGATGTCACGCTACAGAGAACTACTAGCTGAAAAAGAGCAGCTTGAGAAACTGATCGCTGAGGCGCGAGGCCAGGAAGCCGCGTCTGCGCTTGAAAAGGTACGCGCGACTGTTGCGGAGTTCGCATTTACGCCCGAGGATGTGTTCGGCAACCCTCGCAAAAAAACTCGCCGCGCGGCAGCAGCGAAGTACCTCAACCCCGAGACTGGCGATACGTGGAGCGGGCGCGGGCGAGCACCGGCATGGCTTAAGGATCAGGACCGCGAACGCTTCCGCATCACCGAGTAGTCCTGGTACAAAATGGCATCGCTAACGCGCAGGCAGGACCAACAACCCGGACTCGCAGGAACCGACTCCGGTACCGCAACATATGCAGGGTTGGGCTAAAAATTTCGACGCGCGGGAGATCATGGTGCGTTCTCCATTGCAGGAAGCAGGAACAGCGTCTTATTGTTATCGATCTGGGGTACCCTGTCGACCCTCTCAAAGTGGCCGAGCTGAGGCCAACGGCGCCGCGCGCCGAACATCTGGCGTGTGCGGATCATGAAAAAGGCAAGCTGCCCCCCACCGACGGTCGGAGGGCCCTACAGCAGACACTGACCGACCACTCTGGCGACAACCTGATGCCGGCGCTTGCATGGCCGCCTAGCTGGTCACGCTGAAGCACTCGGTGAGCACAGGCAAGCCACGCTGGAAAAACTGCGGCATCTATCGGTGATGCCTGTCCATTCCGTTCGCCCGACAGCGCAAGGTTACTGAGAAACGCGCCTGGTGCTTCGGGCCCATCGAGACGCTCCTGCTCCCGTTCAAGATACTCAAACATGACCAGATACGCCTGGCGCAGCATAACGGTGGAGTCGATTGATGGCTTTTCCATTCTGTTCGCGTTCACGCATAAAACTTAAGGTCTGTCTCGACCGGCTGCTCCTCGTCGTTCTACCCGTTGCTTGCGGTCAAGTTCCAGTGGCGATCGCCTCGAGGATCTGGTTGGCATGGTCCCGCAACTCAAGGGTGAGACATTCCGTGCGCGGCAGGCAGCAATGCGGCGGCAAAAGATCCCATTCAGCGAGAATCGCTTCGATGTTGACCGGGGTAAACAGCGGCAGTCGCATGGCTCATGAGGGTATAGTCCCGACGGCGGTCCAACGCGTGAGCTCTTCCGACCGGATGAGACACAGGCCGTTGAACGCGACCGTTCACTATGCACACCACGTAGGTGCAATTCTTGCTGCCATCTTCTCTTCTTCGTACGACGCGCGTTAGGAAGGACCAACATGATCACAGACACATGAAGGACATTGACTCGCGACCGGCAGGATTCAGCTCCGCCTGGCTCCAGCTATGGGCTGAATCCACCGACGACTACTCCATCTTCGCGCTCTCGCCCGATGGCATTGTCCTGACGTGGAACCCCGGCGGCGAACGCATCCAGGGTTACCGGTCCGAGGAAATTATAGGGCA
>NZ_JAVDVL010000018.1:0-112288 GCF_031456815.1 Paraburkholderia strydomiana
GGGAGCAGGAAACCGGACATTTCTAATGAGCCAGAACCGGACATTACTAAAAAGCCCTGACACCAGTCCCGTTGATAATTTATCTTATGTCAAATTACACGGAGCTTTTGTGTGGATATAACTCAAGCGTCGTCGGTTTGCATAAATCTGTTCCCGTTTTTTCAGAAAGTTGTTTCCCGACGCGCCGGTGGCGAAGGCGTCCGCTGACGCCTTCGCGGTTCGCCGCAGGAACGGTCGGCGCGCGACGCGACCTTCAGAACCCTGCGGCCAGCCCATCGCGACGGCTGTCGCTTGCAGCGACATAGCCGCGCTCAGGCTCGTTGCGATCGAGCTTCCAGATGAACTGGCCCGAACCGAAATCCATATACGGATCATCGATCGACTTGATCGTGTGGCCCAGGCCTTCGAGCGCGCGTGAGGTCTGCGGATCGAGCGTCGATTCGATATCTATGGAGAAATCGCGGTTGACCTTCCAGCGCGGCGCATCGCATGCCGCCTGCGGCTGCTGGCTGTAATCGAGCATACGCACCACGGTTTGCAGGTGCCCTTGCGGCTGCATGTCGCCGCCCATCACGCCGAAGCTCATGACCGCTTCCTGCTTGCCGTCCACCTGCTGCGTGAGGAACGCCGGGATGATCGTGTGGAACGGCCGCTTGCCGCCCTCGACCACATTCGGCGACTTCGGGTCCATCGAGAAACCGCAGCCACGGTTTTGCAGCGAAATGCCCATCTCAGGCACGACGCAGCCCGAGCCGAAGCCCATATAGTTCGACTGGATGAAGCTGACCATCATGCCGCGCTCGTCGGCCGCCGACAGGTAAATCGTACCGCCCGCCTTCGGCATGCCGAAGCCGAAGTGCGTCGCGCGCTTCGGATCGATCAGCTTCGCACGCGATTTCAGATAGGCGTCGTCGAGCATTTGCGCAGGCGTCACTTCCATCGAGCGCGGATCGGCGACGTAGCGGTACACATCCGCGAACGCGAGCTTCATCGCTTCGATCTGCAGATGCTGCGATTCGATGCCGTCGAGCTTCAGCGCGGCCACGTCGAACTGTTCGAGAATGCCGAGCGCGATCAGCGCGGCGATGCCCTGCCCGTTCGGCGGAATCTCGTGCACCGTGTAGCCGCGATAGTTCTTGCCGATCGGCTCGACCCAATCGGGCTGATAGTTGCGCAGATCGTCGAGCGTCATTGCCGCGCCGCAATCGCGGGAAAACGCCGCGATGCGTTCGGCAATTTCGCCTTCGTAGAAGGCGCGCGGACCGTGTTCGGCCAGCATGCGCAAGGTCTTGGCGTGGCCCGGCATCTTCACCAGTTCGCTGACTTCGGGCGCGCGGCCGCGCGGCATGAACGTATCTGCGTAGCCCGGCTGGTTCTTCAGTTCGGGCACGGCGGCCGCCCACTTGCGCGCGACGACGTTTGCCACGGCATGGCCGCGCTCGGCGATCTCGATGGCGGGCTCCATCAGATCGGCGAACGGCAGCGAGCCAAACTTCCGATGCAGCACTTCCCAGCCCGCGATCGCCCCCGGCACCGTCACCGTGTCCCAGCCCCGCACGGGCTGCACGGCGACGCCGTTGTTTTCGCCGTATTTGCGCCTGAAATAATCGACGTTCCACGCAGCGGGCGCGACGCCCGACGCGTTCAACCCGTGCAGCTTGCTGCCGTCCCACACGAGCGCGAACGCGTCGCTGCCGAGTCCATTCGACACCGGCTCGACGACGGTGATCGCCGCCGCTGCCGCGATGGCCGCATCGACGGCATTGCCGCCTTTCCACAGCATGCGCAACCCGGCCTGGGCGGCGAGAGGCTGCGACGTCGACACTATGTTGCGCGCGAACACTGGCATGCGCAGTGTCGGATAAGGGTTCTGCCAGTTGAAGCTTGTCATGTTGTCACTCTGGTGGTTTTGCTGGTTCGACCGCGCGCCATCGAAAGCCGTAGCGCGCGAAAAACATCACGATTCGCGCGGATCGAGCGCGTCGCGCAGGCCGTCGCCGAGCAGGTTGAAGCCGAGCACGGCCAGGAAAATCGCGACGCCGGGAAAGATCGACATCCACGGCGCCTGGCTCACGAAGTCTTTTGCCGTGTTAAGCATCGAGCCCCACGACGGCGCGGGAGGCAATTGTCCGAGCCCGAGAAACGACAGGCTCGCTTCGGCGATGATCGCGCTCGCCACCGTCAGGCTCGCCTGCACGATGATGGGCGGCAGCACGTTCGGCAGAATGTAGCGCAGCATGATCCGCGCGTGATCGAGGCCGATCGCGCGCGCGCCTTCCACATATTCTTCGGCCTTCACGCTGATGGCCTGGCCGCGCGTGAGGCGAATGAAGCGCGGCATCGCAGAAATGCCGATCGCGGCCATCGCGTTCGTCAGGCTCGGGCCGAGAAACGCGCTCAACGCGATCGCGAGAATCAGGAACGGGATCGACAGCAGCGCATCGGCGATGCGTGAGATCACGCCGTCGACGAACCTGCCGAAGTAACCGGCGATCAACCCCAGCGGCACGCCGAGCACGACGGCAATGCCGACCGACACGACGCCCGCCAGCAACGACGCACGCGCGCCGTACAGCAGGCGGCTCAGCACGTCGCGGCCGAGTTCGTCGGTGCCGAACCAGTGCGCTGCCGACGGCGCCTGGCGCACGGTCATGAAGCTCGCCTGCACGGGGTCGTAGTGCGTGAGCCACGGCGCGAACAACGCCATGATCACGATGAGCGCCACCAGAAACGCACCGAACACGGCCGCGCGATTGCGCATGAAGCGCGTGAGCCCCCGGCGTTTGCGACGCGGCAACGCGGCGGCCGCCGACGCGGATCGGGCATCGATTGAAGTAGCCATCAACTGCGCCTCAGTCGGGGATTGAGCAGGATATAGAGCACATCCGCGCACAGGTTCACGACGATGAACGCGACCGCCGTGACGAGCACGACGCCTTGCACGACGGGGTAATCGCGATTGAACACCGCATCGACGACGAGCTTGCCGAAGCCGGGAATCGTGAACACCTGCTCCGTCAGCACGGCGCCCGCGAGCAGTTCGCCGAACAGCAGCGCGAGCACGGTGACGATGGGAATCAGCGCATTGCGGAACGCGTGCTTGACGACCACGGCGCCGCGCAGCAACCCCTTCGCGCGCGCCGTGCGGATGTAGTCGGTGCGCAAGACGCCGAGCATTGCGCTGCGCGTATGGCGCATCAGTTGCGCGCCTAGCGCGGCGCCCAGCACGAACGCGGGCATCAGCATCGTCTTGATGCTGAGCCAGAAGTCCTCGCCCGGTGACACATAACCCGACGACGGCAAAAGATGCCAGCGCACCGACACGATGAAAATCAGCATGATGCCGAGCCAGAAATTCGGTATCGACATGCCCGACAGCGCGAAGATGTTTGCCGCGTAGTCGAGCGGCCCTCCCCTGCTCGCCGCCGAAATCACGCCCGCCGGAATGCCGATGCCAATGGCGAGAATCATCGCCATCACCGCGAGCTGGATCGTGACGGGCAGCTTTTGCGCGATCAACGCGCGCACGGGCACGTCAGTGCGCAAAGACGAACCGAGATCGCCGTGCGCGACATCGCGCATCCATAGCGCGTACTGCGTCGGCACGGACTGATCGAGGTGATACTTGACCCGCAGCGTCGCGATCAGCTGCGGGTCCTGATCCTCGCCCGCCATCGCGCGGACCGGGTCACCCGGCAGCAGCTTCTGCAAGCCGAAAATCAGCATCGACACCAGGATCAGGGTCGGCACGGCCACGAGCAGGCGATTCGCGATGATTGGCAGCATGACGCTCAGCCCTTGATCGACACGCCGCGCAGGCGCACCAGACCGTCGGCGTAAGGCGTGAAGCCCTGCACTTTCTTCGACAGCACGAACGGCCAGGGCTGCGCGTAGATGTAGACGATGGGATCGTCGTCGGCGAGGATCTTACCCGCGGCGTCGTAGTCGGACTTGCGCTCGGCCTGGGTCTGCCTGGTGCGCGCCGAGTCGAGCAGCGAATCGACCTGCTGGTTGCAGTAGTGCGCGTAGTTCAGGTTGCCCGCGCAGGTGTTGAACTGATGCAGGTTGCCGTCGGGATCGAGGCGCCCCGACCAGCCCGTGTACATCGCTTCGAAGTCGCCGGTGTGGCCTGCGTTCAGTTCTGTCGCGTAGTCGCTCGGACGCAGCTTCAGCGTGATGCCCGTTTCGCTGAGCATGGCCTGCAGCATCTGCGTGATCTGGCTCGCGACCGTGTTGTTCGGATACGCGAATTCAATGGTCGGATGCTCCTGGCCCGCCGCCTTCAGCAGCGCCTTCGCCTTCGCGACGTCGCGCTTTGAGGTCGGCAGCGACGCGTTGTAGTACGGGCTCGATTTCGGAATGCCCTGGTTCGCGGGCGTGAAGATGCCCGCACCGATCACCTGGTCGATCGCATCGCGGTCGATCGACAGCTCGAACGCCTGCCGCACGCGCTTGTCCTTCAGCGGACCGTTGCCGCGTGGGCCGTTGTTGATGTTGAACGTGACGTAGTAAAAGCCGAGACCCGTCACCGGCTTGAACTGCAGGTTCGCATCGCTCTTGACGGCGGCGACGTCGGACGGCGCGAGACGCTCCAGCATATCCAGCGAGCCCGAGCGCAGATTCGCGAGACGCACGGTGCTGTCGGGAATCGGCTGGAACACCACGCGCTGGACGGGATACTTGTCCGCGTCCCAGTAACCGGCGAACTTCTCGAGCACCACGCGATCGTTCTGCACGCGCTGCACGAACTTGTACGGCCCCGAGCACACGGGATGCGACGCGACGCCTGCCGCGTCGCTCAGCGTTTTCGGCGCGAGCATCATGCCCGCGCGGTCCGACAGCGTGGCGAGCAGCGCGGCGTCCGGCTGCTTCAGCACGATTTTCACGGTGCTGTCGTCGATCACATCCACATGATCGACCGACGACAATTCGCTCTTGCGGTTGCTGGTCGGCAGCGTGCGGTAGCGGTCGAGGTTCGCCTTCACGGCGGCGGCGTTGAACGGCTCGTCGTCCTGGAACTTGACGCCCTGGCGCAGCTTGAACGTCAGCGATTTGCCGTCGTCGCCCGTGGTCCACGACGTGGCGAGCATCGGCACGATTTTCAGATCGGGCGCGACATCGACGAGCGAATTGCACAGCGAAGCGAACACGATCCGGTCGACAAATTGCACGCTGCGGGCCGGGTCGAGCGAGCCGATATCGTCCTGCAGGCCGATGCGGATGGTGGTCTGCGCCATCGCGGCGGAAGCGCTCAATGCGAGCGCGGCGGCAATCAACATTCTTCGCATGCGTCGTGTCCTTGTTGCGGTTCGGGTTGCCATAGGTGATCGTTAGCGGTTCGCTTCGGCGCTCGGTGCGGCCTGCGTCTGATTCTGCTTCTCGCGATAGATCGCCAGGCGCTCGTTGAGCTTCGCGCTGACGCTCGCGACGAGCGGCGTGCCGCCGCCCGCGTTCTGCACGTCGCGCCAGAAATGACACGCGACCTGCCGTCCGCCCGGCAGCGTTTCGGACAGCGGGCGCTCCTGCACGCAGCGCGGTTTCGCGTGCGGGCAACGCGTATGAAAGCGGCAGCCGGGCGGCGGCGCCGTCGGGCTGGGCAGATCGCCTTGCAGCGCGGGCTTCGTGCGGCGCTCGTGCGGACTGCTGGCGGGAATCGCGCGCAGCAGCGCCTGCGTGTACGGATGCAGCGGCGCGTCGAACAGTTCGTCGACCTGCGCCAGTTCGACGATTTCACCCAGATACATCACCGCGACGCGGTCGCTCATGTGACGGATCACGGCGAGATCGTGCGCGACCATGATCAGCGTGAGCCCGAGTTCGGCCTTCAGCGATTCGAGAAGGTTGATCACCTGCGCCTGCACGGAGACATCGAGCGCCGACACGGGCTCGTCGCCGACGATCAATTTCGGCTCGCCCGCCAGCGCCCGCGCGATACCGATGCGCTGCCGCTGGCCGCCGGAGAACTCATGCGGATAGCGCTGCGCATACGCCGGCTGCAGGCCGACTTTGGTCAGCAGTTGCGCGACGCGTTCGCGGCGCTCGCTGCCGCTGCTCGCGAGACCATGAAACGCAACCGGCTCGCCGATGATCTGCCCGACCGTCATGCCCGGGTTCAGCGACGCGAACGGGTCCTGAAAGATGATCTGCATGTCGCGGCGCAAGCGGCGCAGCTTCGCGCCCTGCCAATGCGTGATGTCCTCGCCCTGATACAGCACGCGCCCTTGCGTCGCGTCGATCAAACGCAGCAGCATGCGCCCAAGGGTCGACTTGCCGCAGCCCGATTCGCCGACGATCGCGAACGTCTCGCCCGTGTGCACGGCGAACGAGACTTCGTTGACGGCATGAACCGTGGGCGTGCGCGTGAACATCTGCCGCTCGCCGCCGAAGCGTTTGGTGAGCGCGCTGGCTTCGATGATGGGCGTCGCGATGGGCGTCGCGATGTGTGACGCGGGGTGCGACGCGGGGTGTGACGCATTCGCGGGCCTCATGTTAGCTCCGTTTGCTGCGCGGGCTTCACGAGCTGCTCGACAGGCGCGAGCCAGCAGGCGACGCGATGCTCGCCTTCGAGCGTTCGCTCGGGCGGCGCGGCGTCGATGCAACGCTGTTCGGCAAACGGACAGCGCGGCGCAAAGCGGCAGCCGCGCGGCATCTGCTCGGGCGTCGGCACGGAGCCGCGTATCGTGGCGAGCGACCCTTCTCGCTTGCCGACGGACGGAATCGCGCCCATCAGCCCGATCGTGTACGGATGCTGCGGATCGTCGAACAGATCGGACACCGTGCCGTACTCGACGATCTTGCCCGCATACATCACCGCCACGTGATCCGCCACTTCGGCGACCACGCCTAGATCGTGCGTAATCAGCAGCATCGCCGTGCCCGTCTCTTTCTGCAGATTGCGCACGAGCGCCAGAACCTGCGCCTGAATGGTCACGTCGAGCGCGGTAGTGGGTTCGTCGGCGATCAACAGGCGCGGGCTGTTCGCGAGCGCCATCGCAATCATCACGCGCTGGCGCATGCCGCCCGACAGCTGATGCGCAAACGCATCGAGCCGCGTTTCGGGCGCGGGAATATGAACGAGCCGCAGCATCTTGAGCGCCTCTTCGCGCGCCGCTGCGCGGCTGACGCCGCGATGCCGCCGGATGCTCTCGCCGATCTGCTCGCCGACCGTGTAGGCGGGATTCAGTGAGGTCATGGGCTCCTGGAAGATCATCGACATGCGGTTGCCGCGAATGTCGGCGAGTTCGCGCTCGGACAGCCCGAACAGATCCACGCCCTCGAAATGCGCCGTGCCCGCGACGCGACGTGCGGGCGGGCTGGCGAGCAGCCCCATCAGCGCGAGCGACGTCACGCTCTTGCCGCAGCCGGACTCGCCGACCACGCACAGCGTCTCGCCCGCGTGGACGAGAAAGGACACCCGGTCGACGACGTTCGGCGCGTCGGGCAAATTCGAAAAATTCAGCGAGAAGCCTTGTACATCGAGAACCGGCCGGCGTTCTGCTGCGGTCATGCCTGTTTACTCCGCATTGCGTGGCTCGTCCTTCCAGATCGTTGTGAAATCGATTATCTGGCTGCCAACGTACAAAAAATATTAAACTTTCTTTTCCACACTTAAGTTTTTCTCATGGATCGAACGAATGCCGACGCTACGCATGCTGAAGACTTTCAGGGCCGTTGCCCGCACCGGCTCGTTCTCGACGGCTGCCGAAAAGGTCGCGCTGACGCAGGCGGCCGTTAGCCTGCAGATGCGCGGGCTGGAGGAAGCGCTGGGCCGCCAGTTGTTCGACCGCCGCGGGCGACAGATCACGCTGACACAGCACGGGATGACTATCTGGCCGAAGGTCGAGCAGATCCTCGACCTGCTCGCCGACCTCGAAGCGAAGCCCACCGACGCGATGGAAGGCCCCGTCACGATCGGCGCGGTGGTGTCGGTGATCGGCGCGCTGTCGCTCGCCGTCGCGCGGCTGAAGGCGACGCACCCGCGGCTCGACGTGCGGTTACTGTCGGCGCGCTCGGACGAACTGGCGGGCATGGTCGAAGCGGGCGACGTGGACGTCGCGGCGGTGGTCGCGCGCGCGGACGAGACGCTGCCCGACACGCTCAAATGGACCACGCTCTACACCGAACCGATGGTGCTGGTAGTGAACCGCGACATCGCCGATAACGACCCGCAGCGCATCTTGCGCGCGCACGGCTTTCTGCGCTTCGACCGGCGCGTGCGCACGGGGCAGGTGGTCGAGCAGGCGCTGGAGAAAGCGGGCTTGATGGTCAACGAGTATCTCGAACTGAATTCGATCGAGACGATTGCCGCGCTGGTGCGCGAGAAAGTAGGCGTCGCGGTGCTACCGCTGCTGATACGCGGCAACTGGCTGAACGACCCGCTGCTGCGCGTGATTCCGATTTCGAGCCCGCCCGCGCTGCGCACGGTCGGCATGGTGCAGCGAGCTTCGGATGACAGAAAAGCGCTGATGCGCGAAATCGTCGATACGTTGCAGGCGATGCCGCGCGATCGTTCGTGATGCGGTTGTTGCCGGCCGTTGTTTCGATGCCATCAGCTGACGCGGGGGCGTTGTTACGTTCGCGGGCTGGTCAGATCCCGTAGGCTGAGCTTGTAGCGCAGGCACCAGCGAACAGCTCGAGACTCTTCAGCCTGGTCATCGCGGGTCATCAGTCCGTTTTGCTCAACAACTTTAACCGATTCGCCGACCCAATCTGCACCGGAGCCTCGCTCAGCTGGGTCTGTCACCCTTGATCGCGTCCCCTCTGCCGGCTCAATAACCGCGGGTACGATCGACGATATTCGCGAGCGGTTCCCCGCGCACGAATCGCGCGAAATTGCCAAACCAGAGTTCGAGCACCCGCAGGTTGTAATCGGGCGCGTCGCACGAAATGTGCGGCGTGACGACGAGTCCCGGCACGTCCCACGCCACATGGTCAGCCGGTAACGGTTCGGGATTAAATACGTCGAGCAGCGCGCCGCCGCACTCTCCGGAACGCAATCGCTCGAACAACGCCGCATGGTCGATCAGCGCCGCGCGCGAAAGGTTGACGACGCCCGCACCGGGCCGCATGCGCGCGAGACGCGCGGCGGAAAGCAACTCGCGTGTCTCCGGCGTGAGCGGCGCCGTCATAACGACGAAGTCGGCCTGAGGCAGCCAGTCGTCGAGTGCGGAGATCGTTGCGAGTACATCGACTGCTTCCTCCGCCTGCGCCGGTGCCGCGCCACTCCGGTTCAGTGCAATGACTCGCAAACCGAGCGCGCGCGCCGCGCGGCTCGCTGCCATGCCCAGATCGCCGAAGCCGATTATCAGCGCCGTCTTGCCTCGAATGGATGTGGTCAGCCGGGCGTCCCAGCGATGCTCCCGCTGCGCCTGCAACACGGCCGGCATTTGCGCATTCAGCATCAGCAACGCCATTTGCGTGTATTCGGCCGCCTTGTCGCTATGAATGCCGCTACTGTTCGTCAGGACCAGGTCGCGGCGCAGACGATCGAGCGGCATCAACTGATCGACGCCGGCACCTGTCGTGTGAATCCAGCGCAGACGTGGCGCGTCGTTCACCACCTCATGCGGGAATCTCGACGCCAGCAGGAAGTCGACTCCGTCGAGCGGACGCGCGAACCGCTCGCCGTCCCAGCCGAACGTCACGTCGATTTGCTGTGCGAGATCGGGATGCCGCGCGCAGGCGACCTGCCACACGGCTTCGTGAAGATGAAAGGCTGACGACTGACGCCGCTGGCTTTCGAGGTGCAGCCGGTAACGGCGGGCAGGTTCGGTCATCCGGGCAGCATCCTTACAGAGGGAGCGCAACGAGCGTGTCGTAGCGGCACGAATCCGTGACGACCGTGCGCTCACGCAGCAACGCGCGGCCGCCCTCGACAACGATCTGATCGATATAACGTCCGACGCTGAACACAACCATGCCGCCTTCATAGCCGGTTCGCACGACCATGTAGCTGGTTTCGCAACCGATCAGCCCGTCTTCGACGCTGACGACTTCGGTCGGTCCAAGTACATGACGGTAGACATGTGGCTCGAACACATTAACCGACTGGATCGAACTGACGCGATCCAGCAGCATGCCGCGCGTGTTGCAGAACCAGATGCCGAAATCGCGGCCCGCTTCGAAATCGGTGCGCGTGAGAATGCGGTAAGTACAATCTTCGGTGAAGAACTCCGGCCAGCGGTCGAGATCGCCATTGTCGATCGAACTGCAATAGTGGGCCATCAGGCGCGCGATACTCGCGCCCGTCTGGGTGCCGACCTCCAGGTCAGGGTAGCGCGTCGTGCTAGACATCCATCAGTTCTCTATAGAATTTCCAGAAACCGCGTACCGAGGTTTCGGTCGCCCGGGTCGCCATCGGGCCTGTGCCCTTGCCGCCCATCTCGATCACGGCAGCGTCGTCAAGATCGCCGCGAATACCCTTTTCGACGAACGCGCCAATCGTGCCGTCTTCCATCGACACAAAACCCGCGGGCCCGACGAGATTGCTCTGCTTGCGCCGGATGAGCGTCTGCTCCGGCGTGTCTTCCTCGAAGCCGAGCACGGTCCAGATCAGTTCGCATCGATCGACGCCGAGCGGCACCACCTGCCGCACGCCGATGGAATTCATGATCTGATGCAGCACGAAGCCCGGAAAAATGCTCTGGATCGCATTGGTAATCTGATCGGGATACTCCATCCACTGATCGATCAACGAAGGATCCTTCAGACCGAAATCGTCGCGCATTGCACGAATCACGCCGGAGTCGTATGCCTGATCGCCAATGTCGGTATAGCGCTTCGTAAAGGTGATGTGATGCCGGCTATCTTCATCCTGCAACGTACCGCCTTCCGCGGACAGCCGGTTGATCTTGAAGGTCGAGAAAAACGCATGCAGCAGGCTCGGGTGATAGTTGTCGCGGCTATTCTCGACGTAGAGCTTCCAGTTGTTGTGCATCACCTGACTATAGCGGCCAAGTATCTTTACCCGCCCATATAGCGTGCGCTCCATGTGCCGCACCATTGTCGGTCCGAGATAGTCCTTCAATGCAGGGGCTTCTTCGGAAAACGAACCGAACACGAGACCGCGGATGGTCTCCACGCGCAGCTTCTTCAGACGGAACTTCGATTTGTCGAAATCCTCGGGCATACCGCCTTTGCCTTGCACGCCCTTCTCGAATGCGACGCTCGTCAGTTCGCCGTCGAAGTTGTAAACCCAGTTGTGATAAGGGCAAACGAAGTTCGGACGCTTGCGGTGCCCTTGCGCTTCGTAGCAAAGCACCGAGCCCTTGTGCACGCACTTGTTCACAAGCGCACCAATGATGCCGTCCTGCTGGCGCACGACAATTACCGACGTATGGCCGACCTTGGTCGTGATGTAATCACCCGCGTTCGGAATCTCGATGTCGAGGCAGAGGAAACTCCATGTGGGCCCGCGAAACACGGCCTCCTGTTCGCGCTCGTAGGTTGCCGCGTCGGAGAACACACGTAGCGGCACACGTGTAACGCCCTCTTCCGGCCAGCGGATCCGGCTAGTGGGAAATTCAATGGTCGCGACCGCACCGTCGCACTTTTCCGTCATATTGCTGCTCCGTTGATGAAGGCCCGTACACCATGGCGGCGGCTGTGGCCACTGGCCGACTCCCGATATCCGCTCATTTGACTGCTTCCGAGTCGAGATAGGGCTTCTGATAGAAGAGATCCGCGGGAAGCTCGCCTTTCAGCGTGCCGGCGGCCCTGAAAACTTCGAATGTGCGTTTCAGTGTGTCGATGTCGCCCGATTTGAACGAGACCGTATTCATCGTCGTCCAGTGGTCGCCGTAAAAACGCGCGCCCTCGTCGCTCATGTTGCCGGCCTTCTTGAGTATCGCCACGACAGCGTCGGGATTGGTCGCGCCGAAGGCCAGCGCCTGGCGCATCGCCGCGAGCACCTTCGCAGCATCAGCCGGGTTGTCCTTGAGCCACTCGCTGCGCATCACGGCGACACCGATATAGGGCGGTGTGCTCGCTTTCGTCATCTGTTTCCATTGATCGGACAAAGTCGTGATGACGCGGACTTTCTGCGCACTGTCCGGCACCTGCGCCACCGTGGTGGGACGCATGACGGCGGCGTCGACGTTCTTCTGAACGAGGAATTGCGCAAGACGCGGCTCGTCGCCCGCAACCAGGCGATAGTCGGCAAGCTTGAGCCCGTAATTGCCGTCGAGCACGGCGGTGCCGACGCCAGTCGTCGCACTGCCGATGGGCGACATGCCGACTTTCTTGCCGCGCAGTTCACCCGCGGAGTGGATCGGCGAATCCGCGAGCACGACGATTTCCGCATCGACAATCTGCGTAGCGGCCACCATCCTGACCGGCACACCCTGCTGGCTCAAGCTGAATGCTCCCGCGAGGCTGGTGCCGAACGCCAGGTCTATCGCGTTCGAAGCCAGCGCGGTAGTCGGTCCGTTCACGTCCGGAAAATGGAGGAACTGCACCTGCAGTCCCTGTTTCTCGAAGAACTTCTGCGCTTCGAGCACGGCACCGAAACCAAGACTGGTGCCGCTGGTCCAGTAGCCCACGCGCAACGGCGCCGCATACGCACTGGTAAGGCACGCGCCGGCTATTACGAGTGCGCATGCTGCCTTTAGAACGGAACGAAATGATTTCATGGTGCTTTGCCTGAAGTAGCAACGCAGCCGGTATCCCCAGCGTCGTCTTTGAAGGATTACTAAATGTCCTTGTCAAAACATAAAGCACGGTGCAACCATTCATCGAGAGATTCCGCCTGAAGCAAAGGCGGAATCCTCGGTATTACTTGCCGATCGCTACCAGCGGCGCATGCTCGAAGTCCTGCTTCATGCTGCGTAGCACACGCTCCATCGTCATGTCGCGAAACTTTTCGATGTGCCGGCGCGTAATGCGCGCGCCCGACTTGCCGTCGCCTGCCGACAGCACCTCGACCAGTTGGCGGTGATCGTCGGCGATTTCCGGGCTGTCGTCTTCGTCGCTGAAACCGAGCGCCACCAGCCGCGCCATTTCGTCGAACAGCACCGAGATGCTGCGCACCAGACGGTCGTTGCCCGATGCCATTGCGATCACCAGATGGAACTCCCGGTTCGCATCGAGGAAAAACCCGATCCGATTACCGTGATTCTTCGACGCCGTATTGCCGCGCGCGGCGCGATCGATCCGCATCAACGCCTTTGCGTCCACCTTGCCGGCCGCGAGCCGCGCCGCCTCGGGTTCGAGAATGAGCCGCAGCGCGAACACCTCCTCGACATCCTTCAGCGTGACCGGCACGACGACGTAGCCGTGTCGCGGCACCGAACGCACCAGCCCTTCGTGCGTGAGACGCGCAAGCGCCAGCCGGCACGTCGACTTGCCGACGCCATATTGCTCCATCAGCGCAGCCTCGGTCAGCATGCTGCCAGGTTTCAGCGAGCAGGACAGTATCGCCTGCCGCATGGCCAGATAAGTCGACTCTCCCAGCAACTTGCCCTCGGCCGCGGCGTTGCCCCCAGAAACTAATTTCCCTACCATGTTGCCCCCGTGCGCTCTATCCAGGAATGGCTGCGTATTATGCTTACGTCATTCTGTAGGCACCTCACCAACCTCAAATCATTCTAGGAGATGCATATAGGGAAGTAAACTGGACACAAAAAAGCACACCCTGTCGCACCATCTATCAGCCAGCAGTGCCGCTCCACCGGCGTACGGTTCGTGATTCGATATCGAACAGGTCAAGCACGCGCCCGAGCGTATGATCGACCATCTGCTCGAGCGTTTCCGGCCGCGCGTAGAACGCCGGCACTGGCGGATAGACAATCGCGCCGGCATCCGTGACGGCAGCGAGACTCCGGATATGACCCGCATGCAACGGCGTTTCTCGCACCATCAGCACAAGACGGCGACGTTCCTTGAGCATCACGTCCGCCGCTCGCGAAAGCAGCGAACCGGTGCATCCAGTGGCAACTTCCGAGAGCGTCTTGATCGAACAGGGCGCGACGATCATGCCGTCGACGCGAAACGAGCCGCTCGAAATCGCCGCACCGATGTCAGTGTTCGGGTAGTTGACGTCCGCGAGCGCCTGAAGATCGGCAAGCCGCATCTGCGTCTCCTGCGCCAGCGTCACCTGCGCCGAACGGCTGACCACCAGGTGCGACTCCACCTCCAGGTCGCGTAACAGGCGAAGCAACCGCACACCGTAAATGACGCCCGACGCGCCGCTGATACCGACCACGAGGCGTCGCCGCGCTGCGGATGTGGATTTCATGCGATCCCTCCTTTATCGGGCGCAAACGAGCATGGCCGGCGTGCATGCGTCATCATGGCTTCTGACCCGCGATGATCTTCTTTGCCGCCTCGAACGGTCCGGTAACGAATACGTCGCTGGGAAGCGTTCCTTTAATCGCACCGCTCGCCGCGAAAATCTGCTGCTCGCGCTTGAGCGTGTCGATATCAATCGGTTCGAAGGAAATGCTATTCAGTTCGGCCCAATGCGCCGCATAAATTCGCGCATCGTCTGCGGGCAGATTCGCGACTTTCTGCAGGGTCGCCGCGACCTGGTCCGGATGCGCGTTGCCCCAGGCGATTGCATTGTGAATCGCCACAATCAGCTTCGCGACGGATTGCGGGTCGCGCTGGATCAACTCCGTGCGTGCCGCGGCCACGCCCAGATACGGCATCGCATTGGATTTCGTCAGTTTGTGCCATTCGTCCACCAGCGTGCCGAGACGCCGGGTCTTCACTTCCGTCAACTGCGCGACCGTAACAGAGCGCAGCGCTGCGGCGTCGACCTGGTGCTGCATGAGAAACTGCGCAAGGCGTGCCTCGTTGCCGGGCACCAGCGAATATTCGCTGGCATTGAAGCCATAATTTGCTTTCAACACCGCGGCCGTCATCAATGCAACCGAACTACCCGACGGCGACATGCCGATTTTCTTCCCACGCAATTGCGCGATCGACTCGATCCGCGAGTCGGCGGGCGTGACGAATGTGACATCGGCCGGCGCTGTCGCACCGAAAATCCTGATCGGCACGCCGCTCGCCGCGATGCTGAACGCGCTAGCGCCGGGCACGCTGAAGCTTATGTCGATCACATTGGCGGCGAGCCCGCTCGCAGGTGCGTTGACCTCGGCGAAGTGCACGAAATGCGCGTCGTCGATACCGGCCTTCTTCAGGAAATCGCCCGTTTCCAGTACGGCGCCGAGGCCGAGGCTCACGCCGCTCGTCCAGTAACCGATGCGCAGCGGCGCGGCCTGCGCAGAAAGTGCGAGCAGGAACATCACGGCGGCAAACAGCACACGCTTTGCAAGCAGGTAGGGTTGCATCAGATCAGCTCATTAATGGAGTGAAGGGAACGCTTGCGGCCCGTGCAGCGCACCGAACGACATCGCGGCAATCAGCGCCGCGTCGGCGGCACGGCGTCGAAGCGCGAACCGCGCACGCACAGCTTGCCTTCCGCCGTTTTCCACAGCTGCTTGCGTTCATGCAGTTCGCCAAGCGCGCGGGCCAGCGTGCGGAAGTCGTATTTCGACAGCCGTTCGGCAAGCTCGGTGTAGTAAAGCGGCGCGGCGCCGAGGAGTGCTAGCGCTTCGGTTGCGGCGTCTTCCAGTTGTTCCGGCTCCGACACATGCACGGAGTCGGCCTTCCCGTCCACGTAGTCCGCGATCTTCGCCGTATCCGCATAGGCATATGAAATACGTTCGTAGCGTTCGTGCGGAATGCCTTCCGAGATCGTTGCGTCCACGCCGACCTTGGCACCTGTCGGCACCATGCCCGGCGGCATGACCGGCAAGCTCGGGTCCAGCGGCTTCGCGCGCGCGCCAGGGATGACGATCAGATCGCGGTCGCCCTGCACGCGCGTCGCGATGGCCCATTCGACCTCCTCGCCGTTGAACACGTCGATGTCGTCGTCAACGACCACCACGTGCTTCAAATCCATCACCGAAAGCGCCGCCAGCAGCGCGTTCTTGCCCTCACCCGCCTGCTTTCGAATCGAAATGACCGCGTGCCAGAACGCGCGGCCGCCCAACGTCACGTTGATGTCCTTTACCTGCACGCCGGCCGTGCGCAGCGCGCTACGAATGGCCTGATAGCGCGTCGGCGCCGCGAGCCACGTGTTCTCCCAAGGCATATGCAACGAGTAATACATTGCATCGCGCCGATGCATGATCGCCTTGATGCGTACGTCCGGGTTCCAGTGCAGGCCGCCCATCAATGCGGTGAATTCGCCGAAGCGGCCTTCCGGCTGGGTCCATCCTGTCGGCAGAATTTCCGCTTCGATGACGATCTCCGAATCGGCGATGTACGGCAAGTCGACCGTTTCACACGGGGCCAATTCGACCGCTGCGCCGCGGATGCCGCCGGCGATCGCCATTTCGTCGACGCCGATCGGTGCGCGATAGCCGGCGCCCATGATTTCCATCGGGTGGTTGCCGATCGAAATGGAGATCGGGCACGGACGTCCCTGTTCGTAGGCACGCTGCGCGAACATGCGCATATTGTTCGGCGTCACGATGTCGATACCGCTCAGCGCCTTTTCCTTGACCATGAAGCGGTAAATGCCGCTGTTCAGGCCGTACTCCGGATCGCGCGAGATCACGATACCCGCGGTAATCATCGGCCCGCCGTCGAAGATCGACGACATGGGCACAGGCAGGCGGAACAGATCGACATCGTCGCCCTTGTAGATCACTTCTTTCGTGGCCGAGGTGGCGACATATTTGGGCGCAATCGGGTTCTGGATGCCATGCGCCAGCATCTTCTCGATGTCGGAGTAGTTGTCGCAACCCATCGCCATCATCGCGCGTTCCTGCGTGCGGATAATGCCCGACAGCAGCGGCATATCGTAGCCGATCACGTTATGAAACAGCAGCGCCTTGTCGCTCTGGTCTACCAGCGTTCCGACGTGGCGGATATCAACAGGCTGCCGGATATCTACCAGTTGCTGTGCCGCGCGCAGCCGTTCCAGGAACTCGCGAAAATTCTCGTTCATACTGAACTCCATGATGTTGAATGTCGTGTCGCTTTCACTTACGCGGTTTCGCTATCCTGTAGCGACGCAAGCGCTGTGGCTTTCAATACTGCGCGATCGATCTTGTTCGTGGACGCAAGCGGCAACGTGTCCACGAACCACACACGCCGAGGGTGCTGATAAGCGGGGGCGTGCGTCAACGCGAACTGTTTGGCTTCCTCTTCGGTAAGCGACGCGCCTGCGCGCCGCACCACGAATGCCACCGGCTTGGTTCCCTTGATGTCGTCGGCGACCGGCACCACGCATGCCTGGACGATATCCGGGTGCGTCTCGAGCATCTGCTCGACTTCACCGGGAAAAATGTTCTCGCCGCCGGACACGAACATGTCGTCCGCACGGCCGACGAACGCATAAAAGCCTTGGTCGTCGCGGTGAAATACGTCGCCCGTTATATAAAAGCCATCTGCTGTCACCGGTAGCGGCAGGTCCGGCCGGTTGTGGTAACCGAGCATGACGGCAGGACTTTTTACGGCCAGCACGCCGGTTGCCACACCTGTCGGCGGTGCGTCGAGCAACTTGACGCTGACTTCCGAATGCGGATATCCGACCGACAGCAACGGCGGTTCGATCCCTTGCGGATGTGGTCCGAACACGATCGGCCCGCCCTCGGTCGTGCCGTAGACATTAGTGAGCTTCGCGTTCGGCAATACCTCGCCGATCTGCGCAAGCAGACTCTCGCTGACGGGCGCCGAGCCCATCCGGATGAAGCGCACCGATGAGAGATCCGTGCGCGCGAGCAACTCCTTTTCGCGCAGCATCATCGCGATCATTGGCGGCACTGAGGTGAGCCACGTGACCCGATAGCGCTCGATCGCCGTGATGTACATGCGCGCGGTGAATTGCGGAAGCAGTATGACCGTACCGTGCCCGTACAACGACATCAGCACGAGCGTCAGCGCGTTCATGTGATACATCGGCGCCGCCACCAGAAAGCGATGCGCCGCCGGCGGCTGCGCACGCGCTCGCGTACGCGCCACCCACAGATGGCTGCCGTGCGACAGCATCACGCCCTTCGGCTTGCCGGTCGAGCCGGACGTATAGAGAAACATCGCCGGCATGTCGGGCGTGGGCACGAAAGTCTCGAACGGGCCAGGTTCGACGAACGAAGCGAAACTTTCCTCGCCCGTCGATTCGAATACGACTGTTGGCAGATCGTCCGGGCAGTCGGCAAGTCGCGCGGCGTCGCAAAACACCAGACGTGCACCGCTATCGCGAATCACAAAAGTGGAGAGCGCGGGTGGAAACCTGAAGTTGACGGGCACAGCGACCATTCCCGCGCGCATGATGCCGAGCAGCGCCGCGACATATTCGGCGCGATTTGCCGCAAGAATGGCAACGCGCTCGCCGACTTTCAGACCGCGCCGTACCAGTGCATGCGCGACACCGTCAGCAAGCGCGTCCAGTTCCCCGTAGGTCATGCGCGTGTCGTGCCACGCGCAACCTGTTTCGTCGGGTTCCCCAAGCGCGATCACTGCAAGCTTGCACGGATCGCCGTCGGCGTCGATCAGATCGCCGAGATTCTCAGGCGTGGGCATGTTCAACTGCTCCGATAAATTCAATGACAGTATTGAGCTCGCCTAACAGCACCACAACGGACGACGCGCCGCTCTGCGCATGGACTGGCGCCATCAGCCGCAGGACGCTCTCGTCGACGTGGGACGTGAGCGCGTCCAGACGTGCGCGCATCGCCGCAAGGTCGCTTACCTCGACGACAATGGCGCCAAAATAGCTGTCGCGCCCTGCTGCGTGACATACGAGGTCGCCATAGCGCGCGCGATATGCCGCGCCATCGATAAAGTCCAGATCGAAATCACGCAACGCAATGCGCGACTGGTGGAAGGACGGCGATGTGAGAACCGACTCGCCGGCAATCAGCGCATAGCGGCGCGCTTCGAGTTGCGGGTCGTCACTCACGATCACACATTCCTTCAGGCGTTGCGCGCCGTTCGGATGCTTCGTCCATTCGGCACGGAAGACCCATTCCGGCGTGAGGTGCTCGCAGAAATAGACGCGCCCGGCGGACAGTTCTTCAGCTGCGAGCCGGGTTGTCCGGAAACGGGCGATCTGCTCGACGCCTTCTATGTCCACGGGCCGCGTGAACGACTGCGGTTCACTGGCACGCACTCCGGCGTCGATCAATCGCGCATAGGTTTCCTGCGCGTCGTCCGTCTTGAATACGAGACCGTCTATACCCAGACGGCTTTCGAGAATCTCGCGCCGCAACGTGGTGGCGCCGGGCGGCAGGCCGACCAGTTCGAGATAATGTCCATCGAACATCATCAGGTGATTGACCGAGCCAAGCGAGTGATAGCCGCGCGGGGTCAACGCGAAGCCGAGCAATTCGAAACACGACGCCGCGGCGTCGGTTTCGAACATCGCGTTTACGACGACATGGTCGAGCGTCGATGTCGCCGTGTTCATCATGCCTTCGGCGCGGGTGCGGGCGCGGTCGAATAGACGCCCCGGCCGCTTGCGAGCAGCGCGCCGGACTGGTCGTAAATGTGCGCCTCCGCAACCGAGATCGCGCTACCGAACTTCACCACCTTACCGCGCGCGATGAGATCACCGGGCATCGCCGCGCGGTGATAGTCGACACGCAGATCGATCGTCGGTACGCCGCGGCCCGTTTTCGACACCAGCGCCCAGTCGGCCGTGAGGTCGACCAGCGCGGCAAGAATGCCGCCGTGCGTGTACCGGCGTTCGGGGTTCACGACCCACTCTTCGCGCCACGTCGCGGCGATTTCGATCGAGCCGTCGCCGACTTCGAGCGCACGCAGACCGAGCCACTGGTGGTAAGGACCACGCGTAAGCATTGTCTGAACCTGCTCCGCGGTAAGTTGCTGGTTATCAGCCATTCGAGTCTCCGTGCTTTATGGGGTAACGACGATCTTGCCGAGCACTTCCCGATCGCGAATCATGCGCAGGCCTTCGGCTGCCTGTTCGAGCGGCAACACCTTGTCGATCTGCACGGCAATCTTCTTCGTACGGATCAATTCCATCAGCGCCGCGAGGTTGTCGTCATAAAAACTGTTCGAACCGATCACGCGAATCTCGAAGCTCCAGATGTAGCGAAGGTCTTCCTTGGGATCGTGACCCGCAGTCGCACCGCAGACGAGCAGGCTGCCGCCGCGTTTGATGCATTTGAGCGACGGCACCCACGTATCGCCGCCGGTGAAATTGATCACGACGTCCGCACCGCCTTCATAGCTGCGGCGTTGCGGCTTGCCGTACTTCTCGATGACCCACTTCGAGAAATCGGTGTCGCGATAGTTGATGACGTGATCGGCGCCCATCGCCTTGAGCCGTTCAGCCTTGTCCGCACTGCCGGCGGCCGCAATCACTTCGGCGCCGAGCATTTTGGCAAGCGTCACGCAGCCGGTTCCGACGCCGCCGCTCGCCCCCAGAATGACTACACGATCACCCGGCTTGATGGTGTTGTGCGTAACGAGCATCCGGTGCGCCGTACCATAGGCGACCGGCAGCGACGCCGCTTCTTCGAACGTCACGCCTTCGGGCATTGCAATCAGCTGGTCAGCGCTGACGAGGCAGTATTGCGCCATGCCGCCGTCGAGCATTTCGCCCATCAGGCCTTTCTTCTTGTTGAGCGGATTGACGAGCACGCGAGCGCCGACTGACCAGTTTTCGACGTTGTCACCGACCTCCGTGATCTCCCCCGCCATATCCAGACCGATGACCACGGGCAGCGGCACCTTGATGCCCGGCATGCCCTTCACCGTGAAGACATCGTGATAGTTGAAAGACGACGCGCGCACGCGGATGACCACGTGACCCGGCACCGCCTTCGGTATCGGCATCTCGCCGACATGGAGTTTGTCGACGTCACCATGTTCAGAGAGAATCAAAGCCTTCATCGTACTGCTCATATGTACTCCTATTTATAGAATGCAAACGCGCTGCTTCTTCGTAAATGTTCGACTATTTCAGCCACTTCGGCTCGCGGCGCGGCAGCAGTGCACCGCGAGCCCGTTCCCTATGCCCGTTTCTTCCAGCGGAACAGGTGGTTTTCAAGCGGCTTGAGAACGCCGTACTCGAGCACCACCATCAGCACGACCATAGTGAGTGTCCATGCGAACACCTGATCGGTCTGAACAAGATCCGCCGCCTGACGCAGCCGGTAGCCGACGCCGTTCGAAGAACCGATCGTCTCCGCCACCAGCGACACCCGCCAGCCGAAACCGAACGCGAGGCGCGCACCGGAGAAGAAATACGGCAGCACGGTGGGCAGATAGATCTTGGTCATCACCTTGCTGCGCGACATCTGAAAGCTGCGGGCAAGCTCGACATATTCGGCGTTGACGCTTTGCGCGCCCTGCCACACGTTCGTGAGAATCAGCGGCATCGCTTCCATGAACACGACGAAGATGGTCGTACCATTCGAGATGCCGAACCAGATCAACGCGAAGATGGCCCAGATCGCGGCGGATACCGTGTTGACGACCGACAGCACCGGCTCGCAGAAACTGCCGAGGCGCCGGTTCGCGCCGAGCAGGATGCCGAGCGGCGTGCCGACCAGCGCGGCCAGCAGGAAACCTGCGACGACGCGGTACAGCGTAATGCCAAGATCTTCGGCAAAGGTACCGGTGGCGATCAGGTCAAGCAGCGCATTCCACGTTTTCCCCGGACCGGGCAGAATGAAGGCTGGCACGCGTTGCGCCGCCACCCACCACAGGATCAGGAAAATGGCGAGCAGCGAAAGACGCTGACCGGCGACTCTTGCGAAACGCGTCAGTCGGCCGAACCGTGCGGGAAAAACAGAACTGGCGGTCGAAACAGAAGACATCGCAACGTCCTTAAATGAGGGCGCGCACGCGGCGCACCGTTTCCGCGACTTCGGCGGCGAGCGGGTCACGCGGTCGCGGCAGGTCGATCATCAGCGCATCGCGCACGCGTCCCGGCCGTGGACGCAGGACAACCACCTTATCCGCGAGCACGATGGCTTCTTCCACGTCGTGTGTGACGAATACGACGGTCATCTTCAGCTGCTCGCGGATTCGCAGCAGTTCCGCGTGCATCTGCGAGCGCATCTGCGGGTCGAGCTTGGAAAACGGTTCGTCCATCAACAGGATGTACGGCTTCACGACCAGGCTGCGCGCAAGCGCCACCCGGCTGCGCATGCCGCCCGAGAGTTCGTGCGGGTAGGCGTGCTCGAATCCTTCAAGGCCGGTCATCTTCAGTGCGGCCAGCGCGCGTTCGCGCCGCCGTTCCGCGTTGAGCGAACCCGCTTCGAGACCGAATTCCGTGTTCGCCACGATCGTGCGCCAGGGCAGCAGGCGGTCCTCCTGGAACATGTAGCTGACCACGCGGGTATCGTGAGTCGGCTCGCCGGCCACTCCGTCGATCCGCACGTCGCCCTGATCCGCCTGTGCCAATCCTGCGATGATGTTGAGCAACGTGCTCTTGCCGCATCCGGACGCGCCGACGATCGCCAGCACCGAACCCGAAGGCGCGGTCAGACTGATGTCTTCGAGCACCGCCAGCTTGCCGTAGTGCTTCGAAACGTGCTCCACTTCCACCGCGTTGCGTACCGTGGTTGCCTTCTCGAACATGGCTTGAGTAGTCACAGCGTTCATCGTGCGCCTCGCAGTGGGACGATCGGTGCGCCCGCATGCGTGTCGCGCAGGCTCGCCATTACCTTTTCCATCGTCATGTCGCGGAACGTCGCCACATGCCGGTGCGCGATCTGCTCGGCGCGCTTGCAGTCGCCGCTCGCGAGGGCGCTGATCATCGCGGTGTGGTCATGGCGGATCTCCGGCTTGGTGTTCTGCACGCCGAAGCCGAGCGACACGAGCCGCGCCATATCGTTGAGCAGGCCGCCCAGCATGCGAACCAGCCGGCTGTTGCCCGAACATTCGGCGATCGCCATGTGGAAAGCGGCGTTCGCGTCCATGAAGATGCCAATCCGGCTGCCGATGCCAAGCGACGTATCGTCGTTGCGGCACGCGCGCTCCAGCCGGTTCAACAGGTCGATATCCGCCTTGCCCGCAGCGAGGCGCGCCGATAGCGGCTCAAGGTCAAGGCGAAGCGCAAACACTTCTTCCACATCCTTCAACGTAATCGGCGTTACCACGTAGCCCTGACGCGGCACGATGCGCACAAAGCCTTCCTGCGCGAGACGCTGCAGCGCCACCCTGCAGGTTGCCTTGCCGATGCCGTAGCGTGCGGTAAGTGCGCTTTCCGTCAGCGTGGCGGCCGGTTCGATTACGCAGGACAGAATGTCCTGACGGATCGCCGAACACGCCCGCTCACTGAGCAGTTTTGCTTCGTTCGAACAGTCGATCAATTCCACCGTCGGAGCTGCAGGATCTTCCACGACACCTCTCCTTCGTCTCGTAGGCTGCTCACAAGGACCCGCGTGGGCAGGTGATGAGTTAACTTAGAACAGCCATTAAAAAAATGCACGTAAAAAAAACGTCACTTCTGAGCTGTTCAGCGATATGTCACGGCGCTCTCGGTCCTCTCCCGCACGACATATCTGCATGGCGTTCACTGCGCCTTCGTGCCGTCAGAACGAATGCAGTATGCCGAGCTGCGCGCCAGTCACGCCTTCTCCTCGCGTCGGCGTATTCGGCGTGATGGGCCCGTTGGCGATCAGCGCATAGGTCGCGCCGTGGCGGTTCACGAGCCGTTCAAACGTTCCATAGACCAGTGTCCGCTTGCTGAAACTGTAGAACGCGCCAACGCTCACTTCTCCCGCGTTGTTATCCTGGCCTGAACTATCCTTCGCGTAGCCGACGCCGGCCGCGAGCCGTAGCGCCGGTGTGACGCTGTAGGTCGCCGATAGCGAATAGACGCTGTGATATTTGCCTTGGACATTGGTTGAAATGTTCGAGCCGAGGTTGTTGCCGCGGTAATAGCCGAAGTAGCCCGTCACACTGCCGAACTGATAACTGCCGCCCGCGAACGTCGTCTTCGTATTGACTGTTCCGTTCGCGCCATTCTGTTCCGCGTGGCTGACGCCGAGATAAAGCGGGCCACGCTGATAATCGATCGATCCCACGTAGGCATTCAACGCGTCATGCGGCGACGTCTGACCACCCAGGCTCGCACCCGCGGAGAACGTGAATCCCGCGATGTTCGGCGACCAGTACGTGATCATGTTGTCGTAGCGAAACACGAACGTCGACGCGTTGTGAAGAAACGAGCCATAGGTGCCGCCGGAGAATGCGTCGAACTTGCTGTGCATCAGCAGCAGCACCGAGTTCTGACGGCCGAAACGGAATTCACCATACGGCGTGCCGAGACCCACCCACGCACTGCGGCTGAAAGCGAGCGTGGAATCCGTCGCCGCGCCGGAGTTCGTGAGGATGCCGTTCTCGAGATCGAAGGTTGCACGCAGGCCGCCGCCGAGATCTTCGCTTCCTCTGATCCCTACGCGGCTTGCCGACAGACCGCCGCTCTGCATCGCGGTCTGCGCGCCCTTGCCGCCTGCGTTCGTATAACCCAGGTACGTATCGAGAATGCCGTACAGCGTGACCTCGGCCCGGGCCGGCGTCACTGTCACGATGCCGAGTGCAACGAGTGCTGCAGAACAAGCCAAAGCCATCTTGCGCATTTCAGATTCCCGTTTCGGTGAATGGTTTATGTCGGATTACTAAGAATGTCGGTGTGAACCGCTTTGTCGATTTATTTCCTCGATGAGGTGTGCAACAAATATTTCTGTGAGGTGCTCACGAACAATCAGTAAGCGTTCGACGGTTGACTTTAGATCGACAAAAAAGAAAAGCACAACAAATACTTCTGGGCATCTCAAGCGTGAGTTGCTTACGCGCGGGTCTCACATTTGCCTTCGAGAGTCCGCTTTTTTTGCCCGTGTCGGGAGCCCAGGGTGCTGCTGGAATTTGAGCGACATGAGACGAGCGCCTCGTGGAATTGGTACCGGGCGATCTCTGGTTGTGTCGCAGTAAGAGATGGACGCTAGAATTCCGCCGATACGGGTCACCGATGAAAGAATCGAAAAGACGCGGAACCGCGCGCTGGCCAAGGCAGAGAACGTCTCGCAGTACCCGCTGATGGAAACTGCGTGCTGCACTGGAAGTTGTGTTGCGATAAGGTCCGGCGAGTCGACAAAAATCGCGGGCGGGAAGGAATCCTTATGCCACTAACGAATTGAACTCGCGACAAAAAGTTCGTCGAAGCCTCAGGCGTTCTGGTCTATTTGACAACGTGCAGAACGCAGAAGAAGCGGGACTGGCATGGTCGCGCGCCTGGATTGACAGCAATGGATAGTGGCGCGCGGGTGAAGCCGGTTCAGCCGACGAGCCGACGATAAGCGCTGAGATGCCGGACGAGGCCTTGCTTGTCGCCACGAATCTCACTCAACCTTGCGAGGTTGAAATGAGCATCGGCATGCGTCGGGTCGAGTTCTATGCATCGCTGATAGGCCGCTTCGGCCGCATCGTAGCGTTGAAGCTCTTCGAGGACGACCGCCCGATTGAAGTGCAGTAAGGCGTCCTCGGGAAAGTGCTCAAGCGCATCTTCAAAAATGGACAATGCTTCATCGCAGCGCGTCTCTGCCTCGCATAGCAAAACGCCCAGGTTGGTGTATGCGTCGTAGTGCGGTGATGGCGAGAGCTCGAGCACTTTCCGGTAGGCCTGCTCTGCACCGACAGCGTCGGTTTCGGTCAACTGTTCGGCCAGTGCGAACCATTCTTCCGCCTGTTCTTCACGGCTCTCCTGGTTTCGTGGCACCGAGTCGAGAAATGCTACGTCCCCCCGGATAGGCGCGACCTCGAAGTCGAGCAGATGCTGGCCCGAATCAGCGTCCCACTGCGCCTGTCCCGACCTCACGGCCACGGTCTCACCCACAGACGTGATTCGAATCCCTGACAGTGGAAGCTCGTCAGGGAGTTCGGCTTTCAGTTTGGCAAGCGCCCTCAGAATTTTTCGTGCGGAGACTTTGGCAGATTGCAGCTGGAACGCAGTGCGCAGCAGCACGACGTCCTGGAAGGAGAATCGAAGTTCGTTGCGTCGGCCACGCGACGGGTGGACAAATCCGGCGTCAATCAGCCCGGAAAGGACCCGACGCGACACGCCAAGCAGCGACTGCAGGCTGCGCAACGAGTAATCGTTAGACTGGCTCCGTCTTGTCACTTGCGTGCCCGGACCTTTGCTGGTGGCGCCTCTTTGACGTCCGGTTTCGGTGTCGCGCGCTTGACAGGCCGGCGCGGTTTGGCGGCGAGTACCTCGACCTCAGCGGGTGAAGTCTTTTTCGTGGCCGGCGTCTTCGCCGCCGCCGTCCTCACCGGCGCCTCACGTTTCTCCTTATTGGCGCTGAGACTGGCGCGAAGTGCTTCCATCAGGTCAATCACCTGACCGCCTGACTCTTCGGCCGGTGCCTCAGGCGAAACAATCTGTTTGCCTGCTATCTTCCGGTCAATGGCTTCGAGTATCCGCTTCTTCTCTTCGTCCTCGTAAGCCGTCGGGTCATAGGCGTCTTCCGACACTTGGTCGATGATTTGCAGCGCAAGTTTGAGCTCGGTATCGCTGACAGTCACCTGTTCGATGTGCAAATCGCTCAGCGCGCGCACCTCATCGGCGAACAGCAGTTGCTGGAATACCATGCCGTCTTCGGCAGGCCGTATCTGAACGATTCGGGTCTTGCCCTTGTACGACCATTTTGCCAGCGCGCAGCGTCCGCTTTCTCGCATCGCAAGCTGAAGCAGGCTGTACGGTTTGCCACCGCGTTTGTCAGGCGCGATGAAGTACGCCTTGTCGTAGTACAAGGGGTCCACTGACTTCTCAGGAACGAACGACACAATCTCCACGACGTGACTCGCGCCTTCTTCCAGCGCTTTCAGTTCTTCCGGAGCGAAGACGACGAACTGCCCTTTCTCGAACTCGTATCCCTTCTTCATGTCCGCTCGCGCCACCACCGCGCCCGTGGCCTCAGAGATGTACTGCTGCTTTACGCGGCCTCCCTCCGGCGTCAGAAGATTGAAGCCCACACCCGCGGCGCTATCCGTCGCCGAATACAGTTTCACCGGAATGGACACAAGACCGAAGGACAGTGTCAGCGATGCGATGGAACGAGCCGCCATGTGAGCCTCCTGTGAGCGGACGCGGTAATTTATCGGCGCTGCAATGATTCAAAGTCCGCAGCCCGATTGCACGCGACAGAGCACGTCTTGTGCCGGTGAGTGTCAGGTCCGCATTGGGAGACTGACTCACGGGCACGTCAGCGCCCTGCCGCGCTTGAACGAATCTCTCGCCTGTAGCCCCTATTCCTGCCAGCGCCAGCCGTTTGCATCCCAGGCAATTCATCGCAGGCGCTTTATCGCCGACGCCAGCGACTGTCTCGCCGACCAGTAAGCTTCCCAAGGGTCTCGCGTCTGAAAGCTAAGATACTCCCTCGCCGTTTGCACCGTCCACTGTGCACCGCTTTTAAGGTCGGACAGTTGTTCCCATGACACGGGCATCGAGACGCCCATTCCTGGCCGCGCCCGCGCGGAGAAGGCGGCGGCAGTGGTTTGCGCCTTGCCATTGCGCAGGTAATCGACATAGATTTTGCCGATTCGGTTGGCTGCTCCTGATGTTGCGGAGAAGCGGTCGGGAATCGTTTTTGCCAGATGTCTGACGAACGCCTGCGAGAACGACTTGACGGATTTGTAGTCGAGTCTGGGCGCAAGCGGAACGACGACGTGCAGCCCTTTACCGCCGCTCGTCTTCAACCACGCCTGCAGGTCAAGCTCCTCAAGCAACGCCCGCGTAAGAAGCGCGGCCTCCTGAACCTGCTTCCACTTCACTCCCTCGCCAGGGTCGAGGTCGAAGATGACCCTATCCGGTGTATCAACGTGCTGGGTCGTTGAATTCCACGTGTGGAACTCAACGACATTCATCTGCGCTGCCGACAGGAGCGCGTCTGCAGTGTCGACCGTGAGCACGGGCGGTTGATTCATCCACAGATTGCGGTCGTGCGTCTTTAGTCCGGGCATAGCGGTCTTTTCCGCGTGCTTCTGGAAAAACGTCTGACCGGCTATACCCGCCGGCGCGCGAACCATTGCAATTGGCCGGTCTACAAGGTGCGGCAGCATCCACTCGGCGACGCTTTCGTAGTACCGGACGAGTTCGAGTTTGCTGACGCCGCTCGCAGGGTCAACGACCCGCTCCGGATGCGTGACCTTTACCTGCGAGACAGGAGCTGGCTTCAGCGGTTCGCCGGTTTCACGGACTACGCGGTGCGCGGGCTTATCAACACGCAAGCCCTTGAAGGAAGCCTGCCGGACAACGCCTTCGCCTGTCCACTCCGCAAACTCGACTTCGGCAACCAATTCTGGATGTACCCAACGTTCAGCGCCGGCGGCACGCCTGGACCAGCGGCCTGGCTTTGATACGGCGACGTCGAACGGGCTCGTCTCCCGTTCCAGAGGAAGCAGTCGGTGCCAGAGGTCCCGGCCTGTTCGAGCGTTCCAGCCAGTGCCCACGCTACCCGCGTCGTGAAGCTTTTTGCCTGCGTAGTAGCCAAGCAGCAAACTGCCGACTTCGCCTTCCTTACCGCCCCTGGCGGTGAAGCCACACACAACGAACTCCTGCCTCAACCGGCATTTCGCTTTCAGCCAGGCTTCGGTCCGTCCGGACTCATATCGGGCGTCGCGACGCTTCAGCATCAAGCCCTCGAGTCCGAGTCCCGCTGCGGCTTCAAACATCTGCACGATTGGTGCGTCAAAATCCTGGCTGAAGCGGATACGGTCGCTATCCTTCTCAAGAAGCTGTGCCAGTCGCGCGCGCCTCGCCCAAAGTGGGACGCCCGTCAGGTCATTCCCGTCACAGTACGGCAGGTCGAACAGGAAATAGACGATTTCGTCATTCGCTGCGCCATCTATCGCAGTCTGTAAAGCGCCGAAATCCGGCAGCCCGTCCCTGAGCACGACTATCTCCCCGTCCAGCCATCCACTGGAGAGGGGGAGCTTCGCGACTTCAGTCGCCAGCGTCGCGAGTTTCTCCGTCCAGTCGTGGCCGCCGCTTGTGAATAACCGTACCCGCCCCTTGTCGACCCGGGCGAGCATCCGGTAACCATCCAGCTTGGATTCGATTATCCAGTCGCCGGTTGCAGGTAGCGACGAGGCCAGGGTCGCGCGCTGCGGTTCGAGTTTTGCGGGTAGCGGCGCGCGGACTGCGGCCGACAGGTCTATCGCCGGCGGAGTGACCGGCGCGGGCCGGGATACTTTTGGCTCACGCTCTTCGATGAGGCCTAGCGGTTTTGTCGTGACGCTGTCGGGCAGCGCCTTAATGACGTCATACTCGGCTAACGGTTGAGCCCACTCGTCGCGCTTCTTGAACAGCATCCACTGGTCCTGGCTGCCGGCCAGCTTTTCGCCATGGAGGCGGAAGACCAGCTTGCCGGCCTTCATTGCCTTTCGAGGGTCCCCGACAGGCTCCCACGTCCCGCGGTCCCACACAATCACCGTACCGGCTCCATACTGCCTGGGCGGGATTTTCCCTTCGAATGTTGCATATTCGACCGGATGGTCCTCCACGTGGACGGCCATTCTCTTTTCTTTCGGGTCGTAGCAGGGCCCCTTGGGTACCGCCCAGGATAGCAGCACACCGTCAAGCTCGAGACGGAAGTCATAGTGAAGGCGGCTAGCCCAATGCTTCTGCACGACGAAGCTTAGACGCGCTGGCTGGCGCGTTGCCCGCTTCGCAGGCGCCGGTTCGGGCGTATGCCCGAAGTCTCGCATCTTCCTGTAACGGCTTAGGGCCGGAGATTGCGAACCGCGTGCTGTAGCCATTGAGCAGTGTAATCAGGAGCCGCGTTATGGACGATGCCCGACTACCCTGTCGGGCGCACACTGCATCTCGCGCGGGGATGTACCCGACGCGAAAGCCCGCGACTGACAGGAATTGTCGCCTGCCATCGTGAATGCTTGCGTGGTGGCAGAGACACTACGGACAGCAAACGACGTTCCGAGCTCCTTGCCACTGGATGTCGCAACGCATGGCAGACGTCATTGCGCGAAAACCTGTATGGATGTACAGTGTCGGGCGGGTATTTCGTGACGGCGAACCGTCAAGTTTTCCGGAGCAATGAAGCAGTCGTTGGGTGTGGACCAAGCGGCGAGCCTTTCCATGCTGGAAAATGCGACGTTTGAGGCGAAGGGTTAGTCGGCGCTGGGCGAGCTCGCGTCGTAGGGCCAGTGAGTCCGCTGCCTTCGAGTGCTTGGGGCGCGTTAGCGAAACCATTCTGGAGGCCACTAGGCAAGGGGGAAAGCGTGCGAAGACTTGGACTTGCGTTGTTGACGGCGGCGCTCGCGCCGACTGCTTTCGGAGCCGGCACATATTCGGAAGTCTGGAATCCGCCGGAGGCGCGCGGGACTGCGCCACATAGGGCGACTGCCCTGCACAAGCTCGCCGTGCGGCGGCACGTGGCTTTGCATGCGAAGAAGGTGTATTCGCGGCGCACATCGGCGCCTGCATCAAAGCTCGTCGCGAAACGGGGCAATGTGCAAAGGACTTTGCCTAAAGACGCACCGGACATGTCTGAAATTCCGCGGCAGGTCACACCGGAAGGCAACGTCCTTCGCGTGAGAGGCCATGCGCTATCCGCTCGCGTCGTCCGCTAATGCAATCGCAGAGCTACCACGGGTATCAAGTGTGGGGACACTCAATCGTCGAGCTCGAGGGTGAGCTTCAGCGAGAACCTTATGCGGCGAGCGGAACCATCACCCTTCGCGGCAAGCTTGTCCATGCTTCAGGTGTCCTTGGCCACTTTGAAAGTGAGGTGGACGCTGAGCTCGCAGGGTTGGATTGGGCTCGCGCATGGGTCGATGCTCATAGCTAGAGCCATCGACTGTGCAGCAAGACAGCCCGCAATACTGCCATCGCGGGGTTGCCGTTGAATATGTGAACCTCTGGTGGGACAACAACCTGAAGGTAACCTACCTCTTCCAGCACCACATACGACCGCAGCGAGAATCACCGTCTTCGTTGCCCCGCAAAGCCATCGCTCGTTCTTCTAACGTGCGCGAAGTCGACGGCGCGCCTCACGCCGACTTACCCTTCGACGTGCGCGCGCAGGATTGGACCAAGGTTGTCCTCTACCACCAGACTTCGCGCACTGCGCGGCGATCCTGGTGCTGTAACCATCGCTCCCGAACAGCAGCTCGCGACTCGTTAAGCACTCTCGTGTAACGGATGGTCACCTTCGACGCATTTTTCTGCAGACGCTACAGCTATCGCAGCCAATAGCGTTACGATTTTTTTGATCGGCGTGCCCGCCGGAAAGCAGGCCGCCACTCCGGAGCGTCGAAGGACCAGTTGACTCGCCTGGTCGATGATCCCGCCCACCACGATGGGTATCCGCAGACCGCGTACAGTCAGTTGATCACGCAAGGCGGTAATCAGATCTTTTTGTGCGCCCGCGAGCGAGGAGACGCCGATAACGTCAACCCGCTCGCCTTCAGCCAATTGGACGGTGTCGGAAGGTGATGCGAACATCGATCCCGTGGAAACCCCGAAGCCCGCATCGCTTAATGCCGCTGCGATAATGCGCGCGCCCCGGTCATGTCCGTCTTGTCCCAGCTTTGCAATCAACACACGTGGCGCACGGCCCAGGCGCTTCGTTGCGTCGGCCACCGCACGGCATGTGTCCTGCCAGTCCTTGTCGCTTTCGAGGTTTGCGCCGTAGTGGTCACGCAGTAGCGGCAAGCCGATTTGATATCTGGGCCATTCGGCTTCCAGTGCCTGCGTGCACTCGCCGACGGTGGCACGCGCTCGCATGCATGCCACCGTCAGTTCAAGAAGATTTCCGTCTCTGCTGCGGGCGGCCCGCGTCAGCGCATCCAGCGTGTCGCGTACTCTCGTTGGATCACGCCTCGCCTTGATGTGAGCAAGCCTTTGCGTTTGCAGCACGCGCACCCGCCGGCCATCGACAGTCTGTGGCTCTCCAAGGTCTTCATCGCATCCCGTCATGAAATCGTTGACGCCCACAACCGTGCGCCTTCCCGCCTCGATTTCCGCCTGTGTATTCAGAGCCGACCTGTGGATCTGTTCTCGAACCCACCCTGATTCGACGACATCAACCACGCCACCACGGCGTTCGATTTCTGCCATCACCGTTAGCGCCTTTTGACAGATCTCCGCCGTAAGGTTCTCCATCATGTACGAACCGGCCCACGGATCGACCACATCACATACGTCGGTTTCGTGCTGCAGCACCAGCTGTGTGTCGCGAGCGAGCCTCGACGCTTCTGCACAAGGAAGCGAAAGCGCTTCGTCGTAGCCGTTAGTGTGCAGCGATTGCGTTCCGCCGAACACGGCAGCCAACGCCTCGACCGTCGTGCGCACGACGTTGTTCATCGGTTTCTGCGCCGTTAGCGACCATCCCGATGTCTGACAGTGCATCCGCAGTGCACGCGCCCTATCCGACGTTGCGCCGCTTGCCGAGGCAATATCCGCCCACAGAATTCGTGCCGCTCTCAGCTTCGCGATTTCGACGTAGAAGTCCATACCGACGCCGAAGAAGAAGCTCATCCGCTGACAGACATCATCGGCCTGCATCCCGCGACCTGCGAGGGCCGTTATGTACTTGCGCGCATTCGCCATGGTCAGCGCAAGTTCGAGCACAGGGTCCGCACCCGCTTCCTGAAAGTGATATCCCGACACCGAGAGGGCATTGAACCGCGGCACGTTTTTGCCGAGGTACTCGACAACGTCGGCGGCGATGCGCAATGAAGGCTCAGGTGCGAAGATGCTCGTATTCCGCACCATAAACTCTTTCAGGATGTCGTTCTGAATCGTTCCCCTCAGTTGCGAGGCGCCAACGCCGCTTTCCTCTGCCGCGACGATGAAAGCAGCCAGCACAGGAAGGACCGCCCCGTTCATTGTCATCGATACAGACACGCGGTCGAGTGCAATGTCTTCGAAGAGGCGAGTCATGTCCTCCACTGTATCGATTGCGACACCCGTCATGCCGACGTCCGCGCTCACAGCCGGGTCGTCTGAATCGTAGCCGCGCTGGGTCGGCAGATCAAAGGCGACGGAGAGCCCCTGTGCGCCTTCCGCCAGCGCGGTGCGAAATGCGAGGTTCGTATCGGAGGCCTGCGCGTACCCCGCGTATTGGCGTATCGTCCAAGGTTTTTGCGTATACATCGACGCGAATGGACCGCGCACGAACGGCGCCTCGCCGGGCATGCTGTCGATATGCGCGATGCCTCCAATATCCGCGCGCGTATAGACGCGCTTGAGCTTCACGCGATCTGACCGACGCCGCCGTTGCGTATTCATCGATGCCTCCAGCGTTTTTCCGTCGTGACGTCGGCGATTTTCGCGCCGTCGCTGCTGCGCCGCACTTCCGTCCAGTGCCGGATGCCCTGCCCGTCTTCCGCCTGTCCGACCATATGCACGGTCAACGTATCGCCCACGTCGACGTTGCCGTAATAGAACAGCGAACGGCTCGAGACGACAGGCGGCTCGCCGAAGCGCCCCCACTGCCACTCGGCGCGATCGATAAAGGCCTGAAAGCTCGCGAAGTACAGGAAGTCAGCGCCGTTGAAATCGCTATTCGGGCACGGGAAGAACTCGATCGGCTCGCGCGTGGCAGGCCCGAGGCCGGGAACTGCGTCACGGTCGTCTGCTCGAAGTCGTTTGCCAATCTGCGTCATGTCCAATGCCTCTTCGGGCATCGGCACGATTTCACCCGCCAGTGAAGCAAGTGCCGCCCGCGCCGCCGAACGATTGCTGCGCGCCTCGCCTCGTGTAACGAACGCAGAGGACATCCCGATCTCCGCGACTGTCAGGTCGTCGCGAACGACATGGTGCGTACTGAAATGGCGCACAGGCCCTGTTCTGCAAAGCGTGCTGCGGATCTCGAACGTATCGTTTTCGGCGATCGAATCGAGACCGCAGGTCTGCAAGCGGATCGCCGTAAAGGCTGCATAAGAGCGGCCGCCGTTGTCGTCACGGAAGTCGGGCTGCGCGCGGCCCGCGTGAGCGGCGAGCGCTTCCCAATGTCGATGGCCGCACTCCTTGAGCAACCAGTTCTCCGACAGTCCCGTGTAACTCAGTTGCGGCATGCCCGCCCGATAAGGTTGGATCATGCTCACGCCGCGAGGCTCGTTGACGCCTGGTCGAGCGCCACCCGGATCGCGCCGACGACATGCCCGGCATCGCGTGCGATGCCGGAGAAGCGCCCCGATCCCCATGTATGCAGCCACGGCAGTCCGATGAAATACAAGCCCGCTTGCGGCGTGATGCCGCGATTGTGTGCAGGATATCCACGTCCATTGAACACGGGCGCATCGATCCAGCTGAAATCGGGCGTAAAGCCAATGCACCAGATGATCGACGTAATGCCGCTCTGCGCGAGATCCAGCGACGTGCGCTCGCCTTCCGGGCGCCATACCGGCTCATAGGGAGCGCCAGGTGGAGCGTCGATACCCTGCTTGTCGATGAACGCGTCGATGCTCGCGTTGATACGGTTGTATGTGTCGTCGGCGCTATCAAGATTGCCCCTCAGGTTCGGTGCGAAATGCAGGCAGCCGTCGCGGAGATCGTCGAGCCTGCCGTACAGTTCCATACCTTCAAGCGCGAAGCGTCGCAGATCGATGTCTCTCCCGCCATCGCGGCCCGTCACATAATGGTTCGTGTTGTCGCGCACGCCTTCACGCAGCGGATGCTGGTCGACGGGCATGTCGTAGTAGCGCATGTCCGCGAGCCAGTCCACCACGTCGCGGCCACGATAGAAACGCGCGCAACGCGGTGCTTCCCCAACGGCGAGAAACACCTTGCGGCCCGCCAGATGCAGGTCTTCGGCGATCTGCGCACCCGATTGCCCCGAACCCACCACGAGCACGGCACCTTCCGGCAACGCCTGCGGATTGCGGTAATGCGACGACTGCAGTTGCACGATGCCGGCGGGCAGGCGCTCCGCCATGCGCGGCACGATGGGGGTGTGATAGCCACCCGAGGCAACGACGACCTGATCGGCCGTGAAGTCGCCGTTCGACGTCGACACGAAGTAGCCGCCCGACGGCAGGCGCCGGACCTTGCGGACTTCCGTGTGTTCGAGCACGGGTGCATCGACCATCGCAATGAAACCGTCCAGATAAGCGATGATCTCGTCCTTCTTCATGAAGCCGTGCGGATCGTCGCCGCGATACGGATGGCCCGGCAGCGCGCATTGCCAGTTCGGCGTGACGAGGCAGAATGCATCCCAGCGCTGCGAGCGCCACGTATGCGTGACCGTATGCTTTTCGATCACAAGATGATCGATGCCCGCCTCTTTGAGGTAGTAGCTGATCGACAAACCAGCTTGCCCGCCGCCCACCACGATCACCGTGTGGTGCGGGACATCGGTCAGCGCATCGGATGCGACAGTGTTTGCGTTCGACATGATTCGTTCCTGCGTTCGGGATTCAAATTAGTTCGACGACCTTGACTTCCGCGTGCGGGTCGGTGGCAAAGCGCTGCGCAAGTTCTTCGATCTGCGCGAGCTGATCCATCGCCGCCGAGCATGCGAAGCCGTACTTCTCGCGAACGCGTTCGGAGCCGATATGCAACGCCTTGCGCGCCCGTTCGACAAAATCGCCCAGCGCATAGCGTTGACCGGCGACGAAGAACTCGCCGACCACCGTCGAAGGTGAATAACAGTTGGCCTCGCTGCCGTCCGGCCACTGGACCTTGAAGTGCATGACTGGCATCACATATCCTTTGAGTGAGAGATTCACGCACCGAGCGGCTGCATGATGCGCTGCACGTGATTCGCGTACAGCGCGATATGACGACGCGCGCTTTCGCGCCAGCTAAAGCGCGCGAGAAGTTCGGGCACCGCGCGTTCGAAGTCGACGCCGCCGCGTTCGTGCAACGCGCGGCGCAGCGCGTCGCCGATACTTGTCGCGTCATCGGGTTGCGCCCAGCAGCAGACGCGTTCGTCGAGATAGCCGGTGAACGGTTCGATCTGCGAGACGACGACGGGCGTGCCCGCTGCCAGCGCTTCGAGCACGACCAGCCCGAAACCTTCGCGTAAAGACATCATCGATACGACGTCCGCGCGTTGAAACAGCGCCGGAATCGCTGCGTCTTCGAGCGGGCCTGTGACTACGATTGGCTCATGTTTGCCGATACGAAGCCCTACCTGCGCCGCACGCGCGATAAAGCGCTGCGTGTAGGTATCGTGATCGAGCAGGCTCGCGCCGCCTGCGAGCACAAGCTGCGCTTCGGCATGCGTTTGCCGGAGCAACGCGAACGCTTCCAGCAGTTGCAATGTGTTCTTTCGTTCTTCGATGCCGCCTACCGCTAGCACCATCGGTTTGCCGCTCAGGCCGAACTCAGTGCAAACATCCGTGCTGCCGACGTCACGAAAGCGCGCTACGTCCACGCCGTTATTGACCGTTGATGCCGTCACGCCAAACTCGTCGCGCATCTTGCGCGTCCACGTGTCACTGACGCACAGGACCGTGTCGGCATCCGCATAGGCACGTTGTTGCCACGCACTCAGGCGCGGATTAGCGAATGCGTCGAGGTGATGAACCGTGCGCACGAAGCCGCGAATCGAGCCCGCTTCGCGCAAGTCCGCGAGCGCATTGCCGCCGATGCCGTCCTGTGCATGCAGTACGTCAAAGCCCGATGCGCCCTCTTCGAGCAACGCTGCTTTCAACGCGTCGATCCGCGTCTGTACCATCATCACCGTATCGTTGCCGTGCGCAGCGGCTGGCGCGAGTACCACGCGGCAAGGCGATGCGCGGAACATCGGCGCCCCGCCCACGGACGGCGCGAAGATCGTGACGTCCTGCCCGGCTTCATGCAGCGCCCGCCCTAGTTCGAGCGTATGTACCACGCCGCCGCGAGGATTCACGGAATGCGTGAACAGCGCAATGCGCATTGCCGTGCCGTTCATTTCGGCTCTCCCACCGGCGCGCCGATGAATGCGCTCTCCCTGAAGTTCCACAGCAACGCCGAATCACCTTGCTGCGTGAGCACCACTTCACGCGACGCATCCACGCTGCCGATCGTCGTGCATGCAAGGCCGCGTTGCGCGAAGCAAGCGTGCACCTCATCCACATGTTCCTCGTGCACAGAGAGAAGAAAGCCGTAGCTCGGAAATGCGCTCAGCCAGCGCTCGAAGTCCACGCCGTCTGGACGCGGGATCGCATCGAGATCGATACGCGCGCCAACACCCGAGCATTCCAGCAGCATCAGCGATGTGCCGAGCACGCCCGCCATGCTGATATCTTTCGCCGCCTCGCACAGGCCGCTTTCAGCAAGCTGCGGCAGCAGTTCGAGATCATCGCGCAGGCGCTCAGCTGGTGCGCCCACGGAAGCGTTCCAGAACGGATACGGATCTTCGAAACGGCCGCGCAGATCGACGGCCATCACGAGGCTGTCGCCCGGCCGAGCATTGAAGCTCGACAGCAATGCGCGCGCACGGCCGAGTATCGATA
Organism: Paraburkholderia strydomiana; assembly: GCF_031456815.1. Lineage (NCBI taxonomy): Bacteria > Pseudomonadati > Pseudomonadota > Betaproteobacteria > Burkholderiales > Burkholderiaceae > Paraburkholderia > Paraburkholderia strydomiana. The sequence continues at coordinate 37,393 of NZ_JAVDVL010000018.1, forward strand.
CCGCCAGCTGCGGCTCCGCACTACGCGTATTGCTATGCCCGCCAACGACAGGCACACCATACGCGCTCGATGCCGCCGCCATGCCCGCCAGAATCTGTTCCGCCGATTCGAGCCCATCGCTCCACAATGCATCGACGACGGCAAGCGGACGGCCGCCCATCGCATACACGTCGCTGATATTGACCATCACGCTGCTGTAGCCCGCGAACCACGGCATCGTCTCGACGAAATCGCTGACAAGGCCTTCGATCGCGAACAGCAGATAGCCGTCGCCGTCGGCGATCGCCGCGCAATCGTCGCCGACTGCAACGGCTTGCGCGAGATCACGTGTGCCGTTCGGAAGACGCGACGCCAGCGACGCCACCACGCCTGCGATATCCGTCTTATGGCGAAAGCCACGGCTTTCACGCAGACGTTCAACGAGCCCGTGCAAACTCATGAGCGGCCTCGCGATGACGTGACGAAGCCACTTTCCGGCGAAAAACACGGCGGATAGTGCGTGAGGTCCGCTTGCATCAGATGATGCGACCGCCCAAACAACGTTTCTTCCGCAACCGTCTGCCAGTGCAACCGCCTGAACAACGGCACATTCTGGCTCTGCACGTGCGCGAGAAACGTATCGCATCCCAGTGCGTGGGCGCTGCTCACAGCGAGACGAATCAGCGTCGAGCCGAGCTTGCCATGCGAACGGAACGCCGCATGCACCGCGAGACGCGAACCAAGCCACGTGCGCGGCTGCGTTTCGTGAATCCGCACCGTGCCGACCACCTGTTCCGGCACGCCCGCAATGCAGCTCAGCGCAACCAGCAGCTTCGCATCACGGTCGATTTCGTCGCGATCGTCGCCGACGAAAATGCCTTGTTCGACGCAGAACACCGCGCGCCGCAACGCATACGCTTCCTTGCTCTCCCACGGCAGCGTCGCCCATTTCACGCGGTACTCGGCAGGCGTGAAGGCGAGCGGCAGTGCATCGAGTTCGTCGAATGTCTCGCAGAACATGATCAATCCTCGTACGATGCCAGCGACGAACACGCGCCGCATTTACCGCAACCGGCCTTGATATCGGCGGAACGCATCTGCGCGTCGCGCAGCATTGCGCCGAGCGGCACCAGGATCGACTTCATGAATTCAGGCGAAGGCGCGGGATGATCTTCGAGCGGCGTGCCGCTGATAGGCACGAACGGCACGACGAACGGATACACGCCAATATCGATCAGTTCGCGCGAGATCGACAGGATCGCTTCGGGTGTATCGCCGAGACCCGCGAGAATGTACGTGCTGACCTGCCCCGTGCCGAACACGGCAACGGCCGCCTTGAACGCTTCCAGATAGCGCGAGATCGGCACACTGGCTTTCCCCGGCATCACGCGCGCGCGCACTTCCGGCGTCACTACTTCGAGATGCATGCCGAGCGTGTCGATACCGCTCGCTTTCATACGCTCGAACCATGCGTCATCGTCAGGCGGTTCGCACTGCGCCTGGATCGGGAGATCGACGGCAGCCTTGATCGCGAATGCGCTTTCGCACAGGATCTGTGCGCCGCGGTCGGACGTGGGCGGCGTGCCGGTAGTGAGCACCATATGCTTGACGCCGTCGAGAAGCACCGCAGCGCGCGCTACTTCCGCAAGCTGCTCCGGCGTCTTGCGCGCAATCGTGCGGCCCGCTGCAAGCGACTGGCCGATCGCGCAGAACTTGCAGGTCTTCTTGCGGCTCTCGTAACGGATGCAGGTTTGCAGCACGGTGGTTGCGAGCACATCGGTGCCGTGCAGCGTCGCGATGTGCGAGTACGGCACACCGTCGAGCGTTTGCAACTGCGCAAAGCGCGGCGCTTTCGGAAAGCTAATGCTGGCGATCGGAATCGTACCGCGCATCAACGCACTCGCGCCCGCTTCATCCGGCGCGCCCGCGACGAACGGCGAATTCCACGCGGAACTGGTGTGCACGGGCACCATGATCGTCACACCATCCACGGTCACGGCCTTGTGGTCGGACGGACCCGCGCCACCACGACGGCTCGCCGCACCCGCATTCGGATCGACGAGGCGCAGCCCCGCCGATTGCAACTCCGTGCGCAGCTCCATCATCTGACGCTGCGTACGCGGCTCAGCCGGCGACAGGTTCATGCTGGCATTCATCCTGACCTCCACTCGTATTTTCAGGCGCGGCGTCCGCGCGTTCGAACGACGTCGCCATCGGCGCGACAGGCATCGCCGGGCGATCGTTGATGGCAAGACTCAGCAGTTCGGGCCGCGCATAATGGCCGACGGAATCCATCATGCGTTTGCGCTTCGTGATCAGCGACATGTCGAGATCCGCGACGACCATGCCCTCGCCTTCGCGCAGCGGCTCGGCAAGGTGCTGGCCTTCGGGCGACACGATGGCCGTCATGCAGCCGCCGCGCAGCGCCTTTTGAAGCTTTGGGTCCGTGGTGACGGATTCGATCTGCGCTTCGCTCAGCCAGCCCGTCGAATTGACGACGAAGCAGCCCGATTCGAGCGCGTGATGACGGATCGTGACCTCGATCTGCTCGGCGAAAATCGGACCGACCAGCGAGCCCGGGAACTGGCTGCAATGGATCTCTTCGTGCTGCGTCATCAGCGCATAGCGCGCGAGCGGGTTGTAGTGCTCCCAGCACGCAAGCGCGCCGACTCGCGCGATGCCCGTATGCGCGACTTTCAGCCCCGCTGCATCGCCTTGTCCCCAGATCATCCGTTCATGAAACGTCGGCGTGATCTTGCGGCGCTTCAGCACGAGCCTTCCGTCGACGTCGAACACGAGCTGCGTGTTGTACAGGCTGCCGTGATCGCGCTCGTTCACGCCGAGCACGACCACCATCGAATGACGGCGCGCGCGCTCGCTCACGGCTTTCGTGACGGGACCCGGCACGACCACGGCCTGCTCGTAGAGCCGCATATGCTCGGCGCCCGACGCGACAGGCGGACGCACGAACGAAAAGTACGGGTAGTACGGCACAAAAGTTTCGGGAAAGACGATCAGTTGCACGCCTTTCGCCGCGGCTTCGTCGATGGCGGTACAAACCCGTTCGAGCGTGCCGCCGGGACGCTCGAAGTCGGGCGCAATCTGCACCGCCGCTGCACGGATGATTCGCTGCTCGGACATGATCGGCACCCGGCTCGCTCAGACAGTCCACGTATGGATGATCAGCGCGTTCTCCTTGCGATGGAGAAGCTGCAGGTCCAGCACGTCGAGCGGGTTGATCGGGCGAATGCCTTCGATCAGCGAAGCCTCGCCGTGACCGTACAGCGCCTGCAACGCGAAGCGGCATGCGTACACCTTGCCGCCTTCTTCCATGAACTTGACGAGCTGCTTGTTGAAGTTCAGATGACCGGGGAACGCTTCGTCGCCGAGTGTCGGGAAGCCGCGTTGCAGACCGAGCGTGACGCCAGGACCGTACAGCAGCACGGACGTATCGAAGCCCTTACGCTGCAGACGCGTTGCCTGCAGCAGATTCACGAAGCCGATCGAGCCTTCGAATGCGACGGTATGAAAAGTGACGAGCGCTTTCTCGCCGGGTTCGGCCTTGACGTCAGGAAAGACTTTTTCTTCGTAGTCAACCAGGTAGTCGCCTTTCTGATGCAGAGGTTTGTTGACGGCAGGCATAGCGCTCTCCAATAAGTCGCGTAATTGATCGGATTGCTCAACCGGAAATATCCCGATTGGCGAATCACTTAACGCAACGGATATGCCAATTTCCGGCCCGGTTCATGCGATCAACTTCCAATCAATCAAACCGCGACTGTTCGAGCGATCCGAAAAAATCTTTGCGAGCCTTGTCCGGCACGGGGTTTTGGGTATCGGCGACAGATTCGCATGCATCGGTTTCGCACAACGACGCAGCGCCTTTTGCGTGCGGATGGTGCGCGATACCCCGCAAGCGTGCATTCATCCAATCAATGCGATCAAGTTTCTGATTGAATGAAAACCGATATTTTTTTGCGCGATTCGCGTGGTACTTTGAATAAGACCTTCACGCTCACGCATACGCTTTCGCACCGGGAATACAGCATGGACAGTCTCACGCATCATTGGCTCAAGCGGCTCACTGAAAGCCGCAAACCGGCATATCTCGTGATACCGGATCTGATCGAGGAAGATCTGGCGAGCGGCCGTTTGCGTCCTCGCGACCGTTTGCCTGGTCTACGTGATCTGGCAGGTGCATTGCAGTTGAATTACACGACCGTCGCGCGCGCCTATGCGGAAGCACGCAAGCGCGGCCTGCTCGATGCACGCGCGGGCAGCGGCACGTTCGTGCGCGGACGCACGCAGACTTTGCCGCTCGCGGGCGGCAGCAGCGTCGAGATGTCGATGAACATGCCGCCCGAGCCGCCCGAGCTTGCGGCACGGCTGCGTGAATCGTCCGCGCATCTGTTCGCCCACACCGATCCTTACCGGCTGCTGCGCTATCAGGATTTTGGCGGCACGCCCGACGATCGCGCGGCTGGACGTGCGTGGTTGAAAGAGCGTCTGCCCGAATGCGAAGACGATATGGTGCTGGTGTGCCCCGGCATCCATAGCGCACTCGTGGCGCTGGTATCGCAACTCGCGCGGCCCGGCGAAACGATATGTCTCGACACGCTTGCGTACCCTGGCATCAAGGCGATCGCATCGCAACTCGGCGTACGTTTGCAACCACTGCCGCGCGATGAAGAAGGACCGTTGCCGCATGCATTCGAAGCGCTGTGCAAGACCGGAAAGCCCGGTGCGTTCTACTGCAATCCCACCTTGCAGAATCCGAGCACGCTGACGCTTTCCACGCAGCGGCGTGAAGCGCTCGCCGATGTCGCGTTGCGCTACAGCGTTCCCATCATCGAAGACGACGCATACGGCTGGCTGCCGGCGAACAGGCCGGTTGCGCTGGCATCACTTGCGCCGGAACTGACGTGGTATGTGACGGGGTTTTCGAAGACCTTCGGCGCAGGGCTGCGCGTTGCGTATCTGCGCGCGCCGACAGCGAGGCAGACGCAGCGCGTCGCGGGCGCGTTGCGCGCGACGACCGTCATGCCGAGTCCTTTCACGGTGCTGCTGGCGACGCAATGGGTCAACGACGGCACCGCGCACGAGATGCTTGACGCGATCCGCAAGGAAGCGAACGTGCGTCAGACCATTGCCTCACAGGAACTGGCCGACTGGCATTACGAAGCGCAGTCGGATGGCTTTCATTTGTGGTTGCCGATTCCGCCGCAGTGTGACTGGAGTGCGTCGGAGCTTGCGCTGCAATTGCGCAATCAGGGCGTCGGGGCGGTGGCGGGGGCGGCTTTTTCGACGGACGGCAATCCGCCGAATACGATCCGCGTTTGTCTGGGTGGCCCGCAAGATCGCGAGGGTTGTCGACAGGCACTGCAGGTCACGGCAGAGATGCTACATCACCCGCATCGTCTACGCAGTCCTTTAATGTAAGCCGCTGCGCCGCTGCCTCAAGCTGGTTAACCCAGACAAAAGCCCGAAGCAGATAGCGGCCCTGCCCTTGCGTGCCGCGAACGGCCAGTACGCGTGCATAAGTCTGCCTCTCTCGACGGGCGAGCCGACAAAGAGACTGGTCGGCTTTCAAAAGGTCTCATTGCGGCGGCGCTCCCGGACCGGTCGAATACTTCGGGCGACGGACGACAAGGCGGACCACATGTGCGTCCGGTCAGTTATCACGCAGGGATTATCCGCTGCGCTTTCAGCCGGTCAAACAGATCGAAGAACGCCTCATCGGTCGCCTGAAAGTCCAGAAAACCGGCCTTGCGGCTCTTCGACATATCGGTAAGCACTTCCATCGGACGTCCGAGGTCGGCGTCCGAATGCCACCACGATGCAAGCCTGTCGATGTCGGGCTCCACGAGATCGAAGCGCGCGGCAATCTGTCTCCATTGTGTGCCCGCGTCGCGCATGCGGCTTTCTAGAGGGCGCACTTCTCCGTCAAACGCGACCGCCTCGACGCCAAAATAGTCTGCGATACGGGACCACATCCATTTCCAGCGAAAAACATCGCCGTTGACGATATTGAAATCCTGATTGCGACCCGCTTCCGACGTCGAGGCCCATTCGAGATGCCGGGCGAGAAGGCGCGCATCGGTCATGTCGGTCAGGCTGTTCCATTGCGTCGCCGAGCCAGGGAAAACAAAAGGCAGTCCCGCTTGCTTGCAAAGCGTCGCATAGACTGCGAGCGTCGTGCCCATGTTCATCGCGTTGCCAACCGCGAATCCGATGATCGTGTGCGGCCGATGAACGCTCCATGTGAAACCCTGACGCTGTGCCGCGGCGAATACGCGGTCTTCCTGCTCGTAGTAGAAGTTGTCGACGTTCTGACGGCCTTGCTCTTCGCGAAACGGTGTCTGCGGAACGGCGCCTGTCGCATAAGCCTCGAAGGGGCCGAGATAGTGCTTGAGTCCGGTCACCAAGGCAACATGCTCGAGTTTCGACGGCCCGGCTTCGAGCGCATCGAGTACGTTGCTGACCATGGCGCCGTTCACACGGATGTTCTCGAGCTCGGTCGCCTGCCTCGCCCAGGCGGTGAAGAACACGTGAGTTACGTCGAGCGAGTGAAGCGCGGCCCGCACCGACTCCGCCGATGCCAGGTCGGCAATGATCGGCTGAACCGCTGGCGACATTTGTGTGCGGCCGCGTGAAAGCCCGTAGACTCCCCAGCCGGCCTCGATCAGCCGATCGGCCAGATTGCTGCCTGCGATGCCGCTGGCCCCGATGATAAGAGCGCGATTTTTCATGAAATGAACGTTACTCGTTGAGATATTCTGGAAACGACTGCCTGCTTCGTGCTTTTGCAGCCGCGTGCGTTAAACGGTGTATCCGTCGGCTATTCAAGCCGGACTTTACGGAGGACCAAACGACGCCATGGTCGGGCGGACGCCTTCGAACGCCATCTGCAATACCTGCCTGATGCCACTTTGGGAAAGTGCGCGGGGATTGAAATACGGCGAGCGCATGGCGATTTCCGCGGCGCGGTCGAGATCGCGCTCCTGAATGCCGAGCTCGGCAAGCGAACGGGGCGTTCCCAAGGCCCGGCCGAGATCAAAGAGCGCAGCCACTGGATCGCTCATATCGAGTGCCCGGCGCAGGCGCTGAGCGGCATCGGGCGCCGACGGCAGGTTGAACGCCATGGCGTAGGGCAGGACCACGGCATGCGTCTGCGCGTGCGGCAAATTGAAGGTGCCGCCAAGCGTATGGCACAGCTTGTGATGCAAGGCCATGCCCACATTGCCCAGCACAGTGCCGCAAAGCCATGCACCGTATTGCGTGATTTCTCGAGCAGCCAGATCGTCGGGACGTTCGCATACCGATACCAGGCCTCGCGCAAGACTGCGCACGCCCTCTTCCGCGAACATCGACATGACCGGATTGATGTCCTGCGCGTACAAGCCCTCAGCCGCATGGGCGATGGCGTTCAGTCCGCTGGTGGCGGTCAGCCCCACCGGCAAGCTCAGCGTGAGCGTGGCGTCATAGATCACCGTGCGCGGCAAAACGCGATGACTCTTGCCGGTCTTCTTCTCGCTGCTGGCGGTCAGCCCGTAGATGGGAGTGACCTCGGAGCCCGCGTAAGTCGTGGGGATCGCGACGATCGGCAAGCTCGTCTCCAGCGCGATTGCCTTCGCCAAGCCCAGTGTGGAGCCGCCTCCTGCCGCGACCAGTCCATCGGCTCCGGCATCGCGAGCCGCCTCGACACCGGCTTCGGCGGTTTCGACCGGCACGTGCATGACTGCCCGATCGAATATCGCATGGCAGCGTCCTCCGCCCAGCTCGCGCACGCGCTCGGCCAGCGCGCATTGCTCCGGCGTCGAAAGCACGAGCGCGCGCCGGATGCCGAGTTCGTCGAGTTCGTCACTGAGCCGCGCGAGCGAGCCCGCGCCGAAAACAATGCGGGTCGCGCGGGTGGAATAGATGAATGGCGTCGCGATGCTCGGTGTCATGATGAACGGTTCAGGACAAAGTCAAAAGCGAGCGTGCTGAACGGCGACTGCATGCGCGTGCCGTCGGGCGCCACGCCCTCTTCATGGTGAATCCAGTCTGCAATTAGCGACGAGCGCACGCCGAACACGGCGTCGGAATCGAGGTAGCGGTCACCGTCGCGAAACACATGGGTCACGAGCCGCTCATAGCCGGGCGCGGTGATCATGAAGTGCAGATGAGCGGGCCGCCACGGGTGGCGCCCAAGCGCGGCCAGGAGCTTGCCTACGGGCCCGTCGTGCGGAATCGGATAAGGCTCTGCCACGATCGAGCGAAAGTGATAGGAACCATCGGGCAAGCTGTGCAGCACTGCCCGCGCCCGGTGCGTATCGCCTTCGTACTGAACATCGTAGAAGCCAGCCGAATCTGCCTGCCAGACCTCGATCCGCGCATTCGGCACAGCTTCGCCCTCGAGCCCCATGATGCGGCCTGAGACGAAGCATGGCTCGCCGCCGGCACCGTTGGCAATGTCGTCGCCATTGCGATGCACTGGCGCTCCGCCGACGAAAAACGGCCCAAAGACCGTGGCCTCGGTGCATCCGACGGGCTTCCTGTTCGCCATTGCGGTGACGAGCATCGAGAGTCCGAGTGTGTCGGAGAGCAGAATGAGCTCCTGACGATTGCCGTCCGTGATATGACCGACCTCCGTCAGGAAGCGGATACCCGCTTCCCACTCCTCTTCGGTCAGCTGCACCTCGCGCGCGAAATCATGAAGATGCCGGACGAGACTCGTCATAACCGCCCTCAGACGGACATTGGACGCCCCCTCGTGGCGCTTGAGTACCGCATCAGTGATGGTGTTTTCGTCGAGATTACGCATGGCGTTTTATCGGTCGTGAAGCATGGATCAGCGGTTGTCGACGCGCTTGAGAAACGGGCGGATGTCGACGCTCTTCCAGATGCCGGCCTCATTGAACGGATCGTTCGTATTAAAGCGGACAACCTGTCCGATGTCGTCGGCTTCATAGAGGAAGAAGCTGCCGATCATCGTCTTCTCGTCCGCCGCAAGCAGCGGGCCGGACATCACCATTTTGACCGGCGCCGTCGCGAGATAGGCTTTGTGGGCGTCGTAGTGGGACAGGCGGCGTTCCACCATGCCGTCATGGTCAAGGCAATAAACGGTGTAATGCATATGCGACTCCTGATAGTTGTGATGCGAGCGGCGCTCAATTGTGCAAGCCGGAGCTCAATTCAACCGCGCGCACGATCGAGAAGAAATCGAGTTCCGCGCCGTCCGCGTCCACATACTCGGCGAACTGCTTGCGCACCAGGGCGGCGGCCGCCATTGGCACACCTGCGGCTTCGCCGGCATCCACCACCAGCGACATGTCCTTGAGCATCTGCCGCGCTGAAAACGCAGGCTTGAAATCGCGCTGCTTGAGCGGATCGAGCTTGTACTTGATGAGCGGCGAAGCCGCGACGCTATCGCCGATCACGGTCAGCATCTCGGTCCAGTCGAGGCCGCCCTTCTTGCCGAGCGTGAGTGCTTCCGCAAGCAGCACCGCGGTCGACCCCACCAGATGATTGATGGCAAGCTTCAGGTAGCGCGCCTGCTGGTCTTCACCAACGTAATACTGGCGTGCCGAGATCGCTTCGAATACACCGCGCGCAGCGTCGAACGCATCCTTGGGGCCCGACGCGAACACGGTGAGCTGGGCCTTCTCCGCGAGGACGGTGCTGCCCGAGACCGGCGCCGCGATATAGCCGATGCCCCGCTCTCTCGCAGCGTCGCGAACGGCTGCGGACGCTGCCGGCGACACTGTGCTCATGTCGACATACACGGCGCCCGCCGGCAGGTTCGCGAACACACCTTGCGACCCGAGCGCGACCTTCAACAGAACCGCGTCATCGGGGATGATGGAAAAGACGAGTTGCGCCGATGCCGCGAGCGCCGCGATATCGGGCGCCGGCCTCACGCCGTGCGTAGCGAGTTCGCCGAGGCGTCCCGGATCCACGTCGTACACGACCACGTCGTAACCCGCCTTGAGCAGGTTGAGGACAATGGGTGTGCCCATCTTGCCGAGGCCAATCCAGCCTATCGAAGGCTTTTTCACCTTGTTTTGATCAGTCATTCGTGCGTGCTCGCTTGTCAGGTCGTCTGCGGGTTGATCAGGATCTTCATCTTGTCGCCACCTTTGTCGCTCAGGGCGTCGAAGCCCTTGGCCACGACGTCGTCCGCGTCGATCAGGTCGTGAATGAGTTTCTCCACCGGGAATTTTCCGTTCGCGATCATGCCGATGATGCGCGGCCAGATGGTGACCGGATAGCACCAGGTGCCCTCAATGTGAATGTCCTTGAGCGACCACTTCATCGGATCGACGGTGGCGGTCCCCACGTGCAAGCCGGCCTGAACGACCGCGCCGGCCGACCGCACGGCGTCGACGCATGCGTTCAGTGCATGCTGGTTGCCCGAACATTCGATCGCCACGTCTACCCCCACGCCTTCGGTCAGATCGCGAATCCTCTCCGGCAACTCGCCCTCCGTGGGATCGAAGATCTGCGTGGTCACGCCGAACTCCGACATCTTTGCGGCACGGGCGGGGTTCGGTTCGCTCACGAAGATCTGGCTGGCGCCGGCCGCATGGCACGCGAGCGCCGCCAGCACGCCGATCGGCCCCGCGCCCGTGATCAGCACAGACGAGCCGACCGTCACGCCGCCGCGATCCACCGCATAGAGGGCGACCGCCGCGGGCTCGATCAGGGCGCCCTGCTTGTCGCTGACGTTATCCGGCAGCCTGTTCGCGTGATAGTCATTGAGAACGGTATATTCCGCCATGCCCCCACCGTCCCAGCTCAAGCCGACGCACCCCATCTTCGTGCAAAGGTGACGCATGCCCCGCACGCAGTAATAGCACTGCCCGCAAGATGCCAGCGGCATGACCGATATGCGGTCGCCCGGCCGCACGTTCTTCACGTCCCGCCCCACTTCGAGCACTTCGGCGCTGAACTCATGGCCGAGCACTTGCGGCGCCTTGGCCCCCGTCAGCGGATGCGGCTCCGTCGGGACGACGATCGGACCCGCCTGGTATTCATGCAGGTCGGTACCGCAGATGCCGCACCACATCGGTTTGACGATCATCTGATCTGCGCCGATGCCGCTCGGGTCCGGCACGTTCTCCACGCGAATGTCGTGTGCACAATGAAACCTGACTGCTCTCATGCCTGCTCCTCCTCTGCTGGACGCTCGCCCGCGCTAGCGTCGTTCCTGAAATCCGGTCTGCTAGCGGCGCCGCCGGGTCACATAGCAGGCCGATGCGCCGATGATGATCACGCCCTTGACGATGGTCTGCGCCTGAACCGGCATGCCGATCAGCAACACGATGTTGAATACGATGATGAGAATCGCGGCGCCCATCAGTCCGCCCGGCAAGGTACCGCGCCCGCCTGACAGCGCGACGCCGCCCATGACCGCCGCAACGATCGAATCGAGTTCAAAGCCTTTGCCGACCCAGTTGTCGACGATGCCGACAAAGCCCGACAGGATGAGCCCCGCCAGTCCCGCCAACAGCGAACTGAGTACATAGCAGACGATGCGCACGAGATCCGGTCGTACGCCCACCAGACGCGCCGATTCCGAATTGCCGCCCACCATGAAGACGCGCCGCCCGAACGTGGACCGATGCAGCAACACGCCGAACACCGTGGCGCACGCGGCCAGGATCAGTATGTTGACCGGCAAGCCCGCGGCAAAGCCGGTACCCATCTCGTGAAAAACGGGCGGAACGTTGCCCGAGGGCGCGCCTTGTGTGTATGCGAAGCGAAGACCTTCGAGTACGACGGCCGTAGCGAACGTCGCGAGAAACGGCGAGACCTGCCGTTTCGTGACAAGCAGTCCATTCAACAGGCCGGAGCACATGCACATGGCGACGGTCGCGCCGAAGATCGCGGGTGCCGATGCGTTCGTGCCGTCGAAGCCCGTAGCTATGACTGCGGCCGTCGCCATCACGGAAGCGACGGAGAGATCGAGCCCGCCTACGAGGATCACGAACACCTGCCCAATGACGACGATGCCAAGCGGCGCGAACTGCATCAGCATGTTCACGACATTGTCGCGCCGCAGGAAGGTAGGCGAAAACACACCGGAGGCGATGACCAGGACCGCGAAGAAGACATAGATGCCGTAGCGGCGCGCTGTATCTATCGAGAGATAGCGTGCAAGCGACGGACGTTTGGAGAGAACCGAACTCATGCTGTCACCCGTTTGCGCTGCGCATTGACCGACACCGCGATGATGACGGCTAACCCCTGGACAATCAGTTGGTACTGCGACGCGATCCCGGCGAAGTTGATCAGGTTGTTGAGAAGGCTCAGCAGGTACACGGCGATCAGCGTGCCGATCACGCCACCCCGGCCGCCGGTCAGCACGGTGCCGCCCACCACCACGGGCGTGATCGACGCCAGCGTGTAGTTCACGCCGAGATAGGGCTGTCCGGAACCGAATTGCGCAGCCAGATAGATACCGGTCACGCCCGCGCAGATTGCGGAGAAGACGTAGACGAACAGGATCGCGCGCGCCTTGGGAACGCCTGTGAGGCTGGCCGCATGTTCGTCGTCGCCGACCATGTAGATGTAGTGTCCGAGGCGGGTGTGGCGCATGAAAAACGACAGCGCAAAGTAAAGCAGTACTACGATCGTCGCCGTCACCGGTATGTTCAGGAAGCGGCCGTAGGCAATCGAATCGAAGCCGTCCGGAACATTGCCTGCCGGCCCGAGCGAGTAGTACAGAATCGCGCCCTGCAAAACGGCGCCCATGCCGAGCGTCACGATCAGCGGATGGACCTTGAGCCGCAGCACGAGGCCGCCATTAATCAGGCCGACTACTGCTGAAAGCAGCAGCACGACAACGATGGCGCTCGTCCATCCGCCATGAGGGTTGTCCGCGAGGCCGGACGTGAGAGTCGCGCTCGCGCTGATGAGCGAACCCACCGAGAGGTCGATGCCGCCGGTCAGGATGGCCAGCGTCTGCCCGAGTGCCACAAGGGCGAGTCCCGTGGCTTGCTGATGAACATTCAGCAGGTTGCCGACGGTCGCGAAGCGGTCGCTGGCATAGGCGCCTGCGATCAGGAGCAAAACCAGCAGACAGAACCCTGCCAACGGAGCGGCGTTATGCGCCACGTGGCGCCGCATGCCGGTTGCCCTGCCGCCGGTTCGATCAATAAGCGTGCTCATGCGCGTCTCCTGTGGTTTGTGACGTTTCGGTCGTGGCAAGGCGCATGATGTCGTGCTCGGTCATCTGTTGGCCGCTCACTTCGCCGTTGATACGGCCTTCCCGCATGACCAGCACGCGATCCGACATGCCGATCACCTCCTGCAACTCCGAACTGATCATCAGGATTCCAAGACCTCTCGAGGTCAATTCGCGCATGACGCGGTAGATCTCGGCTTTCGCACCGACATCGACGCCACGGGTCGGCTCGTCGAGAATGAGCACGCGCTTGCACACGCGCACCCAGCGGCTTATCAGCACCTTCTGCTGGTTCCCTCCGGAGAGCGTGGCGACGCCGCCGGCGGGATGGGCGCCTGCAATCCTGTATTCGTTGATCGCTGCCTGTGCCGCTGCGCGCTCTAGCGCCGGGCGCATCAGGCCAAAGCGCGACACCTGCGCAAGCGTGGTGGCCGTGACGTTCTGCGCGACATCGAGCAGCATGAGCAGCCCCTGGGACTTGCGATCCTCGGTGACAAAACCCAGCCCGAGCCGGATGGCGGTTCGCGGCGTCATGCGGGTGCGCCGGGTACCGCCTATGTCGACGGTGCCGCGATGCGCTCTCAGCGCACCGAAGATTCCTGCGGCGAGCTCCGTGCGGCCCGATCCCACCATGCCCGCGATGCCCACGATCTCGCCGGCACGCACGGTAAGCGACGCGTCGACTACGCGATTGCCCACGCACAGACCGTTCACCTCCAGCACGTTCGGAACGCCGGGCGCGAGGATCGGCTTGTCCGGATAGATGTCCTTCATCTCGCGGCCCACCATCAGACGTACCAGTTGATCGCGTGTGGTGTTCGCGACACTTTGCGTCGCGACCTTGCGGCCGTCCTTCATCACGGTCACCCGATCGCACAGCTCGAATATCTCGTCGAGCCGATGCGAGATATAGACGATCGCGACGCCCTTTTCCCGCAGCGCCCGCACGCGCGCAAATAGCAATTGCACTTCCTTGCCCGCGATGACCGCAGTGGGCTCGTCGAGGATCAACACGCGCGTCTCGCCGGCCATGGCCTTGGCGATCTCGACCATCTGCTGATCGGCGACGGAGAGGTTGCCGACGTGCTCGCGGGAATCGAGCCGCACGCCCAGTTCGCCCAGCAACGCCTGTGCATCCCGATTCATCCGGCCATGATCGAGTAGCCCGATCCGCGTGCGCGGCTCGGCGCCCGCGAAAATGTTCTCAGCGACAGTAGATTGCGGAAACAGCACCAGCTCCTGGTGGATCACATGGATGCCATGGCGTTTCGCGTCTGCGGCCGATTTCCATTGCAACGGCCGGCCGGCGAAACGTATCTCGCCCGAATCCGGCGCATAGACGCCGGCCATGATCTTGGTGAGCGTCGATTTACCCGCGCCGTTCTCGCCCACCAGCGCATGAATCTCACCGGCGCGCACACCGAGCGACACCTGATCGAGGCTTTTCACGCCGGGGAATTCCTTCGTGATCCGAATCACCTCTAGCAGATCCCCGGCGCTGATGTCAGCGTGCCCGTTCATTTCTCACCCGGTAGCTTGACCTTGAAGGTCGCCGGGTTGTAACCCGGGCCCATTCCGCCGTCGATGATTACATCGGGCGGCCCCTTGCTGTCGACGATCTGATCGATGTACTGGTCCGGATGCGGCACCGACGCCGTCTCGTCCCCGCGCGTCAGCGCGATCTGCGGACTGATCTCGTAGATCTTAGGCACGGTCTGACCGCCGAGGACCTTGAGCGCAACCTCGATGGAAGTGCGGCCCATGGTCGGCGGATAGCCGATCTCCAGCATTGGAATCTTGTACTTCAACGCAAGCTGGAGCGGGCCGTTGAGGTCCGCCGTGGTATGAGGCGGGATTTCGCCGGCCTTGAAGCCCGCGGCAATGAACGCGTCGATGGACCCGGCGACGGGCAAGCCATGAGCGCACCAGACCGCGTTGATGGTGTGCCCGTACTTGGCGATCATCGCCTGCATCTGCTGCTTGGCCTTGACAGGGCTCCAGTCCGAGTAGACCGTATCGAGCACCTTGATGTCGGGATACTGCGAGAACACCTGCCTGGCCGCGGCCTCGCGGTCGGCACTGACGCTCGAACCCGCCTGTCCTGCAAGCATGACGACGTTGCCCTTGCCGTGCAGCTTCTCGACGATCCATTGCGCCCACACGCGCCCCATCATGGCATCCGAGCCCGTCACGAAGGAGACGAAGTTATCCGAAGAGATCCGGCGGTCGACCATCACGACGGGAATGCCCTGCTTCATCGCGCGCGAGACGACAGGATCGAGCGCCCTCTGGGTGTTCGCGCTGACGATCAGCAAGTCGACGCCGCGCGATATCAGGTCCTGGATGTCGGCGGCCTGCTTCGCGTCGTCCATGTTGCCGTTAGTGACGATGAGCTGCTTGATGACATCGGTGTGCTCCGCCGCCGCCTTCATCAGCGAGTGCTGCATGACTACGCGCCAACTGTCGCCAAGCCCCGCGTTGGCGAAGCCGATCACGTAGGGCGGCTTCTTTTTGAATTTAGCGGTATCGGAGAAAGGGATCTGAACGGCGGGGTTGAAAAGGAAGGTTCGCGCGGCTCCTGCGTAGTCGGCGCGCGCGCTCATGGACGGAATCATCAACGCGGCAGCGAGAGCAAGCCCGGTTGCGCGGATCAGGCGAAACGAAAGATGCATTTATGTCTCCGTGAATGTTTTTGTCGTCCTGCCGGTCGTTCATGCACGGGCCTTTCATCTTCATTCGGATCACGACATATAATCGTTTCACCGAACACCGGATGGTGAACGCCAGCGACGGGCTCAGAGTGACACGGTTCGTTTCGCTAAACTAGCAACTGCTATTACTAGTAATGGCAGTAACAGGAATAGGAAAACTCAAGGAGACGAATCGGTGGAAAAGCAGCAGCGGTTAAACGAACTGGCCGATTTCTTGCGCACTCGCCGAGCTCGTCTGCGTCCGGAAGACATCGATTTCCCATCCGGACCGCGACGGAAAACCCCTGGGCTTCGTCGTGAAGAGGTTGCGGAGAAGGCGGGCATCAGCGTCACGTGGTACGCGTGGCTCGAACAGGGCCGCGAAGTCAACGTGTCGTTTCGAACCGTGGAGAGCATAGCTAATGCATTGAAACTCTCTCCGCGCGAACGGACACACCTCTTTGAACTTGCGAACCATTACACGCCGCCCGGGCCTTATCCGATCGCACAAAACGTGACTGACACCGTGCGCCGGATGCTGAAGCAATTAGGCAACATGCCGGCTTATGTGGTCGACGGCAACTGGAACTATGTCACGTGGAACGAGGCTGCGACTAAAGTGTTCACTGACTTCAGAAACCTGCCGGCCGGCCGTTGCAATCTCCTGTGGTTTACGTTTCATGCGGAAGGTGCCCGAAAGCTGTTCCGAGAGTGGGACGCCTATGCGAAATGCGTTCTCGCACAGTTCCGCGGAGACTACATTCTCCGTCCCTCCGGCGAAGTATTCCTTCGAGACCTCGTCGAAGAACTGAATGACACCGACTCGGAGTTCTGCAAATGGTGGGCGGAGCACGACGTGCTCAAGCGCAGCGACTGGCGAAAGGTGATCGAGCATCCCGTTGCGGGCGTACTCGAGCTGGATGCACTGTCGCTCGAGGTGCCCGATGCTCCGGGTACTCGCATCATGGTGTACACCCCCGCGCCCTCCACGGATACCGCGGAACGCATCGAAGCGCTGATGAAGAGCACACGCTCAGCTACGAAATCCTTCGAGGCGGCAACGGTCCTGGAAACCTTCCGCAAACCGGTCGCGCCGCCGCCGAAAAAAACGTCCTATTGAACGATTGGACGCGGCCAGACATCTCGAAGCCCGTCCTGCACTCATCCAAGGCATGGCTCGAATACCGCACCCTCAGCCTTAGAAGTTGTGCTTTTGCGCGAATATACGTTCGGCGTGGTTGCGGTTTCCACGATAAGCGCCGACAGGCTGTCATGCCAAGGACGGACCCGAAACTCTTCGCTCGAGTTGGCACTACCCTTCAAATCTCCACCTGCGCTCCCAGTTCGATGACCCGATTGGGCGGAATCTTGAAGTAATCAGCCGCGTCGCGAGCGTTGCGAGACATCGCGGAATACAAGGCCTCCCGCCATAGCGCCATGCCGGCTTTCGGCGTGGCGAGGACTGTCTGGCGGGCGATAAAGAAGGAGGTTTGCATCGGGTCAATCGAGAGCCCAGCAT
Organism: Paraburkholderia strydomiana; assembly: GCF_031456815.1. Classification (NCBI taxonomy): domain Bacteria; kingdom Pseudomonadati; phylum Pseudomonadota; class Betaproteobacteria; order Burkholderiales; family Burkholderiaceae; genus Paraburkholderia; species Paraburkholderia strydomiana. Next base: position 54,752 of record NZ_JAVDVL010000018.1, read on the forward strand.
GCCGACCTTCTTGCAAAGCGCGCGGTATGTCGCGCTCATCCGAGAACCCATAGTAGACGTTCACTTGATAGCAGTTGTGTCCATGCGGGACCACCTTGATGCGTTCCCTATCCGGAACTCTGGGGATGTCGGTGGCGTACACAGTCAAAAATATCGTTCGTTCATGCAGCACCTGGTTATGCAGTAGGTTGTGCAACAGCGCATGGGGTACGCCGTCACCTTCTGCACGGAAGAATACGGCCGTACCAGGCACGCGCAGTGGTGGATTGATGAAGAGCGACTGGAGGAAGTCGTCGAGAGGGATGAGTTGGCGTTGGAGGCTTTGGAATACCAGTTCGCGCCCCCTTCGCCACGTCAGCATGAGCATGACCATTAGCGCACTGATTGTTAGCGTAAACCAGCCGCCGCTAATGATTTTCAAACTCGTGGAAGAGAACAAAGCGACGTCAATCGTCAAGAAGAATCCGGTTGCTGCGACCGACAGCAACAGCGGAAACTTCCAGCCGAAACGAACAACGAAGAATGTCAGCAGCGTCGTCGTCAACATCGTGGCGGTCGCAGCAATGCCATAGGCCGAAGCCAGATTGGAAGACGAGCCGAATCCCACAACGGCCAATATGACAGCCGTGAGCTGAAGCCAATTGACGAGTGGGATGTAGATTTGCCCCTTGTGACTTTCAGAGGTCTGGCGGATGCGCATCCGGGGCAGGAAGCCCAGTGCAATAGCTTGCTGGGTCACTGAAAATGCACCAGAGATTGTCGCCTGCGATGCGATAACGGTCGCCATCGTCGAGAGCACTACGAGCGGATAGACGCTCCAGGGGCCAAGCTGCAGAAAGAAAGGATTCGAAACCGCTGCCGGATTCGATAACAACAAGGCGCCTTGCCCGAGGTAATTGAGTGCCAGCGCGGGAGCGACGATAGAGAACCAGGCCAGGCGAACTGTCTTCTTGCCAAAGTGGCCCATATCGGCATACAGCGCTTCCGCACCAGTGAGCGCCAGGACAACCGCACCGAGGGCGACGAAGGCCAACCACCCGTTGTGGATGAGAAAGCCGAGGGCGTGGAGCGGATTAAAGGCAATCAGAATGAACGGGTTCTTAGCGATATTAGCAACGCCCATCGCAGCAAGCGTAATGAACCAGACCAGCACAATCGGGCCGAACCATTTCCCGATACCGGCTGTGCCCCTGCGCTGCAACAAGTACAGTGCAACCAGAACGGCCAATGTCACAGGGATAACATACGGCTTAAGAGCAGGTGCGGCCACTTCCAACCCTTCAATGGCCGACAGGACTGAAATGGCTGGCGTAATTACACCGTCACCGAAAAACAGCCCTGCGCCGACCATGCCAAGCAGCATCACCGGGTAGTACCAACGGGATTTCTGAGTGACCGACGATAGCGCTAACGCGGTCATCGCCATAATGCCGCCTTCCCCTCGGTTGTCCGCCCGCAAAACAAGAGTTACGTACTTGAGCGAAATTACGATTATTAGGCCCCACAAAATCAGCGAGACCACCCCCAGCACATTGACGGGGACCGGCGAAAGACCGTGATGTTTCGCGAATACCTCCTTCATTGTGTAGAGCGGACTGGTTCCAATGTCGCCGTACACAATTCCGATGGCAGCCAGCGTCAGCGCAGCCATGCTATTTTTATTGGAGTCTGTAGTCACGACGCCGCCTCATTGTTGAGCCTCAAAGCATGTAACTGCGGAGCGAACTGCTGCTCCAGCCCACTACAACTTCTGCAACCGTCGCATCGCATCCGCCCTCCGCTTACGTTCCAGCAGTTTCCCGCTACGGCGCTTCCCACCTTTTGATAGTGATTATAGGCGGGTGCCATTCTTGCCCGCACCGAATCCGTAGCCGCGAAGTTCGCGCAAGTCCAGACTGATGGTGGGCATGGCGAAGCGTGCCGGGCTTCCTTGGGACGCCATTCTCGGCGCCGAAGTCGTCAGAGCGTACAAACCATCGCCGCAAGTCTATGCTGACACACCGAAATCCTTGGACTTAGCCCAGCGAAGGTTTGCATGGTCGCGGCGCATAACGGCGATTTGGCGGCAGCGCGTTTTTCCAGCACACGCTGTCCGTTGGAGATGCATGCACATCGCGCAACCGTTTTGCGTCGCAATGACAAGTGGCGACGGGCGACACTTCTATCACTGCGGAGCAGTCCCGACCCGCTCAACCGAAGTCGCTCGGGCAGAGACGAATTTCGCCCGGACCGAATCTCCGATTTTCAGACCGTCAATAGAACAGTCTGGGGCAACGTCGAATTCCTCAGTTAGGGTCGGGCCGCGCAGTGTGACCAACCGTTTCTTCCGGTCGATTTTCAGCACTGTCGCCAGCAACTCCACGCTCTGGGTTGAACTGGCTTCGCCATCCTGTGTTGGCTGCACAACCTCGGTTTCGATTCGCTCGCGGATGCCACTGGATGCGGACTTGGTGAGGTGCGTCAGAATTGCGTTTCTATATGCGATTTTCACCGTGTCCCCCGGGTGAAATTCTTTTAATTCCGTGACGTCCGGGCTGACTTCTATCACGGCCATTTCGCCGCGCGTGTCGCGCAAGGTCACACTGTTGTGTGACAGGTCTACACCCGTGATGCGTGCCTGAATATGTCGTAGCGCTCCCGCACCGGCCAGTTGGCCTGACTTCTGGAAGCTTGCGTCCTGAGAAAAGGCCGGCTGGAATAGCATCGGGCCGGCCAGGATAACCGCAGCGACCACGCCGAGGCGGGGAACCCGCGTGCTGTATTGCCTCATGTCTGCCTCCTTCCCGGGTCTTCCATGCCGGAGCTTGCAATGCGTGGCTGAGTCGGTTCGCCCCTCTCGGCGCGTGGCATTCGCGAGGCCAGCCCCGAAAGGCTCGGAATCGAGCCAGCAGTGTTCGTCACGCGGCCATGCGATGCTCGTAGTACGGCCGGTCCCTGTCATCAAGTATCGCGTACATTGCCTCCCGGTCCTGTGGATCGGGGTTGAGCCATGCATCTATGTTTTCCGGCTTGATAGGGCCAGGAACGGTCGTTCGACACCGGCTCGAAGATATCGTAGACAATTCGTGAAGTCGTCCCCTTGCTAGCAACTGCCCATCACGATGAAGTTTAGACCCGGCAAGAGCACACATTGAGCACATGCTTCGTGGAGTCTCGAAGTCGTCTGGACGGGCGCCCGGGTTTATCCCACGACGCACGCAATAGGTGAACGTACGGTAGCCGGAGGCACTCCATGCAGGAAGAGAAGATAATTGAAGCCCTGAATGCGCACTGGCAAGCGTCAGCGGCCGGCAATCTCGACGCAGAACACGATATTTACGATGACGATGCCATCTGTGACTATCCCCAGTCAGGTGAGCGAATCCTCGGACGAATGAATTTGCAGGCACTGCGGAGTCATCATCCAGGCAAGCCAGCAGGTTTCGATGTCAGGCGAATTCAAGGAGAAGGTAATCTATGGATCACGGAATACTCCATCACCTATGACGGGCGACCGGCTTACACGGTAAGCATTATGGAGTTCCGCAAGGGGAAGGTCATTCACGAGACCCAGTACTTTTCAGATCCCTTTGAAGCGCCGGGTTGGCGGAGTCAATGGGTTCAGCAGATCCCGTGACAATGCACATTGAACACGCTCTCGCCGCCGCCCAAAAGAACCTCATGGCCGGTCAACTCGACGATGCTGCAAGTCTGCTGCACGGTATTCTCGCAAGCATCCCCGACCACAGTGAAGCGCTTTCGGGCCTCGGTTACATCGCCGCCGAACAAGGCGATCATGCACGCGCTGCAGAGTTTCTGATACAGGCATCGGCGCACATGTCCGTGTCGTTTGAACAACTGAATTTCGCCGCGCGGGCGTGTCAGTTGGCACAACGTCACGACGATGCAATAGCGCTGTTCGAGCGCTGCCTGGCCCGGTTCCCAGACCATGCCGCTTCATTGCATGGCGTCGCAATGGGGCTGATACAGCTTGGCGAACTGCAGCGTGCACTCGAAATCCTGGTGCATCTGTGCAAAATCCAGCCGCGGTCAGCCGAAGCGCATTACAACCGGGGCTCGCTGCTCGGTAAGTTGGAGCGGTATGAGGACGAGCTGGATGCTTACCGGCAGGCGATCGCGCTCAAACCGCGTTTCGTGCGCGCATACGTCAATCTCGGTGTCGCATTGCGAGATCTGCGACGCTTCGATGAGGCGCTGCTTCAATTCAAGAAGGCGCTTTCGATCGATCCGAACGACGTCGGTGCCCGCACCAATCGGGCTCAGACGAATTTGCTGCTCGGCGAATTCGAACACGGCTGGCGCGAATATGAATGGCGTTGGCGCGATGGCACCGGTAGCCACGGCTTTCCGCAGAGCACCCTATGGACCGGCGGGCAACCGATACGTGACAGGACAATACTCGTTCATCACGAGCAGGGGTTCGGCGACACGCTCCAATTCGTACGCTTCGTGGATCGGCTCAGTGCGGCTGGAGCTCGCGTCGTGTTGCGCGTTCAGGATGCACTACTGCCGCTTCTGAAGAATTATCGGGGCGCGGCCGAAGTCATCGGCGAGACGGGAGAAGTGCCGCATTTCGATTATCACATTCCGACCCTGAGCCTGCCGTTTGCGCTCAAGGTTCGCGCACCCGATCTCGCGGTGACCGGTCCATATGTTCACGCAGACGACGCGCTTGTCCGTCAATGGGACGATCTGTTTGCCGCCTCTGCTCGACGGCGGAAGGTTGGGATCGTATGGTCGGGAAGCCGGACACATGTGAATGACCACAACCGGTCTATATCGCTCGAACAACTGACGCCGTTATTCGATGCCGACGCGGACTTCTTCGCGTTGCAACATGATGTACGTGACAGTGATCGGACGTGCCTCGCGCAGCTTGAGCAGCGCGCGGTGCTGCGCGACGTTTCCGCGCAGCTTACTACGTTCGCTGAGACGGCTGCGCTGATCGCTCGCCTCGACCTCGTGATCAGCGTCGACACGGCCGTAGCGCATCTGGCGGGGGCGCTCGGAAAGCCCGTATGGATTGCTGTGCCGTTCATGCCGGACTGGAGATGGCAACTCGACAGAAGTGATAGTCCATGGTACGCACAGGCGCACTTGTTTCGACAAACGACACGAGGTGACTGGACTGGCGTAGTGGCTGCGCTTCGCGCAGAGCTCGACGCTTGGCGGGGCGCCTGAACGGCGCCCTGCGAACAGCGAGCGCCATTCATGTGCTCGCGGCGAGGAGCTGCAAATGGGATCGCGTTATCCCGGTCGTGTCGAGTGTCCAATTTGCAGTTCTCTTACGGACATTCTCGATGACGACTCGACAGACGACTCCCGCTGCGTCTCTATACTCCTCTCGCATCACTGCAACCACATTATTCATTGCGTGCGCGGGGGGACTGAAAACCACAGATGTCATGTCGAACGGCGAGCCCCATCTGTATTCGATCTCTTTAAAATCGTTTCAGTCTGATTGAAGAGCGTCCGTCAGAAAAAGGGTTGGGTTTTCACCTACCTTTATAAAACCGTGCAACGTCTCTCTGTGAGGAATGCGTTCCTTCACAGTGCGTCCATGCCTCACGATTGGGCGCCGCTGCCCCGGTATCGCCCTCTCGGACAGGCCTGCAACAACCCGAGGTCCGGCAGTCCCGGCAACAAATGTCTGGCATGGATATCGCTTAAAGCGTTGCAGAGTATAAGCGGCTAGCGTCGGCGTATCTGACCGGCGTGGGGCATTGCTCTTGGGGCGCATCGCGCGCCTACGTCGACCAGCCTCGACGTTCGAACGGAATCGTCCGGATTCCGTCGACAGGAAGCGTTGCGTGAATCGCCCCGAATCTTCCTCGATCGTCATCCGGCACGCCGAGCGCATTGCGCCCGACACGTTCTTACGTCCGCATGGTCTTCCTACGTTCCAACAGGGGAGCCCTTTTCATGCGTGTATTGAATCGCATCTTGAGCAGCATCGTTCTAGCCGCGAGTATCTGTTCGACGACATCGGCGCGCGCCGACGATCACGTCACCATCCTGACAAGCTGGTATGCGCAGGCCGAGCACGGCGGCTTCTATCAGGCACAGGCCACGGGCCTCTACAAGAAAGCCGGGCTCGACGTCACGATCAGGATGGGCGGCCCGCAGGTCAACGGTATGCAGTTGCTCGTCGGCGGCCAGGCTGACTTCATTCTCGGCTACGACTTCCAGGTGCTGTCGAGCGTCGAGGCGGGGATTCCGGTGACGACGGTCGCCGCCTCATTCCAGTTCGACCCGCAAGGCATGCTCACGCACGACGACGTGAAGAGCCTCGCGGACCTCAAAGGCAAGACAATCCTGGTCGCGGGTTCGGGCCGCACGTCGTGGTGGCCCTGGCTCAAGGAGAAGTATGGCTATAGCGACGGTCAGACGCGTCCCTATACGTTCAACATCCAGCCGTTCTTCGCCGATGCAAACGTCGCGATGCAGGCGTATCCGTCATCCGAGACGTTCCAGGCCGAACGCGCGAACGTGAAAACGCACTTTTTCCTTTTTGCCGACGCCGGCTATCCGCCCTACAACACCACCATCGTCGGCATGAAGAAGACTCTTGCCGAGAAGCCCGATGTGGCCGCGCGCTTCGTGAAGGCGTCGATGGAAGGCTGGAAGAGCTATCTCGCCGATCCGGCGCCGGGCAACGCGCTCATCAAGAAGGACAATCCCGAGATGACCGATGCGCAGCTCGCGTTCGGCGTGGCGCAACTGAAGAAGCTGAAGCTCGTGACGGGCGGAGACGCCTCGACGCTCGGCATCGGCGCGATGACCGACACGCGCTGGAAGCAGACCTACGACTACATGGTCGGCGCGAAGCTGCTCAAAGCGAGCACCGACTATAAGAGCGCCTATACGCTGCAGTATATCCAGAACGCAAAGGTCATGCCCTGAGCGGGCTTCACGGAATCAAGGAGTCCGATCATGCTGGTTACACGTCAGAAAGTTTTGCGCCGCTTCTGGTACGCGGTCATGCCGATCTCGCAACTCGACGCAGGTCCGCAGCCGTTCACGCTGCTTGACGAACCGATCGTCCTGTGGAAAGGCGCGGGCGGCAAGCCGCATGCGCTGCGCGACCGCTGTTGCCATCGCACGGCGAAGCTCTCGAAGGGATTCGTCGATGCCGATGGCAACATCGCCTGCGGATATCACGGCTGGACCTACGACTGCAGCGGCAAGTGCGTGCGCATTCCGCAAAACGCGGGCGGCGAGATTCCGTCGCGCGCGATCGTGCAGTCGTATCGCTGCGAGGAGCGCTACGGTTACGCGTGGGTTGCGCTCGACGATCCGCTGCAGCCGATTCCCGAATTTGCCGAGGAAACCGCACCGGGCTACCGGCGCATCCTGCAGTTCTACGAACAGTGGAATACGAGCCCGCTGCGCATGATGGAGAATTCGTTCGACAACTCGCACTTCAGCTTCGTGCACAAGTCGAACTTCGGTCTCTTCGACAATCCGAAGCCATCGAAGTACGAGTTCCGTCCGAACGAATGGGGCTTTGAGGCCGAGACGCGCGTGCCGATCCGCAACCCGCAAGCGAGCTTCCGCATCACGGGCACCACGGACGACATCACCGAGCGCCATCTGATGAACCGATGGTACTTGCCGTTCGCGCGGCGCTTCGGCTGCATGTATCCGGCAAGCGGCGTGCATCACATCATCTACAACTGCGCGACGCCGATCGACGACCGGACGATGATGCTCGTGCAATGGCTCTATCGCAACGACACCGAAGAGCAATGCTCGACCCAGGAGCTGATCGACTGGGACCGGCCGATCACCGATGAAGACCGCGAGATTCTCGAAGCCACCGACTACGACGCGTGCATCGACGTGCGCCGCCAGCAGGAATGCCACATGGCATCCGATCAGCCCGGACTGCTAATGCGCCGCATGCTGCTCGAGCTCCTCGAAAAGCACGGCGAGCGCGAAGTGTTCCGCATCGATACAGAGGAGGCATGAGGCCATGAGCGATGACAGCAAAGACACGGCGCTCGCCGTCCAGCGTGTCGACAAGGTCTATCCGAACGGCACGATCGCACTGGACGATGTACGCCTCACCATCGGCGCGGGAGAATTTGTCTCGCTGCTCGGACCGTCGGGTTGTGGCAAGAGCACGCTGCTGAAGATGTTTGCCGGCATCGAGACGCCCACGCACGGTCACATGCGGTGGTGGGGCCAGCCTTTCAGCGTCGTCGGATCGGTCGGGCGGCGCATGTCGATGGTGTTTCAGGAAGCCACGCTGATGCCCTGGGCGTCGATTGCCGACAACGTGCGCCTGCCGCTCGACCTCGCGCACGTACCGCGACGCGAAGCCGACGCGCGTGTCGCCACGGCGCTCGCGAACGTCGGTCTTGGCGGCTTCGGCACAGCGCGTCCGCGCGAGCTGTCGGGCGGGATGCAGATGCGTGCGTCGCTGGCACGGGCGCTCGTCACGGAACCCGACCTGCTGCTGCTCGACGAGCCATTCGGCGCGCTCGACGAATTCACGCGCAACAAGCTCGATGCCGATCTTCGCGCGCTCTGGAGGAAGCGCGGGATGACCGTGGTGTTCGTCACGCACAGCGTCTACGAGGCGGTGTATCTGTCGGGACGCGTAGTCGTGATGCAGGCGCGGCCGGGGCGTATCATCGCCGACGTGCCGATCGGCGGGCCGGCCGAACGCGACGAAGCGTATCGCGTGTCGGCACCCTTCATGCAACATTGCAAGACGCTGTCGGACCTGATCACCGACGCGCATCTGGCATCGAGTGAAGACAGGCAGGTCGATACCGAAGGAGCGCAATCATGAGTAGTCAGACGCTTGCAACGAAGCCTGCGATGCAGCCGACAGCCGAGCGCCGGCGCAGCCCGCCGCTGTTACAGCGGCCCGGCGTAGCGAAGGCGATGGCGCCCTGTGTCGTCGGCATATTGATGCTGCTGGTCTGGGAAGGCTGGTGCGCGCTCTTCAAAGTGCCGGTGTATCTCGTGCCCGCGCCGCATGACATCGCGCTGCAATTGGTCGCCGATGGCCCGATGCTCGTCATGAGTCTTCTCGCGACGCTCAAGATCACGCTGCTCGCCTTCGCACTCGCAACAGTCCTGGGCGTGGCGGTCGCTTTGCTCTTCGCGCAGAGTCCGCTGATCGAGGCGAGCTTATTTCCTTATGCAATCTTGCTGCAGGTCACGCCAGTCGTCGCGATTGCGCCGCTCATCATCATCTGGGTGAAGGACACGACGTTCGCGCTCGTGATCTGCGCGACGCTCGTCGCGTTGTTCCCCATCATCTCGAACACCGCACTCGGCTTGCGCAGCGTCAACCCGGGCCTTGTCAGCCTGTTTCGCATCAATCGCGCGACACGCTGGCAGACGCTTGTGCGTCTGCGCATCCCGAGCGCCCTGCCGTATTTCTTCGGCGGCTTGCGGATTTCGAGCGGACTTTCGCTGATCGGTGCGGTCGTCGCGGAGTTCGTCGCGGGAACCGGCGGCAGCGGTTCGGGTCTGGCTTATCAGATTCTGCAGGCGGGATTCCAGTTGAACATTCCGCGCCTTTTTGCGGCGCTTTTTCTGATCACGCTCACGGGCGTGGTGCTGTTCGGCATCACCGTATGGGTCGCGCGCATCGGCTTGCGCGGCTGGCACGAAAGCGAACTCTGAGACCATCGATATGAGCATACTGATTCGCAATGCAGCGGCCATCATGACCGGCGGCAACGGCAGCGCCGAAGAACCCGCGCGCGTGGACGGACCGGACATCCGCATCGAAGGCGAGACGATCGCAGCGATTGGCAGGCTCGCGCCGCGCGAGGGCGAGACGATCGTCGATGCCTCCGATTGCGTGGTCTATCCGGCGTGGGTCAACACGCATCATCATCTTTTCCAGTCGCTGCTCAAGGGCGATCCTGCGGGACTCAACGCCTCCCTCACGCCGTGGCTCGCCGCGACGCCGTATCGCTTTCGCGTACTCTTCGATGAGAAGCGCTTCCGCCTCGCTGCCCGCATCGGGCTGATCGAACTGATGCGCTCGGGATGCACGACGGTCGCGGATCACAACTACCTGTACTACCCGGGTATGCCGTTCGACAGTTCGGCGATCCTCTTCGACGAAGCGGACAAGCTCGGCCTGCGCTTCGTGCTGCTGCGCGGCGGCGCGACGCGCACGCGCCAGCTCGAAGCCGAGTTGCCGACCGCGCTTCGGCCCGAGTCGCTCGATGCCTATCTCGCCGATATCGAGCGGCTGGCGTCGACTTATCACGATGCCTCACCGCGCGCAATGCGTCGTGTCGCGATGGCGCCGACCACCGTGCTCTATTCGATTTCGCCGCACGAGATGAGCGAGACGGCCAGCGTCGCGCGCAGGCTCGGCTTGAGGATGCACAGTCACCTGTCGGAAACGGTTGGCTATCAGGACAGCGCGAAGGCGATGCATGGCGCGACGCCGGTCGAGTTCTGCGGCGAATACGACTGGCTCGGCGACGACGTCTGGTTCGCGCATCTCGTCAAGCTCGATGCACACGAGATCGCGCTGCTCGCCGAGACTGGGACCGGGGTCGCGCATTGTCCGCAATCGAACGGGCGGCTCGGCAGCGGCATCGCGCCGGTGCGCCAGATGGCGGACGCGGGCGTGCGAGTGTCGATCGGCGTCGATGGCGCGGCGTCCAACGAAGCCGCCGACATGATCTCCGAGGTCCACATGGCGTGGCTCGCGCAGCGCGCGCGGCGCGGCATGGCGGCGCAACCTGTCTATCGGGGCGGCACGTTCGAAGGCGGCGCCGACGCTGCTTCGGTGGAAGAAGTCGTGCACTGGGGGACGGCGGGTGGCGCGCGCGTGCTCGGTCTCGAAGGCGTCGGGCGAATTGCGCCGGGCTACTCCGCCGATATCGCCGTGTACCGGCTCGACGATCCCCGCTACTTCGGTCTGCACGATCCAGCGATCGGACCGGTTGCGTCGGGCGGACGGCCGACGGTCGCGGCACTATTCTCGGCGGGGCGCTGCGTGGTGAAGGACGATGCCGTGGCGAATGTCGATCTCGGCGAACTACGACGGCAAGCGCTGGCCGAGGTCAGCGGGATACTGGCAGAAGTGGCGTAACGGCGGCTTTGCCCGCTGGTGCATCTCCGGTGGCGAAGTCAGGCCTGCTACGGCGGCCCTCGACTGACATACTGCCTAAAGGAACAATTTTGTGCGCCAACTGCGGTGAGAAAATTGTTCCTGAGAGCGCCCGAGCCCACGGCCCCCCTCAACACAAACAATCCCCAACGCCAACACAACACGCGCCCATGCCGCAGAAATATTTCGAAGTTTGGCACCAACTCCGCTCAAGCACCCAGAAACCAGGCCGACAACCATCATAACGGCCCGCTCTGCGGCCGTTGCGCTCAACAAAACATTACGGTTCAAGTTCAGATACTGCTCAGAGGTCATTTGTGAAGCTTACGAGTTCGATCGCCTTCAAGTTCAGCGCTGTGGCCGGTGCTGCACTCGCGGTTGCGGTTCTTCTTCTCACCACGGTCGGCGCGCGGAATGTGCGGCAGCAGGCTGTCGACCAGTTCGAGCGATCCAGCCATGAGCGCATTCTTCAGGCCGATGAATCGCTCGACACCAATTTCCGCGAGGTCGAGCAAAACATCAGCTACCTGGTACAGACAACGCAACTAAGAGCGGCTGACCAGAGCATCACCGATTATCTGAGCCACGGCGGACAGATGACGCCGGATGCTAACGGCGAAACTGAAAAAACCATTTTCGCCCTGCTCAAGCAGTTCGGCGACAGTCACCCGAACATGCGATACCTCGATATCGGCACGCGCTGGGGCGGCTACGTTCAGTGGCCAATCGAGAGCATGAATGGCGATCACTACGATCCTCGCGTGAGGCCGTGGTATCAGTTAGCGTTGACGGCGCCCGATCGCGTCGTGCGCCCTGCTCCCTATCTGAGCGCAGCGGGCTCCGGCGGTGCGATCATTTCGTTTGCTCGTGTCGTGAAAGACAGCAAGGGAGAAATCCTCGGCGTGCTCGAGGGCGACATCTCGCTTGCTGACTTCGCTCGCCTCACCAGCGGTATCAAGTTCGGCAAGACGGGCTACCTGCTCGTCGCGGACAACAACGGAAAGATCCTGATCGACCCCAGGGCCAAGGAACACGAGTTCAAGGATCTGAAAAGCCTTGGCGGCGGCTACGCGCAACTGGCCGCGTCGTCCGACGGGCTGACCACTGTGCAGATGGACGGCGTTTCATACGAATCCTTCGTCTATACGTCGCCGAAGAACGGCTGGAAATACTTCGCCCTGGTGCCAGGGCCGGAAATGATGGCGGCCGCGAACAAGCTGACTTTGACGCTGATCGCGACGGGTCTTCTCGTGCTGGCCGCAGGACTTGGTATGACGATCCTGCTCGGGCGGAAGATGACCGGTCCGATCCGCAGCCTCGCCAGTTCGATGCATGAGATCGCCGCCGGCGACGGTGACCTGACCCGGCGGCTGCCGCTCGATAGCGAAGATGAAGTCGGACTTCTCGCGCGCCAGTTCAATGCGTTTGTCGCGAAGCTCCACGGCGTCATGCAGAAGGTCGTGAGCAGCAGCGGCCATCTCGAACTTGCGGCGGGTGAAGTATCGTCAGGCAATCTGGACCTGTCATCGCGGACTGAGCAGCAGGCGGCTTCGCTGCAGCAGACGGCTGCGAGCATGGAGGAGCTTGCCGGAACGGTACGCGGCACGGCCGAACAGGCGAAGAGCGCCAATAGCGTGGCGAGCGGCGCAGTAGAGACAGCGCATCGCGGGAATGAAGCGGTTTTGAAGGCCGCGAACACGATGAACGCCGCGGTCGAGCAATCCAGCAAGATTGTAGGGATCGTCGGCATGATAGAAGGCATCGCATTCCAGACGAACATCCTCGCTTTGAACGCAGCGGTTGAGTCCGCCCGTGCGGGCGAAAGCGGACGCGGCTTTGCCGTCGTCGCCGCCGAAGTTCGCAACCTTGCCCAACGCTCAACGACCGCAGCCAAAGAGATCAAGGGACTGCTGGAGTCATCGGTCGTGAATGTCGAGGCAGGTGCCGAACAGGTCAACCTCGCCGGAAAGACCATTGCCGAGTTGGCCACCGCCATTTCGCATGTCGCGACGATCACGGGCGAGATTGCCACGTCGGCTCGCGAACAGAGCCGTGCGATCGACGAAGTGAATCAGGCCGTCGCCTTGATGGACCAATCGACCCAGCAGAATGCCGCACTTGTCGAGGAAATAGCCGCAGCTTCGGATTCGCTCAAGTCGCAGGGCCACGAACTCAACTCCACCGTCCGCTTTTTCAAGCTGTAGGGCTGGCGGCACTGCCTGGACCTATCGGTCCGGGCTTCTATCGTATCGACGAAGGGTGACGTGCAAGCGCTGTCACCTCGATCGACATGTACGGAAATAGCGGTAGGCCAGAAAGAATCTCGTGTAGCTCGTCGTGCGAGTCGACGTCGAAGATACTGTAGTTCGCATACTGACCGACGACCCGGTGCAATTGCTGCCATTTCCCCTGCCGCTGTAATTCTTGCGAATATTCCTTTTCACGGGCCTTAATCTCATTGGCCTGAACGACCGGCATATCTTGCGGCAGGTGTACATCCATTCTTGCGAGATACAGCATGTTCTCCTCCTTGCGCGACGCCCTTCTCCATTGCTGGCGATTGCGTCATAACGAATGTGGAATGGCCCGGTGTGCTCAGGCCTGTTTATCACGGCGGTAAAAAGCGAGCTTTTCTTCATCGATCTGAAGTCCGAGCCCCGGCCCTTCAGGAAGATGCAAGTCGAAGTCGCGATACTGGGGGCGAGCCGTCACCACGTCATCCTTTAGCAGGAGTGGCCCAAAAAGCTCAGTACCCCATGACAATTGCGGAAGTGCACTGAATCCGTGCGCGGAAGCAATCGAGCCGATGCTGCCTTCGAGCATGGTGCCGCCGTATAGCGCCACGCCGGCGGCGTCGGCGACGGCAGCGGTCCGCATCATCGCGTAGATACCGCCGGACTTCGCAATCTTCAGCGCGAAAACGTCGGCGCACGAGCCACGTACAAGATCGAGAGCGTCTTCGGGACCCGTGACGCCCTCGTCCGCCATGATCGGCACGATGAAGCGAGCAGCGAGGCGGGCAAGCGCTCCACGTTGCTCGCGTGGCGTGGGTTGCTCGATGAGGTCGATGCCGGCCGCTTCCAGCGCGGCAATTCCCAGTGCGGCATCGATTTCGTTCCATGCCTGATTCACGTCCACGGTGATTCTTGCGCGGTCCCCGAGGGCTGCCTTGATTTTGGACACGTGCGCTACGTCGTCGCGAACGCTACGCCGTCCAATCTTCAGCTTGAACGTATCGTGCCGACGTTCGGCAAGAAGCATTTCGGCTTCTTCGATGTCGCGATAGGTGTCGCCGCTCGCGAGCGTCCAGAGCACCGGAAGCGTCTTGCGAACAGATCCGCCGAGCAGCGCCGACAGCGGCACACCAAGACGTTTTCCCTGTGCGTCCAGCAGCGCCGTTTCAATGCCGGACTTGGCGAACCGGTTGCCGCGGGCCGCCTTGTTCAGCTTGAGCATGACGTCGTTGATGTTGGTCGCGTCTTGTCCCACCAACACTGGCGCCAGATATGTGTCGATGGTCAGTTTGATGCCTTCGGGACTTTCTTCGCCGTAAGAGAGACCGCCGATAGTCGTCGCCTCCCCTATGCCCTCGATGTCGTCGCTTGCGCGAAGGCGGATGATGACCATGGTTTGTTGCTGCATCGTCGCCATGGAGAGCTGATGCGCGCGAATGGTTGGAAGGTCAACCAGAATCGCTTCGACAGAGGTGATTTGGGGATTCATACCTGGGATGACGAGATGGATAGGTTGCAGAAGTATTGCTCGCGCAATCTTCCCCTGTCCAAGACCATCGACGTCTAGTGCCATACCCGCGAGGTATGACAGGCTTACCGACCCCCGTCCGTGCGGGCGACGGATGCCACCTGCTCTTCCTCGTACAGCCGATAAATCAGATCGAGCATCTCGCTTATATCGCGCGACTCGTCCATCGCACGCACACTCATGATGATTGGCGACACCAGAGTCGGGTCGTCCAGTTCCTTGTAGCTCACGTCGTCGCGCTTCAAACCATAGACGCTGCTCGGGACAATGGAAATCCCCTCGCCTGCGGCGACTAGCCCCAACGCAATCTGTATTTCGCGGACTTCATAGATCTTTCGCGGCTTTAACCCACGATCCTCAAAAGCAGCGAGGACCTGGTCCGCGTAGCTCGGACGGGGCGTTTTCGGGTAGATGATGAGCGTTTCGTTTACGAGGTCGCGCAAGGCCGACACAGGCCTGGAAATCGAAAGCGGGTGGCCGAGAGGGAACGCGACAATCATCTTCTCTTCTCGCAGAACCACTCGCCTTATGTTCGGATCTTCTAGCCGGATGCGGCCAAAGCCGATGTCGATGCGGCCGTCTTTGAGCGCCCTGATCTGGTCGGTAGTCGACATTTCGTGAAGGCTGAGTTCGACGGTCGGGTTTTCGTCGCGAAAGCGGCGGATTATTTTTGGCAGCAACCCGTAGAGCGTCGATGCGACAAAGCCGACGGACATGCTGCGCTCGATGTTGCCGACTCTGCGCGTCATCGATTCGAGTTCTGAAGTCTGTGCCAGCAATTGCACCGCGTGGCCGTAAAAGAACTTGCCCGTCTCCGTCAGTTTCAGCGGGCGCGAGTTTCTTTCGAAGAGTTGCACGCCCAACGTCTCTTCCAGTTGCTGTATCTGCCGACTGAGCGGGGGCTGGGCGATGTGAAGCCGTTGCGCGGCACGCGTGAAGTTCCGCTCCTCGGCAACCGCCACGAAGTACCGGAGGTGTCGTAGCTCCATTTAATACCTCTCAGATATAGCCCGATACTAAATCGGTGTTGGACCGGTCGGTTTGGCCTCAACTATCCTGCATGCATACCGAGTTTCACAACCCGATTATACCTTCTGAGCATACTTAATCTGCGCAGAAACAAGGGTTAACCCCATCGAAAAATAGAGAGTCAGGAGCAGACAATGAACGCCAAAGTGTTTGAAACGAACGAAGTGCAGAGCCTTCTTGCGGCCGCCGCCAACCTCGGTCGCGAGGACGGCAATGCCCGCGCCAAGGAGATCACCCATCGCCTGTTGAGCGACCTGTTCAAGGCTATCGACGACCTCGACATGACCCCCGATGAAATCTGGGCGGGCGTGACCTACTTCAATAAGCTCGGACAAGACGGCGAAGCGGCGCTTCTGGCTGCAGGTCTTGGGCTGGAAAAGTATCTCGACATTCGCATGGATGCGCAGGACCTCGAGGCAGACATTCATGGAGGCACGCCGCGAACCATTGAAGGACCGTTGTATGTCGCCGGCGCGCCGGTTCGCGACGGTGTGTCGAAAATCGATATCAATCCCGACGCAGACGCTGGCCCGCTCATCATTCATGGCACCGTGACCGGACCCGATCGCAAGCCCGTGGCGGGCGCGGTGGTCGAGTGCTGGCATGCCAACTCGAAGGGCTTCTATTCGCACTTCGACCCGACCGGTGCACAAAGCGAGTTCAACCTTCGCGGCGCAGTGCGAACCGGTGCCGACGGTAAATACGAATTCCGCACGCTCATGCCGGTTGGCTACGGCTGCCCGCCGCAGGGTGCGACCCAGCAACTGCTGAACATGCTTGCTCGACACGGTAATCGTCCGGCGCATGTGCACTTCTTCGTCACCAGCGATAAAACACGCAAGCTGACGACGCAAATCAACATCGAAGGCGACCCGCTGATCTGGGACGACTTCGCCTATGCGACCCGCGAAGAACTCGTACCTCACGTGGTCGAGAAGACCGGCGGCATTGCCTTGGGTCTGAAGGCGGATGCGTACAAAGAGATCCAGTTCGACATTGCGCTGAGCCCATTGATCCAGGGTAAGGACACTCAGTTGGTCAATCGCCCAAGGGCGTCAGCTGCGGTCTAACCGCTCGACACGGCGGCTTTCTGACCGACTCGCTGCCTGATTCTCCGCATAAATCACTGAACCGATGCAAGGGCTCCGCCATGGAGCCCGCATAGGGAGAGCAAACATGTCTGCAATTATCGACAAGGCGTTGAAGCTGGAAGACCTGCTGAGTAATGCAGTGCAAGACGACAAAGAAAACGGTGTTTTCCGCTGCCGCCGTGACATCTTCACCAACGCCGATTTGTACGAACTCGAGATGAAGCACATCTTCGAGAGCAACTGGGTTTATCTCGCACACGAAAGCCAGATTCCTGATAACAACGACTACTACACCACGTCGATTGGTCGTCAGCCGATCGTCATTACCCGTGACAAGGCCGGCGAATTGCACGCGGTCATCAATGCTTGCGCGCACAAAGGTGCAATGCTGTGTCGCCGCAAGCACGGCAACAAGAGCAGTTTCACCTGCCCTTTTCACGGTTGGACTTTCTCGAATGCGGGGAAGCTTCTGAAAGTGAAGGATGAGAAGACCACCGAATATCCGATGCAATTCAACAAGCAAGGTTCTCACGACCTGAAGAAGGTTGCGCGCTTCGAGAGCTATCGCGGCTTTCTGTTTGGCAGTCTCAATGCCGACGTGATGCCGCTTGAGGATTACCTCGGCGAGACGAAGGTCATCATCGACCAGATCGTTGCGCAAGCACCGGACGGCCTTGAGGTGTTGCGCGGAAACTCCTCGTATATCTACGACGGCAACTGGAAGATGCAGATGGAAAACGGTTGCGACGGCTATCACGTCAGCACCGTCCACTGGAACTATGCCGCGACGATGGGCCGGCGCAAGGAAGAAGGCACCAAGGCAGTGGATGCGAACAGCTGGAGCAAGTCGATTGCCGGCGTGTACGGATTCGAGCACGGTCATATCCTGCTGTGGACCAACACCATGAACCCGGAAGTGAGACCGGTTTATCGGCACCGCGACGAAATCACGGCGCGTGTGGGCGAAGACAAGGGCAAATTCGTCATCAACCAGACTCGCAATCTGTGCCTTTATCCCAATGTCTTTCTGATGGATCAGTTCAGCACGCAGATTCGTGTGGTTCGTCCGATTAGCGTAGACCGGACCGAAGTCAGCATCTTCTGTTTCGCCCCCAAGGGCGAGAGTGCCGAAGACCGCGCGACCCGCATTCGCCAATACGAAGATTTCTTCAACGTATCTGGCATGGGGACCAGCGACGACCTCGAAGAATTTCGCGCGTGCCAGTCCGGTTACGCCGGTTCAACGACGATGTGGAACGACCTCTCGCGCGGTGCTCCGCTGTGGATTCACGGACCCGACGAAAACGCCAAAAGCATGGGCTTGAATCCGCTCATCTCCGGAGAGCGGAGCGAAGACGAGGGCCTCTTTGTCGTTCAGCACGAGTATTGGCTGCAGGTCATGCGCGAAGCGTTGCGAAAAGAACAGGCGGAGGCGACGGTATGAGCTTCGACTATCAAAAATTATGTCGCGCGCTCTATCAGGAAGCCCGTTTCCTGGATGACCGTCAATGGGACGAGTGGCTTGCCTGCTATACCGAGGACGTCACTTACTGGATGCCGGCGTGGGACGACGATGACAGTCTGACGGAAGACCCGCAGACGCAGATTTCGTTGATGTACTACCCGGATCGCGGTGGGCTCGAAGACCGCGTGTTCCGCATCAAGACCGAACGAAGCGGCGCTTCGATGCCGGAACCGCGCACGAGCCACAACGTGACCAATGTGGAAGTGCTGGCTGAACGTGATGGCGAGGTGGACCTTCGGTACAACTTCAACACGCTCATTCATCGCTACAGGATTACCGACCAGTTCTTCGGCACGATGTACGTCACCTTGCGCAAGGTCGACGACCGTCTGCTGATTGCCAGCAAGAAGATTGCACTGAAGAACGACTATATCCGACAGGTACTCGACGTCTATCACGTTTGATGCGACCGGTCGAATAGAGACAAGGAAGTAGGAGACAACATGTCCAGCTACAACATTGCACTGAACTTCGAAGACGGAGTAACCCGCTTCGTCGAATGCAAGGCCGGCGAGAAAGTTCTCGATGCCGCCTTTCGCGCCAGAATCAACTTGCCGATGGACTGTTCCGACGGCGTATGCGGTACCTGCAAATGCCGGGCGGAGAGTGGCCGCTACGATCTGGGCGACGACTATATAGAAGACGCGTTGACCGACGACGAGAAGCAGAGCGGTCTCGTCCTCACATGTCAGATGGTTCCGGAAAGCGATTGTGTCATTGCCGTCCCCGCGTCATCGACGGCCTGCAAGACTGAGCAGAGCAAGTTCACCGCGACGGTCACAAAGGTCGAAAAGCACAACGACGCGGCCGTGGTGCTAGAGATGAATGTTGACGGCACTCCTCCCGTGTTCCTTGCCGGTCAGTACGTCAACATCGATGTACCCGGCAGCGGCCAACATCGCTCCTACTCGTTCTCCTCGTTGCCCGGCGAATCGAAAATCTGCTTTTTGATCAAGAAGATTTCCGGCGGCGTCATGAGCACATGGCTCGAATCGGCCCAGCCGGGCAACAAGGTTCAGTTGACTGGACCGATGGGCACCTTCTATTTGCGTGCAGTCGAACGGCCCTTGTTGTTCCTCGCGGGAGGTACTGGGCTGGCCCCATTCCTGTCGATGCTGGAAGTGTTGGCCCGCGCGAACTCCCAGCAGAAGGTGCACCTCATCTACGGTGTGACGCGAGACCTCGACCTGGTTCTGGTCGAAGACATTCAGGCATACACGTTGAGGCTTCCGAATTTCACGTTCAGCACCGTTGTGGCCGCAACCGAATCCGCGCACCCGCGCAAGGGCTGGGTGACACAGCACATGCCCGCAGAATGTTTGAACGACGGAGATGTCGACGTGTACCTGTGCGGCCCGCCGCCGATGGTGGACGCCGTACGCCAATACTTCGACGAAAACGGCGTAGAGCCAGCCAGCTTTCACTACGAAAAATTTACCCCTAACGCTGCCCCGGTGGACGCATGAACGCGCAACGGTTCGAAGGCAAGGTAATGGTCGTCACGGGAGCGGCGCAGGGAATCGGGCGCGGCGTTGCTCTGCGTGCAGCATCGGAGGGTGCGCAAGTACTGTTGGTGGACCGCGCTGAGTTTGTCCACGATGTCGCCGCCGAGGCGATCGGTGCCGAGACAGCCGGCTTCGTCGCCGACCTCGAGACGTATGAAGGTGCGGCTTCGGCAATGGCTTTTGCCGCGCAAAAGTTTTGCCGGATCGACATCCTTGTGAATGGCGTCGGCGGCGCGATTCGCATGCGGCCTTTCGCGGAGTTCGAACCGGCTCAGATTGATGCTGAAATCCGCCGTTCCCTGATGCCGACCCTCTACGCGTGCCACGCTGTTTTGCCTCAGATGCTTTCGCAAGGCCATGGAACGATCGTCAACGTCTCATCGAATGCCACGCGAGGTATTCGCCGCGTGCCCTACTCGGCTGCCAAGGGCGGCGTCAATGCCCTCACCCAGTCGCTCGCGATGGAATACGGCGAATGCAACATCCGCGTGGTCGCTGCCGCCCCTGGTGGGACAGAGGCGCCTCCGCGACGCGTGCCTCGCAACGAAGCCGGAGATAACGAAGCGGAGCAAACCTGGATGAGCGAAGCCGTCAAGCAGGTGGCCGAGTCCACCTTCTTCAAGCGCTATGGAACGCTTGAAGAACAGGTGGCGCCGATTCTCTTTCTTGCATCCGACGAAGCTGGCTACATCACGGGCGCCGTGTTGCCGGTTGCCGGCGGCGACAACGGCTAGAGCCAAATCAGTCTGGAGACGCAGTAATGAAGGAACGCAAAGCCGTTGTGCCCGCCGGAATGGAGGCGGTGTACGAAAGAATCCGCTACGCCCCCGCGGTCAAGATCGGGAACACCATATACGTGTCCGGACAGGTGGGTCGCGATGAGAAGATGCAACTCGTCGAAGGTCGCGAAGCGCAGACAGTTCAAGCGTTCGAGAACCTGAAGAAAGTACTCGAGGCTGCAGGCGCTTCGCTGAGCGACGTGGTGGATCTCACCACGTTCCACACCGATTCGATGTCGACACCACCTCTCCCACGCTTTTCCAATTCCACTTCGCGGCAGCAAAGCGTGAATGATGCGAAATACCCAATACGCAATAGTCCTTCTTTTCAGCGACGAATTTGCGGACCGCCTCGGGAAAGCACCAAGCGCGTTTTTTCAGAAATGGTTTGACGGCGTTATTGGCTCGTATATCCTGACTTATAGGCGGTCGCCGTTCGCACATCGCAGGACACTCGCTGGTGTTTTGCGCCGCAGCGAAATCGCTTCACAGTGGTTCAAGGCGATCATCCCAACGTCCTGTTTCTTTAAACGCCCCGTGCGGATGAGCAGGCCGTTCGATACTTTCAACGTTGCCAGTCGAGTGTAATCGTGAGAGTCCGTGGCCCTTTGGTGAAATGGAACCGCAGCCAGGCGAGTTGTCCTCGCGCTGACGGCGCCATCGCCGACGGCAGCAGCGGCAGCCTTGCGTTCCGCCGCTTCGTGTCCGTCTTCACAATCCTTTCGCGTCGTTCAGTTCGACGTCACAACTCTATCTCCGCCCGCGCCTTCATTGCCGTGCGTACGGACGAAGTCGCCTCGCTGTTGCCCTAGCGCCTCCCTCTTTTTCGCCGTTGGATTCGTTCGTCTGCGCGAGCGCGTTTGCTCAAGCCGCGCGTTTGCGCATGTGCGGTGCTCAATGCCGTCCATGTGTTTCGCACGTGTCGGCCCGGATGTGCAGCGCACCGGCCCTTATCGAACGGCAAACCTGATCGTCACGCGCGGCGCGTTTCGTTGACGACGACCGCCTGCCCTACTCCGGCGGCTTGACGCATGGCGTCCGGCTGAGGACTGGTGCCGCGCTGACATTCACGGTGCGCACGCTGCGTTTCGCATCCGCTGGGTCACGCGGTTGAATACACACGTCAATTCGTTATGCGAAATAAACCATTGATTGGCATTACCGCCGATAGAACGACGACAGGACATCATCCTTCGCATGTGGTTGGTGAGAAGTACATCGCGGCAATTGTCGACGGGTCGCAGGCGCTCGCATTGCTGCTGCCTGCGCTGGGCGAGCGTCAGTCCACGGAAGATGTACTGGCCACTGTCGACGGTCTGTTTTTCACCGGCAGTTATTCGAATCTTGAGCCGCACCGTTACGGCGGCAAGCCTTGTGCGCCTGACACGCTGCACGATGCAGCCCGCGATGCAACGACGCTCCCGTTGATGCGCGCCGCGATTGCGGCGGGCGTGCCCGTGCTCGCCGTATGCCGTGGCTTGCAGGAAATGAACGTGGTGTTCGGCGGGACGTTGCATCAAAGCGTTCATGCGGTCGCGGGCTTTAGCGACCATCGCGAGAACAAGGAGGATCGCGTCGACCTGCAATACGCGCCGTCTCACACGGTCTTGCTGACGCATGGTGGCTTGTTGCAGCGTCTCGCGGACGGTGCAAACGAAGTGCGCGTGAACTCGTTGCATGACCAGGGTATCGAGCAGTTGGGTATGTGTCTCGTGGTCGAAGCCACTGCGCCGGACGGACTGATCGAAGCGGTGAGCGTGAGCGGTGCACGCGCTTTCGCGCTGGGCGTGCAGTGGCACCCGGAGTGGAAGCATGCGAGCGACCTCCTCTCCACTGCGATCTTTCGTGCGTTCGGCAATGCTTGCCGCGAACGCATGCGTGCCAAACGCGAGAACCGGCTATGAAACTCAGCTTGCCGACGCCAGGCAGGCTTGCGCGATAGCGCAACACACAGAGAGAAAATCATGCATGACATCGACGAATTTCTAAAGAAAAATCGCGTCACCGAAATCGAAGCGATCATCCCGGATATGGCGGGCATTGCTCGCGGCAAGATCATTCCGCGCAGCAAGTTCGAGTCGGGCGAGTCCATGCGCTTGCCGCAGGCCGTGATGATCCAGACCGTCACCGGAGACTATCCGGACGGCGGCACGCTCACGGGCGTCACCGACCCCGACATGGTATGCGTGCCCGACTCCAGCACGATACGAATGATTCCGTGGGCCGTCGACCCGACCGCTCAGGTGATTCACGATTGCGTTCATTTCGACGGCACGCCTGTCGCCATCTCGCCCCGCCGCGTGCTGCGCCGTGTGCTCGAACTGTACAAGGCGAAGGGCTGGAAGCCGGTCATTGCACCCGAGCTCGAGTTCTATCTGGTCGATATGAACAAGGACCCCGACCTGCCGCTGCAGCCGCCCATTGGCCGCACCGGGCGCGCCGAGACCGGACGTCAGGCGTACTCGATAGAAGCGGTCAACGAATTCGACCCGCTTTTCGAAGACATCTACGAGTATTGCGACGTTCAGGAACTGGAGGTCGACACGCTGATTCATGAGGTGGGCGCCGCGCAGATGGAGATCAACTTCATGCATGGCGACCCGCTCAAACTCGCGGACAGTGTGTTCCTCTTCAAGCGCACGGTGCGCGAAGCGGCATTGCGGCACAAGATGTACGCCACTTTCATGGCCAAGCCGATGGAAGGCGAGCCTGGCTCGGCCATGCATATGCATCAAAGCCTCGTCGACGGGGAAACCGGCCGCAATCTTTTTACCGGCGCCGACGGCAAGCCCACGTCGCTTTTCACCAGCTACATAGCGGGCTTGCAAAAATACACGCCCGCGTTGATGCCGATCTTTGCCCCATACATCAATTCATATCGGCGTCTCTCGCGCTTCATGGCCGCGCCGATAAACGTCGCGTGGGGATACGACAATCGCACGGTGGGCTTTCGCATTCCGCATTCGGGGCCGGCTGCGCGCCGCATTGAAAACCGGATTCCCGGCGTGGACTGCAACCCGTACCTCGCAATAGCGGCAACGCTTGCGGCCGGTTATCTCGGCATGACACAAAAGCTCGACGCTACCGAACCGCTGCTGAGCGACGGATATGAGTTGCCCTACCAGCTACCGCGCAATCTCGAAGAGGGGCTGACATTAATGGGCGCCTGCGAGCCCATTGCAGAGGTACTCGGCGACAAGTTCGTGCGAGCGTACCTTGCGCTAAAAGAGACCGAATACGAAGCGTTCTTTCGCGTGATCAGTTCATGGGAACGCCGGCATCTGCTATTGCACGTGTGAATCAAACGCGAGCCCGAACCCGAGCCCGAACGCAAACGCAAACGCAGACGTGAGAAAACCGGAGGCAGTATGAGCTACAGAACAGAAGAAGTCGCCTACGTGCAACCTGCCGAACCTGCCGCAGGCGCACGCACCGCGCAGCAGCGCACCACCGCGGAGTACCGCGCGCTGGATGCCGCGCATCACATTCATCCGTTCTCCGACATGGGTGCGCTCAATCGCAGCGGCAGCCGCGTGATCGTGAAAGCCCACGGCGTGTACTTGTGGGATTCGGAAGGTAACAAGATTATCGACGGCATGGCGGGCCTGTGGTGCGTTAATGTCGGTTATGGCCGCAAAGAACTGGCCAATGCGGCGTACAGGCAAATGGAAGAACTGCCTTACTACAACACGTTCTTCAAAACCACTCACCCGCCGGTAATCGAGTTGTCGGCGTTGCTCGCGGAACTCGCGCCGGAGCCGTTCAATCACTTCTTCTACTGCAACAGTGGATCGGAAGCCAACGATACGGTGCTGCGTATCGTCCATCGATATTGGGCGACGCAGGGCAAGCACTCAAAAAAGGTCGTGATTTCGCGCAAGAACGGCTACCACGGCTCGACGATCGCAGGCGGTACGCTTGGCGGCATGGGCTACGTGCACGAGCAGATGCCGTCGAAAGTCGAGAACATCGTGCATATCGATCAACCTTATTTCTTCGGCGAAGCAAATAGCAGTCAGACACCGGAAGAGTTCGCGCTTGCCCGGGCGCAACAACTCGAAATGAAGATCCGGGAAATTGGCGCGCACAACGTGGCTGCGTTTATCGGCGAGCCTTTCCAGGGTGCGGGCGGCGTCATCTTTCCGGCGTCCACATACTGGCCGGAAATTGAGCGCATCTGCCGCAAGTACGACGTCCTGCTAGTCGCGGACGAAGTGATTGGTGGTTTTGGCCGTACCGGCGAATGGTTTGCTCATCAACATTTCGGTTTCAGGCCCGATCTGATCACAATGGCGAAAGGGCTGACGAGCGGTTATGTACCGATGGGCGCCGTCGGCCTGCACGACCGCATTGCCAAAGCGATTATCGAGAACGGCGAGTTCAATCATGGGCTGACATACTCGGGCCATCCGGTGGCCGCCGCCGTTGCGGTAGCAAATCTCAAACTGCTGCGCGACGAAAAAATTGTCGAGCGCGTCAAGACCGATACGGGACCCTACTTCCAGAAGAAACTGCGCGACACCTTCGCGCGCCATCCGATTGTCGGTGAGATTGCCGGTGCCGGACTGGTGGCGGGATTGCAGCTTGCGGAAGAACCCGCATCACGCAAACGCTTTGCTAATGGTGTTGATGTGGGCGGCGTTTGCCGGGACTTCTGCTTCAACGGCAATCTGATCATGCGCGCGAGCGGCGACCGTATGCTGCTGTCGCCGCCTCTCGTCATCAGCAAACAGGAGATCGACGAGCTTGTTTCGAAGGCGAAGAACGCGATCGACGCCACGGCAACGCAACTGGGCATTTCATGACGCAGGTCTTGCCTGCATGCAGGTGGAGGCAACCCGCGCCGCGATTTACAGCGAGCTGAAGCATCGGTTTTGCCGAACTATAACTTCGTTATTAACAGGTTTATCCGGCTTGGGTATTGCCGCAGACTGGGTTCACTTCAACACGGACATCGCCTACCAAAGGACCCGACCATGCGAACCTATCCGCGTAACAGCCCCCAGGCAGCAGCACGTATCGTCGCGCTGGCCCTCACTTCGGACGGCCACGTATGCAGTTCGGAAGAACGCGTGCTGGAAAAGCTGGACATCGCGGGCGAACTCGGTCTCGCGCCGGCCCAGTTCGCCCATATCGTGCAGACGCTCTGCGAGGATCGCTCGATCGCGCAGATGTCGTCCGCGCCTCCAATGGGCCGCCTGGACGCGGCCATGCTGACGACGCTCATCGACGAAATCGACGATCCCGTCTTGCGCCGCAAGATCATTCGTCTATGTGTTGCGGTAACGGTCGCGGACGACTATCTGGCCGACGGCGAAATTGCGTTGCTCGCTGCGGTCTTCAACGCATGGGGACACGACTTGAAACCGGCCGTGGGCCGCGCCGGGTTTAAGTGGCCCGCGTCGCGCGCTCATGGACGCGCAGTGGCCACCACCTGAGAAGCCAGCGCATGATGCTGGCCGCGGCGCGAGCGGATGGCGTGGATCTCATCGATTACTCCGTCCGCGCGGCCGAGCCAGCGCAGGCCGCGCAGTAGCGACAAATCTTCCGCACCTAGTTCAGCGAGCGGAAATACGCCCAGGCCGCGCGCGGCGAACACCGCCATCAGCGCGCTGTCCTCGAATTCGCCGACGACGCGCGGCCGGATGCCCTGCGAATCGAACCAGCGGTCGAGCCGCCCACGCAACGCGCCGTGGCGCGTCGGCAGGAGCACTGGCAAGTCGGCGAGGCACTGCGGAAACCCCGCGCGCGCCGATTTGCGCGCGATATCAGCCGGACCGTACCAGTCCACCGGCGAACCGGCGAGCCGCTGGCTCACCACCCGCAGATCGGAATTATGCGGCGCCGGTTGGCAAGCCAACACGAGATCGAGCCGGTGCAGTGCGAGTTCGGATAACAACTGCGCGTGCTCCCCTTCATGACACAAGAGCCTGAGCGACGGCGTGCCGAGCACCGGCGCGAGCAGTGCGTGCGCCGCCAGCTTCGAAATACCGTCGGACAGACCGACCGCCAACCGGGCGACGCCCTCGCCGCCCGCCTCGCGCATGTCATCGAGCAACGCCTCACCGAGCTGAAAGATCTGCTCGGCGCGACTAAAAGCGCTCTCGCCGGCTTCTGTCATCGCGACGCCTCGACCAGCGGGCTTGAGCAACTGACGCCCGATGGACTTCTCCAGTTCACGCACCTGCGCGCTGATGGTCTGAACGGCCATATCGAGCCGCTCTGCCGCGCGCGCAAAGCCGCCCTCTTTGACGACGATCCAGAAATAGTACAAGTGACGGTAGTTGAGCATGTAGGTGGTCCGCGACGATGAACTTCGGAAAAACCGATCTATCGCTCAGATTAACACTGGTTTATCCGATCACCGAGTGCGGCGATCATGATCGTTATTCCACCGTCATCCATTTATAAGCAGACGTACACCATGGACACCCTGCTCACACTCGCTGCCGACCCTGCCGCGTGGGTTGCGCTCCTCACGCTGGTCGTGATGGAGATCGTGCTCGGCATCGACAACCTCATCTTCATTTCGATCCTCAGCAACAAGCTGCCTGAGGCGCAGCGTGCTCGCACGCAGCGTCTTGGCATCATGCTCGCGCTAGGGCTGCGACTCGGGCTACTCGGTACGGTTGCCTGGATCGCGCAGTTGACCGCGCCCGCCATTACCCTGCTCGGCCACGCGTTCTCGTGGCGCGATCTTATTCTGCTCGGCGGCGGTCTCTTTCTCGTGTGGAAGGCAACGCGTGAAATGCATCACCACGTGGTTCACGCGGAAGAGGAACGCAGCAGCGCGGGCAGCACTGTCCAGTTGACCGTCGCTGGCGCAATCGGCCAGATTCTGGTGCTCGATATCGTGTTTTCGGTAGACAGCATCATCACGGCTGTCGGCATGACCGAGCATTTGCCGATCATGTTTCTCGCGGTCATTAGCGCCGTTATGGCGATGCTGTTCGCTGCTCGTCCGCTGTCGCAGTTTATCGAGCGCAATCCGACCATTGTGACGCTCGCATTGAGCTTTCTGCTCGTAATCGGCATGACGCTGATTGCGGAGGGCTTTGGAACGCATGTGCCGAAGGGCTACATCTATGTGGCGATGGCGTTCTCCGCGTTCGTCGAGGCGGTGAACATGCTGGTGCGCCGCGCGAAAACCAGGCGCGCAATCGGTACCGTTGAATAACCGGACCGGCGTTTTTCCGCCCGATCAAGTAGCGTGTCCGATCGGGCACACGGCGTCTTTGTACTTGTACTATAAGGAGCGACACCATGAAATGCCCTGCTTGCAAGACAACTGATCTGCTCATGACCGAGCGTCGCTCGATCGAGGTCGACTATTGCCCCAACTGTCGCGGCGTGTGGCTGGATCGCGGCGAGCTCGACAAGCTGATCGCGCAAGACACCGCGGAGACCGGCCTGCGCAGTGCGGCGAGCGCAAGCCGCCATGACCACCGGGAGCATGACCGCGCTTACGACAGTGACCGCCGGTACGAAGATCATCGCTCGGGTTATCGAACGCAAAAGAAGAAGCGTTCGATTTTCGACGTGTTCGATTTCGACTAAGCGCTCACCACTTTCTTTCGAGCATGGCTGCGACGTGGTGGCCGCATAGGCGGCGTGCGGCCACTACCCGCGCTCCTATTTCGCCTTCCCCTCGGCGCCGTCCCCACGCCCCGCGGCAATCGGCTCGATCACGCTGAAGAGCAGCAGCAGGCATAACAGCGCGGTGCCGACCATGTAGAGAAACACGCTCGTCCAGTTGTACTTGTCGAGCAGAATGCCGACGACCAGCGGCGCGCATGCGCCGCCAATCTGGCCCACGCAGTTCACGATACCGAAGGCCGCCGGATACGTGGACTTCGTCGCGAGTCCCATCGGATACGCGGAATATCCTGCAAAGCCGATGCCGAGCATCAGGCCCGCCAGTATCAGCGCAACCCCGAGATACGCGACGCTGTCGGGCGCGTCGATTAGCAGAAGCATCATCAGCATCGTGCCGAGCGCGCCGAGCATCATCATCGGCTTGCGGCGGCCGCCCAGCAAACGGTCGGAGATCACGCCGCCCAGCATGTTGCCGGCCACCGCACCAATAAATGGCGCCGATGCGAGGAAGCCCATCTTTACAGAAGCAAAACCCTTGACGGTCACGAGATACGTCGGCATCCACGACATGAAGATGTTGCTGATCCCGATCATGCAACCGTAGCCAATCGCGACGCCCAGGATATTCCATGAACCGAACACCTGCCGGATCGTCTCGAGTTGAGCAACACGTTTTGTACGATTGAACGCATCCAGATACGGAATATGCGCGACTTCGTTGCGCCGCGATGCGTGCGCGCCGTGGGCCTGGCGCGGCGTATCGTCGGCGATATAGCGTTGTTCGGCCTCGGAACAGAAGCGGTTCTCGCTCGGCGAGTTGGTCACCGTGAACATCCAGACTATGGCGAGCAGAATGCCCGGCACAGCGAATACATAGAAGATTTCTCGCCATCCCCACAACTGGATCACGACGATGCAAACCGACGGCACGATCAGCGGACCGAGCTTCGACGCCGCAATCCAGAGTCCCGTCGCCGTGCCCTTCTCTTTTGCGGGAAACCAGCGGTTGATCACATTCGTGCAGCCGATGCCCAGCGGGCCTTCCGATAGACCCAGACCCACGCGGTATGCCTGCAACAGGAACACCGACGACGTAGTGCCCATGAGGCCGGTAAACACCGACGTGAGTATCATGAAGATCGAAAACAGAAAGCCGGTGGTCTTTTCGCTGAGCCGTTTATAAAGCAGGCCGACCGGTATCTGCACGAATCCATACGCAAAAGAAAAGAGACTCACGATCAGTCCGGCCTGCGTATTCGTAATGCCGTATTCCTTCTTCAGGTACGGCAATACAATGCCGAAATTGGCGCGATCGGCGCAGGCAATGGCCCAGATGCAAAAGATCAGCCCCATCACGATCCAACGGTGGCCGGTACGCTTCTCCGCGACCGGCTGCGCTTTCGCACCCGCGACGACACCCTCCGCATTGTTCATACCGGTCCCCTCGCGATGTTGCGCGGGAAAGTGGGCGTAAAAGCAATGGGCGCGATACGGCGGCACGTTTTCACGTTTGTCTCCAATGTGCTTGAAACTTATTTCCCTTCCCTGCTGGGAAGTGGGTGAAGGAACGCTCCTTCTGACGGTTTTGATTCTGGCCGCCGTGCCATACGCCGTCCAATCTTTTCTCGCTATTGAT
Organism: Paraburkholderia strydomiana; assembly: GCF_031456815.1. Classification (NCBI taxonomy): domain Bacteria; kingdom Pseudomonadati; phylum Pseudomonadota; class Betaproteobacteria; order Burkholderiales; family Burkholderiaceae; genus Paraburkholderia; species Paraburkholderia strydomiana. The sequence continues at coordinate 84,773 of NZ_JAVDVL010000018.1, forward strand.
TGATGCCGGAATTGAATCGATAACGCTCGCCCTTCGCGTGTCGATCCGTGGATCAACTGATAGCGTTTTGGGATTGGACGCGGCGAATGAAAAAGCCCATCATCCGCCGACATTGCGACTGGATGCGTGCGCCGGATACGGCGTCGCGACGACCGCCAACTACAACAAAGGAGCGCACGGAATGAAACCGAACATTCTGCAACTGAACCCTATTCTGATTCCCGCGATCAACGACACGCTCGCCTCGCTCTACACCGTGCATCGCCTCTTCGAACAGAACGATAAGGACGCGTATATCCGCGAGCACGGGCAGTCGATTAGAGGCGTGATCACCGGCGGACATACGGGCATCGCAAACGACATGATTCAACGGTTGCCCGCGTTGGAGGTGATTGCGGTGAACGGCGTGGGCACCGATGCCGTGGACCTCGAATTCGCGCGTTCGCGCGGCATTCCGGTCACGGCAACGTTCGGCGCCTTGACCGAAGATGTCGCCGACCTCGCCATCGGTTTGATGCTCGCGGTGTGCCGCGAAATATGCGCGGGCAACGAGTTCGTCAAATCGGGCAACTGGCAGAAGAATCCGCATCCGGGTGCATTGCCGTTGTCGCACCGTCTGAGCGGAAAGCGGGTGGGCATCGTCGGGATGGGTAAAGTCGGTCGCGCAATTGCACAACGCGCTACTGCGTTCAATTGCCCTATCACGTACACCGATTTACGACGCATGGACGATGTCGCGTATCCGTTCGTTGCCGACCTGCTGTCGCTCGCGCGCGGCTGCGATTTTCTGGTGCTGGCCGCAGCCGCCGACAAGGCGCAAGGCATCGTGAATGCCGCGGTGCTCGATGCGTTGGGCAAGCACGGTTACCTGATCAACGTGGCGCGCGGCAAGCTGGTGGTCGAAAGCGATCTGGTCGACGCGTTGCGTGGCGGCGTGATCGCGGGCGCGGGTCTCGACGTGTTCGTCGACGAACCGAATGTGCCGTCCGCGCTCTTCGAAATGGACCGTGTCGTGCTGCAGGCGCATCGCGCAAGCGCCACGATCGAATCTCGCACGGCGATGGGTGAAATGGTGCTCGCAAGTCTCGCGCAGGCACTCGCCGGGCAACGTCCCGAGGGCAGCCTCACGACCTGAAGCAGCGGCTGTTCTGCCATGCCCGGATCGAGCGAGAGCGCGCGCACCTATAATGACCGTCGACTTCCCCATCCATGTCGATACAAGAATGCTCGATCTCGGACAAGTGCGTTGCTTCGTTGCGGCGGCAACAGAACTGAATTTCAGGCGTGCGGCTGCGCTGCTGAACATGACGCAGCCGCCGCTCAGCAGACAGATCCAGTTACTCGAAGACAACCTGGGCGTCATGCTCTTCGAACGCATTGGCCGCACGGTCAAGCTGACGACGGAAGGCCGCGTCTTTCTCGCGGACGCCACGCGTCTGCTCAATCTCGCCGAGCAGGCCGAAAGCACGGTACGGCGCGCGAGCAAGGGCAAAACCGGGCGCGTGCGTCTTGGCTTCACCGGCGCGGCAGGCTATGAACTGATTCCCGAGTTGCTGGTGGCGGCAACCGAAGTGTTGCCTGAGATCGACGTGGTCTTGCTCGAACTGGTCTCGGCTGCGCAGATCGAAGCCTTTGCCGCGAACACGATCGATCTCGGCTTTCTCCGGCCTTTGCCATCCAGGCAGAAGCTCGAGTTCCTTCTCGTCGACGAAGAGCCGTTGATCGTCGCGCTGCCGAAGCGGCACATGTTGTGTCAATTCGAGCAGATCGCATTGAAGCAACTCGACGAGCAGCCGTTCATCATGCATTCGCCCACGCAAGGGAAGTACTTTCACGACCGCATCATGGGGATGCTCGCGACGGAAGGCGTGAATCTGAACATTGCGCAGTACATCGATCAGACGCCCACCATTCTGTCGCTCGTGCGCGCGGGGCTGGGCGTTGCGATTTTGCCCGCGTCGGCGCAGCGGTTCCATTACGACAATGTGGAATTCCGGTTCATTGCGCAGCATTCGATCCAGGCGGAGATGAGCATGGCCTGGCGAGCGGATCAGGACAATCCGGCCGTCATTGCTTTCCGGCTAATGGCGGCGGAGTACTTTGCGCGGAAGGCGCGAGGCTGATTTCCCGGTCCGGCATCCGCGCCTCCCAACGCATCACACGAAACGCAAAGACACCCGTCAATAAGCAAACTTCCGATAGTGCTCGGCGCCCGGTGCGGTGTCCAGTTCCTCGACCCGCGGCATGTATCGCAACAACCGTTTGCCCCGCGCGCTCAACTGGTCGTAGACAGCCGCAGGTACGTCGACATGCACTTCGGGCCGAAAGTACCAGCTTCTGCTGTAGCCGATCACCACCATTGGACGCGGCACGTCGGTTTTGTTCGGCGTGCCGCGATGCAACGCCCGCACGTCGCGGATCATCACATCGCCCAGCTTCATTGGAATCGCCTGCAATGGCACACGCCCTTCGCGCCATGCCTGCAACGCCTCCTCCGAGCGCATACGATGCGTGCCGAGCGTGGTTTCGAACGGACCGTTTTCCAGCGTGACATCGCATAACGGGAAGTTCACTGCCAGCTGGAACGAAGGCGTTTCGGGCTCGCCGTCGAACAACGCCGGCGTGTCGCGGTGCACGTCCTGATAGGTGGAGCCGTTGAGCGGCGTGTCGGTGGCGAGTTGGCACATGACAGGATCGTCGCCCGCCACGCGCTCGACTATCGCGAGCACGTCCGCATCGCAAAAGATGGTTTCGTCGGCAAACACGCCGGTAAACGGCAGCGTGATGTAGTGCCGGTTTTCACCGCGTACGGCCGTCGCTTTGGATGCAAGCCGCTCGTCTAGCAACGGTTTGAAAGCCTCGGCCCATGCGCGAAGCTTTTCCGCCGGAAAATGGTTTCTCAATACGACCATTCCGTCGCGTTCGAACGCCGCGGCAAACTCGTCAAGCTGGTCCTCTGAATAGCGTCCCACATTTGTCTCCGTGATTTTTTGTACGGACTTCAAATGTACCGCGTCGTCGACGCGCTGTCTTGAGCGTTGAAAAGGTCGCACGCGTTTGCGTACCGTTTTTGCGGCGCCGCGCTGCTCATGTCCAGCTAGCGGCGTAACTGGCGCGGCCGGGTACATCGCTTGCGCCAGACTACGGAACCTTCCGGCTCCGGCAGAAAAGCGATGATCGTGCACCATCTGAACTGCATTTCCACCTGTCCGTTGGGCGGCCGCCTGATGGACGGGCGCACCCGGTCGCTCGCCGAGCGCGGGCTGCTCACCTGCCATTGCCTGCTTGTCGAGACCACCGCGGGACTCGTGCTGGTCGATACCGGCTTTGGGCTGCGCGACGTCGCCGATCCGCGCTCGCGCATCAGCCGCTTTTTTCTCGGGCTCGTGAGTCCAGATTTCCGCGAGGAGATGACTGCAATCCGCCAGATTCAGCGTCTCGGCTTCAGTCCACGCGACGTCACGCATATCGTGCTGAGTCATCTGGACTTCGATCACGCCGGCGGGCTCGACGATTTTCCTTATGCGACCGTGCATATGTTGCAAGTGGAGCGCGATTACGCGTTCGAGCAAAAGACGTGGATGGACCGCCAACGTTTTCGTCCACAACAATGGTCTACTTCGGTGAACTGGCGCGTGTATCAGGCGAGTGCAGGCGAAGCGTGGAACGGCTTCTCGCGAGTGCAGCAACTCGACGGACTGCCGCCTGAACTGCTCGTCGTTCCGTTGCGCGGACATACGTTCGGGCATGCGGGAATCGCCGTAAACACGACGGGCGAGCAATGGCTTTTCAACGCCGCCGACGCCTATTTCTATCATGCGGAGATGCATGCCACGCCGCATTGCACGCCGGGGCTTCGCATGTATCAGTGGATGCTGGAGAAGGACCGCACGGCGCGTTTCGACAATCAGCGGCGCCTACGTGAACTCTCGCTACGCGAGTCCGCTGTGACCGTATTCTGCAGTCACGACGTGACCGAATTCGAACGGCTCGCAAAGCGCGCTGCAAATGTGCCTGCGCAGAGGCCGGGACACGGGTCCGACGCCATGCAAGCCTCGCTGTCGTCAAACGGCCGCATTGCGTGACGGTACGACAAGCGGGACGAGAAGCAGGACGACACGCAAAGATAAGCGCAACCGCGAGACACCCGCGAGCGAGATGAAATCCAGTATGCTGGGCGCTTCAGCCGTCCGGCCCAGATGGATTTCACTCTTCGCCATGAACCTTTCCTTTGAAGTTCTCCAGGTACTCGACGCCGTCGATCGAACCGGCACGTTTGCAAGCGCTGCAGAAACCTTGCATAAGGTGCCTTCGTCGCTAACCTATCTCGTGCAGAAGCTCGAACTGGATCTTGGCGTCAAGCTGTTCGACCGCAGCGGCCGGCGCGCCACCCTCACGCATGCGGGACGCGTGGTCGTCGAGGAAGGTCGCCGGCTTCTCGCGGCGGCGGAAGACCTGGAATCCAAGGCGAAGCGCATCGAGCAAGGCTGGGAGTCCGACGTGTACGTGGCCGTCGACGAAATCATTCCGTTCGCGCTGCTGTGGGATCACGTCGACGAGTTTTACGGGCTGAAGCTCGACACGCGCCTGCATCTGTCCAAAGAAGTACTGGGCGGTTCCTGGGATGCGCTGCTTACACGCCGTGCCGATCTGATTGTCGGCGCCGCGGGCGATCCGCCGGCAATCCCGAATCTCATCGCGAAGCCTATTGGCTCGCTGCGGCACGTGTTCGTGGTGGCGCCGCAGCACCCGCTTGCGTCGTTGCCCGGGCCGCTTACGCTCGATGTTGTCGCACGGCATCGCGCGGTTGCAATCGGCGATACGTCGCGCGATCTCGCACCGCGCACCATTGCGCTTGCAGTTAATCAGGAAGTGCTGACCGTGCCCACGCTCGAAACGAAGCTCGCTGCGCAATTGCGCGGGCTCGCTGCGGGCACGATTCCCGAGTGCCTCGCCATCGACGCGCTCAGGCGCGGTGAACTCGTCCAGAAAGAAGTGCTCGGCATGCGTGACGTCACGCACTTTTATCTGGCGTGGCGCGACGACGAGACGGGTAAGGCACTGCGCTGGTGGGTCGATCGGCTGAATCAGCCGGATCTGATCGACAAAGCCGTGCAACAGCAGATGCAGCAGACGCAAGTGAACGCGTGACAGGGCGAACGCCATGCCACGCAGTGCGATCCAACCGCTCGGCGCAGGCTAGCGGCCTTCGCTGACTTTCTGCCGCGTACGCTTCGGCAGACGCGAGTTCAAATGCGGGCTCAGATGCGGATTGAGATGCGGATCCAGACGCAGGTCCACATCGCCCTGCCTGTCCACGCGCGGCGTCACGACCCGGGACGCAACTCTCGCGGCATCGAGCAGTTGTTGCGCGGCCGCGAAGTCCTCGAGATCGCGCCCCTGGCTTAGCCTCGCACACGCGGATTCGACGAGACGCACCGCATCGGCGGCGCGCCCTTGCGCCCACCACAACTGGCCGAGACTCGTCGCGGCGCGCAATTGCAACGACCGGCAACCTTGCGCGAGCGATTCCTCCATCGCGGCGGTCAGGCACGCCTCGGCATCCGTGACGACATCGCCACCTGGCGGCGAGCCCGCAGCGCCGAGCAAAAGCAGCTCGCCGTATGCGCGCCGCAGTTCGACCACAAACCAGTGATCGCCGCTTTCGTCGCACTGCGCCAAGGCTCGCGTCACCGCTGCGATTGCCTCGTCGCGTCGCCCGGCGCGCCCCAATGCAAGACCGTACCGTGCGACGAGCATCGCGCGTTGAGCACCGTACTCGAGTACGTCAAGCTCGTCGAGAGCGGCGCGATACGCATTCAGCCGCTCGGGGCCCACGTCGTCGAGCGAGCGCAGATACTCGTCGAAAGCGCGGGCGCATGCCTGCGATACACCGAGACCCGTACGAGCCGACACATCGCGCAGCAATGCAATTGCGTCTGCCGCGCGCTCGCGTTTGCCCGACAGCAGCGCAAGCGGGATCTCCGCTTCGACCAGCACGTAGCAGGTGACGATGGCCTGGTCCTGCGCACACGCGCTCGCGACGCAGGCTTCGGCCAGATCGAGCGCCTCGTCACGCGAGCCCTGAAACCACAGCAGACGCGCAAGCGTGGCGCGTCCCACCACGCCCTGATCGATCGACTGCCCGAGTGGCAAGCCGTGCTGGAGCGTGTCGGTGTGCTGGAGAAACCGTTCGAGTGACGCGCGCGCCTGTTGCTGGTCGCCCGCGTAGTGCGACGCGATGCCGAGAAGGCGCGAAGCAAGAATGTCGTTGCTTGCGTCGCCCGTCTGCGCCGCGAGCGACGCGAATCGATGCGCGAACGCAAGCGCATTTCGAGCCGCGCCTGAAGACTGGCTCGCGTTCCACATACCCCACAACGCGCGCGCTTCGAATGCGTGGTCACCGAGCGCGATGGCCAGCGCGAGCACCTCGGCCCAGATCGCGAGCGTTTCGCGGTTCGGTCCGTTCACGTAGACGAGCGCCGCACCGAGCGCGGCGAGCAGTTGCATGCGAACTCGCAAATGCCGAGTCGAGCCCGAGCCGCCATGCGTTTGCGCAACGCTATCGAGCGCGCGCCGCGCCCACGCGCAGCATTCGTCGACAAGTGACAGTTCGTACAGCAGCGCAACCACTTTGACCGCGAGTTTCTCTGCGAGCGCGTCGTCGCCCTTCGACGAAAGCGCCCAGCCGAGCGCCGCGCGCAGATCGTCGAGCCATTCACGCATACGCGAATGCCAACGGTCGGCGTCGGCCTCCTCGGAGCGTGCTTCGGCCGACATGTAGCGCTCCAGCAAGCCGGTGAAATAGCGCGCGTGATTGAGCGTGACGGTGCGCCGCTCGCCGTTGTCGTCGAGCTTTTGCAGTGCGTACGCGCGAGTGGTTTCGAGCAGCCGATAGCTCGCCCGGCCGCGCTCCACGTTGGCGACGACCAGCGATTTTTCGACGAGGCCCGACAGCGCCGCAATCACCTCCTGCTCGCGCAAGCCGATGTCCGTCACGACGCTGATGGCAGCGTCCATCGAAAAGCTGTTGACGAAAATGCCGAGCCTGCGCAGCGTTGCGCGTTCCGCGTCGTCGAGCAGCCCGTGGCTCCAGTCGAGCGTGGCCTTCAACGTCTGATGCCGGGGCAGCGCCGTACGATTGCCGCCCGTGAGCATATTGAAGCGATCGTCGAGATGATCCGCGAGCGTTTCTATGCCGAGTATCGCCGCGCGGGCCGCCGCCAGTTCGATTGCGAGCGGTATGCCGTCAAGCCGGCGGCACACCGTGCCGGTCAGCTGGATGCTTCGCTCGTCGGACGACAAGCGCGCGTCCATTGCTCGGGCGCGCGACATGAACAGCTGTACGGCGCTGCACTGAAGCACGTGCTCACCTTGATCGTCGTGCGAAGGAACGTCGAGCGAGGCGACCCAATACAAATGCTCTTCGGTGACGCGCAGCGGCTCACGGCTCGTTGCGAGAACACGTACGCCAGGGCCAGCATTGAGCAGCGCCTCGGCGAGTTCCGCAGCGGGGCCGAGCACATGCTCGCAGTTGTCGAGCACGCACAGCACTCGCCGTTCGCCCCATTCGCGGCTGACCCGCGTAAGCGTGAGCGGACCGCTCGCCTTGCTCACGCCCACGCTCGCAGCGAACATCGCGAGTACGCTGTTTGCGTCCGACGTGGACGCCAGCGAGACCAGATAGACGCCGTCCGGATATTGGTCGAGCAGAACTCGCGCGACTTCGACCGCGAGGCGTGTCTTGCCGATGCCGCCCGCGCCGAGAAGCGTGACATGCCGCGCCGACGCGAGCGTGCGCGCTACGTCGCGCAGCGCCCCGTCGCGGCCGATCAGCGGCGAAAAACTCGCAGGTAGATTGTGGGGCACCTGACCGGCGGAACGAACCTGCCGGTCATCGGCTACTCGGGAATCGGGTTGATTGACGCCGTTGGCGGGCGGCAGCGGCGACTGCCTTGCGACGAGCCTGTAGCCCCTGCCCGATACAGTCTGGATGAGTCCGCGGCTTTCGCCGAGCACCTTGCGCAGCGCGGACATATGAACCTGAAGATTGTTCTCTTCAACGATGGTGTCGGGCCACACCTCTTTCAACATGTCGTTCTTCGACACGAGTTCGCCCTTCGCGGCGATCAGCACGGCCAGCATGTCGAATGCGCGGCTGCCGATGCGCACGGGTTGTCCGTCGAGAAGCAGTTCCCGACTGGCAAGGTCCACTTGAAGAGGTCCGATGCGAATCATGAGGCGGTATCCAGGACGCAACCGGTGGAGAAGCTGCCGGGCAACAGCGGCCCGGCGATGAGTCCCCGAAGTCTAGACCAACCGCAACTTCGCATGCGCGGAAAAAACTGAAGCTATCGTTCAAAATTTTTGTATTGAACCAGCGGATGCTGCAGGTCGACGACCGACGCCAGAATCATCGCGGCCGCGTTGACCGGGACTGCGCTGCGCACCCTTGGTTTGTAGATCAGATCATTACGGCGGATCGTCGCCCCGCTCACCGCACAGCGTCCTTTTAGTCTCGCGCGGCAACTGATCCATACCTGGTCCGCGTAACGGCATAGCGTGGCGTCCTGCCAGAGGACCGCGATCGACGTCTCGGACAGACGCTCGATCACCTCGACCTGCCGGTGGCGCGACGGTTCATTGGCGGCCTCGCGCGTAAGCGGCGGTGCAAGATAGGCTTCGCCTTCCGCTTCGCCGCGATAACCGGCAAGGAGCCGCTTGATCACGTGACTCCATACGGGCGCAAGGCTCTCGTCGTGCGTGGCCGCGTGGTCGTCGTGCGCGATGCGGCAAGCGTCATGATGCACGTCCGCTTCGTGCCTCGCTGCAGTCTTGCATTGCCTGGCCGGGGATTCGATGTGCATCGTGATTCTCCTCGAAAGTTGGCGCAGCGCTCATAACAGAAGTGGCCGGCAGCGTGACCCGGCCACGCTGCGTCACTGAGCCGGCGCCGCTTCGTAATTGACCGGCACCCAGTCGTACGTGTTGCCGTTCTGCCTGATGTGCCCGAGGCCCGGAAAGGCGATATGCGCGGCGCCGATCAGATAGCGCTCCCTCGCAGCGAGTTCGAGCGCGGTGCGTCGCGAACGTTGGGCCGCGGCGGCATCGGTGTCGTATTCGACCGATGCCGTCGGGTTCTGCAACTGGATCGCCGCCACATGCACGATGTCGCCCCACACGAGCAGACGATGGGCGCCGCTTTGCACCCGATAGCCGGTGTGGCCGGGCGTGTGTCCATCGAGCGCGACGGCGCGAATGCCTGGGTCGAGCTCGACATCGCCTTGAAAAGGTCTGAAGCGGCCCGCCGCGATATACGGGGCGACGCTCGCACTGGCAGCGTCGAAGAAAGTGCTGAGAAAGGCCGGCGCTTTGCACTTGTTGGCCGGGTTCAACCAGTAGTCGGCTTCGGTCTGACTCACGCGCACGACGGCATGCGGAAAGGCCATCGCGCCGCTCGTCGCGATGCCGCCCACATGGTCCTTGTGCAGATGCGTCAGCAGCACCTCGTCGATCTGTCCGGGCCGATAGCCGGCCGCCCGCAGATTGGCGAGCAGCTTGCCGCAACAATCGCCATACAGCACGCCCGCGCCGGAGTCGACGAGGATCAGCTTCGAGCCGGTGTTGATCAGAAACGCGTTGATCGAGCCTTGCACCGGCGCCTGCAGGAAATCGCGATCCAGGTCGCGCGCGATCTCCGCCTTCGGAACATCTTCGATCACGGTGTCGATTGGAAACGGATGCGTGCCGTCAAGCAGCGCCGTCACTTCGAAGCCGCCGAGCATGATCCGGTAAAAGCCCGGGCCCTGAGTCCTGACCTGAGGCGCGGCGCCATACGCCACACCGCTCCACAGGCTCGTGACGACGCTCAATAGCAGCACGCAGCAGGCCGCCGCATGCAGGATTGCACTTCGTTGAATCGACTTCATTGTCTGCTCCGTCAGGGGGTGCCCGCGAGCTTCGTGGACTGGCTCAGGTACGCATGAATCTGGGCGACGACGGCCGCGCCGTCGCCGACCGCGGCGGCGACACGTTTCGCGGAATCCGAGCGCACGTCGCCGACCGCGAACATGCCCGGCACGCTGGTTTCGAGCGGATAGTGCGCACTGGCCGCCGACGCGCCCTGCCCGCTTCTCGCCATGCCGGTCAGGAGAAAGCCGCGATTGTCTAGCTCGACGCCGCTTGCGCCGAGCCAATCCGTTTTGGGCTCCGCGCCGATGAAAAGAAAGAGATGTCGCGAAGCCAGGACTTCCTCTTCACCGCTCGCTTCGTGGCGCACGCGAAGATGCGTGAGCCCTGCTTCATCGCCTTCGAGCCCGCGCAGCGTGCAGCCCGTACACAACGACACATTCGGCAGCGAGCCGATGCGGTCGATCAGATACTTCGACATGCTCGCGTTGAGGTCCTGGCCGCGAATCAGCATGCGGATGCTGCGCGCGAAGTTCGCAAGAAACACCACGGCCTGGCCCGCCGAGTTGCCGCCTCCCATCAGCACGATGTCCTGGCCTTTGACGAGCTTCGCTTCGATGGTCGACGCCCAGTAATACGTGCCGCGTCCCTCGAAACGTTCGAAGCCCGGCACTGTCGGCTTGCGGTATGCGGCGCCGCTCGCCACTACGACCGTGCGCGCGCTGATGCGCTGGCCGTCGACGAGCGTCAGCACGAACATCCCGTCTTGCCGCGTTACTTCGGTGACCTTGCCTGGAATCGCGAGGTGCGCGCCGAACTTCAGCGCCTGCTGGAACGCGCGCGCGGCGAGCGCCTGCCCGGAGATGCCGGTCGGAAAGCCCAGATAGTTTTCGATGCGCGAACTCGCGCCGGCCTGGCCGCCTGGCGCGCGCTGATCGAACACGGCCACCGAGAGCCCCTCGGTAGCCGCATAGACCGACGCCGCCAGTCGGGCCGGACCCGCGCCGACGATCGCGACGTCGTATCTGTGCGACTGTTCGAAGGTCGGCACGAGTCCGAGGCACGACGCGAGTTGCGCCTCGTCCGGCGCGCGCAGCACATGCCCGTTCGGGCAGAACACGAGCGGAAAGTCGCCGGGCCCGGTCGTCATGCCGCCGAGCAGGGTCACGGCTTCGGGATCGGAACGCGCGTCGATCACGGTCGCCGGATACGCATTGCGCCGCAGGAAGCCTTGCAATCCCACGAGGCGTGCGTCGTCGCCATTACCGACGATAATCGGCCCGAGCCCCTGCTCGATCAGTCCGAGCCGGCGCAGAATCAACGCGCGCATGATGTGCTCGCCGAGTTGCGCATCGGCGACGATCAGCGCTCGCAGACGCTCGGGCTCGATCACGAGCGTCTCGACATCGGTCAGCGCGAGGCCGTCGATCAGCGCGGGCTTGCCGGAAAGCTGCGCCATCTCCGCCATGAAATGGCCGTCGTCGTGCTCGGTCACGAGCGTCGAGCGGCCGAAGCTGTCGCGCGAAAAAATCCTCACGCGGCCATGCAGCAACACGAAAAGCCCCAGCGCGACCTGCCCGGTCTCGAAGATCAGTTCGCCTGCCTTGAAGTTCATCGGCCGCGCGAAGCGGCGCAGGCTTTGAATTTCCGCAGGTGACAGACGCGGGAACATCTGATGTTGCCGGTATTCGAGCGACGAATACGGGAACTCCAGCTCGGACGGTTGCGCCACATCGGGCGATAAACCGGAAGTGCTCATAACGATGACCTTTGTTTTTGTGACGGCCTCAATCGATCCGATATCGGCCGCTACCTACCTACCCGCTACCATCCGAACTTCAGTTCCGCGCCGATGTAGTCGGCGTTGCGCGCGCCGAGTTCGCGCAGCGACGGTCCCACCTGGAAATGCACGGCTTCGAGCGCCGCCGCGAGATTCGCGGTGACTGCCCAGTCGGCGCGCAACTGGGTATAGAAACCTGTCCAGCGCGAGCCGTGCCCCGCCGTGCCCGGCACGACCGCCGAGCCTTGCTGATAGACAGCGTCGGCGGTGGTCTCACGCCATTGCAGGCCGACGCCCGCAAGCAGCGAGAGCTTGCTCGTCGGCTTGACGATGAGCGACGGCTTCACGTGAATCAGGTTCGTATAGCCGGTGTAACCCGCAAGCGCGAAGTAGTAGCCGTTCGGAAAGAGCGGATTGAAGGTGCCGACGCGGCCATCGCCAGGATGGGTGTCGCCCGAAGCCGCATCCACCTGAATACCGACGCGCGGCGTCCATGGCGTCGACGCGAACGTATAGCCGGCGAGCGAGCCGACCGCCCACGCGCCGATCGTTTTCGTGCCTACATGCCCCGACTGATACATCGTCTCGATGTCCCAGTCGACGTGGTTCAGCGTGCCGGAATAGCGTGCATCGAACACATCGCGGTGCTCGTCGCCGGTCGCGTCGAGAAAACGCGCGTTGCTGCGGTTGTAGCGCGAGTAATACGCGGATACGTCGCCGGGACCGACCGCTTTGCGCTCGACGCGCACACCGCTGAACGTCAGATGCCGGTTCGACACGTCGTCGAAATCGCTGTTGTCGCGGTATTGCACCGGCTGCGTCGCATACGCGATCCAACGCCAGAGACCCGTCTCGTAGTCGGCCCAGATCGCGTCGAAGGCCTGGCGCACATTCGGGCCGTCGCGCACGGAGATGAAGCGCTGCAAGTCGAACGCCATCTCCTGGCGGCCGAGCCGGAACTTCACGACGCCCGGGCCGAGCGGCTCGACGATAGCGACAAAAGCCTGGCGCAAGTCGAGCGGATTCTTGTCGACCGTGGTGACATTGTCCTTGCCGTACGGACGGGCGTCCTCGAACTGGGTGAAGATCTGCACGTGAGGACCGAGGTGCACGTCCGCATGCACTTCGAGGCGTTGCAGCAGATACGTATCGTCGTGCCCCGCGCCGAGACCGAAGAGCGGCGCGTCGTTCATTTCGAGCCGCTCGCGCAGCACGACGCCGAGCGACACGTACGCGTCGGGATTGCCGAACAGCGGAATGTACTTGAGCGAGTCGAACGGGCGCTTGGGTACGCAGGGATTCGCGAGCGCCGACCAGTTTTCCTGCCAGCGGTTGAACATCACCGTCGGGCGCGCGCAGGAGGTGCTTGCCGCCGGAGCGCTCACGGCCGCGGTGTCGTCGGCGCTGCCGAGCGCGGTGTCGGCTGCCATTGCCGGCAGTGACACTGTGAGGCCCGCCGTGAGCCCCATCGTAAGCCCTGCTGCGGTGAGCCGTGCGCTCAGGCTGGCCTTGAGGCTCGCTGCGGGCCGCTTGCCGAGCAGCCAAGCACCCAGCGCAGCGCCCCGCCCAAGCCGCGCTCGCGCGGCTCGCTCTGACGAACGCGGCCGACGCGGCCCCACTGTCAGCAGCGCTCTGATTGCGCGCGCTTTATCGGCCATCGTGCACTTCGGCGATATATCCGCCCGGGAATTCGAGCACTGCCGTCTTGCCCGTTGCGCTGTTATACGGCGCATAAACCACCTTCGCGCCAGCCGCCTGCGCGCGCTGCAGCGTCTGTGCAAGATCGTCGACACCATAGCCGGTCGTCTCGCGGCCGAACGGGAACGGCAGCTTGCCGTCGGTGACGAACACCACCATGCGGCCAAAGCCCGAGGCGATGCGAATCTCGCGGATCGTTTCGCCCGGGCGGCCGATCACGCCGGCGTCGGCGCGCGGGTTGTCCGAGACGATCTTGCCGTGCGAAAAGTGCAGCCAGCGGCGCACGAAGCTGTTGGCCTCGTAGCGCGAAACATACACGCGGTTATCCGGCACGCTCTGCAGCGGCGCATAGTTCGGCGCTTTCGTGTGCCAGTAGAGCTGCATCGTCAGACCGCCCGGCCACTGGATGATCGCGTCCTTGCCGATGGGGTCGTCGAAGCTGTCCACGAGCACATCCGCGCCCGCCGCGCGTGCCGCCTTCACCGCCTGATCGATATTCGTGACCAGATAACCCGTGCGCTCATTGCCGAACGGATACGGAACCGGCGTTTCGAAGCCGAACACCGACAGCATGCCGACCGGCGTCTGCACATATTGCGACGCGGTCTTGCTGGGCGTCGGCGTGACGGTGAACACCGCGCGTGGCGACGCCTTGCCGCCGAACGTCGCGATAAAGCTGTTGACGAACGCGTCCAGATCCGCAGACGCCACGTACACGTGCGTCGTGTCGAATTGCGGACCGACCGACACATCCGGCTGGCGCGCGGCGAGCGCGGTGTTGGCGGTTGCGACTTCGGGCGGGCCGGCATCGGCGTGAGCGGAGGTGAGCGGCGCGAGGCCGATCAGCAACGCGGCGGAAACAGCCGCGAGAGGACGGAAACGCTGAAGCAAATGGATCATGTGATCTACCTGATGATGTTGGATGGAATTCGAGTGCAATCCGGATCCGGCGGATACGGGTTGCACCAGGGAGCGGGCCAGCGGTGGAGCCAAGGCTTTGAGTCATGGCTTCAGATCAGAAACTGCACCTCGATCTGCAATCAACCGCCCTGTTTCGTGGCGCCGGGCGCGCCCGGCTTTTGCGTGGAACTGTCAGGCATCGGCGCGGCAACCGGCAATGTCGACGAAGGCGACGCCGCCTCCACCGCCGCGCCCTGTGCGAAGAGCTGTGCCTTCACCACAGGTATCGCGTGTTCGCCGAGCACCATGCCGAGCAGGCCGGCGAGCGCAATCAACGGCGGCGCCGGCGACTGCACCTTGAGCAGCCAGTAGAGAAGTCCGACGCCGAAGCCGACTCCCAGTGAAATGATGTAGCCCATGCCAATCTCCTATCGAGGCCGGGTCAGTTCGGCCATTCCGAACCAAGCACCAGCCCGCAAAAATTCAGACGCCGGTAATTCGGATCCCATCGGTCGAGCACGTCGGCGTTGACCGTGCCGAACGTCGTTTGCGGACGATGTTCCATGCCGCGCGCGTATTCCTCGAGAATCCGCTTCTTGAAACCCACTTCGCGCGGACACGCCTGCACGATTTCGTCACGCTCGTTGACGGCGTATTCGTCGTAGCGCGCACCGCGCACGTCCATCTGCACGCCCGCGGCGAGCAACGCGACGAGCGGCGCGAGATGCTCGGGAATGCCCGGCGTCGTGTGCAATGCAATCGCCATCCATACTTCGTCGATCGCGCTTGCCGCCGCCCGATGCTCGCGCATGAAATCGCGCGCGGCGTTCGCGCTATCCACTTCGTAGCGGCACGGCGAACGCCGATGCGCGCTATTCAGGCCCACGTTGTGAAACATCGCGCCCACATAAAGCAGTTCCATGTCGAAAACCATGTTCTCGCGAAAGCCAGTCAGCGCACCGAACAGAAACGCCCGCTGCGCGTGATGGAACATCAACGCAGACTCGGTCGCGCGAATCCGTTCGGTTGCCCCACGGGCCATCGCACTGTCGGGCATCTCGATGCCCGCAATGGTTTTCTTCATGTCACCTCCTCCATATGCCGATCGCCGGCGATCTGCGCGGGCCTCGTCGCCAGAGGGCCCTCGTTTGCGCACGATGCAGCGCATGGCGGCTCGGAACGGGCCGCCTTGCGATCCCATTCAGCGTACCGATTGCCGTCGATAAAAGCCTTGGCGCGACCTTAAAAAGCCTTAAGCGAAAGCTGAATTCGAATGGCCGCCGCCTCACAGTGCAAGCTCGTGAAAGCGCCGCACGCCGTCGCGGATCCATTGCAGCAGGCCGCCGCTGCCCTCATCAGCGGTGGCCGATGTCGCAAGCAGCATCTTTTCGCTTTCGTGATGAACCGAGAGCAACCGGCACATTTCTCGCGCGACTTCGGGGCGCCGCGCGAGGATCGGAGTAAGCGCGCTTTTGTCGAGCCGGAACACCGTGGCGCGTGTGAGCGCGCGCACGACTACCCCGGTTCTCACGCCGGCGAGTATTCCCGACTGGCCCACCGAGTCGCCCGGCGCGAGCCTGCGCAATTCGACCTCGCCGCCGTCTTTCTGCACGACGGCCTTCGCAACCCCGCGCGCGAGAATGTGCAGCTCATGCCCGCCTTCGTCGGCGGCGGTATAGATCGTGTCGTCGACATCGAACTCGTGCAGCGTCAGTTGGCCGGCGAGCTCGGCGATCTCCGCGTCGTCGAGCGTCTGGAAGATCAGGACGTTGTGCAACAGCCGCTGCTTTTCGTCCGTGGGCTCACCCGTGGGCTCCGCCACCGACAATGGCCGCAACACCACGCCGCGCGACAGCAGATGCCGGTGCGCGAGGTCATACAGGTCGTTGCGCACGCCGATCTTCTTGTTCCATGCGTCGACGTAGCAGACGATCTCGTACTCGATCGCGTCGTTGGTGGCGCGCTTCACGCTCACGAGCGGCTTCGGCTCGGCGAGCACCTCGGGCGAACTGGCGGCGGCGTGCATCAGCGCCTGCAGGACGGTCGCCGGACGAATCGACGGTTTCACGGGCAGCAGCACGCTCACGCCATGCGTATCCATCGGCTGGTTCGCATTGACGATGTTCGTGCGTGCGGCCACGCTGTTGGGGATCACGACGATGTTGCCCTGCCCGTTCAGCAGGCTCGTCGCGCGCCAGTTGCTTTCCACCACCTTGCCTTCCACTTCGCCGATGGTGATCCAGTCGCCTATGCGGAACGGCTGCGTCGCGTTGAGCACCACGCCGGAAAACACGTCATTCAGCGTGCTCTGGATCGCGAGACCCAGCACCACCGCAACCGCTCCCGAGGTGGCGAGCAGCCCGCGCACCGGCAGCTGCAACACGAACGCGATCGCGCCGACCGCGGCGGCCAGAAACACGAGAGCACCGAGCACGTCCTGAAACAGACGCTCCTTGTGCCAGGTCTCGGGCAGCACCATTCGATCGAGCACGACGGTCACGAGCCGCGCTCCCTGCAGCCACCAGATCACTTCGAGAATCTGCGCGAGCAGATGGCGCACGGGCTCCGCGCCCCACGGCGCCTCGCGCAGCGGATTCATGCCGTGCGTGAAGAGCACATAGCTCGACAGGCCGAACATGATCACGCGCAACGCGAGCCGCGCGTTCGCGTTGCGGCGGCCCATGAAGCGCCAAGCGAGGAAGTCGAGAACCAGAATGCCGAGCCCATAGAGCACGCCATCGGTCAGAGTCGGCATAGTGATTCCCGCTTACGGCAAGGCACGATGAAGATCGGGCAAGTAGCGCAGCGCGCAGCGCGTCAGAACGCGAAGCAGCTGCAGCCGAGCGCACCCCAGAAGCCGTTCGAATCGCTGACGGGCACGTTCTTGCGCCATGCCCAGCCATGCGCATGCGCATGCACGCCGCACAGATTCACGCAGCCGTCCACGCAGGCGACGGCGGTCGGCTTATAGCGGCTGTAGCCGCCGAACTCCGCCACCGGCGACCACGATGGGCTCACCGGCAGATCGGGCGGCGCGAGCGGCGCGAACTCGTCGGCCGCGTAGACCACCTTGCCGCCCACCACCGTCATTACCGATTCGAGGTATTTGATGCTGGTTTCCTCGACGCTGAAGTAGTCGTCGCTCAACACGGCGAAGTCGGCGAAGTGGCCCGGCATGAGCGCGCCCTTGCGGTCGTCTTCATTCGAGAACCAGGCGCTGCCGACCGTATAGCGGCGCAGCGCTTCCATGCGATCGAGCTTGTTCGCGCTCGAATACATTGCCGTGCCGCCAACCGTCTTGCCCGACACCATCCAGTACAGCGACACGAACGGATTGAAACTGGCGACGCGCGTGGCGTCCGTGCCCGCGCCGACCGGCAGACCCGCGTCGAGCATCTGGCGGATCGGCGGCGTGTGCTTGACTGCCTCTTCGCCGTATTGCTGGATGAAGTACTCGCCCTGATACGCCATCCGGTGCTGGATCGCGATGCCGCCGCCGAGCGCGCGCACCCGCTCGATGTTCTTCTGCGTGATGGTCTCGCAATGGTCGAAGAACCAGCGCAGGCCGTCGAACGGAATGTCCGCGTTCACGCGCTCGAACACGTTGAGAAAGCGCTCGATCGACTCGTTGTAAGTGGCATGCAGACGGAACGGCCAGCGGTTCGCGACGAGCAACCGGACCACCGCCTCGAGTTCGGCTTCGAGCGTGTCGGGCAAATCAGGCCGCGGTTCCAGGAAGTCTTCGAAGTCCGCGGCGGAAAAGACCAGCATCTCGCCCGCGCCGTTCACGCGCAGGAAGTCGTCGCCTTCGCCGGGCTTCGTCATCTTCACCCACTTCGCGAAGTCTTCAATTTCCTTCTTCGCGTTCTGCGTGAAAAGGTTATAGGCGATTCGCACGGTCAACTCATTGTGCTTCGCCATTTCCATGATGACCGCGTAGTCGTCCGGATAAGCCTGGTAGCCGCCGCCCGCGTCGATTGCGCTCGTCACGCCGAGCCGGTTCAACTCGCGCATGAAGTGACGCGTCGAATTGCGCTGGTCTTCCAGCGCGAGCTTCGGACCTTTGGCGAGCGTCGCGTAAAGCAGGCCGGCGTTGGGCCGCGCGATCAGCATGCCGGTCGGATTGCCGCGCTTGTCGCGCTGGATCTCGCCGCCCGGCGGATTGGGCGTGTCTTTCGTGTAGCCGACCGCACGCAGCGCCGCCGCATTCAGAAGCGCGCTGTCGTACAGATGCAGGATGAAGACCGGCGTATCCGGCGCGATCGCGTTGATCTCTTCCAGCGTCGGGCCGCGCCGCTCGGCGAACTGGAATTCGTTCCATCCGCCCACCACGCGAACCCACTGCGGCGCGGGCGTGCGGGCCACCTGTTTGCGCAACATGTCGAGCGCGTCCGCGAGCGACGGCACGCCGTCCCAGCGCAACTCCATGTTGAAGTTCAGACCGCCGCGAATGATGTGCAGATGCGAGTCGTTCAGACCCGGAATGACCGTGCGGCCTTTCAGGTCCACATGGCGAGTGGCGTCGTTCACGTGACGCATCACGGCATCGCGCGAGCCAGCGGCGATAACGCGGCCATTCGCGACGGCGAGCGAATCGGCAAACGAGCGCTTCTCGTCCTGCGTCGCGATCTTGCCGTTGAAGAAGACGACCTCGGCCGGGGTGAATCCGGGTGACAGGTCTTTGGACATGGCGGGCTCCGTGAGAGAAAGGACAGGCAGGCTGATGAGACGTGCCGCGCTCGCCTGGATGGCGAGTCGAACTGGGAGGCAGTCTATCGGCGGCGCTTTGCCAGGTCCTTGTCGAAGCCCTTAATAGTTCTTAATGCAAGTTCTTAATGCTGGTTGGTGAGCTGGTTCCTGTTGCCGGTTCCAAAAACGGGTGCATGTCGCGTCCGCGAAAACAATCGCGGCGAGTGGCGCATGCGCCTCAGAAGTTTTCATTATTTTTGCAGGACTTTATGCACGTGCTCTTCCTACACTGGCTGGGCGCTCAATGGGCAGTTGAACGGGCACGCTCGCAGCGCCACTCACCACCCTCGATCAAGGACTCGCCATGAAAGACCTAAAGCAGGCAGCGGCGCATCGCGCGGCATCGCTCAGGACGCCGACTCGCCTCACCGAAGACGCGACTCGTGACATCGCCGCCGCATTGACCACCCTGCTCGCCGATGTGTTCGCGCTGTATCTGAAGACAAAGAACTTTCACTGGCATATGTCCGGGCCGTGCTTCCGCGACTATCACCTGCTGCTCGACGACCAGGCGAACCAGATCTACGCGACGACCGATCCGATCGCAGAGCGCGCCCGCAAGATCGGCGGCAAAACGCTGCGCTCGGCCGGCCACATCACGAAGCTGCAACGTATCGCCGATAACGACGCCGACTTCGTCACGCCCGGCGACATGCTCGCGGAACTGCGCGAGGACAACCTGGCGCTCGCCGGCTATATGCGCGAAACGCATTCGTTGTGCGATGAATACGGCGATGTCGCGACTGCGAGCCTGCTCGAAAACTGGATCGACGAAGCCGAGCAGCGCGTGTGGTTCCTGTTCGAGTCTGGACGCCACGACTGATAGCGCACTGGCCTCTCTAGCACTGGCCTCTGTAGCCCACGCCACTGGCGGCACACGTTCAGTCACCCGCCTTAACAACAATTAAGCAATCTGAAAGTACGGGAAATATTCGCGCCCGTAGGATTCGCAACTCTGCGATGCCGCGTCGCGTTTCGCCGGCACGCACATCATAACGTCACACGCACGGAGAAAAAATTTGGCCAACTCATCCGCAATTCCATCGGCGAACCGCCGCCAGTTACTCGCAGCAGGCGCAGGCGCGGCCGTTGCCGCTATCGCAGCGCCGGGCGTCGCGCTAGCGGCAACGGCCGGCGGCAGCAGCCATGCGGGCAATTCTTCTCACTCAAAGCACGGAGAGCGACACACCATGAACACGGTCACGACCAGGGACGGCACGCGCATTTTCTTCAAGGACTGGGGTTCGGGTAAGCCGGTCGTCTTTTCGCACGGCTGGCCGCTCGATGCGGACGCATGGGACGCGCAGATGCTGTTCCTCGTGCAGAAAGGCTACCGTGTGATCGCTCATGACCGCCGTGGCCATGGCCGCTCGGACCAGCCGTCGCACGGCAACGACATGGACACCTACGCGGACGATCTGGCCGCCGTGATCGAGGCGCTCGACCTGAAGGAAGCCACGCTCGTCGGCCATTCGACGGGCGGTGGCGAGGTCGCTCACTACATTGGCCGCCATGGCACGTCGCGCGTTGCCAAGGCCGTGCTGATCGGCGCCGTGCCGCCGATCATGGTCAAGACGGAAGCCAATCCGAACGGCTTGCCGATGTCCGTGTTCGACGGCATTCGCGCGAACGTGGCGGCGAACCGCTCGCAGTTCTACAAGGACCTGGCGGTGCCGTTCTACGGCTTCAATCGTCCGAACGCGAAAATTTCGCAAGGCACGATCGACGAATTCTGGCGCGAAGGCATGCTCGGCTCGATCAAAGGCCAGTATGAGTGCATCAAGCAATTCTCCGAGGTCGACTACACAGCGGACCTGAAAAAGATCGACGTGCCCACGCTGATCCTTCACGGCGACGACGACCAGATCGTGCCGATCGACGACTCGGCCCGTCTGTCGGCCAAGCTCGTGAAGAATGCGACGCTGAAGGTCTATGCCGGCGCACCGCACGGCATGTGCACGACGCAAGCCGACAAGGTCAACGCCGACCTGCTCGAATTCCTGCAGAGCTAAACCTGGCGGGCGCGCGCCGCGTTCCAGCGGCGCCGCCCCTGCTTTTCCCTTCGCGTCTACATTCTTTTGACGCAGATTGCCGCCGCGCGAAGCGCCGATGCGATCGGCTCCGAATTGGGAGGCCGATTAATAGAAGCGTCACGAATACATGAATGCCGCGACGCAAATCCCCCGAGCGAAAATCCGTTACGGCAATATGTCGATCACAAAAATAAATCGCGTCGCTTTTTGAGCGTCGGTGATTTGTGATAAGCAGCAAAGCTCCGAAGGCCGGGGCTCACGTAATTCTTATGATGTTTGATGCTTATTATTTGAGCGCACATTATTTTATCGACGTTTCCCAACCTCGGGAAAACCCGGCATAATGACAAATAACTTACAAATGATAATTTTTGAGTAACGACTAACGGCAGTTGAGGCGCTGCGACGACCCGAGGTGACGAACATGTTCAACGATATTCATGCATCCGCCGCCACGGCCGCACGTCCTAAAGACTCCCTCGGGTGTCTGTCGAGTCAGCTGCGCCAGGACCTCGAACTCGACACCGGCGAATTCAAGTTTTACCGCAAATGCACGTTGGGCAGCGACACGAGTCCCGTCACAATGGACGGCTCGGGCCGTGGTTTTCTGATCGGCGTATCGCTGCAAACAGGACACCGCCGGCGCATCTATTCGCAACATCGCTGGGTCACGCACGAGTTCGAGCGCGACTGCGTCTACGTCCGCGATTTCGCCGACGACTACCGCGCCGAACTGCTTGGCGGCTTCGACTTCGTGCTGATCGAACTGTCGCGCAATTTTGTCAGCGACGCCTGCCACGAGCGCGGCGGCAGCGGCCTTGCGCGCATCGCAACGGTTGCAGGCCGCAAAGATCCGGTGCTCGGGCATCTAGCGCAGGTGCTCGCGCTCACGCTCAATGCGCAAAGCGAGGCAAGTCCGCTTTTCATCGAACAACTCGGCGTGACCATCGGCACGCATCTGCTTGATCGCTACGGCGAGGCCTCGCGTCGGTCGAACCGCAACAACCGGGGCCTGTCCGCGTTGCAGGAAGCCCGCGCAAAAGAGATGCTGCTCGCCAGATCTCAGGGCAATGTGTCCATTGAAGAGATCGCGAGTGCGTGCAATCTGTCGCGCAGTTACTTCATTCAAGCATTTCGCGAGACCACGCAGCGCACGCCGCATCAATGGTTGCTGGAGCGGCGTATCGACCAGGCTCGTGAGCTTCTCAAGCACTCGAACCATTCGCTTTCGGAGATCGGCATGGCTTGCGGCTTTTCCGATCAAAGCCATTTCACGCGCACGTTTTCGCAGCTCGTCGGCATGCCGCCAGGACATTGGCGCCGTGAGGCTTGCCGATAGACGGTCAGCGATTTCGACACCACCCATTTTTCACGGTGCGCAGCCCATGCAAATGGACTTTCGTACAAAGCATCGCACTAACCGACAAGACTCGCACGATTTGATGCGGTAACTTCCGTCTTGTGGTACTGCAGGTTCTTCTCACCAAGCACGTTGTCCCGGAAGTTGAAAACGACATGATTGAACTAGGCCGCTTTCAAATCGATCTGGAACTGCGCACCTTATGGCGTGACGGCGAACGTGTGCCGCTCGGCTCGCGCGCCTTCGAGATTCTCGCAATGGTCGTCAAGGCCGGCGGACGCCTCGTCACGAAAGACGAGTTGATGGACGCCGTATGGCCGGATACGATCGTCGAAGAAAATAATATTCAGGTGCATTTGTCTGCACTGCGCAAGATTCTCGGCGCGGATCGCGATCTGATTCTGACCGTGCCTGGCCGCGGCTATCAACTCGTGCAACGGCAGCGAGCCGCGAGCGCCACGACGCCGCCAATCCCTGTGCCCGCTGGGCGCTCTCTTCCGCCTCCGCGCACGCCGCTCGTGGGGCGCGACACGGCCATCGCTCAAATCCGCTCCATGCTCGAACACACGCGCGTGCTGACGCTAGCCGGCGCCGGCGGCATCGGCAAGACGAGTCTCGCTATTGAAGCCGCCCGTCATGCCGCCGCAGATTTCGCGGAGCCCGTGTGGTTCGTTGAACTGGCCACGCTCGGCACGCGCGACGAAGTGCTGGCCGCCACCGCGCAAGGCTGCGGGTTGCCGGTCGAACACGGGACGCCGGGCCTCGCGCAAATCGCCTTGGTGCTTGCGGACCAGCGCCGTCTGCTCGTGCTCGATAACGCCGAACACGTGGTCGAGCACGTCGCTGAAATGGTCGAGGCATTGGTCGCTGCCAACGCGAATTTGCGAGTGCTCGTAACGAGCCGCGAGCCGTTGCGCATCATGGCCGAAGCGATTCTGCGGGTCGAGCCGCTCGACGTGCCGCAGCCTGGCTGCCTTGACGCGCAGATTCTGCAGCAATCCGCTGTCAGCCTGTTTTTGCTGCGCGCCAACTCGCTGCAGCGCGAAGTCGCCGCGGATAGCGCGGAACTGCGGCTCGTCGGCGAAATATGCCGGCGTCTGGACGGCATTCCGCTTGCGCTCGAACTGGCGGCGGCGCGCGTGGTGACACTCGGCGTGGTCGGTGTGCATCAACGGCTCGACGACCGCATGGCGATACTCGCGGGCGGCTATCGTACGGCGTTGCCGCGCCACCAGACCTTGCGCGCGACGTTCGACTGGAGCTTCGCGCTGCTCGATTCGGATTCGCAAGCGCTTTTCAGACGAACCGCGGTATTCGGCGGCGTCTTCAGCTTTGAAGCGATGTGCGCGGTCGCATGCGACGCGTCGCTGACGGTGGCCGATGCGATCAGCGCGATCAGCGAACTGCTTGCCAAGTCGCTCGTGAACGTGGAGTTCGATGGCCCCGTGGCGCGCTACCGTCTGCTGGAATCGACGCGTGCGTATGCGCTCGAAAAGCTGCAAGCCGAAGGCGAGCGGCAGGACATGGCCTTGCGCCACGCGCGCTATCTCTCGCAATGTTTCATGGCACACACGGCGCAAACGGTGGGTGGCAACGCGGATAGCGCCGCCGCCCTCAGGCACACGTTCGACGACGCACGCACCGCGGACGACTGGGCGTTTTCCGCCGACGGCGATGTGCACCTGGGCATCGAGCTCGCATCGAATCTCACGGGTGCGCTGCTCGACAATGGAATGATCGCGGAATGCTGTGAGCGCGCAAGCCGCGCGGTCGATGCATTGGACACGCTGCCCGCCGGCAGCGTCGATGCGCTCGGCGAGATGCGCGTATGCGCGGCATTGGCTTCCGCGCTGCCGCACGTGCGCGGCGCTGTGTCGACGTCTGAGCAGTTGTGGCGCAATGTCCTCACGCTCGCGACCGAACACGGTGACGCAGCATTTCAGGCACGCTCGCTCTGGGGCTTGTGGACCACCATGATTTCGAGCGGCAACATCCACGAGTCGATGCAGTTCGCGAAGCGCTTGCGGCAGCTCGCACACGCTCGCGCCAACCCGTGGCAGGAAACGCTGGCCGATCAGATTGTCGCGATTTCGCTGCATTGTCTCGGCCGACACGCCGAGGCGAAAGCAGAACTGCTGCGCACGCGCGACCGCTTTGCAGAACTCGAATACAGCGGGCAGCGCGACAATACGATCGCCGTCCATCCGCTTGTCTACTGCAACGGCACCCTCGCGCGCATTGCGTGGCTCGAAGGACATTGTGGCGAGGCGATGAAGCTCGTCGATACGCTCGTCGGCCTCGTGCGCCCCGACATCATGGAGCCATTGCTCACGCACACGCTCGGCGCCTCGGCCGCGCCGCTCGCGCTGATGTGCGGCGACCTCAAGCGCGGCGCGGTGTATCTGGAGATCATGCGCTCGCAGGCGGCGCTGCATGGCCTCGATGTCTGGCGCGACTACTGCAACTGTTTGTGCGCGTATCGCGACATTCTCGGCGGCGACCAGCAGCGCGGCATCGCGCTGCTGGAAACCTCGCTCAACGCGCTGATCGAGCGTGGTTTCCGGCGCCTCATCACGCTCTTCATCAGCGCCTATGCCGAGGCGCTCGTGGCAGCCGGACGTATCGACGAAGCGTCGCGCCGGCTCACCGATACGCTGCAGTTTTGCGAGGCCAACGGCGAGATGGTGTTCGCGCCCGAACTGTGGCGCGTGCTCGGAGTCGCCGCGCACGCGCAGCGCAAGCTCGCCGACGCCGAATCCTGCTTCGTCAAGGCAATCGACATGGCGCGTTCACAGGGCGCGAGAATGTGGGAACTGCGCGCGTCGCTGGCACTGGCTAGCTTACGGCAGGAAGACGGTCGCGCTCCCGAAGCACTGCAGATGCTCGAACGCATGGCGCTGTATTTCGATGCGCCGTCGAACGCCACCGACGTGCAGCGACTGTTCGATACGCTCGCAACAATGCGCGGCACGAAACACAAGAGCACTGCGCCTGCGGTCGCGGTGAATTCCGCGCCGACCGATTCGCCCAGGCGGGGCGCGCGCAAGACGGGCGGGAGCCTTGCACGCGTGGACTAGCCGATGCGTGGCAGATGCCGGTTTATTACGGTATCCGTAACATCTGCCATTACGCCGCGCCATCCTTTTGAGCCGAGGTTTCGGCCTTCAAATCGTCGGGCGCCGGAGCGTCTGCCGCCGGAGCGTCACGCTTCGTGGTCAGCACGGCCGGCATCGACGGATTCTCCGGCTGCGTATAGCGTTCCTGCACTGCAGCCTTGATTCGTGCGAGGCTCCCGGCTGCATCGAGCGAAGTGTCCTGCTCGATCTGCCGCGCCTGCGCCGCGAGATCCGGGTCGCCGATTTCCTTTTCGAACCACCGCGAATAGTCGCCCTGCTCGCGGTGATACTGCCAGGTGGCGGCGTCGACGCCCTCCGCGATCTCCACGAACAGCACCAGGTTATGCGCGCGCAGATTCAATGCACGTTCGGGCCCGCGAAAATAGAAACTGCGCTCGGGAATCAACAGCCCTTCCGCGTATTTTCGCCGATGCCTGAGCCGGTGCTTCGTGCCCGGTTCCAGCCGGATCACACCTTCGGGCGCCGGCTCGGTGAGACGCCATAGCAACGCCTCGCCGGGTTGCAGCTGCGTTTGCCCCAGCATATCGTCGACGTTCGGCACAGTGCGATCCGTCGCCTTCGCGAGTTCCTGCACGGCGTTGGCCGCGCTCGGACCCATTGCGAGCATCAGATTCACCTGGCGCAGGAACGCGCCGTCGAGTTGCTGCGGAGACACCGTGATCGCAAGCGCGGTCTCAAGCGTCTGCGGAATGGTCTGGCTGGCCCCGGCCCATCCAGCGGGAAACAGATGATGTGCCTCGTCGAACACGAGCCAATGCGGCCGCCCGGTTCGCACGCGCAACTGCTGCACTTCGAGCAGTAACGACGCGCAGAACGCGGGCCGCTCGGGCAGCGGCACGCGCAGCAGATTGACGGCCACCGCAGCACGCGGAGGACGCAGCAGCAACTGCACGACTTCCTCGATCAGCGGGGCGGTGTGCGCATCGCCGACCACGATCGTGTCTTCGTCGTTCTGGTAGTCGCCTTCCGGATCGATGATGCACAACTGCTGGTGCATGCCCGCCAACCGTTCAAGCAGGCCGGCGCAGGCGGTCGACTTGCCGCACCCCGATTCACCGGCGAGCAGCGCTACCGTGCCATGCGCCGCGCAATACTGGTCGGCCGGCTCGCCGCCGTCGCGCGCATGTCCAACAAGGACGCGACTGCGCGGCGTCATGCTCGCCCGTTCGCGCAAGTCGTCCTTTACCAGCGCGTCGACCAGTTCGGCGACACCCGCGCCCGCCGCCTGGCTCGTGATCATATCGGCGCGCTCCTTCAGGGCCGGTAGAGCATTGGCAACCGCCACCGAAAAACCGCACGCGTCGAGCAGCGCATGATCGTTCTCGGCGTCGCCTACTCCCGCCACATTGAACGCCGACAGCGCCAGTTCGCTTAACGCCTCCTGCAAGCCGCTTGCTTTCGATATGCCCGGCGAGACGATCATGACCGCCTCGCCGTTGAAGATGATCTGCAAGCCGAGCCCCAGGTCCCGAATCGCGGCGAGCGCGATCTGCTCGGCGGGCTTGATCGTCGCAATGAGCGTTTCGCTGACGCTGAAATGATGCAGGCCGCGACGCCTCAGTTCATCGACGAAAACGGGCGGCGGTGGCGGCGCGAGGAGCCGCCGTGTACCCGTCGACGGCGTATACAACACACCGCCGTTTTCCGCGACCACCCGCGAGAACATGTCGAGCCGCGGGCAGACGGCGAGCAGGTCGTCCATCTCCCTGCCGCTCACGAGGATCGCCTGGCGGCCCGAGGCGCGCAGGCGCTCGAGCGCATCCCACGTTGCGTCGGCGACGCGTCCGTCGGATGCGAGGGTGTTGTCGTAGTCGGTCGCAATGGCAAGAAATCGCATGAAAGACGCTCCGTAGTCCTGTTTCGCTGTTTCGCTGTTTCGCTGTTTCGCTGTTTCGCTGTTTCGCTGTTTCGCTGTTTCGCTGTTTCGCTGTTTCGCTGTTTCGCTGTTTC
>NZ_JAVDVL010000019.1:0-105938 GCF_031456815.1 Paraburkholderia strydomiana
ATCGAACAGACGCGCGACGTTCTCATGCGTGACGCCAACGCCCTTCGGTACGCCCGTCGAGCCCGACGTATAGATCACGTAGGCCAGCTGTTGCGGATGCGGGTATGCACCGGCATCGTCCGTGGCATCGGCAGGCGCAGCATCGCGCAGCGCCGCCGCATCGACGGTGGACCGCGAGCCGAACAGCGACGCATGCTGCGCGAGACTCGACGCATCGGTCACGATCAGCCCAAGCTGGGAGTCGTCAAGGATATGCGCGAGGCGTCCGGCCGGGTACGACGGATCGAGCGGCACATACGCCGCGCCCGCGCGCAGCACGCCGAGCAGCGACGCAACCAGCGCAGCAGAGCGCTGCATTGCGACGCCCACGCGCGTTTCCGCCGTCGCGCCGAGACGCCGCAACTCGTGCGCGATCGCGCGCGACCAGGCATCGAGTTGCGCATACGTCACCTGCTCATCGCCATCGATTAGCGCGATCGCTTCGGGCCGCGCACGCGCCTGCGCGGCGATCCGCGCCGTCACCGGCTCGTAGGCGAACGTGGATGGCAGACGTGGCGGCTTTGCAAATGGCGCGTCGTCGGTTGGCAGATCGCGCAGCCGCACGTGCGGGTCGTCGCCTTCAACGAGCGTGTTCGCGAGGCAGTCCAGCATCCGCTCGAAATACTCCGCGATGCGGGCAACCCCATCCTCGGACACGCTCGCGGCATGCCTGTGCCACTCGAGTCTCAGCGCGTCGCCGCCGCCCACATGACGCGGCGCGACGACCAGCATCAGCGGAAAATGACTGCGGTTGTGTGCGTCGACAGCGCGTATGCGCGGCACATCGCCAAGCGCATCGAGCGCGTCGTCGAGCGGATAATTTTCGAAGACGATCAGGCTATCGAACAGCGCATCGACGTTCGAGTTCGCCCATTGCTGCAAGCTCGCGAGCGGCGTGTGCTCGACGTCGCGCAACTCCGCGTTTTGCCGCTGCAGCGCGGCGAGCCAGGAGCGCACCGTCGCGTCGGATTTCACATCGACCCACAACGGCAAGCTGTTGATGAACAGACCGACAATCGATTGCGCATTCGGCAGATCGACCGGGCGGCCAGACACCGTCATGCCGAACGTCACTTGCGTGCGCCCGGAGAAACGTGCGAGCGCGAGCGCCCACGCTGCCTGGACAAGCGTATTCAGCGTGACCTGTGCGCGCCGCGCAGCGCGCGTCAATCGCTCGTGAGACGGGCCGTCGAGCTCGCGGATCAGCGCTTGTGTGGCTACACCATCGGTGCCCTTTTCAGATGACGCACGCAAAGCACCGCCGAGCGCATCGGCTACGCGCGCCGGTTCATCGCGCGTCGCGAGCCGTGCGCGCCAGAACGGCGCTGTATCGGGTTGGCCGCGCAGCCAGCGGACGTAATCCGCGTACGGCGCCGCCGGCGACGTGTCGGGGACGCTGCCCGCGTCGAGCGCCGCATACGCGCGCGCGACTTCGCTGACGACCTGCGCGGTGCTCCAGCCATCGGTCAACGCGTGATGGTGAGTCCACAGCAGATCGTGCGCGCCGTCGGGGCGCTCGAAGACATCGACGCGCATCAGCGGCGCGACGTTCGGCTCGAAACCGCGCGTGGCAATCGCCTCGCGCGCGGCTTCGTATGCGGCGTCGTACTGTTCGTCCGTCGATGCCGCCGCAGTGAGCGCGGCCATCGGAACCGGCACAACTAGCGCATCACGTGGATGCAATTCGAACGGCATGCGCACGCGCCGCTCGACGATCTGCAACGGCTCGCCACCGGCCGGCCACACGAAGCGCGTGCGCAAAACCGGGTGACGGGCGATCACAGCGTCCCACGCCGCACGCATGGTGTCGATCTTCAAGCTGTCGATTGTGAGGCGCAATTGCGATACGTACATGCCTGGCTCGCCATCGAGCATGCCGTGAAATAGCAGACCCTGCTGCATCGGCGTGGCTGGATAGACTGCGTCGACGGCGTCGCGCGAAACACCGGCTTCGGCGAACCAGCGATCGTCGGCGGCGGGCTGCGTGGTGCGCGGCGGTGTCGCGGCGGCATGTGCCGTTGCGTGACTCGTGCTGTCGTCGGCGCGGGTCCACTCGCCTGTCTTGGTCTGTGTCGTCGTGCTTGCCTGCTCAGTCGAGCCTGCGCTTGTCCGCTGCTTCGCCCCGCCGCCTTTCTCTCCAGCGCTCCGATGGTCGGACGCCACCTTCATGGGGACGGCGACGCGCGCCGCCGCCTCGATCGTCGGGTGGTCGAACATCTGTTTCGGCGTGAGCTTGAGTCCCGCGCCGCGCGCCCTGGCAATGATCTGCAGGCTGAGAATCGAATCCCCGCCGATTTCGAAGTAGTTGTCCGTTACGCCAATGTCATCGCGCTTGAGCACCAGCTTCCAGATTCCGATCAGCGTGCGTTCCGCGTCGTTGCGCGGCTCGACACGCGCGGCGCCCGCCGTGTTTTCCTGCAGCGGCGCCGGCAACGCGGCACGGTCGATCTTGCCGTTCGGGGTCAGCGGCAACGCGGCCAGCACCTGAAGCGACGACGGCACCATGTAGTCCGGTAGTTCCGCGGCGAGACGGCTGCGGATCGCCTCGACGTCGAGCGATTCTGCGGCACTCAGGTACGCGACCAGGCGAGGCGCGGCGCCGTCGCTATCCGCGTAGGCGATCACCACTGCGTCGCGCACGCCATGCTCGTTGCGCAGGCGCGCGGCGACCTCTTCCGGCTCGACGCGAAAGCCGCGGATCTTCACCTGGTCGTCGAGGCGGCCGAGAAACGCGTATTCGCCGTCCGGCAGACGGCGGCTTCTATCGCCCGTCCGGTAGAGCCGCGCGCCGTTACCGTCGGGATCGGGCACGAAGCGCTCCGCCGTCAGCGAAGGTCTGTTCAGATAGCCCTGCGCCACGCTCGCGCCGCCGATGCACAGCTCACCAGCTGCACCTTTGGGCACCGCATTACCGTCGGCATCCACGATGCGAGCCTTCACGTGCGCGAGCGGCTTGCCGAGCGGAAGCGTCCCCGCGCGACTTTGCGCGCCCGCGCGCGTGAGTACGCCGACCGCGGTCTCGGTCGGCCCATAGTGGTTGATCAACTGGCATTCGGGCCGCAACGTCGCGATGCGCGCGGCCAGACGCGTCGGCGCCGGCTCGCCGCCCAGCACGAGACAGCGGCGCGGCAGCACCCATTCCGCCGATTGCGCTTGCAACAGCGCGTCGAGATGGCTCGGCACGATCTTGAGCAGGTCGACCGAATGCGTGTGCATGTAGGCGGCAAAGGCGTCCGGATCGGCGGCGACGTCGGCGTCGATCAGATGCAGAGTCCAGCCGTGCCACAGCGCGCCGAACAACGATGTGTGGCCAAGATCGGCGGCGGTGGTCGACAGATACGCGGCGCTTGCAATACCTTCGGGCAAGCGTTCGGAGACGCCCTGCAAATAGGCGGCAAGCGCCGCATGGCTGAGCACGACGCCCTTCGGCCGGCCGGTCGAGCCCGACGTGTAGATCACGTACGCGGGCCAGATGAGGACGCTGTCGTCGCTCGATGGACCAGACATCGCGTGGTGAAAGATTTCGCTGCTTGCGGCGTTAGTTGCGTCGAGCGCTTTGGCCGCAGCGTCGTCGGGGACGCGGAACGCTTGCGGGTCGAGTGTCGTCACGCCCTCGGGCAGCCAGCGCGGGCCGTCGGTTCTGATTGCGGCGTTGGTTGCATGAGCTGCATCAGCTGCGACACCCTCCACCACCGCATCCAACGCCCCACTTGTCAGCGCAGCGCCCGTCATCACCACGCGCGCGCCGCAGTCCCCGGCCTGCCAGCGCAGCCGCGCTTCCGGAAGCGCCGGGTCGAGCGGCACATAGCATGCGCGCACCCGCCACACCGCGAGAATCGCTGCAACGAACGCCGTGCAGCGCGGTAATGCGAGCACCACGCTATCGCCGGGCCGCACACCTTCGGCGACGAGCGCAGCGGCGAGCCTGCCGGACCATTGCCACAGATCACGCCAGACCAGCGGTCCCGTGCTGTCGACAAGCGCAACGGCATCCGGCCGTTCGATGGCAAACCGCGCGACGCGAGCGGGCAAAAAGTCGGTGTCGAAAGAGATAGCTTGCATGGTGTCCGTGGTGTGATCCAGGTGTCTTGCACCCGCGCCGGCAGGCGCGGGCTCGATGCGTCGATGCGATGTCAGGACGGCGGCCGCATACTCAAAGCGAGTACGCCCCAGCGACTGGCGCAATGCCGTCGACCACTTCATCGTCGTCGAGATTGAATTCGCCGATCGCGCGCTCCGGCGTGTCGGCGACCTGTTCGAGCAGACCGACGTAGTGCCGCGCAAACTGCGCGATAAAGGTGTCGTCATAAAGCTCGGCGGCGTACGCAAAAACGCAGCGCAGGCCGCGCACGCCCTCGCGAAACACGTCGAGCGCGATTTCGAACCGCGCGTCGCTCGCGTCGGCGTCGACCAGCGCGCAGCGCACGCCGCCAAGATCGAGCGCGCGTTCGAACTCGTCGTGCAACACGAACTTGATCTGCGCAAGCGGGCTGACGCCCACGCGCCGGCCGACCTGCAGCGCGGCCACGACGCGCTCGAAGGGCACGTCGGCGTTCGTCTGCGCGTCGATGCTGTCGTCGCGCACCTCACGCAGCAACGTCGCGAACGACTTCGCGCCTTTCACGGAAGCGCGCATCGCGAGCGTGTTGATGAAGAAGCCGATCAGCTCCTCCGTTTCGATCCGGTCGCGGCCGGCGACGGGCACCGCAATCGCCACGTCGTGCGCGCCGCTGTAGCGCGACAGCAGCGCGGCGAACGCAGCAAGCAGCACCATGAACAACGTGGCGTTGTGCTCGCGCGCGAGCACGTCCAAACGGCTCGCGAGCACGGCCGGTATATCGGCGCCGACACGCTCGGCACGAGGCTCATAGGGACGGCCGCGCTCATGCAAGGTCGGCAGATCGAGCAGCGCGTCGTAGCCCGCCAGACGGTTGCGCCAGTAATCGAGTTGCGCAGCGAGTTCCACGCCGCCGTCGCCGTCGTCGGAAAATCGCGCGCGTTGCCATGCGGCGTAATCCGCGTATTGGACCGCCGGCGCCGGCAAAGCCAACATGTCGCCGAGCCGCGCGGCGCGATACGCAGCCGCAAAATCGCGCAGCAGCACATTGATCGACCAGCCATCGCAGACGATGTGGTGCATCACGATATGCAGCACATACTCCTCAGGACCGCGGACAAACAGCGCCGCGCGAAAGAGCGGGCCGAGCGTCAGGTCGAAGGGCTCGCGAGCGCGTCGGCGCAACTGCGCGTGGAAGTCGCCGGTGGTGAGTTCCATTGCGTTCACGCATTCCCAGCGCCACGCATCGGTCGTGTCAGTCACGGGCCTGACCAGTTGACGCGCCACGCCGTCGACATCCGCAAAGCGCGTGCGCAGCATCTCGTGACGGCGTACCACAGCGTCGAGCGCGGTTCTGGCGGCATGCGCATCGAGCGGACCGGTCAGCGAAAGTGCAGCAGAAATGTTGTACGCGGGGCTGTCCGGATCGAGTTGCCACAGCATCCATAAACGCTCCTGCGGCAGAGATAGCGGCGCCTCGCCGCGCTCGCTTTCGGCGCGGCGCGCGAGCGGCGCAACCGGAGCGAGCGCATTCGACGGCGTTGCCCAGCGAGCATCGAGCGCCGCGGCAAGGTTCATGAGCGTCGGGTGGCTGAACAATAGACCGACTGGCACGTCGCGACCCAACCGTGCGCGCAGCCGCGACGCGACCTTTGCTGCCAGCAGCGAACGGCCGCCGAGCGCAAAAAAGTCATCCGATGCACACGGCGTCGGCACGTCGAGAACCTCGCTCCATACTTGTGCGATAGCGTGCGCGGTGGGTGTCAGCATGTCGCCGCAACCGGCCACCGGAATTGCATCCGTCGGTGCTGTGTCCGTTTCGATGCGTGGCGACTGGCCGGACCTGGCGTCGCGCACTGCGAACGGCACGAGCGCGCCGCTTTGCCACGCGGCAACACACGCGCTGCGCTGCAGTTTTCCGCTCGACGTCCGCGGCAAATCGCCCGGTTCCAGTAACAGAATCAACGCTGCTTCATGTTGGAACGCGTCGCCGAGCGCGGCCGCGATCGCGGCGAAGATGGTCTCGGGCGCCACCTGTCGCGCCCTGCCGCGCGGCACTTCGGCGGCGACGCCGATGGCCTCGGCGCCGTCGGCCGCTTCGACGGGGAACGCGGTGACGCGCCCGCGCCTCAGCCATTCGACGCGATCGGCCAGCACGGTTTCGAGATCCTGCGGATAGATGTTTTCGCCACGCAGCACGATCAGGTCCTTGCGGCGTCCGCAGAAGAAAAATTGGCCGCGCTCGACGAAGCCGAGGTCGCCGGTGCGTAGCCAACGTCCCGGAAAACCCGGTGCGTCGTCGAGGAACACCGCAGCGCTCGCTTCGGGATTGCGCCAGTAACCGCGAGTGATGCTCGGGCCGCTGCACCACACTTCGCCGACGTGCCGATCCGGCAAACGCGCGCAGGTATCCGGATCGACGATTGCGAGCGCATGGCCCGACGCGGTCACGCCGCAGCCGACCACGGCCTTGGTGTCGTCGTCGGCCGCGTTATCTTTTTCGTCATGCTTTTCGCTGTCGTTTCCGCGGCCGGCCGGCAACGCGACCGGCACGCGCCGAGCAAGCGCCGATGCAGAGAAGCGCGTCTCGGGTGCGCCCGAGCCGACCTCGGCGCCCGTGAAAAACAGCGTTGCCTCGGCGAGGCCGTAGCACGCATACATCGCCCGTGGATCGAGGCCGTGCGTGCTGAAACGCGCGGCGAAGCCGTCGAGGGTCGTCTGGCGAATAGGCTCCGAACCGCAGAACGCGACGCGCAGCGACGACAGGTCGAGCCCGGCGAGTTGTGCATCGCGCACGCGGTCGGTACACAGCCGATACGCGAAGTCCGGGCCGCCCGTCACCGTCGCGCGCTCACGTGCGATGCCCGCGAGCCAGCGCGCCGGGCGTTCCAGAAAATGCAACGGCGAAATCAGCGTGACCTGGAAGCCGCACAAGACCGGCATCAGCACGCTGCCGATCAAGCCCATGTCGTGATAGAGCGGCAGCCATGAGAACATCCGGTCGCCGGCACGGCAACCCATGCCTCGCGACATTGCGCTGACGTTCGCGCATATATTCGCATGACTAACGATCACCCCTTTCGGCGACGACGTAGAGCCGGACGTGTATTGCAAAAACGACACTGCATCGGGCGCCGCGCTGTCGATGCAAAAGCCGTTGCCGTTGCCACTGCCGAGAACGTCCGTATCGGCGGCGTCGGGCGACAACAATGTCGCGCCATGCAAAGAAAGCTCATCGCTGATGCTGGCAAACGACTCATGCGATGCCCGATCTAGCACCGCGATGTGCGCCACGCAATCGCCGGCGATGCGCCGCAGCCGCGCGAGGTGTGCGCTTTGCGGCGCATCGGGCGGA
The DNA here is from genome assembly GCF_031456815.1 of Paraburkholderia strydomiana. Taxonomy (NCBI): domain Bacteria; kingdom Pseudomonadati; phylum Pseudomonadota; class Betaproteobacteria; order Burkholderiales; family Burkholderiaceae; genus Paraburkholderia; species Paraburkholderia strydomiana. The sequence goes on from NZ_JAVDVL010000019.1 coordinate 7,452, forward strand.
TACGCGGGAACCGCGATCATCCCTGCGTACTGGCAGGCGAAGAACGACACGATGTAATCGAGCCCGCTTTGCAGCATCAGCAGCACGCGATCGTTCGGCGCGCCATGGCGGCGGAGCACGGCCGCGAGACGCCGCGCGCGCTCGTCGAGTGCCGCGTACGTGAGTTCGCGTGCGTCGGCGTCGCCGTCAGCGAGAAATCGCACCGCCAATTGATCGGGGCGCTGGCTGACGTGCAATTTCATCACCGAGACGAGGTCGTTTGCTGGCGCTTCGGCCCAGTTCGTGGTGTGGGGCGCTGTGTTGGCCGTTACAGTTTCGGCCATTGCGTTGGCCATTGCGCTCGTTGCGCTACCGGACGCGGAATCGGCAGCCGTAATCGCCGCAACGTCACCTGCGCCACGATCCGCCCTATCTTCCGCCGCGTTCTCCGCGGTGGCCGCACCCGCTGCATGCAGGTTCACGCCATCCTGGCGCGGCGTATTGATAACAGACATCCTCGCCTCCCGAGATTTACCGCGCGCCGCGCGGTCGTCTTCGCCGTGCACCGCATCAGCGCGGCGCACGCAGACCGTCGCCGACGCATGCTTGCGTCGACAACCTGAATTCGTCATTGCGGGGAAAGCAAGGCGTCTCTTGGGAGCGCCGTTATCTGCTGTCGGTCATGCAATGCCGGCAGCGATGCATCGTGACGATGCGAGAGCCGGCATGCGCATGCCGTTCAATACGCGAAGCTGATCGGCATGCCGCCGCGCGGATGCGCGACCGTGCCCATCGGCACGCCGTAGATCGCGCCGAGCATCTTTTCCTCGATCAGCTCTGGCGCGGTGCCGCTTGCTAGCAGGCGGCCGTGCTTCAATGCGATCAGGTCGTCGCAGAAACGCGCGGCCATGTTGATGTCGTGCAACACGACGACCACGCCAAGACCGCGCTGCTGACTCAGCGTGCGCACGAGATCGAGCACTTCGATCTGATGCGCGATATCGAGCGCGGAGATCGGCTCGTCGAGCAGCAGGCACTGGCTATCCTGCGCGACCAGCATCGCGATCCATGCGCGTTGCCGCTCGCCGCCCGACAGGCTGTCCACTGCACGATCCGCGAACCGGGTGATGTCGGTCAACTCCATCGCTTCATGAACCTTCTCGCCGTCGACGCCGGTAAAGCGGCCGAGCGCGCCGTGCCATGGATAACGGCCGAGCGCAACCAGTTCACGCACCGTCATGCCGCTCGCGGCCGGCTGCTGCTGCGGCAAATAGGCCACCTGTCGCGCGAACTCACGGTTCTCCCACTCGCGCAATGGGCGGCCCGCGAAACGCAGCGTGCCCGCCGTGGGCGACTGCTGACGCGCAAGCAGTTTAAGCAGAGTCGATTTTCCGGAGCCGTTGTGACCGATCAGGCCGCACACGCGACCTCTCGGCAGCGTGAGCGCAAGCGGATGCAACAACACCCGCTCGCCGATGCGAAACGACACGTCATCGAGTTCGTACATTGGTTCGCCGTGCACGGCGCGCGCGGAATCAACGGTTAGATTGGCATTCATGTGCGGAGGCATCCTGATCAGTTATCAACGGACGTGAGGTTCGCCGCATGCGCGGCGCCCGGCCCGTCCTCGACGATCTGGCCGAAATCGAGCTTGATGAAACGCTCTGCAAGATGGAAGTAGCGGTCGTCATGTGTGATGACCAGCACGGTCTTGCCCTTCGCCTTGAGTTCGGGAAGCAGACGCTTATAGAACACGTCCTTGAAGAGCGGGTCCTGATCCGCCGCCCATTCGTCGAACACATAGAACGGCCGGTCCTCCAGATACGCGACGACAAGCGCGAGCCGCTTGCGCTGTCCCTGCGAAAGATCGAGCGTCGAGAACTTGCCGTCCTTCACGCTCACCTTGTGGTCGAGTTGCAGGTCCACCAGCAGTTGCTGCGCGAGCGCGTCGAGTCCTTCGGTATGCATGCCGAGCAGTGTGTCGAACAGGAAGAAGTCGCTGAAGACGACCGAAAAATGCTGGCGGTACGCGTCGCGCCGTGCTTCGTCGACAGGCTCGCCGTTCAGCAACACCCTGCCACTCTCCGGCACGTACAAGCCAACCAGCATCTTTGCGAGCGTGGTCTTGCCGCTGCCGTTGCCGCCGATCAGATAAACGAGCTCGCCGCGCCGGAACGTTAGATCGATCGGCCCGAGCGTGAACACCTCATTCTCTTTCTCCCGAAAGTAGCGGTGCGTGGCGCCGTCGAGCGCGATGGTGTCGAACGATGCGGCGACGGGCGGCTCGAGCATGACTTCGCGCGGCAGTTCCGCGTTGACCTGCTCGATTCGTTCGAGCGCGACGCGCGCCGAACTGAGGCTCGGAATAGCAGAAAGCACGGCTTCTATTGGCATGATCATGTAGACGAACACGATCGCGTAGCCCGACATGACATGCGGATCGACCTTGATGTAGCGCGCGAACACGAAGAGCGTAAGGCCGATGAACGCGAACAGAATGAAGTTGCCCCAACTGGACGCAGCCGCATACAGCATGTAGCCGCGCGTGCGCTGCACACGCACCGCCTCGACGTTGCTTGCGAGCGTGTCTTCGACGAAAGCGTGTTTGCGGGCGCGGTGCAGCTTCAGTTCCTTCGCACCGTCGAAGAGTGCGCGGAAGTGCTTGACGAGATCGTCCTCGCGTTTGCGCGACGCGCGCAGATGGAACATTGCGCGGCTGTGCGCGTAGCGAAAGCCTGCCATGCCCAGCACGATAGTCACGATCGCAACCAGTAAAATCGGCCACGACATGTAGCCGAGATAAGCAAGACAACCGACTATCACTGCACTTTGCATCGCGAGCGACGGCATGCTCACGAAAAACACCACGATGGTGTCGAGATCCTGCGTGAGCACCGCGAGCGATTTCGCCGCGCCCTGCTTCTCCAGCTGCGCGAACGCAGCGTCGCCGATACGACGAATGGTGCGCATGCGAAGCGTCGCCTTCGCCTGCTGGCCGAGCCACATGAAGAGCGACTGTGCGAGCGCGCGCATCGCCAGAACGCCGAGGCCGATCGCAAGGAACTGCCAGCCGAGGCGCGCGAGCCCCTGCGGCGTCGCGACCAGCGCCTGATTGATGAGGGCGAGCAGCGCCGCATTGCCGAGGCCGCCGAGCACACTTGCGATGAGCGCCGCTGCGATCATCCAGCGTGACTTGCTGACCAGTTGCAAAAGTACGGACATGAATCTCCTTTCGTTGCGGCTTGGGCAGGAAGACGGCAGGTCGGCTCGCACTAGCGAATGCCGCGAGCGTCGTGCAGACGTCCTCGTGCACCGGCCGCGTCAGTTATCGGCGCCTCGCGCAGTGTCTTTTTGCGCGAAGCCTCTTTCGTGTTCATTGCGCGCGTCTTGCGGAGCCACCTGACGGCGGCCCTGCATGGACTGCACTTGCGCTGACGCTGCGTCGCGTGCCTGCGCGCGGCGTTTCAGGAACGGACAGCGCTCCTCGATGGGCGCGTTTGCATCGTCGAGAAAGTACTGCTTCCATTCGAGATTGCCCGGGTCGCCATAAAAGCCGAGATCGGGATGCGCGGGAATCTCGTCCCATGTTTCCAGACGCTTGCGCACCTGATTGCGTGCCTCGCGGCCAATGACCTTGTTCGTGATCGTATCGACAAACACCGAGCGCGGTTGAAACAGCAGCACCATGCCCGGCCCCAGGTTGCGGCTATGGCGCGCGCGAAACGACGGGCACGCGCACACCACGAACATCTGCACGCCCGCATATGAGAACTCCCACGCCTCGTCCATCGGGTCCGGCTGCTGGTCGGCCGCCGGATCCGGATCGCCGTCGTGCAGCTGCTGCAGGATGCTCCAGAACAATGTCCGGTACGCATCGTGCGCAAGCGGCTGCGGGTCCGGTTCGAAAAATACCGCGATGTTGTTTCTCCTGTACTCGGGCTGCACGGCGAGCTCCGCGAACGTTTGCATCGTCGCGGGCAGGTCGCGCAAATCGCGCCCGTTGACGAACGAGTAGAACATCTCACCGCGCCGCTCAGCCATCGTGCCGAAAAAGCACGGATACGCCGGATCGAGCACCTGCTCGCGCAGCGTGGCATACGAAGCGTCCAGCCACGCAGGCGCGGACACCGCCGCGCCTGTCGCCCTGCCGGCAATGATCCGGCTCTTCCAGTCGCTGACCTCGAACCGATCGGCCTCTGCGATAGCACTGTTGCCTGCTTGCATCGTTCGCTCTCTCTTCCTGACCCACTGTTGCGCGCGTCGAACGCGCGAGGCATCCCAGCCTGCGTGGCCGGAACGTCGATATTGCTGTCGTGGGGAAGAGGCGCATTTTTTGTCGATCTCCGCCGTTAGCGCCTGCATGGTGCCGCCGGCTCGTTGCTACCTTGTTACCAGCTTGTTGCCGATCGGTTACGGATGTACCGCGCGATCTGCTGCTGTCATGTCGAAGCCGCCGCCGGTTCGTCGAGCTCGGCCACGAGGGCCTCGACCCACTCGTTCGGAATGATCGGCTGGTGATACGTGCATTCGTTCGATACGACCGTCGATCCGTGCAGCCTGCCATCCGGAATCAGCACCATGTCGCCTTTGTGCATCGAAAGCTGCATGCCGACGTTGCCCCAGAACAGCATGTCGCCCTCCTCGATCGTGACGAGACGGTGGTCGTTGTGCACGTGCGTCGTCGAGCACATTTCCTGAGGCTCGATGAAGGTCTCACGGTCGATGCCGGGACACTCCGCGTCGATGCGCGAGCTGATGCGATGCGCGAAGTTCACATACTCGCGAATCGACGACAGCCAGCGCAACTGTTCGCCAAGATCCCAACGCCCGCGTTCCGCGAGGCGCTCGCCTGCAACAACGCCTTGCACGCATTGAGCGCGCGCCACGTCGCCGAAGCCTTGGGCAACACGCTCCAGCGCACGCGCGCAGCGCTGCTGCAGCGCGGCCCTCAGTGCTTCGGAATCGGCCGGGCCGCGGCTGGCCGGTTGCAGATGCGCGCAAGCCCGTTCGAGCGCGAGCCCGAACGCCAGCCACTCCGCCTCGGCTGCGAACGTCGCGCCGGTAAGCCCGAACGCGCGGTCCGGACGACGGGCAAGCGCATAGAGCAGATTGCATTTCGCGATGCTCGTCGGCAGATAAAACTGCCAGTACGCATGTTGCCGGCGCGTAATGCAGCTTGCCTCGGCCACGCGCTCGAACAATGCGTCGTCAGGCACCTGACGGTGAAGGCTCGGACGCTCGTCGGGCGCGAGCATGTCGAAGAAGCCGCTTGCGCCGGCTCGCGCGAGCGCGCGGCGCTTCGATACCGCAAGGGCCCAGCGCTGCACCATGATGAAACGCAGCCCTTGTTCGAGGTAGTCGTTGCTCATCAACCGCTCGAACGTGGCGCTCCAGAATGCGAGTTCGTCGTCGACGATGCGCGTCAGTCGTGCGCTCACGGCGCCGGTGTTTTCGCGGGTATCGACGTCCTTCGTCAGGTATTCGAACGCATACGCTTCCAGGAACGGCGCAATCTGCGCCCCGAGTTCGCGCGTATCTTCGCGATAGAAATCGGCAAAACGCTGCCAGTCGGCGGGCTCGCTGCTTACCGGCGGGCGCGCGACGTCGAGCTCGTAGATCGACATCAGCGTGCGCCCGGACGCAAGCGCCGGCAGACGACTGACGTTGTGCTCGCGCACGGGTTTCATGAACTTGAGAAAGTCGAAATCCTCTGGCCGCAGCGGGCGTCGATGGAAGTCGTCGTCGAGCAGCAGTTCGTCGACCGTCGCGCTGCGAAACGGCCCGGCCGCCGCAAACTGTTTGATGAGCGCCACATAGCGCTCGCTGTGCCCAACGAACGGCGAGAAATCGAAGATCGGCAGCGAAGCCTGGCTCATGGTCATTCGTTCCTTTTCCGGGTTGCCCCAATACTGCAATTAGTGATTACCGCGTGCGCGAGGTCAGCGATTCGCGCGAGCACTCCGCGCTAAGGGTTCGTCATGCCGCGACGTCTCGCACCGGTTGCGCCAGTTGCGCCGGTTGTCCATGCAGCAAGAGCGCTTTGGCCACGGCTGCGAGTACGGCTTCGCGAGCCGTGTCGATGAAGAAGTGCCCGCCGTCGAACCAGTGGACTGCGCATGGCCCGCGTGTCTCGTTTGCCCAGGCGTCGACGTCCGCGCGGTTTGCCGTGGCGGGATCATCGCGGCCGATGAACACGTCGATCGGACAGTCGAGCATGGCCGATGTATTTGACGTTCCGGGCAGCATCGTGCGATAAGCATTGGCGCGCGCCGCAATATGCGCCGGATGCACGCCGCACAGGTGGAAATCGGCGCGCAGCACCGGCAGCATGAAGTCGACGAACTCCGCGTCGTCGAGCAGCTCGGCAGGTGTGCCGCCGCGCTCCCGCAGGCAAGCAATCATTTCGCTCTGCGAACAGTTCAGCCAGTGTGTTTCGTGCTTACGACGCGCTGGCGAGATGGTTGCCGACGCACCGAACCAGACAGGAGCGCGTCCTCCGCGCTCGCGCAGCGCGTGCATCAATTCGAGTGCGACGAGCGAGCCCATGCTGTGTCCGAACAACGCAAACGGAGCGCCGCCGACCAGCGCGAGCAGTTCATCTGCGAGTTGCTCGATGAGCGCGGGCCATTCGGTATGCGGCGATACGGACCGGCGCATGCCGTGGCCGGGCAATTCGAGCATGCGCGCCTGCACGAACCACGGCAACCGTGGCTGCCAGTCCCGGTACAACGCCACGCTGCCGCCTGCATGCGCGAGACACACGAGGATTAGCGGGTCCGACATACGCGGCAGACCATTCGACGAGGTCATCGGCTGGACGCCCGTTGGTCACGCATTGGGTACGCTTTCGGCCGCAGCGCCCCGGGCCATGGCCTCGCGCAAGCTCAGCGGACGCATATCCGTCCAGACCTGGTCGATCCATTGCAGGCATTCGTCCTTCTTGCCCGACTTGCCGGCTTCACGCCAGCCGGCGGGAATCGCCTTGTAGTCAGGCCAGATCGAATACTGCTCTTCGTGATTTACAACGACAACGAAGTTGGTGTTTTCGTCACCCCAGCTCATCGCGGCTCCTGAATGAAGTTGTACGTCGGTTTGCGGCCAAACATGCCGGGCAGCCCTCGCAATAGCGCGGCAGATTGCCCGCTGGTTTTAATCACTACGCATTAAATGCGAATCATTTGCATTTAAATTTACTCGTTGCCGTTGATGCATGTCAAGGTCCATCCCTCACCCTCTTTGTCTCTGGGCAATGAGGGCACAGCTTAAAACAAAATCATTCGTCAGACAAGCAAATAGGAATCATTTGCATTACCGTGCGTTTGTCGTCATCATCCATCCGACAGAAACTCAATTACACCGCCATGGATACCTCTCAGATCCGTCAGATCGACGACGCCGTTTCGCCGCGACAACAAGCGTTCTTCGAAACGCTGCTTTCGCGCCAGTCGCACTGGCCGCTGGCCGAGCCGGGACCCGGTGACACCGAGCTAAGTCTGATCTTCGACGCCGCCATGCGGGCGCCGGACCATGGTGCGCTGCGCCCCTGGCGCTTCGCGCTGATTCACGACGACGCGCGCGCTGATTTCGGCGAAGTGCTCGTCGATGTCGCGGCGCGACGCGAGCCGGCAACGCCTCGCGCAGATCACGAGCAACGGCGGCAACTCGCGTACACGGCGCCGCTCGTGATCGTCATAGGCGCGGCGCCGGTTCCCAATTCGCACATTCCGGAATCGGAGCAACTGCTCGCGGTCGGCGCGGCGGTCATGAACATGCTCAACGCAATTCACGCGCTCGGTTACGGCGGTTTCTGGGCGACGGGCGCCGATGCGTACGACCCCAATCTCCAGGCCGCGCTCGACTTCGAGCCGGCCGAGCGCGTGCTGGGTTTTTTATTTGTTGGCACACCGAAATCACGTGAACATTCGGCCGTGAGGCCGCCACATTCGCCGTACGTGCGTGAGTGGTTGGGACGTGCATCGGTTTGAAGATGTCTGCAGCGACTGAACCGACCGCCCCGCTTCACTAGAAGCTGCGCGAGACGCGACCTCAAGTGCAATTTCTAAGCACGCGTTGAAACACGCGGCGCGGTCAGTCATGCGTCACCCGCACTAATCGGACAAGCGCATAACGTGTGCCGACAATTTCCGCCTGCATGGGCGCAGCCGACTAACGTTGGTCGATTTTAGACAGCCGGCCCTGTACTAAAGTGGAAACGCGAAACGACTTTGTAGAGGTGTCCCTATGTTCTCAGACGAATCCAAACGTCTCGAAACGCGGGACCAGGACGAAACTTTGTTCGGCGCGGTGTACATCAGCAATGTCGCGTCGGGCGTAGGCATATCGGACGTGGAATCGATTGTGTCGGTATCTCGCGTGCTCAATCGCGCCGATGCACTAACCGGTTTTCTCGTGCACGCGGGCCGTAATTTTGTCCAGTACCTCGAAGGTGATCCGGTAGCAGTGAGGGAATGCTTGCGCCGCATCGGCAATGACAGCCGTCACTACGACATGCGGATTGTCGCGATTGGTTCGCTGGAAAACAGGCACTTTGCCGAGTGGTCGATGGGGTATTTCACCGGCGACATTCACGGCTCCGAGCGCATCGAAAATGTGCTGACGAGCTGGTCGGGTACAGATCGCTCACTTCTGGAGGAAGTCTGGCGCATCACGCAAGCTGCCAAAACGCTGCCGGAAGTGAGCGAATCGCATCTCGTAGCAGGCCGGTTCGACGTTCTGTTGCGACGCGGTGCAAAGTGAACGGCGCCTTGTCGCGTCGTTGGTGATCCTGTCACTACCGTCCTTATGCCGGATCTTCTTCACGCGAGCCGCGCAGGAATATCCATGCGCGCGCAGTTCCTGCCCGTTCCGGGCCTTGACGTTGCCCCTTGGCATCGTCTATGCAAAGTGCTGACAAGCGCCGTCATTGCATTTTCCATAGCATGGCAGCGATCGTGCCCTCGTCCTGGAACACGGTCAGCACGTCGGGAATCCCGGTGATCGGCACGTTGTTGACCGTCAGGAAGAATACGATGCGGCGGCCGCTCTTCGCATCGATATAGCCGGCGAGCGCCTGCCCTTTCAGCAGCGGCATGCCCGGCACGGCCGGATTTTCGGCGACGTACGTGCCCGTCTTCGCGTGCACCTGGCCTCTCGCTCCCGCTAATGTAGAGTCAGCTTCGAAGTTTGTGACTGTGGCGAGCGATCCGTCCACGCCGAGCACCGGCATCGAATTGAAGTACGGTGTAAAAGCAGGTTTCGCGCTCATACCGCGCAGCATCGCAACGACGGCTTTGCCGTTGGCCGTGGTCTCGCCGCCGCCGCTGCCGTCGATGAAATGATATTGAGCCGGTGAAATGTTAAACACGGTGGACAGTTCGCTCTGTTCCGCGGCAAGCGAACCGGCCATGGTGGTCGATCCGTTGTGCGCGAGTCCGAACTGCATCAGCGTCACGTCAGCCCCAATGTTGTAGCTGATTTTGTTGACGTATCGAACGTGCTGCGCATACGGCGCCGATGTCAGTTGCGCCACCTGTTGCGCGCTCGAATACGAGCCCTTCGCGGGCAGCAACTGCACAGGATTGGCCGCGACGGGCGCAGCCGTTACCGTTACGCCCGAGCGCGCGAGTGCTTCGATAAAGATCGTGCGCGCGTAGTTCGACGGCTCGCTCACGCGGAACGTGCGGATCAGCGGATATGCGTTGGTCAGAATGGGCACGTAACCCGCCGGCACGGTCCCGCTGACAGTGGCCACACAATTAGGCGCGCCGATGCATTGCGGCGGCTCGGGGTCGAGCCCGATGGCGAGCGTCGACGTCGCGCTGCCGGTCTTCAGCGTCGATTGCACGGAGAAAGCCGCCGACTTCGGCCGCCAGTCGAATGGAACAGCGGCGCCTTCGGCGCTCTGCGATAGTGTGACGTCGACGAGGTCGTCATTGACGAAGATCGGCCGCACGTCGAATTCACCGCGGAAGTTGAACGGTTCGAAAAGACGGTCGTCGATCACGACATTGCCGTTGATCGTGGTGATGCCGGCGGCCGCCACCTGCGCCGCGAGCGCGTTGTATCCCGCGAGCGGGTCCGGCGCCGACAGCACGGCATTGCCGAGCGAGTTCGCTTCGTTATGGTCGAAGTCGGTGAGCGCTATCGTTCCATCGGGATTGGCGCGCCCGCCCATCGTCAGATCTCCGCTTGCAACCAGGATCAGATTGCCGTTGAGCGTGCCGTTCGAAGCAACGCTGCCCTGCCGATAGACTGGCGTGACGAACTTGTGTTGCGCGCCGAGCGCGTTGAGCGCGTTTCCGGTCGAGAAAACTTTACGCACCGAGGCAATGAACATCTGCGAGTTGGAGTCGAGGTCGTAGATGACTTGCCCGGACTCGAGATCGACCACCAGCATGGACCAGCTCGCACTCTTATAGGCGGGCTTCTGCATTACCTGCATGATGGATGCAGGCACGGCTGTACTCGAATCGATAGACCCGCCGCACGAGGCCAGCAAAAATGCACCTGCAATCACGGTCCAGCGTTTGCACGCTCCACGGAGCGTCGTCATTGTTGCGATCGTCGCGTTCATCGCAGGCCTCCAGATTCGATCTGTCTTTGCAAACTGAATGGCTCGGGTCGACGCATTGCGCGCCGATGACCGCGAGTATTCGCGCCGACAGACCCAAAACCCTGCCCACTATATTCCGCCGATAGCGGGGGCGATCGTCTTTTTGCAGCCAAAATCCAGAAAACCTGCCATGCCCTGCGTGAGTCGCTGCCGCTTATGCGCGAACTGCGAAGCCAGGCAGCGCATCGCGCAAAAGTGACGCACCGCAATAAGGACCCGCACTTTGCGCCACTACGGAAGCCTCGCACCGACGACTCAAACGTACGACCGACTACCCCTGCGGCGCTTCCCACCCAATGCCAAGGCTCTTCTGCAGCGACACGAAGTCCTTCAGCAACTCCGCCTGCCCTGCCACGACATTCTGCTGCGCGCTGAATTCCTGGCGCTGCGTGTCGAGCAAATCGATCAACGTCGCGACGCCCGCCGTGTAGCGTTGCCGCATCAGCGCGGCAGAGTGGGTCGCAGACGTCTCCACTTTCAGCAACGTCACGACATGCTCCCGCTGATGCCCATAGCGCGATAGCGAAGAGTTCGCGTCCTGAAGCGCGCCGAGAACAGCCTTCGTATAACGAGCCTCGGCTTCGTCTCGCGACGCCTCAGCCGCATGTACGCTGCCTAGCGTGCGTCCGAAATCGAATGCATTCCATTGCAGATAGGGTGCGGTAATCCAGCTGAAGTTGCTCTTGCGTATGAGATGGCCCGGATCGCTCGCGCTGAAGCCGATGTCGCCGAACAACGTCACTTTCGGGAAAAAGTCCGCCACGTGTTCGCCGATTTGCGCGTTGCTCGATGCAAGCCGCCGCTCCGCAGCTCGAATGTCCGGACGGCGCTGCAACATCGCGGAGGGATCGCCAATGGGCACCGTCGCAGGCATAGGCGGCAGCGGCCGGGCAGACGCCAGTTGCTGATCCAGCGCGCCGGGTGCGCGCCCGGTCAGCACCGCGAGGCGGTCGAGCGAATCGCTCATTTGCGCGTCGAGCGGAATCAGCGTCGAGCGCGTGTTTTCGACCTGCGTGGTCAGACGTTCGACATCGATATCCGCAGCCGTGCCGCGCTCGCGCCGCTGCTGCGTCAGCGTCAACATTTTCTGTTCGATGTCCGCCTGGCGCCGCGCGAGTTCAAGCCGCGTTTGCTGGTCGCGCAGGTCGATGTACGTTTGCGCCACTTCCGCGGCAAGCGAGACCTGGGTATCTGCGAGATCCGCGTCGACCGCTTCCGCATTGGCCGATGCGGCTTCGATCGCGCGCCGGGTGCCACCGAACAGGTCGATTTCCCATGAGGCGTCAAAACCCACCGTGTAAAGTTGCAGCGGCCCCCTTCCCGACGACCCCGAACTGCCACCGGACGAACCCGCCGAATTGAGCGCGCTCAGATCGGGCTCGCGCGTGCGCAGCGCAGCCGCGTTGGCCGAAAGCTTCGGCAAAGCGTCCGCGCGCTGCGACTGCAGCTGCGCGCGCGACTCACGCAGGCGCGCCTGCGCAATATGCACGTCCGGGCTATGTGCGAGCGCGGCGGCAATCAGATCGTTCAGCTGCGGGTCGTTCAGTGCGAGCCACCACTCGCGAGGTGCCGGCTCCGCGCTCGTGCCGGCCGCCGGCGTGCGCACGAACGCGGCGCCGCGAGCATCCTGCGCAACGGGCGGTGCACCGTGATAGTCGGGACCGACTGTGCAGCCCGGCAAGACAGATAGCGAAGACAGAAGCGCCGCGGCGGCGAGAGCGAAACTCGAGGGACGGTTGAACATCATGTGAGATCAGAAAACATTAGTGTCCAGCGGACGGAGGCGCCGGCGCATTCCTGCGCGGCGTCTTCAGAAGCAACGCAAGAGGAATGCAGGCGACGAGCGCGATGGCGAGCAGATAGAAAGTTTCCGAATAGGTCATCACGATCGCCTGCTGCTGGATCTGCGCGCCGAGCTGGCCGAGCGCTCGCATTCGCGAGTACGCCATGTCGCCGGTATGGGTGAACCAGTTCGCCGCATTGGCGGCAATGCTGTCCTGACCGATCAGTGAATTCGCGCTCACCGATTCACGGATCATTGCCGTATGAAACGTCGTGCGCCGGTCGATCACGGTGCCGATGATCGCAAGGCCGATCGAGCCGCCGAGATTGCGCGCCATGTTGTAGAGCCCCGCGGCATCGCCGGAATCTTCGCGCGACACCGCAGCCATGGAGGCCTGATTGAGCGGCATCATTGCGAGCATCTGTGCAGTGCCGCGTATGAGTTGCGACCAGACGAAATCGTGCCCAACGCTTTGCGCCGTCAGGCTGATGTCGAGCATGCAACTGAGCGCGTACAACACGAGCCCGGTGATGACGAGAAGACGGAAATCGAATTTGCCAAGCAGCCGCGGCAGCACCGGCATGATCAGAAATGCCGGCAGCCCCGAGAGCAGCATGATCGCGCCCGACTGCTCCGCGTTATAGCCCGCCACCACGCCGAGAAACTGCGGCAGCAGATACGACACCCCATAAAGCGCGGCGCCGACCGCCGACACGATCACGATCACGCTCGCATAGTTAGGATTACGCATCAGGCCGAGGCGCACGATCGGCTTCTTTGCCGTCATCTGCGAAGCTGCGATCAGGAGCATGCCGAAAACCGATACACAGGTGAGCAGGACGATTGTCGACGACTCGAACCAGCGTTCGCGCTGCCCTTCTTCGAGCACCACCGTGAGCGAACTGAGCCCGATAGCGAGTCCGACGATGCCGAGCCAGTCCGCCTTGAAGAAAGCTTCCCAGTGAGGCTTGTCCGACGGCAGTCCGACAATCAGCAGCGTCATCAGCGCTAAGCAGATCGGCAGGTTCATGAAGAAGCACCAGCTCCAGCTGACGTTCTCCGCGAGCCAGCCGCCGACCACCGGCCCCAGCAGCGGCCCGAGCAGCACGATCAGGCCGAACATCGTCATGCCGACCGGCAACTGCGAAAGCGGCAGCCGCGTGCGGATGATGGTCTGCGCGGTAGGAATCAGCGCGCCGCCAGTAAAGCCCTGGCCGATACGGCCGGTGATCATCATGGGCAGCGTGTGCGACCAGCCGCACATCATCGAAAATGCAATGAAGAGCGCCGAGTTGGTGAGCAGGAAGTTGCGCAGGCCGAAGACGCGTGTGAGCCATGCCGCGAGCGGAATCATCACGATCTCGGACATCAGGTAGCCGGTGGAAATCCACGTACCCTCCGTTCCCGTCGCGCCGATTTCGCCCTGAATCTGCGGCAGAGCGGAGTTCGTGATGGAGATGTCGAGCGTCGCCATCAACGCGCCGAGCGCGCCGGCGGCGACGGCGATCCAGTCGCCGAGGCTCGCCCGCTCTTCACCATGTGGTGCGGCAGGCGCCGCAGTCGCCGGCGTCGCGTCAGCCACGACGATTCTCGGCATCGATACGCGCATCGCGCTCACGCGCAGACCGCGTGTCGACATCGACCGTGACGGACAGGCCTGGCAACAATACGCTGCGCGTCTCGGCCCCCGTATCGATACGAATCCGCACGGGCACTCGCTGCACAATCTTCGTGAAATTGCCGGTCGCATTCTCCGGCGGCAGCAATGCGAACTGCGAGCCGGTGCCCGGCGAGAAACTGTCGATCACACCGTGCAGCGTATGGCCAGGCAACGCGTCGACATGCATTTCGACGGGCTGGCCGATCCGCATGCGGCCCACCTGCGTTTCCTTGAAATTGGCCAGCAGATAGGTGCTTCGTACGGGAACGACCGTCAGCATCCGCGTGCCGGGCTGCACGTATTGGCCGACACGCACGGTGCGGTCCCCTACCTTGCCGCCGAGCGCACTGCGCACCATGGTGTTCTCGAGATCGAGCCGCGACTGTTGTGCGCTTGCCTCGGCGGCTTCGAGTTGCGCGCGCGCCTGTGCAAGCTGCGCGGTGGCAGAGCCGATCTGCGAACGTGCGGCGTCGACCGCGGCTGCGTTTGCGGCAAGCGTGGCATTCGCCTGGTCGCGCGTGCTGGTCAGCTCGGCCATGCGTTCACTGCTTTCAGCGCCGGTTGCGATGAGCGGAGCGTAACGCCGCACTTCGTCGCTCGCATGCTGTGCACTCACGCGGGCCACCCGCTCTTGCGCCTGTGCCTGCGCGATATTGGACTGCTGCTGTTTGATGTCGGCCTGCGCGCGTTCTATGTCCGCCTTGCGTGCGTCGATGGTGGCAAGCGCCTGGTCGAGCGCAACCTGGTACTGGCGCGCGTCGAGATGCACGAGAGGATCGCCCGGCTTCACCATCTGATTGTCCGCGACATAAACTTCCGTCACATAGCCGGACACCTTGGGGGCGACCGTGACGCTGTCGGCCTGCAGATAGGCGTCGTCGGTACTCTCGATAAAGCGCCCTACGGTCCACCAACGCGCGAGCCAGATACCTCCGGCAATGAGCGCGACAACGCCGAGCGCGATCAACACCGTGCGCCGGCTCGGACGGCGCATGCCCGACGGCGGCGACTCGTCAGCGGGTCGGGGACGGGACGGGGAATCTGCGGTCGTTGACATCTCAATGGTCCAATTATTTCCAGTTGGCAGAATTATTCCAGTCGATAGAATTGTGTCAAGTGATATATTTGTGTGGAAGTAATGGAGAGAAATGCATGAACCCCGCACAGAAAGTGCGTCGGTCGCCGGAAGGCGGCTACGCGCGCGGTGACGAGACGCGTCAGCGAATAATCGAAGCAGCGATCCAGCTGTTTGGCGAACACGGATTCGAAGGCGCGTCGACCCGCGAGATCGCGGCTTGCGCCGGCGTCAACGCGCCCGCGCTGCAGTACTACTTCGAGAACAAGGAAGGGGTGTATCGCGCGTGCGTCGAAGCTCTGGCCGACGATGCATGGAGAACCTTCGGCCCGGCCATCGAACACGCACAGGCCGTGGTGCGCGAAAACGCCGGGACCGAAGTGTTGATCGACGCTTTCATCCGGATTCAAGAAGCCATGGCAGACGGCGCGTTCGCGAAAGCGAGCAAGCCGGGCCGGCGGATGTTCTTTGCACGCGAGCAGGCCGGCTACGAGCCCGAGAGCGCCACGCAGATTCTCGCGTGCCGGATCCGTCAGCCGTTGAACGAAGCGAGCGCCGCGCTGGTCGCGCGTATCTGCGGGCTAGCCTCCGACGACCCCGTCACGCAGATTCGCACATTCAGTCTGCATGGACAGCTGGTGGTCTTTCACCTCGCGCATCGCTCGACGCTGTCGGTTCTCGGCTGGAAAAGCATGGACGCAGAGAAGGCCGAGCAGTTGAAGTCCACGGTACGCGATCAGACGCGAATACTGCTCGAACACTGGAGCCGGGAACGCGACGCGCGGCACGCGAAAGATGCGAAAGGTGCGAAAGCCGCGAGCAAACCGCCGCGTTCGCGCAAGCAGGCCCGAGGCGATGACGACGGTAACTGAAGCACGGCCCGCGTATCCGCCGGGGCCGGCCTGGGAGCCGGCCTAGGGACCGGCCGATCACGCGGCGAGCGCCACGAGTGCTCTGTAAACCGAGGCCGAGGCTTCAGCGCCAGAAACCAAGGTTGAATCGCGACCGTGCGCTGTCGCCAGCGCGTGCGTTTCAATCCATAGCCGAAAGGTAATCCGCCAGACGGGCGAGCATTGCATCGCAATCGCTCAGTTGCTCGCTGGTCAGATATTCATCTGGCTTATGCCCCTGGTCCATACTGCCCGGTCCGCAGACCACGGTGGGAATGCCCGCCTGTTCGAAGAGCCCGCCTTCGGTGCCGAACGCCACGGTGCCAAACTCGTTTGAACCGGTCAGCAACGTTAGAAGACGCGCCGCTTCGCTATCGGGCGATGTAGCCAGTCCCGGATAAGCCGAGAGCGACTGGAAGCGGATATCTGCGTCGGACTTCACGGCACGCATTCTGGGAAGCAGCTCGGCTTCGGCGTACGTTTGCAACTCGTCGGCTACCTGACCGGCGTCGAAACCCGGCAGCGCCCGGACTTCGAAATCGAACTCACATTCTGCGGGCACGATGTTCAGCGCACGGCCGCCTTTGATCACTCCCGTCTGCACGGTCGAGAACGGCGGATCGAACCGTTCGTCGCGATACTCGGGCTGCGCGAGATGATCGCCGATCTCTTCCAGACGGCTGATCATGCGCGCCGCGTACTGAATGGCGTTGACACCATATGGCGCGTAGGCCGAATGGCACGGCGCACCCTTGACCTGACAGCGCATCGCCAGTTTGCCCTTGTGTCCGAGCACCGGCTTGAGTTCGGTCGGCTCGCCGATCAGACACAGCACCGGCTTGTGCGGACGCCGTTCGAGTTCAGCGAGCATAGGCCGCACGCCAAGGCACCCGACTTCCTCGTCGTATGAAAAGGCGAGATGCACCGGGAGCTTCAAATCGCGTTCGACGAAGCCCGGCACCGCCGCGAGCACCGATGCGATGAAGCCCTTCATGTCGGCCGTCCCGCGACCATACAGCCGCCCGTCACGTTCGGTGAGACGGAATGCGTCGACGCTCCACGCCTGTCCTTCGACCGGCACCACGTCGGTATGGCCAGACAGCACAATGCCGCCCCGCTCGTGCGGACCGATAGTCGCAAACAGATTCGCCTTGGTACGCTCGGCGTTGTAGAAGAGTTCGCTCTTCACACCCAGTTCGTCCAGGTAATCTCGAATGAACCCGATCATGTCCAGATTCGACTCGCGGCTGACCGTGGCAAAGCCGATCAACGTGGCGAGCAGCGCGCGACTGGACCTGTCACTCATTGCCGGGCACCCCGTAGCTCGGCGCGGCGGTCGGATTCAAAGCGCGCGTCAGATAGTCCTGCATTTGCGGCTGATATGCGCGCCACAAACCATCGAGTTGGCCGATGGGATCGTCGTCCGCCCAATCGACACGCAAGTCGACGATCGGCCAGCTCACATCGCCCACGATTCTGAGCGCCGCCGAATGCACGGGCCCCGCCTCGCCGCCCGCGGCCATCGCCGCATGCATAGCCGCGAGGAGCCGGTCGGCAAGCGGGCCTGCGGTCTGCTCGAACGCAGGGACCATTGCCTCGATCACTTCGACGCCGGCGAGCATATTGCCCGCTGCCACGCATTGCTTGCCCGCAACCGCGTGATACGTACCCAACGCTTCCTTGCCGCTGAAGAATGCCGTGCGGCCCTGGCTATCGACCACCGTCACCTGACGATATTCGCTCCAGTCGCTTGCCCCTAGCGCACGATCCAACGCGGCGGCGGGATCGAATTGCCCGCTTTCGAGAAGATCGAGAATCTGCGGGCCCAGTGCCGGCAGCGTGACGTTTTGCGTCGCGACCACGCCGACGCCTGCACGCACCCAGGGACAACGGGCGCCCACTGCAATGCTCGACGAACTGATCGCAATCCCAAGCTGCCCCGACTGCGCGCAGCGTCCGACAATAGAGAACGTCATATCCCGCTCCTCAGGCTTGCGGCCGCGTCCATCCGTCTGGAATGACGGCGATCACGTCGATCTCCATCAGCCACTGCGGCTGACCGAGCGCAACCACGACGAGGCCGGTGGAAATCGGAAATACGCCCTTCAGCCACTTGCCGACTTCCTGATACACAGGCTCGCGATAGCGGACGTCGGTCAAATATGTCGTTGTCTTGACGACGTGAGACAAGTCGCTGCCCGCCTCTTCGAGCAATTGCTTGAGGTTTTTCATGGCCTGCTCGGCCTGGGCGCGCGGATCGCCCAAGCCGACCAGACGGCCTTCGAAATCGGTCCCCACCTGGCCGCGTACATAAACCGTATTGCCTGCGCGCACGGCCTGACAGAGGTCGTTGTCGAGCGTCTGGTTCGGATACGTGTCCTTCGTGTTGAACATGCGAATTCGGGTATGCGTAGGTTGGCTCATGAGTGCACCATTTATATGGGGAGAAAGATGGGGAGACGCGTGAATCAGTTCACGCCCATTTCGCTTACTTTATGAACCTTTGAACCGGCGGGCGAGCCGTCGGCGCCTTCAGTGCCTGCTGCGCTTTCGTCGCGGCTGGCTATCTCGGGTTGCGGTCCATCGTAATACGCCAGATATTTGCGCTGGGTGACGATGTGATCGGCGACGTGCTTCGCGTCGTGCCACACGCCCCAGATAAACGCAGAGCCGCGACGCGACAACCACGGCAGTCCGAGAAAATAAATGCCCGGCTCCTTCGATACGCCGCGCTGATGCGACGGCTTACCTTTTTCGTCGAACGCGTTCACGTCCAACCAGCCGAAATCGACTGCATAACCGGTTGCCCACACAATCGACGTCACGCCGGCTTCTGCCAGATCGAGTTCACGAAGCGGATGCGTGACGCACTCGGGGTCGGCGGGAATGGCGCGCGCCTCCGGTTCTTGCGGAAGATCGAGACCGTTGCGCTCGGCATACGCGTCGGCCGCGTCCAGCAGCGACAGATAGTTCTCGTCGCCGCGCGCGATGTTCGCCGCCAGATCGTCTTCGAAGACAGCGACGCCATTGTCGAAAGACTTCGTGAGACCCACGAGCGTAATGCCCTGATGCGCGAGACGCCGGAAGTCCACCGTATGACCGCCGCGTGACCCGCTTACTGCGATCGTCACGTGTTCCCTGCCCGGCTTCATGACCTCCGCGTCCCATTCGCCGAGCACGCCGAGCCACCAGCAAAAATCGCGACCGCGATAAGCGCGCGGCGGACGGTCGTGCGCACCGACCGACAGATAAACGCGCCTGCCTGCACGCTGCAACTCGTCCGCGATCTGCACGCCGGACGATCCCGCGCCCACCACGAGCACGCTTCCTTCAGGCAATTGCCCCGGGTTGCGATAGTCGGCGGAATGAATTTGCGTGAGACGCGTGTCTTGCGGCGCAATCGGCGGAATGACGGGGCGCTGGAAAGGTCCAGTCGCGACGACCACGCGATTAGCCTCGATCGTGCCCTCCGACGTTTCGACCGTAAAGCCCGGACGTCCGGCATTACGCACGACGTGCTTCACCTCCACACCAGTGCGGATCGGCGCATCGAACTTCTTTGCGTAAGCGACGAAATAATCCGCGACCTGTTCCTTCGGCGCAAAAGCGTCCGGGTGAACGTCGGCGAACTCGAGGTTGGGGAAACGATCGTGCCATGCGGGACCGTTCGCAACCAGCGAATCCCAGCGCCCGGTACGCCAGCGCTCGGCAATCCGGGCGCGCTCCAGTACGAGGTGCGGCACCCCGAGCCTCGTCAGGTGTTCGCTCATCGCGACGCCGGCCTGGCCGGCGCCGACCACCAGCGTATCGATCGACGTTGTTTCGAGTGTCATGACTGTGTCCTTCAGAAGAGGCTATAGCGAATCATGCTTGCAGACGGCGTGTGCCGCCCCGGCCGTTCGTCTCCCGTCAAAATCTACCCGCCCGTTCCGAATCCGAAAAACATATTAAAAAAATGCAGCGCATCGGTTTTTCCTATGCAGCGCTTTTTGACCGCCTCACAATGCCGCTCGTTGAAGACCTTGAAGATGGAGCGTCGTCGATGGAAAGTCACCCGTTGCGCTATTCATTGCGCCAGTTGCGCTATTTCGTCGTCACGGCGGAAGCGCTGTCTTTCACGGCGGCGGCAAAGCGCCTGCATATCTCGCAACCGTCGATCTCAACGGCGCTTGCGGATCTCGAAGTCTCGTTCGGCGTGCAACTCTTCATACGACATCACGCGAGCGGTCTTTCGCTCACGCAGGCCGGACGCGATCTGCTCGGCCAGGCGCGCAATCTGCTGAAGATCGCGGAGGAATTGCAAACGACCGCGAAGGAAATGGACGGCGGCATGACGGGCGCGATTGCACTCGGCTGCCTCGTCTCGCTCGCGCCGCCGCTCATGCCGCGGTTGATCAGCCGCTTCACGGGCGAGCACGCGGGCATTTCGTTTCGCACCGTCGAGGCGCATCAGGACGGCCTTTTACGCGGCCTGCACGACGGCTCGCTCGACATTGCGCTCACCTACAGCCTCGACCTGACCGAGGACATCGCCTTCACGCCGCTGCTTTCGCTGCCGCCTTATGCGATCCTGCCGCGCACGCATCGGCTCGCCCGCGCGCGCAAGGTATCGCTCGCCGACCTTTTGCCCGAGCCTTATGTGATGCTCGACTTGCCGCACAGCCGCGAGTACTTCGCCGCGCTCTTCGACGCAGTGGGCAGCCGGCCGGTGCCGGCGTTTCGCTCGTCGCAGCCCGAGGTCGTGCGCGGCATGGTGGCCAACGGACTTGGTTATAGCCTGCTTAACTTTCCGCTCAAGTCGACTCGCACGGTGGATGGCGAAGAGTTCGTCATTAAACGCTTCAAAGACAACGTCAACGCAACGATGCTAGGCATCGCGCAATCGCGCACGATGAAGCCTCGCCAGGTCGTGCATCGTTTTGCGTCGTTCTGCGAGAACTATATCCGGCGACTGCATATAGACGAATGAGTCATCGCGCTTGGTCGACTGCTTTCAGATTGCGTTCGCTGCATAGACAAAACCTTTGCTTTGTATCTGAAAACAATATTTTGGCTTGCAAATTGGCTTGATAGATTGGTGGCCATGTTGAGCGCTACGCCGCGTAGGCTTTACGCCGGCTCGCTCTGACCGTCACGAATCGAGGGGGACGCATGACCGACCTGCCAACGACGACTGCAGTGCATGCACTGGTTGAAAAGCTGCAGACGGGTTGCGAACGGCCATTCGGCGATGCGCATGCAATGCCGCCCGGTGTCTACACGTCGCCCGAATTTCTGGCGCTGGAAGAGCGCGCGATCTTCTCGCGGGAATGGCAATGCGTCGGCCGCGCTAGCGCGCTGAAAGCCCCCGGCGATTACCTGAGCGCGCGCATCGGCGCGCAACCCGTTGTGGTTCTACGCGACGAACAGATGCAACTCAGGGCCATGTCGAACGTGTGCCTGCATCGCATGTCGGTATTGCTCGAAGGACGCGGAAACGTGCGCCGCATCGTCTGCCCGTATCACGCGTGGAATTATTCACTGGACGGCGCATTGCACGGCGCGCCGCTCATGGACCGGCAACAGGGCTTCTGCAAGGAAAGCTACCGGCTGCCCGCAGTGCGTTGCGAAGAATGGCAAGGCTGGCTCTATGTGACGCTCGACGAAAACACGCCGCCCGTGCGCGAACAGCTTGCCGATCTGGGCGAACTGATCGGCGCATACGGCATGTCGGACTACATTGAAACGTTCTATGAAGAGCACGTGTGGGACACGAACTGGAAGATCCTCGCGGAAAACTTCATGGAAAGCTATCACCTGCCCATGTTGCATCGCGCGACGGTCGGACCGCATTCGCGGCTCGAAGAAATGGAATGCCCGCCGGGTTATCCCGCGTTCAACTATCACTGGATTACGAAGGAAGCGTCTTTGCCGATCGGCAACGCGCATCCGGAGAACACGCGACTTACCGGGCATTGGCGCAAGACCACCGCGCTGCTCGCGATCTACCCGACGCATCTGGTCACGCTTACCCCAGGTTACTTCTGGTATCTCGTGCTGCAACCTCAGGGCGTAGGGCATGTGCATATCCGCTTCGGCGGAGGGCTTGCGCCGGAATTCATCGCGGACCCCGAAGCGAACGCGCATATGGCGACGCTGAAGAAACTGCTGGACGACGTGAACGCCGAAGATAAACGCGGCGTGGAAGCGGTCTTTCGCGGCGTGCACGCGCCGCTCGCGAAACCGGGCCATTTGAGCCATCTCGAACGCCCCAACTATGACTTCGCGCGCTACCTAGCCAGCAAGATCGCCGCGACGCAGCCCGGTACACATTGATTACGACGCACCATCGACAGGACGCGATCACGATGTCAAACCCTTCCTTCATTTCGCTCTCGCGCGTGAGCAAATCGTATGACGGCGCCCAATATGTCGTCGATGACTTGAATCTCGAGGTGGGCAAGGGAGAATTTCTGTCGCTGCTCGGTCCCTCCGGCTCGGGCAAGACAACCACGCTGATGATGCTCGCGGGATTCGAAACGCCCACTCACGGCGAGATCCGCCTCGACGGCCGCCGCCTCGACGACAAGCCGCCGCATCAGCGCGACATCGGCATGGTGTTTCAGAACTACGCGCTCTTTCCGCATCTGACGATTGCGGAGAACGTCGCCTTTCCGCTTTCCGTGCGGCACGTGAGCCGCGCCGAGCAGAAGGTGCGTGTGAAGCGTGCGCTCGACATGATCGAACTTCCGCATCTGGCGAACCGGCGTCCTGCGCAACTCTCCGGCGGACAGCAGCAGCGCGTCGCGCTCGCACGTGCGCTCGTTTTCGAGCCGAGTGTCGTGCTGATGGACGAGCCGCTCGGTGCGCTCGACAAGCGCCTGCGCGAAACGATGCAATACGAAATCATGCGCCTGCATCGCGAACTGTCGCTCACGATCGTCTACGTGACGCATGATCAGGCGGAGGCACTAACCATGTCGAACCGCGTGGCCGTGTTTTCCGATGGCCGCATTCAGCAGGCCGCCACACCGAGCGAGCTTTACGAAAATGCGCAGAACGCGTTCGTCGCCAACTTCGTCGGCGAGAACAATGGACTGACCGGACGCGTGGCGAATACGGGCGACGGCTCCGCAACGCTCGCGCTTTCGGACGGCAGCATGATTCGCGGCCGTTGCGAAGAAGGCCTGCGCGCCGGCGACGAAGCGATGCTCGCGCTGCGCCCCGAACGCGCGCATATCCCGAGCGCGGAAGGCACGCTCGCCGCCGAACACGACAACGTAGTGCGTGCGCGCGTCGACGAACTGGTGTATTGCGGCGATCATCACCGTGTACATCTGACGCTCGGCTCGCGCGATTCGATCGTTGTGAAAGTGCCGAACACCCAGCGTCATGCGCTGCCCTCGCCCGGCAGCACCATCGACGTCGCGTGGCGCTACGACGACTGCAAGATTCTCGCCGCACCTGCGCCGCGCAGCACGCCCGCAATCAACGTAACCACACCGCCCTCACCTTCCATAATCACGACCGCACCAGCAGGAGCCAACTGACATGCGCACCCTCATCAAAGCACAATGCGCTGCACTCGCCGTAGCCGCATTCGCCACCGTGACCACCCAGGCAGCGGAGACGCTCTCCGTCGTGACCTTCGGCGGCGCGTACGAAGCGGCGGCCAAGAAGGCCTACTTCGAACCGTTTACGCAGGCCACGGGGATCGGCTTCTCGACCGAATCGTACGACGGCGGGCTCGCCAAGCTTTCCGCGATGGAGCAGGCCAAAAACACCACGTGGGACCTGATCGACCTCGAAACCAACGATGAGATCACCGCCTGCGAGGAAGGCCTCCTGCAGAAGTTCGACAAGAAGACGATCGGCAAGACGAGCGACTTCATTCCCGGCTCGATCAGCGATTGCGCGGTCGCGAGCATGGTGTGGTCGACGGTCTATGCGTACGACGCGAGCAAGCTCAAGACCGCGCCGACCACCGTCAACGACTTCTTCGACCTGCAGAAATACCCGGGCAAGCGCGGCTTGCGCAAGTCGCCGAAGGTATCGATGGAATGGGCGTTGATCGCGGACGGTGTCGATCCCAAAGATGTCTACAAGGTGCTCGGCACGCCCGCCGGCGTGGATCGCGCGTTCAAGAAACTCGACACGATCAAGAAGAGCATTGTGTGGTGGGAGTCGGGCGCGCAGGCGCCGCAGCTGCTCGCCGACGGCGCGGTCGTCATGACGCAGGCCTACAACGGCCGCATCTCCGATGCCGCGAAGAAAGACAACAAGCCGTTCAAGGCGGTCTGGGACGCGCAGGTCTACGACTTCGACTGGTGGGCCGTGCCGACGGGCGCGAAGCACGCCGACGCCGCGGCGAAATTCATCGTCTCGGCTTCGCAACCCAAGGCTTACGCGGATCTGTCGAAGTACATCGCGTACGCGCCGCCGCGCAAGGACGCGATTGCGCTCATCGACAAGCAGCGTCTTGCCGATCTGCCGACCGCACCCGAGAACTTCAAGCGCGCGCTGCAGATCAACGCGAACTTCTGGGCCGACAACGCGGACCAGATCAACAAGCGCTTCCAGGTATGGCTGACGCAGTAACGCCACCGTTCGACGAGAGCCCAACTTGACTACCAGCATGCCCGCTTCCGCCCAAGGCACGGTCCCGGGCTCTCCGACGAGAGCCGAAGGCCGCGCGTCGTTCCAGAAGGCGCGCCGCCGCGCATCGTTGCAGGCGTTGCTGCTTGCGCTGCCGTTGCTCGTGTTTCTGCTGTCGACGTTCATTGCGCCGATCATGCTGCTGCTCGCGCGCAGCGTCGAGAACCGCGAAGTGCCGGACAGCATGCCTGCACTTACGCGTGCGCTCGATGCATGGGACGGTCGCGGCGTGCCGGACGAAGCCACGTTCGCGCTGCTCGCCGCGGGGCTCAAGGAGGCGCAGCAAAGCGGACAGCTCGGCACCGTCGCGCGGCGGCTGAACTTCGCACAGCCGGAGTTTCGCAGCCTGCTCATGCGCACCGCGCGCCAGCTGTCGGGCGATCCGCCGCCGGCGTGGAAGCCGGCGCTCGTCGAACTGGATGAACGCTGGAACTCGCCCGAAACCTGGCGCTTGCTGAAGCGAGCCGCCGCGTCGCCGACGCCCGACTATCTGCTCGCCGCAGTCGATGCGCAAGTGACGCCGCAAGGCACGCTCGCGTTCGTCGCGGATAACGCTTCGGTGTACCGGCAAGCATTCGTGCGGACCATCTCGATCAGCGCGACGGTCACGCTGCTGTGTCTCGTGCTCGGCTACCCTGTCGCGTGGCTGCTTGCGAATCTGCCCGCGAAAAGCAGCAACCGGTTGATGCTTCTCGTGATCGTGCCGTTCTGGACTTCGCTGCTCGTGCGCACGACGGCGTGGTACGTGTTGCTGCAACCGGGCGGCGTCATCAATAGTCTCGTGACGGGTCTCGGCCTCGCCACTCACCCGCTGCCGCTCATCTTCAATCGAACAGGCGTTCTGATCGGCATGACACACGTGCTGCTGCCGTACATGATTCTCGCGATCTATTCGGTCATGAAAAGCGTGTCGCCGGTTTATATGCGCGCCGCGCAATCGCTCGGCGCGCACCCGTTCACCGCGTTTGTGCGGATCTATGTGCCGCAGACGCTGCCGGGCGTCGGCGCCGGCTGCTTCCTCGTATTCGTGCTCGCGCTCGGCTACTACATCACGCCTGCGCTGCTCGGTGGCGCCGGCGACGAGATGATCAGCCAACTCATTGCGATGCAGACGAACACGCAACTCAACTGGGGCCTCGCCGGTGCGCTCTCGGCCTATCTCGTGATCTTTACGGCGATCTTCTATTTTCTCTTTAACCGGATCGTAGGCATTGACCGCCTGCGCTTCGGGTAAGCACCGTTCGAACGCACATGCGACGAAGCACGACGAAGGGACACGACGAAGGAACGATATGCAAGATCAACGCAACAAGATGCTGACCGAACGCGTCGCCGCGCGCTGGGTGCGGCTGCATACCGCGCTCGTGCTGTTCTTCCTGATTGCGCCAATTCTCGCGATCATCCCGCTCTCGTTTAATTCGGGATCCTACTTTTCTTACCCGATGCAGGGATTTTCGCTGCGCTGGTATGAGCAGGCGCTGACGAGCGCGGACTGGCAACGCTCGCTCCTCAATAGCCTCGGCATCGGCGCGGCTTCGACGGTGATTGCCACGGGTCTCGGCACGCTCGCCGCATTGGGCCTGTCGCGCTCGCAGTTTCCGCTGCGCTCGCTGATCATGCCGCTCATCATTTCGCCGATGATCGTACCCATCGTCGTGGTCGCAGCGGGCTTCTATCTGATCTTCGCGCCGCTCGGACTCGTGAACTCGTATCCCGGTGTGGTGCTTGCGCATGCGGCGCTCGGCACGCCATTCGTCGTGATTACCGTGACCGCTTCGTTGCTTTCGTTCGACCACAGCCTGCTGCGTGCCGCTTCAGGGCTCGGCGCGCCGCCGTGGGTGACATTCAGGCGCGTGACGTTGCCGCTCATCATGCCGGCGATCGCCACGGGCAGCGTCTTCGCGTTCGCGACGTCATTCGACGAGGTGATTGTCATTCTGTTCATCGGCGGCCCGGATCAGACAACCGTGCCGCGGCAGATGTGGAGTGGAATTCGCGACTCGATCGACCCGTCGATCCTCGCCGTAGCGACAATGCTGATCGTGTTCGCAGTGCTGCTCTTTGCGAGCATCACGTGGCTGCGCGGGCGGGCGGCGGCTGCTAGTAATGCGCTGGTTTGATGAAGTAGAAGCGAAGGGAGGTTGTAGGCAACCTCCCTTCGACGATTCAAATGACATTGGCCTGGCAAGCGCCTGATTCGCGGATGGGCGAACGGGCGCCTGTGACGCGCAGACGTCGGACACGCGCAAGCGCTTCTGGCGGACGCAGACCGCTAGGTCACAAAGGGGATTTGTCGACGCAGACCGGAGCGATCAAGGCCGCTTCGCTGACTGATCTATGGCACAACCCCGATTTTATGGCACAGATCGGGAATTGAATCGGCCGCAAAGCCGTACTGAAATTCTGGCGGAGAGACGGGGATTCGAACCCCGGATAGGCTATTAACCTATACACGCTTTCCAAGCGTGCGACTTAAACCGCTCATCCATCTCTCCGGCGGGGAGCCGAATTATAGCAAACTTCGAGCCGTCCGCTACACCCTCGCGCAAACCGCTCTACGGATGACGGATATAGTCCACCAGCGCCGTCGTATAAGCATCCGGTTTGCGGTCGAAAAGGCTTACGCCGATCGCCACCAGAAAGCCCGCCGGCACGCCGAACACGCCCGAACTGATCGGTTCGATGCCGAACCACCGCGGCCCGGCAAAGCCCGTCATCTGCGCGAAGAAGGGATAGGTCGAAACAATGTAGTAGATGCACACGAGTAGCCCCGCCAGCATGCCGGCCACCGCGCCGAGCCGCGTCGTGCGCTTCCAGAACACGCCCAGCACCAGCACCGGAAACAGGCTCGACGCCGCCAGTGAAAATGCCGCGCCGACCAGAAACAGAATGTTGCCCGTGTTGAGCGACGCCACATACGACGCAAACAGCGCCACTCCGAGCAGCAGAATCTTCGAAATGGTCACGCGCCGCTGACTCGACGCGCCCGGGTCGACCATGTGGTAATACACGTCGTGCGATAGCGCATTCGCAATCGTGAGCAGCAGACCGTCAGCTGTCGAAAGCGCCGCGGCCAATGCGCCCGCCGCGATCAGGCCAGACATCACATACGGCAATCCCGCGATCTCCGGCGCGGCAAGCACCACCATGTCGGGCTGCATCTGAATCTCGCTCCATCGCACGATGCCGTCGCCATTGGTGTCCGCGAGCGTGATCAGGCTCGGCTCCACCTTGCGCCATTGCGTGAGCCATTGCGGCAGATCGGAAAAGTGATGACCGACGAGGTTCGTCAACATCTCGTACTTGATCAGTACCGCAAGCACCGGCACGGTCACATAAAACAGCGCGACGAAAAAGAGCGTCCAGCCGACCGAGCGTCGCGCGGAAGCTACCGACGTCGTCGTGTTATAGCGCGTCAGAATATGCGGCAAGCTCGCCGTGCCGAGCGACAGGCACAGCAGAAGCGAAAGAAAGTTGCGCTCGTGCATGCGACGGTCGTCATCGCTAGCCGCGGGGAACGGCTCGTGCATCGGCAGCGGCGCGGCAGCACGCATCAGCATCTCATCTCGCTGCTGGCTCCAAACGATCTGCGCGGCAGCGGCATCGCGCGGAAACTGCTCGAGCGCTTTCTCGCGCTCCTTGATCTCGCGCAGCGGACCATTGCGGCGGCGCAGATCCGCCACCTCCTGTGTGAGCTTCAGCTTCTGCGCGACGAATGAATGCGGCAGCATGTCGAGCCGCTGCTGCATCAGCGCGGCCCGGCGGCGATAATCGTCGCGCACGGTCTGCTCGAGCGGCTCGTCGCGCACCTGCTTCTCGAGGCTCTCCATACGCTCCATCAAACGGCCGTAACTTAATTGCGGCACCCAGCCGAGGCCGTCCTTATGCGCGATCATCGAAACGGGAATCAGGATCGCCGAAATCAGAATGATGTATTGCGCAACCTGTGTCCACGTCACCGCGCGCATGCCGCCGAGAAACGAACACACGAGAATCCCCGCGAGTCCGCAGAAAATGCCCACAGCAAAGTCGACACCAATGAAGCGTGTCGCAATCAGGCCGACGCCCTGAATCTGCGCAACCAGATAAACGAACGAACACAGAATCGCCGACAACGCCGCGAGGCCGCGCACGGCGTTGCTCGAAAAACGTGTGCCGAGGAAATCGGGAATCGTGTAGCGCGCGAGCTTGCGCACGTATGGCGCGAGCAAAAACGCAACGAGGCAATAGCCGCCCGTCCAGCCCATCAGATAGGCCAGGCCGTCGTAGCCGGTTGCGTAGATCGACCCGGCGAGGCCGATGAACGAAGCCGCCGAAAGCCAGTCCGCCGCCGTCGCCATGCCGTTGAACGCGGACGGCACGCGCCGTCCCGCCACGTAGTATTCGACGAGATCCGACGTGCGCGACAGCAAGCCGATCACCGCGTACACGGCAATCGGCACGAACAGGAACACGTAGCCGATCCACATGCCCGGCCCGGTCGTGCGCTCGATGCGCCACATCACATAGATGAACAGCAGGAAGCCAAGCGTGTAAAACGCATATGAGCGAACCAGCCTGTTCGTCAGCTTCATCGGATCAGGTTCCCGCGCACGCCGGCATCGGCGGCATCGGCGGCGGTCGGGCTTGCGGCCACACCAGCGCCTGAAGCGGCACCGGTGTCGGCAGCAGTGTGAGCGTCGGCCTCGAACGCACGTTGCAAGTGGCGGTCGGCGCGCTGCATGGACACGATATACACGATGATCAGCGCTAGATACATCAGGATCGCGCCTTGTGCGCCGAAGTAAAACGGCAATCTGAAGCCGGCAAAACGCAGATGCGCGAGAGCGGGTGCCGCGAGCGGCAACAGGAACGAAACGGCGAAACCTACCGACATCAACGCCGCGATGAGCGCGAGATTGAAGCGCCAGTACTTCTGATGTGCGCGAGCAAGCGCCGCCGACACCGCCGGCGGCTCGGGCGCGGGGTTCTGCGTAGCGTGAGAAGAGTGGTGAGGCGCGGCCATGCGCCTATGTATCAAAAAGGCACCGCGCAGGCAATCGGGATTGTCCGCCCGAAGGCTGATCAGGCATTCGGCGAGGAGCGCATCGTCCGATACGCCCCCTGCCTTTTCATCTGCAACGTGCCGGCAGACGCATGCTTTTTTAAAGCGACTCGCCGAGCTGATCGAGGATCGCCGGGTTCTCCAGCGTCGATACGTCTTGCGTGATCTCCTCGCCCTTTGCAAGCGAACGCAACAGACGGCGCATGATCTTGCCTGAACGCGTCTTCGGCAGATTCTCGCCGAAGCGGATGTCCTTCGGCTTCGCGATCGGACCGATCTCCTTGCCGACCCAGTTGCGCAATTCGTTGGCGAGCTTGACCGCCTCCTCGCCTTCCGGACGCGCGCGCTTCAACACGACGAACGCGCATACCGCCTCGCCGGTTGTTGCATCTGGCCGGCCGACCACGGCGGCCTCCGCGACGATCGGGTTCGACACCAGCGCCGATTCGATCTCCATCGTGCCGAGACGGTGACCCGACACATTGAGCACATCGTCGATGCGGCCCATGATCGTGAAGTAGCCGGTGTCCTTGTCGCGCACCGCGCCGTCGCCGGCGAGATACAGCTTGCCGCCGAGCTCCTCGGGGAAATAGCTCTTCTTGTAACGGTCCGGATCGCCCCACACGTTACGCAACATGGAAGGCCAAGGCCGCTTCACCACCAGAATGCCGCCCTGCCCGTTCGGCACGTCCTGGCCGGTTTCGTCGACGACCGCCGCCATGATGCCCGGCAAAGGCAGCGTGCACGAGCCCGGCACGAGCGGCGTTGCGCCCGGTAGCGGCGTGATCATGTGGCCGCCGGTTTCCGTTTGCCACCATGTATCGACAATCGGGCAGCGTCCGCCGCCGACGTTCTCGTGATACCACACCCACGCTTCCGGATTGATCGGCTCGCCGACCGTACCGATGATGCGCAGCGTCGACAGGTCGTAGCTCTTGGGATGCACTTTCGCATCGGCTTCCGCGGCCTTGATCAGCGAGCGGATCGCGGTCGGCGCCGTATAGAACAGCGTGACCTTGTGCTTCGCGATCATGTCCCAGAAGCGGCCGGCGTTCGGATAGGTCGGCACACCTTCGAACACGACCTGGGTGCCGCCGAGCGTCAGCGGACCATAAGTGATGTAGCTGTGACCCGTGATCCAGCCGATGTCCGCGGTACACCAGAACACGTCGCTGGACTTCCAGTCGAAGGTCCACTTCATGGTCTGCGCGGCCCACAGCAGATAGCCGCCCGTGCTGTGCTGAACGCCCTTCGGCTTGCCCGTCGAACCCGATGTATAGAGAATGAAAAGCGGATGCTCGGCACCGACCCACTCGGGCGCGCATTGATCCGACTCGGCTTGTGAGATCTCATGCATCCACAGATCGCGGCTTTCGTTCCACGCAATCTTGCCGCCGGTGCGCTGGTAGACGATCACGCTCTTGACGGCTTCGCAGCCGCCCATTGCGAGCGCTTCGTCGGCTATGTTCTTCAACGGCAGCGCCTTGCCGCCGCGCATCTGTTCGTCCGAAGTAACGAGCGCGACTGCGCCCACGTCGACGAGCCGTTCGTTGAGCGACTTCGACGAGAAGCCGCCGAACACCACCGAGTGCGTCGCACCGATCCGCGCGCATGCCTGCATCGCGACAATGCCTTCGATCGACATCGGCATATAGATCACCACGCGGTCGCCCTTCTTCACGCCGCGCGTTTTCAGCGCGTTCGCAAAGCGCGACACACGTTGCAGCAGATCCTGATACGTAACGTTGGTGACGGTGCCGTCGTCGGCTTCGAAAACGATCGCGACGCGCTCGCCGTTGCCCGCTTCCACGTGACGGTCGATGCTGTTGTACGACGCATTCAGCTGACCGTCCTCGAACCACGTGTAGAACGGCGCTTTCGATTCGTCGAGCACTTTCGTGAAGGGCTTGTTCCAGCTTAGCGTCTCGCGAGCGAGGCGCCCCCAGAAGCCTTCGTAATCTCGTTCCGCCTCGGCGGTCAGCGCATGGTAAGCGTCCATGCCGGAGATCGTGGCACCGGCCGCTGCTTCGGCGGAGGGCGGGAAAACACGGCGTTCCTGAAGAACCGATTCAATCGCAGACATCGACAACCCCTTGGTGAAGATGAAACGTAAAACCTGTGCCGGCGCACCGTTCGCGCGCCGTGTCATGTGGACGCCGCAATCAGACGCGATTGCAGGCGTGTGTCTCCCGCCTCGCGCATTGACAGTGTGATGTCGCTGCGCCGCGGACCGTTTCCGTCAGCCTGCTTCATGCCGCAACGCAACATAAACGCAGGCGGGACAACGTCCGCTCTCATTCAACCATAAGCGGTGCAACTTACCGGCCACTTACGCGAGCGGCATCGGCTTGCCCGCACAAACCCTTATGCGATTCGTACGACGCTTTCAACGAGCCTCGCATGCTGCGCCGTTCGCGCACGCCATGCAGGTCACCTTCGTTACGCCTGCTTCCCTCACGTTGCTTTGCGAGCCCTAATACAATGCTAACTGAACTAGCTGCCCGGATTCCAGTTTGAATCGCTACGCCCTGCTCCTTATCAGTTCGATGCTGCTCGTCGGCAGCAATGTCGGCATCGGTAAATCGATTGTCCAATTCGTCCCCGTTCCGCTGTTCGCGCTGCTGCGCTTCGTGATCGCTATGGCCGTGCTGTGGCCGCTTTTGCGCATCGCGAAACTGCGTCACGTGAAGCGCGATGAATGGCTCAATCTGTTTCTGCAGGCGCTCTTCGGGACCTTCGGGTTTACGCTACTCATGCTCAATGGCGTGCAGCGCACGAGTGCGGTGGCGGCGGGCGTCATCACGAGCACCATTCCGGCTGTCGTCGCGCTGCTGTCGTGGCTTATTCTCAAGGAGCGTCCCAATGGACGCGCGCTTGCATCGATTGCATTGGCCATTGCGGGCGTGGTGGTCATCAATCTCGCGCATGTCGATGCGGGCGCGCACGGCGAGACTTCGTTCACGGGCAACCTGATGGTGCTCGGCGCAGTGTGCTGCGAGTCGCTCTACATCATCCTGTCGCGGCGCCTCACGCAAACGCTCGCACCTATCGACATCTGTGCATACACGCATCTGTTCGGCCTGCTGTTGATGCTGCCGTTCGGCGCGACAGCGCTCGTCGATTTCGACTATCGCGCGGTGCCGCCTGGCGTGTGGACGTTGGTGCTGTGGTATGGACTATCCGCAAGCATCTTTTCCTTCTGGCTCTGGATGAAAGGCATCCGGCATGTGCCCGGCAGTCTTGCGGGCGTGTTCAGTGCCGTGCTGCCGGTTGCCGCGGCCATCTACGGCATTGCGTTTCTCGGCGAGCGTCCGACGCTTGCGCACGGCGTCGCGCTTGCGTGCGTGATTGCAGGCATTGGACTCGCGAGTCTGAAAGTTAAGCGCGTACCGCCGGTTGCATCGTAAGCGTTGGGCCTCGACCGTGCCCGCCGCGCCGCAGCAAATTCGCCCAACGCTGTACAATAGCGCGCGCTGATGCCAGCGTTGCCGGGCCGCTGCCGGCCCAATATGGGCTCGCCTCGCGCCTGTGCCGCGCCTGCGCACTTTGCTTTCCGTGCCGATCCGCGCGCGTGATTCGCACGCTGTCGGGCTCATTTGCTCCACGTTCCGTCACCTGCGTTCGATCCGATTTCTGTCTATGTCCGCTTCGCGAATCAATTCCCCGCGCCAACGCCGACCCATGCGCCCGCTGCCCGTCGTCATCTTCATGAGCCGCTGGCTGCAGGTGCCGCTGTATCTCGGGTTGATCGTCGCGCAGGCCGTGTACGTCGTGCTGTTCCTGAAGGAAGTCTGGCATCTCGTTACAGCGTCGATGACGCTCGACGAAACCAACATCATGCTGGTCGTGCTCGGTCTGATCGACGTGGTCATGATTTCGAACCTGCTGATCATGGTGATCATCGGCGGGTATGAAACGTTCGTGTCGCGCCTCGGTGTGGAAGGCCATCCCGACGAGCCCGAATGGCTCGACCACGTGAACGCCGGCGTGCTGAAAGTGAAGCTCGCCATGGCGCTCATCAGCATCTCGTCGATCCATCTGCTGAAAACGTTTATCAGCCCGGACCAGAACTCGACGCACACCATCATGTGGCAGGTCATCATCCACGTCGCGTTCCTCGTCTCGGCACTGATCATGGCCCTGGTCGACCGGCTGACCACGCACACGCATCCGACTCATTTTCAGGAACCCGCGGATCTGCAGCCGCTGGGTTCCAGCGGTTCCACTCCCCTGAAAGCGCACGACTGACCGCACAGCCTGCGAACAGAAAAAAGCGCTACCGTCCCCACCGAGCTTAGCCATGACCGTCATCAAACAGGAAGATCTGATTCAGAGCATTGCTGATTCGTTGCAATACATCAGCTACTACCATCCGCTCGACTACATCCAGGCCCTGGGCCGCGCGTACGAACTCGAACAGAGCCCGGCCGCGAAAGATGCGATTGCGCAGATTCTCACCAACAGCCGCATGTGCGCCGAAGGCAAGCGTCCGATCTGTCAGGACACGGGCATCGTCACAGTGTTCGTGAAGGTCGGCATGGACGTGCGTTGGGACGGTGCGACGATGGGCGTCACCGACATGATCAACGAAGGCGTGCGCCGTGGTTACCTGAACCCGGACAATGTGCTGCGCGCGTCGATCGTGAGCCCGCCCGAAGGTGCGCGCAAGAACACGAAAGACAACACGCCGGCCGTGATTCACTACGAAATCGTGCCGGGCGATAAGGTCGACGTGCAAGTCGCGGCCAAGGGCGGCGGCTCGGAAAACAAGTCGAAGTTCGCGATGCTGAATCCGTCGGACTCCATCGTCGACTGGATTCTTAAGACGGTGCCGACCATGGGCGCGGGTTGGTGCCCGCCGGGCATGCTCGGCATCGGCATCGGCGGCACGGCTGAGAAAGCCATGGTGATGGCAAAAGAATCGCTGATGGACCCGATCGACATTCAGGACGTAATCGCACGCGGCCCGAAAGACTGGATCGAGGAACTGCGCGTCGAACTGCACGAGAAGGTCAATGCGCTCGGCATCGGAGCGCAAGGCCTGGGCGGCCTTGCCACAGTGCTCGACGTGAAGATCATGGCCGCCCCGACGCACGCCGCGTCCAAGCCGGTTGCGATCATCCCGAATTGTGCGGCCACGCGTCACGCGCACTTCACGCTCGACGGCTCGGGCGTCGCCAAGCTCGAAGCGCCGTCGCTCGATGCATGGCCGAAGGTGCAATGGGAACCGAACACGGAGACCAGCAAGCGCGTCGATCTGAACACTCTGACGCCGGAAGAAGTCGCTTCGTGGAAGCCGGGCCAGACGCTGCTGCTGTCGGGCAAGATGCTGACGGGCCGCGACGCCGCGCACAAGCGCATCGCGGACATGCTGGCCAAGGGAGAGAAGCTGCCGGTCGACTTCACGAACCGCGTGATCTACTACGTCGGCCCGGTTGATCCGGTGCGCGACGAAGCTGTCGGCCCCGCAGGCCCGACCACGGCAACCCGCATGGACAAGTTCACCGAGACCATGCTGTCGCAAACGGGTCTCATCTCGATGATCGGCAAGGCCGAGCGCGGACCGGTCGCGATCGAGGCAATCAGGAAGCACAAAGCCGCGTATCTGATGGCCGTGGGCGGCGCGGCTTACCTGGTGTCGAAGGCGATTCGCAGCGCAAAGGTGCTGGCATTCGAAGACCTCGGCATGGAAGCAATCTACGAGTTCGACGTGCAGGACATGCCGGTCACAGTGGCGGTCGATTCGAGCGGCACCTCGGTGCACCAGACCGGCCCGAAGGAATGGCAAGCAAAGATCGGCAAGATTCCCGTCGCAACCGTCTGATTCGCCGCCGACGCGCATAGCGTGTCTTGAGAAGCCGGGGCCACGGTCCCGGCTTTTTTCATGGATGCCCCGCATTACGCGCATGCCGGGACCGACGTCGAAAGATGTTCTGTTCTCTTGGCTTTTTAAGGCATGGCGTTTATTGTTGTTGGAAAATTGAAGTCCCCCGAAAAAGGAAAGATCATGCAAGGCGACACGAAAGTTATCGAGTACCTCAACGCGCAGTTGAAAAACGAGCTGACCGCGATCAACCAGTATTTCCTGCACGCGCGGATGTATAAGCATTGGGGCCTCGAGAAACTCGGCAAGCATGAATACGATGAGTCGATCGGCGAAATGAAGCATGCCGACTGGCTGATCGAACGCGTTTTCATGCTCGACGGTCTGCCGAACCTGCAAGATCTGCACAAACTGCTGATCGGCGAGGAAACGAAAGAAATTCTCGAATGCGATTTGAAGCTGGAGCAGATCTCGCAGAGCACCTGCAAGGAAGCCATTGCGTATTGCGAATCGGTTCGCGATTTCATCTCGCGTGAAATCTTCGTGAAGATTCTCGACGACACAGAAGAGCACATCGACTGGCTCGAAACGCAACTCGACCTGATCGACAAGGTCGGCATTCAGAACTACCAGCAAACCGCCATGGGCTCGGTGGAGTCCTGATCGGATCGCGCGGGTCCGCTGGGTACGCTCAAGCGCTGGCGCAGGTCCCGGCTCATACGGGATAGCATGCGCCGCGTTGGCGATATACTTGCTCGCTTCGCTTTTTCCCTGCTTTCCCCTGCTTTTCCTGAACGCCGCGCCGGCCGCCCCGATCGCTTATGCCCGAACAATCGTCGTCTACGAACGCATCAATTGGCTCCCTGAGCGCGGATTCGCGGGCGCCCGTCGGCATTTTCGACTCGGGCCTCGGCGGGCTGTCGGTGTTGAGAGCGGTTCGGGCACAGTTGCCTGACGAGGCGTTGCTCTACGTCGCCGATTCGCTTTATGCGCCGTATGGCGAGCGCGACGACGACTTCATCGCCGACCGCACGCTGGCTATCGGCGAGTGGCTCGTCAAACAGGGCGCGAAAGCGCTCGTCGTGGCCTGCAATACGGCAACCGCGCAGTCCATCGCGCTGGTTCGCGAGAAACTGTCCATTCCGCTCGTCGGTGTCGAGCCGGGCATCAAGCCCGCCGCGTTGCAATCGAAAACTCGGGTTGCCGGCGTGCTCGCCACGCAAGTCACGTTGCGCAGCGCGCGCTTTCAGGCGCTGCTGGAACGCTACGCCGCGGATTGCCGCTTTCTGTGCCAGCCCGGTCACGGGCTCGTGCAGGCGGTCGAGCGCTGCGACGTCGGTTCGGCGGAACTGCGCGCGCTGCTGCGCGGCTATCTTCAGCCGATGCTGGACGCGGGCGCCGACACGCTGGTGCTTGGCTGCACGCACTATCCATTCTTCGACGCCACAATTCGCGACATCGTCGGCGACCGGCTCGCGCTTATCGACACCAGCGTGGCTATTGCCCGCCAGCTGGAGCGCGTGCTCGAACAACACGGCGTGCGCGCAGCGCCGCAAACGGCGGACGCCGCGCTGCCGCGCTTCTATTCCACCGGCGACGGCACGCATCTGCGGCAACTTGTCGCCACGCTGCTGGAAATCGACGCGCAGGTCGAGCGCGTACTCATTCCTTCGCGCCGTACCGCACCGTCCTCGCAACCTGCCTGAAAGCCTCCCCGGGCGCCCGTTCCAGAGACTTTCTGGCGCTTTTATGCGTGCCTTCGATGGCGTTTGGCGGGGGCGTACGCGGCTCTCTAGCCGCCGTCTGCATAGTCGAAACCCTTCTAAGAGTCTGGTTTTGTTACAAAAAACCGCGTGGGACGCTTGCCAAACGGCTCAAACATAATGATAATAATTCGCATTAACGTTAGCTATGACGCCCTGCCATGATTGTCTGTGTCTGCAAGTCTGTTTCTGACCGAAAGATCCGTGCCTCGATCGCGGAAGGCGTCGATTCGTTCGACGAGCTGCAATTCGAGCTCGGCGTTGCGTCCTGCTGCGGCAAGTGCGCGGATTCAGTGCGCGACGTGATGATGCAAAGCGGCGTGTGCGCAAGCCGCTGCGGCTTCGAGCCCCAACCGCAAGCTGTGCCCATGATGTTTTACGAGCGCAAGGCGGCGTAACGTACCGTTCGAAACCTGGCGCGAGGACGTGAGGCACGTCTGAGTGCCTGCTCCGTATCGTTAGCCGTTGCTCCCTGTTTTCTGGTGCCGATTCAACGCTTTTCAGTTAATCGCACTGCCGTCAGCAAGCCAGTATCCCTGCCAGCCAGCTACCCGCTCACCCATTAATGGAGTTCGAGATGGAATTGCTGATTGGTTTCGTGACCACAATGTGTATTTCGCTGGTGATCTTCCGAACATGACGATGTTTTGTCAGCCGCGCTCCCTCGACAGCGCGCCGCCACGCTAACATGCAGGCTTCGCATACCGCTTTAGCCGGTGCCGCACCGGCTTCGTCCCCCCGAATGAATTCCCGCGTCCTGACGGCGACCGCCATGGTTGCGGCGGTTCACGTCGCGCTGCTGGCCGTCGTCCTGACGCTGCGTCACGATCCGGTCGAGGCAACCATCGAGTCGCGCGTGATGACTGCACAGTTGCTGCCGCCGGCGCCTGTTGCCGCGCCGGTCGCGATGCAATCGGTCGCGCCGCCCCCGCCCACGCCGGCGCCGCCGGTTCGCAGCAAGCCGAAGGTGCAGCCCAAGCCGACGCCAACCAAGCCAACGCCAGCGCCGCTGCACGAGGCGCCCGTGCCGTCGCCAACGCCCGTAGCGGCCGCCGAACCGACGCCGGCCGCACCGCCCGCTCCGGCGGCGCCCCCGGCACCGGCTGCTCCGGCAATCGGCCGTCAGACAATGGAAATCACCGCGCCGAAAAACGTCTCGCACCTCGACTGCAACATTGCGAAGCCGGACTACCCGGCCCTCTCGCGCCGCCGCGGGGAAAGCGGCACCGCGTACGTCAAGTTCGTGGTGGGCCTGACCGGCAAGCTCGAGAACATCGAGCTGAAGAAAAGCAGCGGCTTCAGCCGGCTCGACGACGCCGCGCTAGCCGCCGCGCATTCGATCGCGTGCAAACCCTATCTCGAAGACGGCCAACCCGTTCGGGCCGCGTACACCCAGCCTTACAACTTCAATCTCGAAGATTGAAGCGGATTTCAAAAAAAAGGAATTGCAATGCAAAACTACGGATTGGCGCACGTGTGGGCGCAAGGGGATTTCGTCACGCGCGGCATCGCGCTCGCGCTGCTGGTGATGTCGGTGATGTCGTGGAGCGTGATCGTCATCAAAGGCTGGAACGTGATGCGTTTGAACCGCCTCACGAAGAACGCCGAGCAGGCATTCTGGCATTCCGACGATCTCGCTGACGGCGTGAAAAAGCTTGGCGCCGGATCGTCGACGCCGCATGACAATCCGTTCCTCGCGCTGGCGCTGTCGGGCCAGGAAGCGGCCGATCATCATCACCAGACGCAGCCGCATCTGCACGACCGCATGGACGTGTCCGATTGGGTCACGCGCTGTTTGAAGGACACGATGGACGAAAGCGTTGCCCGCATGCAGAGCGGACTCGCAATTCTCGCGTCGATCGGCAGCACGGCGCCGTTCGTGGGTCTCTTCGGCACGGTGTGGGGCATTTATCATGCGCTGCTGGCAATCGGCGCGAGCGGCCAGTCGTCGATCGACCAGGTGGCGGGCCCGGTCGGCGAAGCGCTGATCATGACCGCATTCGGTCTCTTCGTTGCAATTCCGGCCGTGCTGGGCTACAACGCACTGACGCGCGCAAACAAGGCGATCGTTGCCAAGCTGAGCCGTTTCGCGCATGGCTTGCACGCATTCTTCGTGACGGGCGCGCGACTGTCGTCGTCCAAGCGCGGCGACGGCCTGCGTCTCGCGACTCGCGCCAACTGAAGCGCCAACTGAACGACGAGGCATACAGATGGCAATGAGCCCCTTCGCCGGCGACGATGACGACGGCCTGATGAACGAAATCAACATGACGCCGCTCGTCGACGTGATGTTGGTTCTCCTGATCGTTTTCATGGTGACGATTCCGGTGATCCGTCATGCGGTGAAAATCGATCTGCCGCATGCAAGCAGTCAGAAGGAAGAGACCAAGCCCGCGCAGGTCACGGTCGCAGTCGACGCTGACGGTAACGTGTTGTGGAACGACAAAAAAGTGGACGAGGCCGAACTGAGCGCGAAAATTGCAGAGGCCGCACAGGCGAATCCGCAACCCGAATTGCATCTCGATGCAGATCGTAAAGTGCCTTACGAAAAGGTCGCGCAGGTAATGTCTGCAGCGCAGGCCGGTGGCCTGACGAAAATCGGTTTCGTCACGCAGCCTAAAGGCAAGTGACCTTACCGGATTCGGTGGGCGCAGTACCCGGAAGTGAAGAAAAGCCCATGAAACAAGGGCTGAAAAGTAAAAGGCCTTCATCAAACGATGAAGGCCTTTTTTTGTGCGCGCTTGGCGCCTTCGGGCGGCGGGATCATTTGCCATCAGCCGAAGACTGTTGGCTCGAATCACCGCATGCGACAGCCGTGCTCGACACGGACAGCGCGGTCAGCCCTATCAGGCCGGCTACGATAGCGGCCATGAGTTTTCGCATAAGAGACTCCTTAGCGAAGGGATTTCAATATAGCCCCATGAGCTCGCGCACACAAGCAAATGGCCATTGAAAGTACTCATGACAGCCCGCGCTTCAATGCTAAAAACGATGCCGCGAAGCTCGCGATCCGCTAGGACGCGATAGCGGCCACCGCACGCACGGGTACGGGCTGCTGGCGCGTTTCGGACGCCGGGCATTCGCCCATGATGTGCTTGCCTTCATCGGGATCGAGCATCTCGACCAGATAGTCGACGAAAGCGCGTACGGCCGGCACCATTCCCTGGCGCGACACGAAAACGGCGTACAACTGCGGCATCGGAAAAGTCCAGCCAGGCATCACCGGCGACAACTGGCCCGCGCGCAACGCGGCGCCGTACATCATTTCCGGCAACGCAGCGATACCTACCCCACGGAGTACGGCCTCGCGAATCGTCAACAGATCGGCGGTGACGAGACGCGGCTCGTGTTCATGTACGTGACGCGTGCCGTCCGGCGCGATCAGGTTGTAGACATGCCGTCCGTCGCCCGTGGGTACGTCGAGCGTTTCGAAGCGCGACAGATCTCCCGGTTGCAGCGGCGGCGCATTCTGCTGCAACAGACTCGGCGCGCCGACCAGCATCTGCTGCGTGCGCCATAGAGGACGCACGACGATATTGGCGTTTTCCGGAGGATCGGAGCGCACGCGCAATGCGACGTCAATCGAATCTTCGAACAGATCGACCACGCGGTTGGTCACGCGCATGACTACGCGCACTTCCGGATAGCGATGCATGAATTCCGGCAGAATGGTCGACAGTATCGTCTGCGAGATCGTGACCGGCACGCTGACGCGCACCGTGCCGCGCGGCGACGAACGCAGTTGCTGCACGACGTTCACGGCCGCCTGCGCCTCGCTCAACATCGCCTGGCAATGCTGGTAGAAAAGTTGGCCCGCCTCTGTGAGCGCGAGCTTGCGTGTCGAGCGCTGCAAAAGCCTCACGCCGAGCGACGCTTCGAGCTCCGTCAAGCGGCGCGACAGCCGCGACTTGGAGATACCCAGCACGCGTTCGGCGGCGGAGAAACCGCCATGTTCGACGACCTGCGAGAAATACATCAGGTCATTCAGATTGTGTGAATCGATCTTCATCTCATCGTTCCAGTAATAGAACAATCCATTGCGTGACGGCGGCTGGCACCCGAAAAAACGGTCCCTATAATAGCTCCATGTTTCAAAAATAACGCTATTCCCCATTTTTCGAGGTGACATTGATGACCGCGACACGCACGATCGAACGCACTTATCCTGCCGTTCGCACGACCGAAGGTGGCGGTTTCGTCGTCCACCGCCCGTTTCCCACGCGCATGCTGATGGACTTCGATCCGTTCCTGCTGCTCGACGAAATGGGACCGGTCGACTACGCGCCCGGCGAGGCCAAAGGCGCGCCCGACCATCCGCATCGCGGATTTGAAACGGTCACCTATGTGCTCGAAGGCCAGTTCGGCCACAAGGATTCGGCGGGCCACTCCGGCACCCTGCATGCCGGCGACGTGCAATGGATGACTGCGGGCGCTGGCGTCGTGCATAGCGAGATGCCGGACCCGTCGTTCGTGCGGACGGGCGGACGCGTGCATGGCTTGCAACTGTGGGTGAATCTGCCGCGCCGCGACAAGATGATCGCGCCGCGTTATCAGGAGATGCCGTCGTCGGAAATTCCGGTGGCGACCTCGGCCGACGGCAAGGTTCGCGTGAAGGTGATCGCCGGCGAGGCGCTCGGCGTGAAAGCCGCTGTTGAAACACGCACGCCGATTCTGTACCAGCACTTTTCGTTGCAACCCGGCGCGACGATCCGGCAGCCGGTGCCGGCTGACTATCGCGTATTCGCATACGGCTTGTCGGGCAAAGGCTTTTACGGCGAAGACGACGCCCGCCAGGAAATCGACCCGCGCAAGATGGTCGTGTTCAACAACGACGGCGACTCGATTACGCTCACGGCCGGCGCCGAGCCGCTCGAGGTACTGCTGCTCGGCGGCGTGCCGTTGAAGGAACCCGTCGTGCGCTATGGTCCGTTCGTCATGAATACAGAAGACGAAATCCGCCAGGCGGTCGTCGATTATCAGGCCGGCCGTATGGGTTCGATCACCCACTGAGCAACTTGCCGAACGCGCGCGCCGGGGCGCAGATATTTGCCAAACCGCGCGCGATGCCAGGTTGCCGCCTCCCGCGAGCCCGCGCGCACTCGCGGCGCAAATGCCGCCGACTTCGTTCACAATAGCAATTCCTGCCGCGCCCTCGTCTTGACGCCGTCGAGCCGCCGCGCGCGGCGTTTTCCGTCCTGCTCAGGAGCCCGCATGGCAGAAGCCACCGTCACCGCGCATATCGGTTCGACAAATTACCAGGTCCGTCTCGACGACGGCAAGCACACGTGGCTCGCCGACGAACCCGAATCGCTCGGCGGCGGCGATCGCGGCCCCACTCCGGTTTCGCTGCTGCTGTCCAGCCTCGGCGCATGCACGTCGGTCACGCTCAAGATGTACGCGCAGCGCAAGGACTGGCCGCTCGAAGAGGTGCATGTGACGCTCGGTATCGAACAGGGCGACGAGGGCTCGACCATCGACCGCAAAATCACGCTGCTCGGCGAGTTGTCGGATGAACAGCGGGAACGGCTCTTGCAAATTGCCAATGCATGCCCAG
Organism: Paraburkholderia strydomiana; assembly: GCF_031456815.1. Lineage (NCBI taxonomy): Bacteria > Pseudomonadati > Pseudomonadota > Betaproteobacteria > Burkholderiales > Burkholderiaceae > Paraburkholderia > Paraburkholderia strydomiana. The sequence continues at coordinate 50,270 of NZ_JAVDVL010000019.1, forward strand.
TTCACAAGATCCTCACGCGCTCCATCACGATCCGATCGGGTCTGACTGTCGCGTGACGCTGCGAACGGCCCGGCACGCGCGCGAAGCTGTCCGGGCCGCGTTACTGCAACGCTTGCAACGCTTTCATAGGATGCCGTCGTCTTGAATTTCGAACACCTTATCCAGATCAACGACCCGTTGAATCCGTTTGTCGACTCCATGACCCGCGAGCAGCTGTGGGAAGGTCTCGTGCTGCGCGCCGAACAGCCGCAACTGTTCGTGATCGGACTCGACAGCTGCACGATCCTCTCGCGCGAAGGCAATACGATCGAGCGGGAACTGCACTATGGCCAGGCCACCGTGCGCGATCGCGTGACGCTCCATGAGAGCCAGGCCGTGCGCTACGACATCCTGCCGACAGCGGACTATGTCGGCGGCTCGCTGACGATGACGATCGAACAGCCGGATGAACTGCAACTCTTCCTGCGCTTCGAATACGCGACCACGCTGCCCGTTTCCGACGACCAGGACGCCGTGCAGACGCAGGAGATCGTCAAGTCGGCTTACCGCGAGAACGACATCGATACGGTGCGGCTGATTCGTCAGTATGTGCAGGCGAAACAGGAGCCGGGCTCGCTGCATTGAGCGACCTGCCTCTGGTCTACCATCCCCACCGCCGCCCGGGTGAATCACCTGTCCGAGGCGGCGCCGGAGCGCGCTGCGCAACACCCTGCGCCCTCTCGCCCGCTACGCCTTTAGTCTCGATTTCGCTGCGCCTATCGAAAGTCTCAACCGATGAATTTCTGCCTCTTGTAAATAGGAATGGTTATCATTTAGAATTCATCCATCGAATCAAACAACAGCGAAGACGAATGACCGATACCACTCGCACCAGCACGCTCAGCCTGCGCCGCCCGGCCGCTGCGTTGACCAGCCGTCCGAAGGCTTCAGCAGCGACGGCAACGGCCGCCGCCAAGCCTGCTGCCGAGCGTGCGAACGGTTCCGGCGAAACGGCCGAACGGGTGGTGCGTAGCGACGCTTTGCTGCAAGGACATAGTCACATCAGCATTTTGCATAACGGGGAAACGTATCAACTGCGCGCCACCCGTTTGGGCAAGCTGATCCTGACCAAGTAACAACGAACGAGATTTCAGTACCGGGTATTGTGGGGACCACCTCCCAGAGAGGTGTTGGGCATTAGCCAGCCACGACGGCTTGCACGTGAGAACTAGACCCCTTCGTGCAGACACCAAGCCAGCCGTCGCAGCCAGCCAGGCCGCTTTTTTGGTTCCCGCCCATGCGGACACGAGCTACCGTGTACCGTCATGCCAATGAAAAAGCCGTGAAGACGATGTCGCGATGTCGCGAGATCGTCTACACGGCTTCTGTTTTTTGTGTCGGGCGGCTTAGGCGCGCGAGTGCCCAGCAGAGTAGCCGCCCTATTCCCGCCTACTTCGAGGCCCAGCCCCAGAACATGAGCCACCAGGCGCTGTCGACCACGGCGAGCGCAGCGGCAAACCAGAGCATCGCCAGGCCGCGTTGAACGAAGCGCTCGCTGTAGCGCCGCGTGACGAGCCACGCGAGCCATGCGCTCCACAAATTGGCGATCGCCAGAATCGCGATGCGCAGGTCCGATGCCCACCACAGCGGCACATGCTCGGCACGCAACAGCGACAGCGTGGTGGCCGACAAACCAAGGAACACGCCAGCGCCTGCAATCGGAATCAGCCCTTGCGTCAGGTGATGCAGACGCACGGCGCTGAAGCGCCCGAGCATGCGCGTCGCGCCCGTCATCAAAACGAGCAGCGCAGTGCCGTAGACGAGGGCCGTCGCGAGGATGTAGCCGATCACCATCGTGCCGTCGAGCCACGAGAACACGTCGTTCTGTTCCGGGTAATGCGTGAACAGGAACCACGGCGCGTTCGTATCGAGCGGCCATGTGATGTCGTGATCGACGAGCCACGTGGCGAAGAACATCTTGAGGTCGACGAACCAGCGCGAAGCCGTCCAGTGGAATGCGCCAATCGCGATACCGAGCAGGCCGTACAGGATCAGCGCGGTGTCCCACACATTCGCCTGCTTGTCGCCGAGCTGCACGACTTCCGACGACGGCGCGCGCCACGTGAGCGCAATCGCGTCGCGGTGGCCGCTGCAACGGCCGCACATATGGCAGTCGGACGCGCCCTTCATATTGCGCAACGGCACGAGCGGCGCGCAATTGATCGGAATCACGCGATGCCCGTGTTCGCCGTTCTTGTACGAGCGGCGCCATGCATCTTCATCGACTTTGTAGTGGAACGGAGCGAGGCGCGCCAGAAGCGAAAAAACCCCGTTGACGGGGCACAGGTATTTGCACCAGACGCGCTTCTCTCGCCCGTACAGTAGACCGATGACGATGGCCGCCAACGTCGAGCCGCCGAGCACCAGCAGCACCGCTTTCGGGTACTGATAGACGCTCACCATCTGACCGTAGATGGTCGTAATGCCGAACGCGACGAAAGGCCAGCCGCCCCAGCGCATCCAGTGCGGAATCGCTTTGCCGCGACCATGCTTGCTGGCGAACTCCGCGAGCGCGCCTTCGGGACACAGCACGCCGCACCAGACGCGGCCTAGCATGACCATCGACAGCAGAACGAATGGCCACCAGATGCCCCAGAACACGAATTGGGCCGCAAGCGTCAGGTTGTTCCACAAATGCGCGCTGTCGTCCGGCAACGGCATCACAGCCGGAACGAGGATCAGCAACGCGTACACCGTGACCACGACCCATTGGATGCCGCGGATTGCGGAACCGTGACGCTGCATCCACTGCCCCGCCGCGGCGAGACGCCCCGGGCGGGTCATGACGGTACTCATGCTGCACGCCCTGCCGTTTGTTGCGCCGGCTTGCGGTTGGCACGGCGCAGCAGCAGATAGACGACCCCCCAGTACACCGCGTACGCAATCAGATTCATGAGCGCGGGATGCGCGCGATAACCGGTGAGCGTCGCGACGAGCGAGCCGAAGGTGCTCGAATCATCGAGCACAGCCGACGTGTTCCACATCTGGTCGACGATGGTCGGCAGGAATTCCTTGTCGATCAGCTTATCGACGCCCGTTTGAAAGAGCCCCGCGCCGAGGAACAGCAGCATGATTTCCGTCACGCGGAAAAAGAGCCGCCACGAGAAGAACTTGCCGCCCAGTTGCAGCACGTAGAACGTGAGCAATGCGAGACCGAGGCCGATCACGACCGCGAGCATCTGATTGGTGTCCACGTGACCGGACTGACCGAAGCCGAGGCCGTACAGGAAAATCACGGTCTCGCTGCCTTCGCGCGCGATCGCGAGAGCCACGAGCAGCGCCACGCCCCACCAGTTGGAGTCGCGCTGGCTTTGTTGCAGCGAGCGTTCCATGTCGCGTTTCAGCGAGCGGCCGTGCTGCTTCATCCACAGAACCATTTGCACGATCAGCACGCAGGCAACCAGCACCATCGCGGTCTGGAAATAATCTTGCGCGTCGCCGGAGAGCACCTCGGTGAAGCCGACGAGCGCTGCGCCGAGCGCCACCGCTGCAATCAGGCCCGCCACGACGCCGCCCCACAGGTACGGCAGACCGCGGCGCGCATCGTCGTCGCCATTTTTCAGCCACGCGTACAGGATGCCGACGACCAGCAATGCCTCGACACTTTCCCGCCACACGATGAATAGAATCTGACCCATCAAGGACTCCCTTCTGCTCTGCAACTGCTCTTGCGAGCGCAGCGGCCCTAAGCCTTCGCGCCCGCCTCAAAAACCACTGCTACTTCGCGACGATCACGCCCTGCGCCTGCTGGTGGAAATCGTCGAAAAACTTGTACTCGCCGGGTTCCAGCGGAGCGATCACGACGAAAGAATCCGCGCCCGGCGCGAGGACTTTTTCCTTACGCAACTGGACGCTTTCGAACTCGGCGGCGCCCTTGCCGGTATTACGCACCTCGATCTTGATACGCTGCCCCGCCGGCACTTCGATGCGGGCCGGATTCAGCTTGCCGTCGTTCATTTCGAGCTTGAACGTGGGCAGATCGGCTGCATGCGCCGCGCCCGCCAGCAAAATCGACGAAGCAAGCACAGCGATCTTTCGGTTGATTCTCATTGGCGTTTCCAGAAAACGCGGCGCGAGGCGTGGAGTCCGCGCGCCGCCTGCTGCATTCATTCACCTGTCACAGCGTGCTCGCATACTGCCAGGTGACGAGTTGCGACGATCGTGGAGATCAGTACCCGCCCTTCTTGCCGATGCCGGCGAACGTAAAGTCGTATTCAAGCGTGATCGGCTTGAACCACGGACCCACGCCGGTTTCCTTGTCGACGTGGCGACCAAACGCCATGTGGCCGGTTTGCATCGGCGCTTCGACGATCATCTTCAGGTGATACTTGCCAGGGCCTTGCAGCTTCACGTTGTCGCCGTAGTGCGGGCCGTCGTTGGCGACCATCGCCATCATGTCGCCCTTCTGCGTCTCTTTCGAACCGACCTTCGTCAGTTCGTAGCGCACCTGCAGATACGGCATCCAGTCGCCTTCCGCGAAGCCTGTCGGATTGTTCTTGACTGCGTGGATGTCCGCTTCGAGGTGGATGTCCGAATCCGACGCCTTGCGCATCATGCCTTCCGGCTCCATCGTGATCGGCTGCAGATACACCGCGCCAATTTCCATGCCGCCCTGAATCTGGTGCTTGCCGATCGGATATTCGGCGGCCGTTGCCGAAAGCGCCGCCACCGCCGCAGCCGTAGCAATGCCGCCACGCACAAATGAAGAAATCCGCATTGAAACTCCTTGTTTTTATCAGACTCGATTGATCCCATTGGAACAGTGCGTCGGGCGACGAACCGAAGCAGATCGCATAATTGAACGTTAATGCGAACCATTCTCAATATTGGTTGAGTTTATCATCTCTCGCCTGCTGGAACAAATACGGACGCACGCCGAGCCTTATGCCAGCAGGGGCTTAAGGATGTCTTAAGAAACAGGGTGTGGGCGTAAAGCGGCGGGCAGTTTCCTGCGTGCAATTCCCTTTACGGTCTTGTCCGCGTATCGGCAAAAAGAAGCGCGGCACATTGCCGCGCCCTTTGCGCTGGAACCACGCTGCTTCGTCGCTGCATGGTCCTGCCGATTTAGTCGACGCCCGAGACGTGGTCGCCGACATTCGCCCCGAACACGCGCTGACGCAGCAACGCCAGCTGGTCGCGCGTTTGCGCGGCCTTCTCGAACTCGAGGTTTTTCGCGTGCTCCATCATCTGTTTTTCGAGGCGCTTGAGCTCCTTGGCCAGCTGCTTTTCGGACATGTCCTCGAATTTGGCGCGCGTCTGCTGTTCCTTCAGCTCGGCGCGGGCGTCGTCGACGTTGTACACGCCGTCGATAATGTCGCGGATACGCTTTACCACGCCGCGCGGCGTAATACCGCGTTCGAGGTTAAACGCGATCTGCTTGGCGCGCCGCCGCTCGGTCTCGTCAATGGCGCGGCGCATTGAATCCGTCACCTTGTCCGCATACAGAATGGCCTTGCCGTTCACGTTGCGCGCCGCCCGGCCGATGGTCTGAATCAGCGAGCGCTCGGCGCGCAGAAAGCCTTCCTTGTCCGCGTCGAGAATCGCGACGAGCGACACTTCGGGAATATCCAGACCTTCGCGCAGCAGGTTGATCCCGACGAGCACGTCGAAAGTGCCGAGCCGCAAGTCGCGGATGATCTCGACGCGCTCCACCGTGTCGATGTCGCTATGCAGATAGCGCACCTTGACGCCATGGTCGCTGAGAAACTCCGTCAATTGCTCGGCCATGCGCTTGGTCAGTACGGTCACCAGCACGCGATCGCCCGCCTTGACGCGCTCGTTGATTTCGGCGAGCACGTCGTCGACCTGACTGCGCGCGGGCCGCACCTCGATTTCCGGGTCGACGAGTCCGGTCGGACGCACGAGCTGCTCCGCAACCTGACCCGAGGTCTTCTTTTCGTAATCTGCCGGCGTGGCCGACACGAACACGACCTGGCGCATCTTGCGCTCGAACTCGTTGAATTTCAGCGGCCGATTGTCCAGCGCGGAAGGCAGACGGAACCCGTAGTCCACCAGGTTTTCCTTGCGCGCCCGGTCGCCGTTGTACATGCCGTTCAACTGGCCGATCAGCACGTGCGATTCGTCGAGCAGCATGATGGCGTCCGACGGCAGGTAATCGACCAGCGTGGGCGGCGGCTCGCCGGGCGCCGCGCCCGAAAAGTGCCGCGAATAATTCTCGATGCCCTTGCAGAAACCGAGCTCCTGCAGCATCTCCAGGTCGAACCGGGTGCGCTGTTCGAGCCGTTGTGCTTCGACCAGCTTGCCTTCGCTATAGAAGAATTCCAGCCGCTCGCGCAGTTCGGCCTTGATCGTTTCGACCGCGCGCACGACGGTGTCGCGCGGCGTCACGTAATGCGACGACGGATAGACGGTAAAACGCGGAATTTTCTGACGCACCCGTCCGGTGAGCGGGTCGAAGAGCTGCAACGTTTCGACTTCGTCGTCGAATAATTCCACGCGCACCGCCATTTCCGCGTGTTCGGCCGGGAAGATGTCGATGGTGTCGCCTCGGACGCGGAACGAGCCGCGCTGGAAGTCCGCCTCGTTGCGGTTGTACTGCATCGCGATGAGCCGCGCGATGATGTCGCGCTGGCCGAGCTTGTCGCCCGTGCGCAGCGTGAGAATCATCTGGTGGTATTCGGACGGATTACCGATGCCGTAAATAGCCGACACGGTCGCGACAATCACCACGTCGCGCCGCTCCATCAGGCTTTTCGTGGCCGACAGGCGCATCTGCTCGATGTGTTCGTTGATCGACGAGTCTTTCTCGATGAACAGGTCGCGCTGCGGCACGTAGGCTTCCGGCTGATAGTAGTCATAGTACGAAACGAAGTACTCGACCGCATTGCGCGGAAAGAACTCGCGGAATTCCGAGTAAAGCTGTGCAGCGAGCGTCTTGTTCGGTGCGAACACGATGGCCGGACGGCCGAGCCGCGCGATCGTGTTGGCCATCGTGAAGGTCTTGCCCGACCCCGTCACGCCGAGCAGCGTCTGGAACGAGAGGCCGTCCTCGACGCCTTCGACGAGCGTCTCGATCGCCGTTGGCTGGTCGCCGGCGGGCGGATAGGGCTGATAAAGCTGGAACGGCGAGCCTTCGAAGCGGACGAATCGGGATTCGTCGAGCGCGTCGTCGGCTTCGGTCAAATGTTGTTCGGACATGGGGGCGGCAGCGGCCTTAGGCAAAAAACTATTCTAACGGGTTGCATCGAGATGGACCGGCGACGGACCAAGCGGATCTGCGTAGGCTGGCAGCGCTGAGTGATGCGGTCGGTTTTAGACATTTAGCGACGGCCTGCCCGTTTTTCAAGCAAATAAGTCCGCCAAGGGGCGTTCTCGTCCGAAAAACGTTCATAGATTCGTTACAATGCGAAGTTGCGCTCGCTTGCGGCTGTCCGCGTTCTGCATCATCCGGCGTTTGCGTTTTGCATGAAACGCAGTCGGCACGGTCGCGCATGCTCGTAGCTGCCCTCTTTTCACTACTGCTGCCCACCCACCATGTCTCTGTTCTCCGCCGTCGAACTTGCTCCCCGCGACCCGATTCTGGGCCTGAACGAAGCCTTCAACGCCGACACGCGCCCCACCAAAGTCAACCTCGGCGTTGGCGTGTATTTCAACGAAGAAGGCAAGATTCCGCTGCTGCGCGCCGTGCGCGACGCGGAAAAGGCACGTGTCGAAGCCGCGTTGCCGCGCGGCTATCTGCCTATCGAAGGCATTGCCGCCTACGACGCAGCCGTGCAAAAGCTGCTGCTCGGCAACGATTCTCCGCTGATCGCCGCCGGCCGCGTCGTGACGGCGCAGGCACTGGGCGGCACGGGCGCGCTGAAGATTGGCGCGGACTTCCTGAAGCGTCTGAATCCGAGCGCCAAGGTCGCGATCAGCGACCCGAGCTGGGAAAACCACCGTGCACTGTTCGAAGCCGCGGGCTTCGAAGTCGTGTCGTATCCGTATTACGACGCGCACACTCACGGCGTCAATTTCGACGGCATGTTGAGCGCGCTGAACAGCTACGCAGCGGGCACGGTCGTCGTGTTGCACGCATGCTGCCATAACCCGACGGGCGTGGACCTGACCGTCGACCAATGGAAACAGATCGTCGAGGTCGTCAAGGCGCGCAATCTGGTGCCGTTCCTCGACATCGCCTATCAGGGCTTTGGCGACAACATCGAAGCCGACGCAGCGGCCGTGCGACTCTTCGCGGCCTCTGAACTGAACGTGTTCGTCTCGTCGTCGTTCTCCAAGTCGTTCTCGCTGTACGGGGAGCGTATCGGCGCGCTGTCCATCATCACGGGCAGCAAGGAAGAAGCTACTCGCGTGTTGTCGCAACTCAAGCGCGTGATCCGAACGAACTACTCGAACCCGCCGACGCATGGCGGTTCGGTAGTCGCCGCGGTGCTCGCGTCGCCGGAACTGCGCGCCACGTGGGAAACGGAACTGGCGGGGATGCGTGACCGGATTCGCGCAATGCGCAATGGCCTCGTCGAACGCCTGAAGGCAAGCGGCGTGGATCGCGACTTCAGCTTCGTGAATGCGCAGCGCGGCATGTTCTCGTACTCAGGCCTGACCGCGCCGCAAGTGGACCGTCTGCGCGAAGAGTTCGGCATTTACGCTGTCAGCACGGGCCGCATTTGCGTCGCTGCATTGAATACGCGCAACCTCGACGTGGTGGCCAACGCGATTGCCCACGTGTTGAAGTAAAGCGTTTCAAGGCCGCGCGATCCCGCGCGCTCTGGTTGATTCGGCTGAAGCCGAATGTGAGAACGGCGCCCCTTTGAGGGCGCCGTTCTCGTTTGTGGACTCCGTGTTGGCGGATGATGTCAGCGCGAGTCGCGATGAATGTCGTGCGTGACGAAGCCCGCGTCGTTATCCGGCATGGCAAGCCAATCCGGCTGCGAGAGCGAATGGCGGATGTCTGCCAGTCCGCTTTCCCAGTGCTCCCGCATGGTCGAGAGGCCAAACTGGAAGTCCTTGTAGTGCCCTTCGTATTCTTTTTGCCTGTAGATGAGATGAATCACGTTGTAGCGCTTCGAGCACGACAGGTCTTCAGCCAGCTTGCACCATGGATCGTCGCGCTGGTCCGGCGAGACCCGGTCCAGCACCTCGCGCAACACGTGCCGGAAACGCTGTGAGCGTTGCAGCATGTCGGTCACAAGACGCGTGCGGCTCGAATATTGAATGTCTTTCATGCGCCCCTGCACGTCGGTGATGTTGTCGGGCACCGGCCCGATCGCGCTCCACAGATCGACCTGGAACGCCAGCGTGTCGCGCCGCGGCGTGGTTTGAATCACCTCGTAGAGCGGCGTGTTCGACATCAAGCCGCCGTCCCAGTAATACTGGCCGTCGATTTCCACAGCAGCAAAGCCGGGCGGCAAAGCCCCAGATGCCATGAAGTGCTCAGCCCTCAGCGTGGTCTGCGTGTTGTCGAAGTACGCAAAATTTCCCGTGCCGCAATTGACGGCGCCCACGGACACGCGCATTTCCCGCGAGTTGATGCGGTCGAAGTCGCACAGACTTTCCAACGTCGCTTTGAGCGGCGCGGTGTCGTAGTAGCTGGCCGCTTGAGGCGGTCCCGACACGGTCGGCAAAGGCGGCGGAAAGCGCGGCACGAAGAAGCCCTTCTGCCCTTCCACGAGCGCGCCAACGGCCTGTGTTGCCGTGAAAGCTTTACGCACTGCGTCGCTCGAATTGAAGAACGCGTGCTCGATAAAAGCGGGCAACGGTAGACCGAATGCGGGCTGGCAGATGGTTTCCCAGAATTGCAGCAGCCGTTCGACCCGCTTTTCGGGCGGATTGCCGGCGATGATCGCCGTATTCAACGCGCCGATAGAAATGCCTGCCAGCCAGTTCGGCTCGACGCCTGCTTCATGAAGCCCCTGAAAAACGCCGGCCTGATATGCGCCCAGCGCGCCGCCACCCTGCAGTGTGAGCGCGATGGTTTCATAGGCCGGCAATTGCACGCGCTTGCCGCGGGCCGACGCAGACGCCGCGCTGGCGCCTGCGCCTTCCTCATTACCGGCCGCGCCGACGCGAGCCCGTTTGAGATTGCGTTGCGCCATGCGCACCTCCTTATTGCATGTACCAGCCGTGACTTACGATAAACGATTGGCCCGTCAGTGCAGCCGTGGGGAAAGTCGACAGGAACAGGACGGTTTGCGCGACGTCTTCCACCGTGGTGAAAATGCCGTCGACCGTACCGCCCAGCATGACGCGCTTGACCACTTCTTCTTCGCTGATGTTCAGTTCCTTGGCCTGCTCCGGAATCTGCTTGTCGACGAGCGGCGTACGCACGAAACCCGGACACACGACATGGGAGCGCACATTGTGTTTTGCGCCTTCCTTGGCGAGCACGCGAGCGAGACCGAGCAGCGCATGCTTGGCCGTCACGTAGGCGGACTTGAGCGGCGACGCCTCATGCGAGTGAACCGAACCCATGTAGATCACGATGCCGCCGCGATCGTCCTTGTACATGTGCTTGAGCGCCGCCTTCGTGGTCAGGAACGCCCCGTCCACGTGAATGGCTTGCATCTTCTTCCAGTCGGAAAACGAGTAGTTTTCAATCGGATTGACGATCTGAATGCCGGCATTGGAAATGAGGATGTCGACCGAACCGAGCTCTGCCGCCACTTTGTCAATGCCCTGGTTCACCGCGTCTTCGTTGGTGACGTCCATTGCGATGCCGATTGCCTTGCCCCCGCCCTTCCTGATTTCTTCAGCGACGGCATTCGCGCCGTCCAGGTTCAGGTCGGCAATTGCGACAGCCGCGCCCGCAGCCGAAAGGGTCAACGCAATCTGCTTGCCGATGCCGCTCGCCGCGCCGGTGACGACCGCGACCTTGCCATTCAGATTTGTGTTCAGTGACGACATCCAGAACCTCCATGCAGTTGATGAGCAATGAGACCACGAGCCGCGCGCAGCGAGAAGTAGACCGAATGGCATAGGCGCGCATAGGCACTGTCCTATACCGTTCGGCCGATGTTGCACTGCGGCCAATGCTGCTATTGTGCATGAACCGTGTGGAATCGATCGGTAAAAAGCACGCCCCGGCTTATCTATTTAAACTAGGCGTTCTGGCAGGATTCCGGTCGCTTCACTATCAGGAGAATTGCATGAATTATCGGCGTCTAGGCCGCTCTGGACTGCAGGTCAGCGAGTTGTCCATCGGCTCGTGGGTCACGTACGGCAATCAGGTCGACCATCGCGCGGCGCGTGAATCGCTCGCTGCCGCGCGCGATGCGGGGGTCAATTTCTTCGACAACGCGGAGGTGTACGCGGGCGGCAAGTCGGAAGAAATCATGGGCCAGGCGCTCAAGGAACTGGCATGGCCACGCGTGAGCTACGTCGTGTCGACGAAATTCTTCTGGGGGCTGGAAGAAGCACCCAATCAGTACCACACGCTGAACCGCAAATATCTGCTGAACGCAATCGACTCGTCGCTCAAGCGTCTGCAACTCGACTATGTCGATCTGGTCTTCTGCCATCGGCCGGACCCGAACACGCCCGTCGAGGAAACCGTATGGGCAATGAGCGACATGATCACGCGCGGCAAAGCCTTGTACTGGGGCACGTCCGAGTGGAGCGCCGACGAAATCCGCGCCGCTTATGACATCGCGGAGCGACACCATCTGCACAAGCCGGTCATGGAACAGCCGCAGTACAACCTGTTTCACCGCAAGCGCGTCGAACAGGAATACAAGCGTCTCTACGAAGATATCGGTCTCGGTCTGACTACCTGGAGCCCGCTCGCGTCCGGCCTGCTCACCGGCAAGTATCGCAACGGCGTGCCTGCCGACAGCCGCGCCCAGTTGCAGGGCTACGACTGGCTGCGCAAACAGGTTACCGACGCGGGCAAAAACAACGTGGTCGGCAAGCTCGGCGAAGTGGCCGACGAACTGGGCTGCACCGTCGGCCAGCTTGCGATTGCATGGATTCTCAAGAACCCGCATGTCAGCACGGTGATTACAGGCGCATCGCGCGTCGAGCAGATTAGCGAGAACATGAAATCCGCTGAGGTCGCCGAGCAGATCACGCCGGAGATCAAAGAGAGAATCGAAGGTATTTTCGGAGAGGTGTACGACTGACGCCGCTCTGTCGGACGGCTGGGTACGGCGCGGCAAGATTGTGGCCGTGGTCCCAGTCGTGGTGGTAGTCGCGCAGGGTACCGCGCAATCCGACAACGCGCACGGCAGCACCGCCGCAACTCACTGCGCCGCGCGCGGCGTCGCGTACAATACGCGACCGCGCGGCACATCGGCGTTCTGTGCCGGCGTGCCGCTGCAATGCATCCGCATCGTCGACTCCAGCCTGGAACGGCGCGCCCTCTTTCTGCATCTCCTCATCATGCTCAGCTATCGCCACGCCTTTCATGCAGGCAACCACGCCGACGTTCTCAAACACGCGGTCTTGTTGCAGCTATTGCGCTACCTCGGTCAGAAGGACAAGGCCTACTGGTATATCGACACGCATGCCGGCGCGGGCGTCTATTCGCTGCAGGAAGGCTATGCGGTCAAGACCGGCGAGTTTCAGACAGGCATCGCCAGGCTGTGGGAGCGCAACGATCTCCCGTCGCTCTTCTCCGACTATGTCGATGAAGTCGCCGCGCTCAATCCCGACGGCCAGTTGCGCTTCTATCCCGGCTCGCCGTATATCGCCTGGCGCCAGATGCGCGAGCAGGACCGTATGCGTTTATTCGAGTTGCACACCACTGAGATCGACGTGCTGCGTCACAACTTTCGCGATGCGGGCCGTCGCGCGATGCTGTACGCGGGCGACGGTTTCGACGGCATTCTCGCACTGCTCCCGCCGGCGCCGCGCCGTGCGCTGATACTGCTCGATCCTTCGTATGAGGACAAGCGCGACTACACGCGCACGCTGCGGTGCATCGAAGAGAGCCTGAAGCGCTTCCCCACCGGTACCTACGCGGTCTGGTATCCGCAAGTGAAGCGCCTCGAATCGCAACGCTTTCCCGACCAGTTGAAAAAGCTGCAGGAGCGCAACTGGCTGCACGTCAGCCTCACGGTGAGCAATCCGCCCACGGACGGATTCGGGCTTTATGGCAGCGGCATGTTCATCCTGAATCCGCCATACACGCTGCCGAAGCTGCTGAAGGACCAGATGCCCTGGCTGGTCAAAGCGCTCGGTGAGGACAAGGCCGCGCAGTTCAAGGTCGAATACCGCGGCGATTGACGCCGGGCGAGGCCGCGCATAGTCGAATAGCGCCCCCTCGCCGCGCTGTTATTTGAGTTGTGCCGCGGCCTTGCGGGCGAAGTCGTTGGTATACGTCGCGTTCAGGTCGATCTTTTTCGGATCGAGCCGGTTATCGAACGACGCCAGTGCGCGCAATGAAGTCTCCGGGCCGTCGGCGGGCATCAGGCCGTCTGGCGAATAAGCGTCGCGCACATTATGGAACGCCTCGATATAGAGCGACGAGTCGTTGAGCAGATAGGCCGGCGGCACCATCTTCAGCAGATCGGCATCGCTCGCGGTCTGCAGCCAGTGATCCGCACGCACGATGGCATTGGCGAGCGCCTGCGTCGTCTTCGGGTATTTCTGAATGAAACTTTCCGACGCATAAAGTGTGGCGGCCGGCATCGTTCCGCCGAACACTTCCTGCGTTCCTTTCACGGTGCGCGTGTCCACCAGCACCTTGATTGCGCCGCCGCGTGTGAGCTTCGTCATCATCGGATCGACGTTGGATAGCGCGTCGATCTGACCGTTGCTCACTGCCGCGAGCACCGTGGCGCCGCTGCCTACACCGATCGCCGCAATGTCGCTTCTCTGCACGCCGGCCTTGCGCAAGGCGACAGTCAGCACGAGATCGGTCGATGACCCCGGCGCGCTCACGCCGACCTTTGCGCCTTTGAAATCGGCAAGCGTCTTGATCTTGTCTGCCTTCGACGTCAATACGGCAACGACGATCTGCGGCGCGCGGCCCATCAACGCAAAAGCCCGGTAGCGTTGCCCCTTCGCCTGCATGAATAGTGTGTGCTCGAATGCCCCGGCGCCGATATCCGCGCTGCCGCCCACTACTGCTTCGAGTGCTTTGGAACCGCCCGCGAAGTCTTCGAGCGTGACCTCGAGACCCTCGTCCTTGAAATAGCCCAACTGCTGGGCCGTGAGCACCGGCAAGTAGTAAAGACCCGGCAGACCGCCAACGGCCATTGTCAAAGCCGGCTTTTCGGGGACGTCTTTCGCGGACGCCACGCCGTGAAGTGCGGCAACGGCGAACAACGTGGCGCAAACGGCGGCACGCCGCATCCAGTGATTGGGCATTTGACGTCTCCTTTTTGTATGTTCTCGTTCAATCTGGTTGCCGGCCGCCCGTGTGGGCGCTATCGGCGCGACTTTGCGGCACAGACCGCTTGAGGATTGTCGTCGCCCGACTGGTGGCGCGCCATGCGCCCAAACCCGAATGGCCAGGCGCGGGCGCGCAAATTCGCTGCGCCGCGTCTCGCGCGGACGTCTGGCAGCAATCTACGGGCAGGATCGGCGCGAGTCGGCTATTGCGGACGCGGAGCGGGCCGAGGCACGGGATAAGGTTGAGGATACGGCTGAGGATACGGTTGAGGTTGCGGTGCGACACCACCGCCGCCGACGGGCAACTGGATATACGGCGCGACGACGATCGGCACGGACGAATTCGGCGCCAGTTCGGTAGGCGTAGCGATAGGTTGTGCTTCGACGATGGGTTGCCGCGACAGCGGCGCTGTCTGCAGGACGGTTCCGCTCTGCCCGTCGCTGATGCCATTCTGCGAGTCGAGGATCACAGGCTTGCGGCTATTGCTCGACGCAGCAGACGCGCTCGACACGGCGCAAGCCGTGGCAAACAAAACTGCAATGGCGGTCAGAGAGAATTTGAACGAATGGGTCGAAGACATGGGGCGGACCGGTTGAGCCGGGAAGGCCGGATTGCGCTGAAAAACGCTTTACCTTACCGCGACGCGGACTTCGCCGCTAGTCGATATTCGCCATCTCGAGTTTTGTGACGCCTTGAGGACAACGCGGCGCCCAGATGTGACAAAGCCCCGCAAAAGACGGGGCTCACACTTAACAGCTACTACTGAACTACTGTGGCGGCATAAAACGCTCGCCTAAAAAACTTACAGCGAATAGCCGTTGGCTTCGAGCGAGCGGATGCGCTGTTCGAGCTGGACGATATCCGACGACGAAGCCAGATACGCTTCACGGCGGTCGCGCTCTGCAGTTTCAAACCAGGTGCTCAGTTTTTCAAGGACGTATGCAAACATGATGTTCTCCAAGGATCAGATTGAATCCCCGGTGGATCGGGCATCAGGGATTTCCCGTAAAAGGGTTAACCCGGATTATAGGCCGATGGTGCAACCGCGCCAGTGAAATGCTCGCATGATGTGCATTCCAAAATGGAATGACGCACTCCATAGGTGCATAAAGCACGTTGATTTGATTGAGAGGCAGAAACGCCCGTAGACCAAAAAGTATGAGATAGACTCACTTGCCGCACACATTAGGTGCATACAGCAACGAATCGCCAGCCCGCCTCGCTAATCGCTAACGTTCGCCTTCGAAAACCCCTTGCAAGCGTTCCGGCTCTCCGCCGAAACCATGCCTGCGTCCGCAAGCCCCTCGATAATCGGACATTCCGGACGATCGTCGCCGTGACAATGGTTGGCAAGATGCGCCAGCGTGTCGCGCATATCGGTGAGTTCGGCGATGCGTCGATCGAGTTCGGCCACGTGGTCCAGCGCAATTGCCTTCACTTCGGCACTCGCGCGCGTGCGGTCGTGCCACAGCGCGAGCAGCCGCCGGATGTCTTCCACAAGAAAGCCGAGCCGGCGCGCCCGGCGAATGAAGCGCAGTGAATGCACCTCCTGCGGACCGTAGACACGATAGCCGGCGGTCGTTCGGGATTTCGCCGCGAGCAAGCCGACGCTTTCGTAGTAGCGAATCATTTTCGCCGTGACGCCCGACGCGCGGGCCGCTTCACCAATGTTCATCACTGTTTCCCCACTCAATGCGTCGATCGTACACCTTCCCATGATGGGAAGGTCAGTCACCTAAATCTGGTCGGGAAGGCATAATTCAATCATCGCAACCGACATTTCCCCGAGGCAATTCCGATGAAAACCGAATTCCAGGTTGAAGGCATGAGCTGCCAGCATTGTGTTGCGGCAGTCACCAACGCTATTCGCGAGCACGACGAAGCCGCGCAAGTGCAGGTAGATCTCGCGGCGGGCCGGGTCGCGGTCGAGTCGACGCAATCGGTCGACGCTTTGAAAGCCGCGATCGACGAGGCCGGCTACACGGTCAAAGGCGTGTCGCCCGGCGTGGCGAGCTAAGGGGAACGCGGATCATGTTCAAGGTCGCAGTCATAGGAGCGTCTGGCCTGCTCGGTCGCGCTGTCGTCGACGAACTGGCGGCTCAGCCGGACTGGCAAGTCGTCGGTACCGCCTTCAGCCGGCCAATGCCGAACACCGTCACGCTCGATGTCCGGGATCCGCGGGCAGTCGAGCAGTTTGTCGAGCGCGAAGCGCCAGATGCGCTCGTGATTGCCGCCGCCGAGCGTCGACCGGATGTGTGCGAGCGTCAGCCGGAAGTGGCCCGCGCGCTTAATGTGGATGCCGTGCGCGCGCTCGCCGCCGCCGCGCATCGGCGAGGCGCGTGGACGCTGTCGATTTCCACCGATTACGTTTTCGACGGCACTCATCCGCCCTATCGGCCGGATTCCGCACCGGCGCCGCTCAATGCATATGGGCGCAGCAAGCTGGACGGCGAGCAGGCGTTGACCGACACGACCGACCTGGGCTGCGTGCTGCGCTTGCCGCTGCTGTACGGGCCGATTGTCGATTGGTCGGAATCCGCCGTGACGAGTCTCGTGCCGGCTATTGCCGCGTCGGCATCGGCGCAGGGCCAGGCGGCCAACATGGACGCATGGGCGATCCGCTATCCGACCTTCACGCCGGACGTCGCGTTTGTGATCCGGCAGATGCTCGAGCGTCACGCCGCGGGTGACGCGATTCGCGGCATCGTGCAATGGTCGGGCGACGAACCGATGACCAAGTACGAGATCGCCATGCGCCTCGCACAAGCGCTGCAACTCGACGCGCGGCTCGTGCCGCAACACACGCCGGCCGATGCGACGCCGCGTCCGCATAATTGCCACCTGGCGTCGGACCGGCTGGAGCAACTCGGGATCGGCCGCCGCACGCCGTTCGATATGGCGATACGCGAGGTGTTGGCCGCCTTTCCGTGGCGCGGCGATACATCCGCCTGAACCGGATGCGCTGAACGTTGACGACCTCGCGAAGCGCACCAACGTCTCAGCAAAAATTCCTGCTAACGGAATGCAGCCCGCCCAGCAGATGCGACATATCGACGAGCCGTTGTGCGACCAGATGCCTGACCTCGCCCTGGCATTGCCATACTCCATACACAGCCAGCAGCGACGCACCGAGCGCTTCCTTGCGTTGCTTCTCGAGCAGGCTTGGCCACACGATGACGTTCACGTTGCCCGTTTCGTCTTCGATCGTCACGAACACCACGCCTTTCGCGGTGCCGGGACGCTGCCGCACGGTGACAAGACCGCAGCCTCGCGCAAGCCGGCCGTCGCGATAAGTGCGCAGCGTCGCAGCCGGCATCAACCGGTTTGCCAGCAACTGCGGGCGCAAAAGTTCCAGCGGATGGCGCCCGAGCGTCAGACCCACTGAGCGGTAATCCGCAACGATGTCGTGTGCTTCGGAGGGCGCGCCGAGTTCGGGCGTTTCGTCCTCGACGGCCGCGATTGCAAGCATGTCCTTGTCCGGCACGGCAGCGACCGACTGCCAGAGCGCCTCGCGCCGGTTGCCGGCAAGCGAGACCAGCGCATTGGCGTCCGCCAGGATATGCAGGTCCCGGCGATCGAGCGCCGCGCGACGCGCGAGGTCTTTCGCGCTTGCGAACGGGCGCACCGCACGCGCATTCTCAATCCGCTCGGCTGTGCCCTCCTTCATGCCACGTAGCAGCGACAGGCCCAGACGCACCGCAGGCCGTGCGGCATCCGCAATACGCTCAAGAGACGAGTTCCACCCACTGATAGTCACATCGACTGGCAGTACGCTGACACCATGCCGTTGCGCATCCTGCACGAGTTGCGATGGCGAGTAAAAGCCCATGGGCTGGCTGTTGAGCATGGCGGCCAGAAATGCCTCGGGTTCGTGGCATTTGAGCCAGCTGCTCGCATACACGAGCAGCGCGAAACTCGCGGCATGACTCTCCGGAAAACCATATTCGCCAAAACCTTTTATCTGTTCGAAGATGGCTTCCGCAAACGCAAGGTCATAGCCCCGCTCCTGCATGCCGAGCACAATGCGGTCATAGTATTTGCCGAGACCACCCTTGCGTTTCCACGCCGCCATCGCGCGCCGCAACTGGTCGGCTTCGCCCGCCGTAAAGCCCGCGGCGAGAATCGCGACCTGCATCACCTGCTCCTGAAAAATCGGCACGCCGAGCGTGCGGCCCAGCGCGGTCTCCAAATCCTTGCTTGGATAGGTGACCGGCTCAAAGCCCTGGCGACGGCGCAGATAAGGATGAACCGCACCACCCTGAATCGGACCCGGCCGCACGATGGCCACTTCGATCACCAGGTCGTAGAACGTTCGAGGCCGCATGCGCGGCAACATCGACATCTGTGCGCGCGACTCGATCTGGAAGACGCCCACCGTGTCGGCGGCGGAAATCATGTCGTAGGTTGCATCGTCTTCTGAGGGAATGTCCTGCATCTCGAAGCGCTCGCCGCGCTGCTCCGACACGAGGTCGAGCGTGCGCCGAATGGCCGACAGCATGCCGAGCGCAAGCACGTCGATCTTGAGCAGCCCCAGCGATTCGAGGTCGTCCTTGTCCCATTGGATGACGCTGCGCTCTGCCATCGCGGCGTTCTCAACGGGAACGAGGCGCGTGAGCTTGCCCCGGCTGATGACGAACCCGCCCGAATGCTGCGACAGATGCCGCGGAAAACCATACAGTTGCGCGGCGAGCGTGGCCCACGCGCGGATGAGCGGCGTTTGCGGGTTCAGCCCGCATTCCTCGAAGCGCTTCAGCAGGTCCGCGCTGTTATCGAACCAGTGATGCGACTTGGCGACCGCATCGACTATCTGCATATCGACGCCGAGCGCCTTACCCGTTTCGCGCAAGACGCCACGCGCACGATACGTCGAGACCGCAGCGGCAATCGCCGCGCGGTCGCGACCGTACTTGCGATAGATGTACTGAATCACTTCTTCGCGCCGCTGATGCTCGAAGTCGACGTCGATGTCAGGCGGCTCCCCGCGCTCTTTCGAGATGAAGCGCTCGAAAAGCATGTTGCCGCGCGCGGGGTCCACTTCCGTCACGCCGAGGCAATAGCAGACAGCCGAATTGGCCGCCGATCCGCGTCCCTGACACAGAATGTGCTGACTGCGCGCAAAGCGGACCAGGTCATAGACCGTCAGAAAGTACGGTTCATATTGCAGGTCGGCAATCAGTTCAAGCTCGTGCTCGATCTGCTCCTGCACGTGGTGCGGAATGCCCGACGGAAAGCGCCGTTGCGCGCCGATGTACGTCTCCTGCCGGAGATAGGCAGTCGGCGTGAAGCCGGGCGGTATCAGTTCGTCGGGATACTCGTAGCGCAGTTCGTCGAGCGAGAAGGTGCAGCGCGCGGCGATGTCGACGGTCGCGGCAAGTGCCTCCGGCGAATACAGATTGGCCAGCCGCAGCCGCGAGCGCAGGTGCTGCTCCGCATTCGGCGCAAGCTCGTATCCGCATTCATGAACCGGCTTGCCGACGCGAATGGCGGTTATCGTGTCCTGCAGCGGTTTTCTTGAACGCACGTGCATGACCACTTCGCCGAGTGCGACCACCGGCACGTCCCGGTTGCGCGCGACGAATTCGACCGCGCCGCGGTGAATGTCGTCCATCGCCCGCTGATGAAGCACGAGGCCCACCCACGCGCGTGCGGGAAAGGTCTCGTCCAGCCATTCGACCTGGGCATCGAGCACATCTTCTTTTGCCGGGAAGGTCGGCACGAGAATGGCCAGGCAGTCCGGCAGGCCCAGCAGGTGCCGGTATTCCTTCTCCGGTCGCGACAGGTCCTGCGGCGTGAGCCGGTATTCGCCCTTCGGCGCGCGCGTACGCGCCAGCGTGATGAGTTCGGACAGATTGCCGTAGCCCTCGCGATTTTTCGCCAGCAGGATGAGTCCGAATGCCGGCGAGCCGTCGGCGTTCACCAGACGAAAGTAGGAGCCGACGATAAACGGCAGCTTCGCTTCTTTCGCCGCGACGTGCGCACGCACCACACCGGCAAGCGAGCACTCGTCGGTAATGGCAAGCGCCGAGTAGCCCAGTTGCGCGGCGCGCTCAGCGAGTTCCTCGGCGTGCGACGCGCCACGCAGAAACGAAAAATTGGAGAGGCAGAAAAGCTCGGCATACGCCGGCAGCATGCTGAAGGTGGCATCCATGGCGCGTCATCCGAAAAGGCCATGAAGGAACCACCGCTGGTCTTCTTCGGCGTCGCGGCTGCTGACACGTTCGCGGTAAATCCAGTAGCAGCTCTGGTCGTCGGCCTGAGCGACGAAGTAGTCGCGCGTCACGAGTTCGCCGTCGAACCAGCCCGCTTCGATACGCTCCCCCGGCGACACCATGCGCAGCGGCGAGCCATAGAACGGACGATGCTGGCGCATTATCAAGCGCACCGGCGTATCGAGCATCCACGTGGGCCTCGGCAAGCCTTCCGGTATGACTGCGGGCTTCACCGGTTGTGTCACCGGCACCCAGCAGTTGGCGACTTCCGGCCGATGGTCGGGACTCGGCGCGGGCCGCAGCACGTTCTCGTCACCCAGCCGCGCGACCAGCAGTTCGAGTAGCCGTGCATGATCTTCCTTTGAGCCGCCGGGCTCGGGAAAAAGCGTATCGGAAGCCGGCGCAGCAGACTCCACTTTCGAGGCGTCCAGACGCAATGCGATAACCGGCGCGGTGAGCTCGATGCGATGCAAGCGCTCCTTCAGCAGCCTCACCAGGTGTTCTTCACGCCACGTTGGCTCGCCGAGGGCAATGTCGATGGTGGTGGGTTCGATGGCGTCGCGCCCCCGCTCGTGCTCCAGCAACAAACGTATTGCGGTGACCGCCAACTGCTTTGCGCAGAGCCAGCCGCACAACTGCACGATCAGCCGATGCGCGCCGAACACGGCGCCGTCCGCATGTTCGAGCCGGTCGGGCATTTCGATGCGCGCGGAAAACGTGGGCGGCAATTCGAGCCAGTCGAAGAGTTCCGGTGCGGTGCCGAATGCGCGGTCGAGCGAATCGAGCAGGTGTTCGCCGCAGCGCCGCTGCAAGCCGGCGCGCGGCAGCCGGCGAATGTCGGCGATGGTTTCGCAGCCGAGCCCCGCGAACCAGTCGGCGAACTCGCGCACCTCGGGGACCGCGATCATGGGCAACGCGGCGAGACGCTGCTCGAGCGTGGACAGCTTCAGCACGCGCCGCGCGCCCCGCCCCTTCGCATATCGCGCCAGCAGCCACGCGCCCTGGCCGGTCGGCGCGGCGCTCACGCGCGCGGTGAGACCGAGCGTGGCAAGCAGCGCCTTCGCCTCGCGGCACAGCGCAAGCAGTCCGCCAAAGAGGCGCAGGCTCGCGCCTATTTCCACGACGACGGTCGCCTCATCGAGCAGCGCGACTTCGGGCGAAAAGCGCATTAGCGCCACGCCGACCTCGCGTTGTGCGGACTGCTCGCGGGCGAAGTCGCGTTCGTGCATGTCCGTCTCGGGCGACAGCGTGAGCACGCCACCGCGTTTCATGCCGAGCCTCACTCCGGCCGCGCGCGCGACGCTGTCCGCAATCACGACCTTGTCCTTCTCGAGCACGACACTGCCGTGAGCGGGCTCAGGCGACCACTTCGGCCTGAAAACTTCGAGCGGCAACTTCGGCAGGTGAACGGCGAGGAAGACGCGCATGTCGTGACAGCAGAACAGGAGTGGGTTGAAGGGGAATCGACAGGGGCTCCGCGCGCGAGGGCCCTCGTCGTTTCACGATGTCGACGGTCAGGCCGTCGGCAGATGGTTTGAGCGCCAGCCGCAATAGCGCCGGCGACGCGTCCTGAGCGCTCGCGAGCGGCCGCACCATGACGAAAAGCGTCTCCGACGACTGCGCCGCCAGATGCAGGCGCCGAAGCGACGAAGCCTGCGCATACTGCGCCCAGAAAATCAGCGCACCGCAACTGCCGGCACGCAGAATCTGTTCTGCCGACCACAATGCGTCCGCCGTTTTCTGCGCCTTGACGCGCAGCACCTGCTCAAGCGACAAGCCGATGTAGCTGAGACCGAGGCCGTCCGGTGTATGCGGGGGCTGGACGAACGCAATGGGCCGGTTGCCCGCTGCACTGAGTGCCGGACGTAGCAGCCGCAGCTCGCCGACACCCGGCTGCTGCACGAGCAGGTCGACCAGTGCGCCCACTGGCCAGCCGCCACCGGGCAGTTCAGCCGATAGCGCCGGATAGCCGGTGTCGACCACCTGCCCCCGGCCGCGCGCAAGCTGGGACGCCCGCCACAGGGACGGGTGTATCGCTTCGGGCGGTGGAGAAGAGGCAGTCATGGACGAAAAAACCTGTATGGATGTACAGTATCCTACACGGATTTTCGCGACGGGGAACAGGCACTTTTTTTGGGAACGAATGGAAGGACAGGTGTGTACCCAAGCTCGTGGGCCATCCATTCCAGAGAAAACGCCATACAGCAGGCACTTCCCGACGCACACCGCCATTGCGGCGATGTGCGGTCTGAATCTCAATGAACGGGCTACAGCGTTGGGATCAAACCCGATCCAGATTCGCCGAAGCAAACGCCCAGTTCAAATGACGCGACACGGTCGCGACCAGGTAATCCGGCCGGCGATTCTGATAATCGAGGTAATAGGCGTGCTCCCACACATCCACCGTCAACAGCGGCGCCTGACCGCGCGTGAACGGGGTTTCCGCATTGCTCGTCTTCACCACCGCGAGTTCGCCTCGATCGACCACCAGCCATCCCCAGCCGCTGCCGAATTGCGACGCCGAAGTGGCCACCAATGCTTTGGTCAACGCTTCCGTGGAGCCGAACTTGCGCTGGATCGCCGCCTGCAGCTTCTCGCTCGGCGCGCTCGCATCCGGACTGAGCGAGTTCCAGTAGAAATTGTGATTCCACGCCTGCGCTGCGTTGTTGAACACGTCGACGAGCGCCGGCTGATCGTGCGACTGCATGATCAGCTCTTCGAGCGACGCATTGGCGAGCGGCGTGCCGGCCAGCAGCTTGTGCAGATTGTCGAAGTACGCACGATGATGTTTGCCGTAGTGAATCCCGATCGTACGCGCCGAGATAACCGGTTCGAGCGCGTTGTCCGCCCACGGCAACGGCGGCAGAGTTTGCGGCGACGCGCCGAGATACGCCGGCACCCCACGCGAGCTTGCAGCCGTTGTAGCGGCCTGCGTGCTCGCGCCGAATGACATCTTCGAAAGCAGCACACCGACTGACGCCAGCGATCCGGTTGCCATCAGACGACGGCGCGACAAAGACGATTTGAGCATGTTTGAAATCCCCAGTAATGTGGCGCGGCGCTCATGATGTCCGCCGCACTCACACAACATTCCACGCTATCTGGCTATTCCATCGCGGCGGGGAATTATTTGCCCGCTTCTAACGGGACGATTGGGACGATTGGGAGCCTTGCGGCGCGTCGCTCTGCTGCTTCGCTTCGGTCTTCTGCTTCGTGTCGATCTGCTTCGTGTCGGTCTTTTGCTTCATGACGCGCTTCTGCTTCGCATGGAGCTTCTGCTTCGCATGGACCTTCTGCTTCGCAGCGAGCTTCTGCTCGAAGAGCGGCTTGCCGAATTCGAACGCCTTCGTGTAATCCGCCGTGTCCGGTTCGTCGTCTGTCGGCGAGCGCGGGATGTTGTCGGTTCTGCCACTCGTTACCGGACGTATGTCGAGCTTCAGACCCGACACCTGGCGCTTGACGGTGTCCGCGACCTCGCCGATGACAGCGGGCGTCACAGCACCCATCGGCTCGACTCCGTGTGTCGCGAACTGCGTGCGCAGGCCACTATCGGGCGTGAGAAACAGCGGACCTGCCGGGACCTTTTGCTCTTCGTCCTGATATTCCGTCAGCTCGTCGCGTTCGTTGAACCACAAGACGCAACCAAGGCACGGCGGCTTGGAACCCGCGGCGCGACCTTCCTTCAACATCTCGGGATAGTTCTTTTCGATCGTCAGCCTCACACTGATCTCGGCGTGGTGCCGGGACGGGTTGTCGGTCACGGTCAGGACGACATCGGGATTTTCGCCGAGCCAGTTGAACAGCTTCTGCGCGCGGCGCAGCTTGTCGTCTGTATTGAGCAACAGCGACGCGCCGCTTTGCGGCGCAGTACGAAGTTTTTCGGCAATGAATTCGCCGAGATGGTCCCTGAGCCTGGCTGCATCGCCGTAACGCTTCTGGAGCTTCTCGTTCGCTTCGCCATTGTTCATCGACATCACAATGCGATTGCTCGCACGGGACGCAACGGCCTGCAACTCGGTTCCGTGCAACTTCGGATTCCCGTCCAGAATGAAGCCCGCGAGTCGCGTCGAAGTCCGTTGACTATCGGAGTCATTCCTCGAGTATTTCCACTGCTCCGCAACGTCTTCTGGCGCGACCTTCGGGGCGCCGCCCTGGGTCTGCAAGCTCCACGCACGAAGTCCGCCGGACTTCACAGCGCCGGTTATCTGCTCGTGGAGCAACTGCGCGTTGTCGTCGGGCTCGATGCGCGGCCCGGACTTCGACGCTCGTACTTTAAGCGGCCCAGGTGACCCGTTGCTTTTATCCGGCAAATTTGCCAGCGCCGCCGACGGCTCGCGCGCACTGCGCGGCTTCGCTCCTGACGACTGCGCAAGCGGTCTGTCACCGGCCGCTTTATCCGTCACCTCACCGGTCGCATTAGCGATCGCATTAGTGGTCTCACTACTGTTCGCCCGCCCGTCGGGCACCCTGTGATCCAGGGGAATCCCTTTCAGCATCGTCTTTCTCCAATCGGCGTGATCTCGCGGTGCATCGCTTTATCAGGCCGCGCCCGGAAGATTCAAATCGTCCTTGTGATCGTCGTACTCGGTTCCGGCAACTTCCTTCGCGCCGTCCTTGGCGATCTGCTTACCCGCTTCCTTCGCGGCCGTTTTGTTGATCACACCTTTGTTGGCCTGATACGCCGCGTTCAGTGCGGCCGACTCCGCGCCCTTGAGCGCCGTGCCCGCACCCGGCACGGTCAGCGCGCCGAGGGCCGCGCCGCCTACATCGAAGCCGGCCTTGATGCCGGCCTGCTTCATGTCGCCGCCTTCGAGCGCGGTGTCGGCGAGTTCGTAGCCGCTCGAAAGCGCCTGCGCGCCAACCGAGCCCGCTGCCGCCAGCTGGCTGATAAGCGGAATCTTGAGATCGGCGATCACGCCGAGCACCTTCGACACAACACCCTCGATCTTCGAGGCGATCGTGAGGAGTCCGTGCAGGAAGTCCTGGAACTGGCCGCCCTTCTTTGCTTTCGTGTCCGGCTGGTCGGCTTCGCCGTCCTGCATCGCGGCGACCGCGTTCGCGTCCTCAGCGCTCGACGGCGCCTGGGTCGCGTAGGTCGGCGCGGGCGTTTTGTTCATCGTCGAGGTGAATTTGTCGAAGTCCTTTTTCGAAATCTTGCCGTCGTCGGCGGCGTGGAAAAACGAGCCGCTATTGCCGTGCAGCGCGTTGTCCATCATGCCGAACAGCATCGGATCGTTGAGCAGCTGCTTCGCGGCTTTCGCGACGTCGGGGTTCGGATCGTTCGACAAGGTCTTGAGCTTGTCCCGCGTCAGGTTGCCGTCCTTGAAGAACGCGTCGGAATTCGCCTGCATCGTTTTCACGGTGGCGGTTTCGTCTGCATTCAATTCGACGTTCGATGAAATCGCGTCTTCCAGCTTGCCGCGTTTGACCTTGCCGTCGGCGTTGCCTGCGAGCTTCTGCCAGTCGTCCGGATGATCGAGGTAATACTGGGCGGCCGCGATCACTTGAGGCGGACGCTTGCCCTCGCTGCCCGTTCCGTCGACGATCTGCTGCAACGAGTCCTTCGTCACCGGGTCGGGCAGGTTGTCGGAATAGCGATACAGCTCGCGCTCGGCGTCGTTAGCGGTCATGGGGCGGCCCTGCTTCGCGCCGCTGGTGTCGTCCGACGGAATGTAGTTCTTCTCGAACGAACTGGCCTGCTTCTGGTTCATCGCGATCAACGTGGGCGAGTTCGAAAGCGCTTTCACGTCGCCGCCACTGAACTTGCCGTCCGTCTTGCCGTTCTTGCCCGAGTCCAGCATCTGCTGCAAGCCGGGATCGTTCTTTACCGTTTGCAACGCCGCCTTCAGATCGGGCGGCGTTTTCGGATCGTTGATCTTCTTGTCGAGATCCGAGAACTTGAGCGTGCCGAGTTCGCCCTCGTGACGCTGCAACACGTTGAGCGCGTTTGCACGATCCGGCGACGCTGCCAGTTGCTGGTCCGCGAGCGTGCGCTTTATGTCGCCTGCGATGAACTTGCCGTCCGACTTGCCGTTCAATGCGCCGTCGAGTTGCTTCTGCAAGTCCGGATCGTTCTTCAGCGATTGCAGCGCCTGCTTGAGGTCGGGCGGCGTCTTCGGATCGTCGATCTTCTTGTCGAGATCGGAGAAGCTCATCGTGCCCAGTTCCTTCGAGTGCGCGTCGAGCACGCTCAACGTGTTCGAGCGCTGTTGGGCGAGTTGCTGAGCCTGCTGTTCTTCCGGCGTGGGCGCGGGCGATGCCGGGGACGCGCTCGAGTCGGCGTCGGCCGCCGCTGTATTGGCGGGCTCGGGTTGCGCGGCGACGGGCGCGGCCGCGCCGCTGTCATCGCCGGCAGCGTCGGCGCGCTGACCGTCCGCCGGTTGCATCGCATTGCGCAACATGGGTCCGCTCGCGTTCGGCTGAGCGCCGCCCGCTTGCGCGAGATTGCGCAGCACGAGTCCACGCGGCACGGTCTGGCCGTCAGGGGCGCCCGGCGCCTTGCCTCCAGCCGACGACGCATGCTTCAAACCCGTCAGCATCGCGCTGAACAATGCCTGCATTTCCGCCGACCCGGCGTCCTGCGTGTCGGCCGGCGCGCCGTTTCTCAGCGCCGCCGCTTCGGGCGTGCCAACATCGCTCGCGGTGTCGGCCTGCGGCGGCGTGGTTTGCGTCAGTACGCGCATATTCATTGTTAGCTTTCCTTGATGATTTCGGGTTATTGGCCGGACTTGCCCGCACCGCGAACAAGCAGTTCGATTCGCCGCGCGACGTTCGCGGACATTGGCGGCAGATGCTGGCGTGCAAAAGCCGCCTGCAACGCTTCATACTGTCTTCGCAGCGCCGCCGCCCGCGTCTGAAGCGCGGGGCGCAGTTGCAGCGTGATTTCGAACGCGTACGAAGCGTCCGCGGACAATTGGCCGTCCAGATAAGACATCAGCAGCAACTCACTTGCATACATAGCGCCGTTCCAGGTCGGACCGAAATAGCGGGATTGACAGGCGCCGGCCGTTCAGCCCCGCTGCCGTCCCGACTGCGTTGCCGCGCGGCGAGACGGTTACGCCAGAATCGTCGAAAGATTCGCAAGCCGTGACGCCATCTGCGGATCGCTTGGATGCTCGAACGCATCGGAAAACGCCTCGGTCGCGGCTTGCGGCGTCTTCGCGTTCTTCACCGCGTCGATCGCGCCGCGTTGTGTCGTTTCCAGTTCCTGCTTGAGGAAGCCGTAGTTGGCGACCTGGCTCGACGGATCGAGCGGCGGCTTCTGGCTTGCCGCGAAGTCGAGCAGACCTTGCTTGCGCGAGCCGCCCCACTGCGCGATTCCGTAGCCGTTGGCGTTGTCGTCGGCCATGTTGCCGCTCGGCTTGCCGATCGCGCCGCCCTGGTTGATGCCGGAGTTCATACCCCCGCTCTCATGCCACAGATTGGCGACGACGCCGGCCGCCTGGTCCTTCGTCAGCCCGAAGTCTTTCTGCAAATTGGCCATGTAGGCGTCAGCAACCTGCTTGCTTTGTGCAGGCGTGTTTGCAGTGGTTTGCGGCGCAGTGCTGAGACCGGTGCTGCCGTTATTGAATGGGGCACCCGCTGCACCTGCTGCGCTCGCGGCGGAATTAGCGGCAGGCGCAGCAGACGACGCACCGCCGGAAGCCCCGGGCGCTAAAGCCCCGGCCTGGCCTGCGGCGCCTTCATGCGCAGCGCCGAGCCCCGCCAATACGTGATGCCCGCCGTGATGCCCGCCGGTCCCCGCCATGCCCGAACCCTGATCCTGAGCGTCGTCGCTTTGCTTGAGCAATGCGAGCAGATCCTGCATGAACTTCGCGACGTCGTTGACCTGGCCATCCTGGCCCGCGCCGTTGCTGCTCGCACTGCTCGCGGAATTGCCGCCGTCGAGCAGGTTGGCGATATCGCGCAGCAGATTGCTGACGTCCGAGCCGTGCGAACGATCGTTGTCGGCATTGGGCAATCTGTTTGTCGACGTGCCGACGAAGTAATTACCGCTCGCTGTAGATATGGGATTCATGGCGTTCTCTTCTCTCGATGAGTGACAGACGCGTGACGCTCGACAGCGCCGCGTTTGCATCAAGATAGATTTCCCTCGCACGCTGTTGCGTAGCGCGTGCGAAGCCGCATGCAGTGCGCCGAACCTGCGCGCCCGCAATCTGAAAATCGCCTGCTTCGAGACGGCCCGAGGCGATCCTAAGCGACTTGCGATGCGCGCTTCGCACGGCCGTGGTGCCGCTTCGCGTTACGTCATGCACGAACGCTGGCAATGAGTATGGTGGAGTTCTCCATGTGAATCGCTCATCTTGAGCAACGCTGTCATGTTCATTCGCCGATTTTGTGTTTCTTGTGCCTCTTGTGCCTCTTGTGCCGTCCATTGCGCTTCGTTGTTCACCGGCGCAGCCCTCTTGATGACGTTTTCGGTTTCGACGCAAGCAGCCACCGGGTTCGTGCGTGTCGATGCACAGTACGACGCCGTGGCGGAGCGGCATCGCGAGGAACGGTTGTGGGAAGAACGTCAGCAGGACGCGCGCCGTCAGCAGGCAATTCACGACGACTATCGCCACCGCAGTGAACGCGCGCAGCGCGCTCACGCCGCAAGCGAACGCGGACAACTGGATTGACGCCGCCCATGTGCCTTCTAAAACCGCGCATGGCCGGCGCCGCCGTTTGTTCGCTCGTCATGTTTGCAGCAGCGCCCGCATATGCCGATTGTTTCGACGAAGCCGCCGCGTATCAGCACGTCAATCCGACTATCCTGCGTGCAATCGCCTGGCAGGAATCACACTATCGTGCGGACGCGGTTCACAAGAACGCAAACGGCTCGATCGACTACGGTCTCATGCAGATCAATTCGATCCACCTGAGCGCGTTAGCGCGCTACGGAATCGGTCAGGAAGCGTTGATGACGCCGTGCAAGAACGTCTACATTGCCGCATGGCAATTGCGCCGGCAGGTCGTCAAATACGGCAATACGTGGGCCGCTGTTGGCGCGTATCACTCGGCGACGCCCGCATTACGCGACGACTACGCGCGTCGTATCGCCGCTATCGTCGAACGCTGGAGCATGGGATCGACATCGGTATCGGCATCGGCATCGGCATCGGTATCGGGAATGCCGGCGCCTTGACGTGCCGTCATGCGTCGAGCATGCGCTAAAGCCGCGGTTGCACGCGGCCCACTTCGTGGCAAAGCACGACGCTTCGCGCAATCCGCTTGTCGCGGCGGGCCGCGTCGCACAATGCAAATGGACGCACCACGCGAATCGTTTGTTCCTTCTTCTCTGTGAAACCAGCATGCCGACCATTCAATGCAGCGCCACCGTACTCGACGCTTTCCTATCCGTATTTTCGGGCGGCATGCGCATCGGAGCGCAGGCCGATCTCGACGACATGTTGCTCGCGTTGCGAACATGGCAGCCCGATTCGCCGCTCGCCGACGTACTCGAAGCGCGTCTGCATATCAGCCGCACGGACTGGCGAGAAGCGGCGCAACTGCTGCGTCAGGTGAGCGACCGGCACGCGGGTCTGCCGATCGTATCGGCGTTGCACGGCTTGTGTCTCTTCATGCTGCGCGACGACGAATGGCGGCGTCTCGGCGCGCAGGTTCTGGAGAGCGGCAATCAGACAGCGATCGCTATCGTCGCGCGGTTTCTCGGCGTGACGATCGAGCCGGGCGCGCACCCGTCGCTGCTCGCCGAGCGTGTGACCGAAGCCGTGCACGCCTGAAGCACCGGAAAAAATGCCGGTGTGACGCATATCGCGCACAACCGGCATTCAGCGTTTCGTTCCTGCATCCGTTACCAGAACTCGGTCAGGACTCGATCAGAACTCGATCACGCGCGGCGAAAGCAACACCAACCGTTCCATATGGCTATTCTGTTTCTGCCGATAGCGAAACAGTCCGCCCAGAAACGGTATCTTCGACAGGACCGGCACGCCCGATTCGCCATTGGTCTGGTTATCGATCCGATATCCGGCAATCAGCAGACTTTGCCCTTCCGTTACAACGGCTTCCGTGTTGATTTCGCTGGTGGCAATCTGAGGAATCTGGTCGGTGGTTTGTCCGAGCACGATCTGACCGTCCTCCACATGCACCTGCAACTTGATTTGCGTCTTGCCTTCGTCGTCGGTGACCATTGGCAGCACCCGCAGTGTATTGCCGACCGACACGCTGAACAGATCGCTCGACGTGAACCCCGCTACCTTCACGAAGAAGCGCGTTTTGTTGTCCATGACCGCCTCGACGTTATCCAGCGTCGCGACCTTCGGGCTTGCGTCGACGCGCGCGAGATCGTCCTGTTCGAGCGCATTGACGCGCGCGAGCAGATAACGCCCCGCATCGCCCACCACCGCTGTCAGCGACAAGCCCGCCGGCGTCACGTTGGCAATCGTGTTGCCGTTCGCGTCGGTTCCCGTGAACGTCGGATTCAACTGGCCGTTGAAGCTGTTCGCACTCGTCACGCCGTTGCCAGTCTGAAAGTCGACGTGGCTGTTGTGAGCGCGCCAGTCCACGCCGATCTGCTTGAGCGCGTTGTCGTTGATCTGAATGATGTTCGCCTCGATCTCGATCATGCGGCGCTTCACGTCGAGCCGGTCGATGAGCGGCTTGTACTGATCGACACGTTGCGGCAGATCCCGCACCAGCACCGAGTTCGTGCGCGGGTCCGCAATGATGACCGGCAACGAGCCCGCGCCGTCGGGTAGCGCGGCCGTGGACGGCGCGCCTCGTCCGCTCGCGTCGTTGCCGTTGTGCGCGCCTTGCGAAGGCGCGCCGACGGGCCCTGCCGCGTTCGGCAATGGCGCGCCGAACAGACCCGGCAACGGCGGATTGACGCCCGCGTTGTCGGGATACGGCGAGCCGCCGGAGGTTCCACCCCGCACGTCCGCCATCGCGTCGACGGGTCGCACCGAAGGCGTCACATCCGGCGTCGCGCCACGCGAGTTGCCTTTCTTGTCGCTATCGTTTTGCGGGTGATACAGGCTCGACAGCACGCTCGCCACGCCAGGCACGATCACGGTCTTGCCGTCGATCACCACTTTATGATCGTCGGCCCAACCGTTTTTCAGCGGATACACGCGGACCTCGCTGCCGGTGCGTCGATTCGCGTTCTGATCGATGCGCGCCGCCACGTCGCTCACGAGTGACAAGAGCCGGCTCGGTCCGGTGACCAGGGCAACGCCCTGAACCGGGTCGTACACAATCGGAAAGCGGTCGGTTTCGAGGCCGATCTGCTTGAGCGTCTGACGCAGATTTTCCGTTCCGGCGAAGTCGAGGTTGATGACTCGCGTGGAGACGTCATTGGCCGCGCTGATCGACAGCACGCTGCCGTCGTAGAACCACACAAAACCGAAGGTCGCGGCCATCGTGTCGATGAACTTGCGCGGCGGCAAGTTGAAGCGGCCCGACACCGTGCCCTGGATATTTGGCGCAATGGAAATGATGATGCCCTGGCTCGCCGCGAAATCGCTCAGTACATCCTTCACGTCCTTGCTTTCCACAGAGATCTGCACGAGACCCGGCCGCCATTTGATCGGCGCAGCGTGAGCGGTAGTGAGACAGAGAAGCAAAGCCGCGCCGATTGCACAGCGACCTAGTTTTGATTTCATGATGTTGTGGAAAGTCGGTGATTGAGATGACGTGCAGGCGTAATGCACAATTTCAGCGATTGAGCGTGTCGGAAGGTGCTTCGTTGAATTGGCGCCGATATCCGTTGACGAGGGTCGAGCGGTTACTCACACCCCACTTGCTGGCGGCTTCCAGAATGCCGCGCTCGCTGCCGCTCGCGGCTTGCAGTTCCGCGCGAATGCGCTGCATGCGTAACTGCCGGATGATTTCGCTCGGCGTCGAGCCGAGGCTGTTCTTGAAGGTGCTTTGCAACGCCCGGTCGGTGACACCGATCTCCAGCGCGATCTCGCGTATCGACAGATCCTTGCGTTCGAGATTCGCGACGAGAAAGCGATACGCGCGCCGGTATTTCGCCGGCAGGCGAGCGGCGATGTCGTCCAGTTGTTCCGGCGGACGCGCGGTGCGCTGCGTGTATTGCGCAAGCGCCCCGGCCTCGTCGCGCACGCAACGCAGCGCGTTGACCGCATAACGCGCGTAGAGCGTGAGCGACTCGCCGTTGCGGCCTTGCAAACGCCGCAACTTTGCCAGCCCATACAGATATTCCAGTTGACGATGCCCTTGCCAGCCGCGGCTCTCCGCACTGAGCAGATTGATGATCGACTCCGCGAGTTGCGGCACACCGCCTGCGAGACTCGCAAGCATCATCTCGAGACGCGCTGCGCGCTGATACGACGTCAATCCTTGCGCCGCGGCCCAGTTCAGATGCTCGTTGAGCGTGCGTTCCGCGTCGCGGCCGCCCTCGGCCAACGCATGCAATTGCTCGAGAAACTCAATGCGTCCACGCAGCAGCGGCGCTTTAACGCCCGCTGCGGCCCGCCGCATCAGCGCGGCGGGCACCGACACCACCGAGCATTGCGCGTCGCCCGCGAACCCCGGTTGCCAGTAGCCGTGATCGGCAAGCTCGGCGTGCGAGCGCAGTTCGCTTTGCGTCGTCAGATCGAAGCGCACGGTGTCGATCAGATCGTGCCAGCCGGCCACGTTGTGAAACTGCGCGGCGTCGCTAGTAAGAAGGTTTTCGAGTTCGTCGAGTGCGAGACCCGCTTCGCGCAAACGGCCCAGATCGAACAACACGCAGAAGGTGCCGAACAAACCTTCGAGACGCAGCGCAGCGTCGCCGCCCGTATCTTCGACCACGCGTGTGAAGCACGCCATCGCCGTACCGAGCCGATGACGGAACAACGCCTGCCAGCCCGCATTTCGGCACGACGCTGCTCGCATCTGCGAGCGCGATGCACGCATTTTCTTCTGTGCCTGGCGAAACGATTCGTCGGCGTCGAGTTCCATGCCGAAGGTCATGTTCAGGTCGCCCTGCAATTGCAGCCATGCGGGCAGAATGTCTTCGTCGCACGATTCGACGTGGCGCGAGATCTGTGCCGACGCCGCTAGAATCCGGCCCCCGGCGATCATGTCATAGAGACCCGCCGGCGCCGCCGACGATGCGAGAACGGATACGAGAGGAAAGTAAAAGGTTGAAAACATGGCTTGCTCCGTAACAGGTCTTCAAGCGGACGTCGCGGCATGGAAATGCTTAGGCATCTTGATTATCTGCGCGCCGGACTTCGGCGACATCGTCAACGCCTTGCGACAACGGAGGTCAATTTAACAAAGCTGGATTCGCCAATTCTCAATAATCAGAGGAAAACGGTGATTATTAAAAATAGTTGAGAATTGGCGTGTCGCCGCGAGCGCGGCTTTACCGCAGCGGCCGTGAAGGTACGGTGGCGGGCGCATCCACAGATGCTTTCGTCTCGCCCCGAGCGAGCGCTTCCAGGCTGGTTTTCAACAGACGCAGGTCGAGCTGATCTCGCACTTGCGTCACGAAGATGCCGGCGAACACGGCCATCATCAGCACGGCCACTGCGCCTTTTATCGGCTGGCTGAGCGCGCTGAGTTCGAGTTTCTGCGCCGATTTCGACGCGAGGTTCACGCCCATGTCGATCAGCAGCAGCACGAGCAGCATCGGCGCCGCAAGTTTGGCAACTGTTTGCATCAGCGTGTCGGTCTGGTGCATCACGAATGCATCGAGCACATTGACGGACGCCGGAATGGACGCCGAAACCGGCCACCACTTATACGACGCATACAACGCTTCCAGCAGAAACTGCATGCCGCCGAGCGACCAGAACGCGACCGTCGCGACCTGACCGAGCAGCGTGGCTGAAGGCGTGGATTGCTGCGATAGCATCGGGTTCTGCAACTGCGCGCTGTTAAAGCCGGTGAGATTGTCGAGATAGCTGCCCGCGCCTTCCGCGACCCAGAACACCGTCGACGCCGCAAAGCCCATCACGATGCCGATAAAGGTTTCGCGCAGACCGATTGTCAGCAGAGTCAGGCCAGTGAGCGACGCGCCAAACGAGTCCGGCTGACCCGCCGCGACGAACATGCTGAAACTGAGCGCGACGCCGTTGCGCACAACGCCTTGCAGCACGCCGTCGGAGGTGGGCGGAAACAGCGTCATCAACGCGAACAGACGCAGCGAACACACGCCCCACACCGCCAGATACTGCGAGAATTGCAAACCGTGTTCGAGCAGATACGCGTTCATTTGCGGCCCAGTCGCGCAAGCGCCATTTCTTCGGTCTCTTCGTCCTCGGCGTCGGCGGCAATGCCATCCAGCACCGCTTCAAGCTTTTTCACGCGCTGCTCGCACATGTCGATGCGACCGCGATTCTGCGCGATGTCGCGCCGCGCGGCGGCGATCTCTTTGTCTTTCGCGGCGATTGCGGCGCGCGCTTCGTTCAGTTCCGACTGCGCGTGCGCGAGCCGTTCCTCGAGCGTCTCCGTATAACGGCGGATCGACGTGAAGTTGTCGATCGAGAACGGCTCGGCGCCGGTCATCATCGCCGCGATGCGCTGACGATACATGCGCACCACGGCGTCGAGCTCCGCGTGCCGTTGCGCGGCCGCGTCGGCTTGCGCGCAACACGCGGCGCGCTCGTTCTGCCGCTGGGCGAGCGCGCCGCGCAAGGCTTCGTCCAACCGCTCGCGCCGCGCGCCCGACCGCTTGAGTGCCGTGATCTGCCGCTGCGCGCTCATACCGCCTGCCCTTGCGCGAGTTCGTGCAACGCTGCTTCCGTTGCGGCGGGATCGGCGTAGGAGTCCGTCGCTTGTGAGAGAAACGCTTTCAGTGCGTCGATCTTTTCGATCGCTTCGTCCGCGAGCGCATTCGTGCCGGGCTGGTATTCGCCGATCTGCAACAGCATCTCGACCTCGCGGTGTTTCGCCAGCAGCTTGCGCAATCGTGACGACGACGCCATGAATTCGCGCGACACGACCTGCGGCATCACACGCGACAAACTGCCAAGCACGTCGATGGCGGGATAGCGATTCTGCGCGGCGATCTCGCGCGACAGAATCAGATGGCCGTCGAGCACGCCGCGCACTTCCTCGGCAATCGGGTCGCTGCCGGAATCGTCCTCGGCGAGCACCGTGTACAGCGCCGTGATCGAGCCCGTCTCGCCCATACCCGCGCGCTCCAGCAAGCGCGGCAGCTCGGCGAAAATCGACGGCGGAAAGCCGCGCCGCGCGGGCGGCTCGCCGGCCGCGAGCCCGATTTCCCGGCCGGCTCGCGCAAAACGCGTGAGCGAATCCATCATGAGCAGCACACGCTTGCCTTCGTCGCGAAAGTGTTCGGCGATCGCGGTCGCCACATAAGCCGCCTTCGATCGTTCGATCGACGAACGGTCCGACGTCGCGCACACCACGACCGAGCGCGCCATGCCTTCAGGGCCGAGAATCAACTCGACGAATTCGCGCACCTCGCGGCCACGTTCGCCGATCAGCGCGATCACGTTGATGTCGCATTGCGCGCCGCGCGCGAGCATGCCGAGCAAAGTGCTTTTGCCGACGCCGGCCGGTGCGAAAATGCCCATGCGCTGACCTTCGGCGAGCGTCGTCATGGCGTCGATCACGCGCACGCCGGTTGCCATCGACGCCTCGATCATGCGGCGATTCATCGGGCTCGGCGGGTCCGCGAAAATCGGCCGGTAACGGTCGATGTCGATCGGCCCGAGTCCGTCGATCGGCTCGCCAAGCGCGTCGATCACGCGGCCGAGCAGTTTGTCGCCCACCTTGATCGACAGCGGCCGGCCGAGGCCGACCACCTGTGTCGAGCGCGACACATCGGACAGGCGCGAGAACGGCGAGACGAGCGCGTAATCGCGCGTGAAGCCGATCACTTCACCGTGCTGCATCAGCCGGCCGCCGGGCGCGCGCAATTCGCACAGTTCGCCGAGCTTCAGGTCGATGCCCGCCACCTTGATCAGCGTGCCGATCACTTCCACGACCTTGCCGACCTGCCGGATCGACACGCTCGCGAGAATTTCCCGTTCGATCGCGTCGCTCAGTTGCCGCAAACCCGCGCCGCCCAGCAGGCCGTTGTGCGTGGCCGCGGCTTTGTCGCGCGCATGTGTTTCGAGTTCGATCATGCGCTCCGACCCTCTTCAACAGGCAAGGCTTGTGCGGGCGCCGCAACGGATTCATCCACCGACGCCCGCAACGCACGTTCGACCGCCGCGCGCAGCGTGTCCAGTTGCGTCGACAAACCGGCATCGACAATGCCGACATCGGACTCGCATGTGCAGCTGCCGGGCGCGAACCGCTTGTCGCCGAGTACGCTCAACGCGACGGGACGGCCCAGCTCGCGCCAACGGCGCTCCAGATCGCCGAACGCCGCGCGCGCGGCGTCGAGATCGCCAGGATGCACGCTCACGCGCAGATAGGTCGAGCCTTCGACAATCCGGTCCACAGCACCCAGCGCCTGCGCGAACAACGCCTGCGCACCCTGCCCGCCGACGATCTGCTCGACCGCCAGCATCACGATTTCGGCCATGCGCTTGCTGAGTTGACGCTGTAGACGGTGAGCGTCGTTGCTGACATTCGCGACCTGCTGGAGCCAGTCGGCGAGCCCTTGCGCCATGCCGTCGCGATAACCCGCCTCGGCCGCGTCGGCGCGTTCCCGCGCCGCTTCGGCCACGAGCGCGGCGGCTTCCGCGCGTGCGGCCTGCAATAGCTGCTCGCGCTCAACCTGCGTGGCTGCAAGAATCGCCTGACGCTCGGCTTCGGCGCGCCCATAGACATCGTCGACGCTCGCCAGCATGCCGAACGTCTCACGCGCGACAATGTCCTCGTTCACGCCATAACGTGTCTCGCCGAGCGCGTCGGTTGCATCCGCGATACGTGGATGACTCAGCCAGATAACCATGGATACTCCGGCAAAAACTCCGCAAGCCGCGCGTGCAGAACACCCGCTCCGCTTTCGTCGAGCGCGGCGGGCACGGCATCGAGCCACGCCGCGTGCTGCGCGTCGTACGGCAATGCGAAGCGCAGCAGCGCGCAGGGCACGTCGCCGGCTTGCGGCTCGCGCGCGAGCAATGCGTAGCCCTCCAGCGCGAGTTGCGTATGTTCGAGCGACTCCAGCGACGGCACCGCCGCCGCGCCCAGCACGCGCGTCAGATCGGGCGCTGCAAGCGTGTCCGCAGCGGTCGAGCCGGTGATGCGATCGAGCGGACATCCGGCCCATTGCGCGAGCCGCACACGCGTGTTTCTATCGATCAGACGACGCACCTGCGCGCGCCGCAGCAGCAGCGCGCGGATGCACAGCGCGGCAAGACCTTGCTCGATCGGCAGTGCATCGAGCCGCGCCGCCGGCACGCCGATCAGCCGTTCGAGCGAGGGCGGCGCAAACGGCAACGCGCGCATCAGCGCAAGCGATACGTCTTCGCACGGACCGTGTCGCAGCCGTTCACGCAACGCAAGCGCGTCAGCTTCGCCAAGACCCAATGCGCGCGTCAGCCAGGAACCGTGGACCCAGCGAATCGCCGTGCGCAAGTTGTGCTCATAGCTCGCAAGCATGCCCGCCAGATGTTCGGCGTTCGGCCCGAGGCGAACGTGGCCGCGATGGAAGCCGTGCAGTAAGCCGGCGCGGGGCGCGCGATGGGAGGCGACGTGGGAAGCGACATAGGAAGCCGGCATGTTCATGCGGAGCGCCGGTCCTTGCGGCCGAGTCGCTGCGACAAAGCACCGGTCAAATTCGACAGCGGCCCGAAGCGCCGCTGCAACGCGTCGCGGAACGCGAAGCCGAGCGCGAGGCCCACCAGCACGACTACGAGCAGCCCCGCGGCAACCCACGGCCAGACTGAACCATGCGTGTCACTGCGGCGGCTCAGATCGACCTGATCGGCTGCCACGCCGGTCACGCTGACCTGTTCGTACGACAAGCCTTCCACACTATGCACGACCAGATTCTTGATCTGCGGCACGAGCGAGTTGAGCGCAAGACCCGGCCGGTACTTGATGAACACCGACGCCGACGA
The DNA here is from genome assembly GCF_031456815.1 of Paraburkholderia strydomiana. Classification (NCBI taxonomy): domain Bacteria; kingdom Pseudomonadati; phylum Pseudomonadota; class Betaproteobacteria; order Burkholderiales; family Burkholderiaceae; genus Paraburkholderia; species Paraburkholderia strydomiana. The sequence goes on from NZ_JAVDVL010000019.1 coordinate 88,747, forward strand.
CGGCTTCACTTGCTGCGCGAGCGGATCGTTGTTCGGAATCACGATCTGCACGCGCGCCACCAGTACGCCGTCGATGCGGGACAACGTGCCTGACAGTTCCTGCGACAAGCCGTAAATGAACCGCACGCGTTCTTCGGTCGGCGTGGAAACCAGACCGTCCTTCTTGAACAGGTTGCCCAGATCGTCGAACTTGCTGTGCGGCAGGCCGTTGTCGCGCAGTACTTCCATTGCGCGAACCATGTCGTCGTCGCTCACTTGCAGTGAGTAGGTCTTGCCGCCATCCGCCGTGGTCTTCTCCGCGCTCACGCCGCGCTCCAGAAGCGCGACCGTCATTTCGTTCACGTCCTGCTCGCTCAGATTGCCGTACAGCTCCTTCTTGCAGCCCGCGAGCAACGCACATGCAACGCACAATACGACCATCGCCGCGCGGCGCCAGCGCGCGTAGTGCCATGGTCCGAATGCTTCAGCCGTGAACATGGTCATTGGTTCTTCATCAAGGTTTCCGCCGACGACTTGGACGACGTCACCACGGCCATCTTCGCCTGAAAGTCGAACTGCACCATCGACAGATTCAGCGCGACTTCCGAGGCCTTAGCAATTGCCTCCGTGGGCGCCATCGAACTGGATTGCTGGCCGAACTGCGCCACTTCCTTGAGCGCGGCTTCCATCTGGCCGTCCTCGTGCGAGATCGCTTCGACGAGCTTGTCGTTTGCGGCATGCGCGCCGCCTTGATCCGGCGCGACGCGCTCCTGCTGCATCAACGCCTGGAACTTCGCGGCCGAGTCAGCGCCGGGCGTCTCGGCGCCATTGCCGGTCTTGAACGCTTCCGAAATCGCCTTGGCAACCGAGTCGTTGCTGATGGACAGGCTCATGTGAATACTCCCGCGTGAACTGTGAGCGAAGTGAAACGACGCGCGCGCCGCAAATCAGGCACGCAGAAAACCCATCTGCTGGAATTGCGCAGCGTTCTCACGCGCAGGCTGCACGGCCGACCTGGCGTGTTCGGCGGCGGCTTTGGCTTCCTGCTCCTCCGCCAGCTCGCGATACGACTGCGGCAACACAAACTCGCCGCCGCGATAGCTTGCGCGCGCGGCGAGCAGGTCTGCGCGCACTTCCAGCGCGCGAATCAGCGAACGCGTTTCGGGCGTCGTGTCGCCGGCGAGCGCTTCATCGGCCCATTGACGCCAGTTCGGATCGCCCTTCGACGCGAGGCAGTAAGCGAACATCGCCTTCGCGTAGGAAAAGGACGGCGCCGCGTGAATCACGTCGCGCAGCACCTGAACCGCGTCGTCCCAACGGCCATGCACGATGTACAGCACGCCTTGCAACGACTCGATCTCGCTCACTTTCGGACGCAGCGCGCGCAACGCATCCAGCACGAGTTCGATGTCGGTCGTATCGCCGCGCACCGTCGGGAAATGGCTGAAGAGCCCGACCGACACCGTTTCGATGAGCGCGGAAATCACGTCCTGACTGCACTGCAGATAGTCGGCCTGGCTGACCGACTGAGAGAGCTGGGCCGACTTGGGCTGGTTTGCGAGCATGGTGTTTGACTCCGTGTGTTCGGTGATGCTTCCAGTGAGCGAAAGGTAGCAGCGCAAAACGCGGCGGCTCACGCCGCGAGCGAAGCGATCAGCAGCATTGCGAAACGGCGCGCGATGCAGGCACAACTCGGAGCGCTACATCGGGCACGACACGGCACGCTCACATGGCGGTCGCTTCGCGCGCCGATGTCCTGCTTCGTATCGCGCCAATAGCGCGAGACATGTGCTGCATAGAATCGAGCCGCGCTATGGCTGCATGAACACGCCGTACGTTCGGGCTCGCCCGTCTCCCCTTCACTGGACCTCTGCGATGAGCGACGACAAAACCGAAGAGCCAACCGAAAAGAAGCTACGCAAGGCGCGAGAGGAAGGCGACGTCGCGAAAAGCGCCGACGTCGCGGACGGCGTGATTCTCGCGGCCGGCGTACTGATGCTCGCGGCAGCAGGCGATTCGATGGTCGACGCGATGCGCGCAGGCGTGCAAGACGCGCTCCGCTTCGTGAGCGGGCCGCGCGACATGGATACGCTTTACGTGACGTTGCACGTGATCGGCTCACACGTGATCGGCGCGATTTTGCCGAGCATCGGCGCGGCGGTGCTCGCCGCGATCGTCGCCGTAGGCGCGCAGGTGGGCGTCGTGATTTCGATGAAGGCCGTGTCGTTCAAGTTCGACGCCATCAGTCCCGCCGCCGGCGTGAAAAAGATCTTCTCGCTGAAATCTCTGCTCGAATTGCTGAAGATGGTCGTCAAGGGCGCAGTACTCATGATCGTCATGTGGAAAACGATCGAAGGTTTACTGCCGCTCGTGATCGGCTCGCTGTTTCAGTCGGTGCCGCAACTGTCGCGGCTCGCGAGCGGGCTGATGCTCAAGATTCTGGGCACCGCCGCCGCGCTGTTCGTGATGTTCGGCGGCGTCGACTTCAAGCTGCAAAAGTTTCTCTACATTCGCGGCAAGAAAATGAGCAAGGACGAGATCAAGCGCGAATTCAAGCAGGACGAAGGCGATCCTGTGATCAAGGGCGAACGCAAGCGGCTCGCGCGCGAACTCGCCACCTCCGCGCCGCCGCGCAAAGTGTCGGCCGCCAGCATCATGGTGGTGAATCCGACGCACTACGCCGTCGCAGTGCGCTACGCACCCGACGAATTTCCGCTGCCCGTCGTGATCGCGAAGGGTATGGACGAAGCCGCGGCGCAATTGCGCCGCGAGGCGCAGATATACAACGTGCCGATTGTCGGCAATCCACCGGTTGCGCGTGCGCTTTACAAGGTGGAGATCGACGAGCCGATTCCCGACGAACTGTTCGAAGCCGTCGCGGCGATCCTGCGCTGGGTCGACTCGATCGGTCTCGCGAAGCAAAGCCAAAGTATGCAGACACCCGCCGCGTAAGCACTGTTCGCGGCTCTTGCTGGACTCACCACATTCACCATGCTCAAGACGCTAAAACTCCCTGTGGGCGGCGAGATCGGGATGCTGTTCCTGATCATCGCGATCCTCTCGCTGATGATTCTGCCGCTGCCGACCTTCATGATCGATATTCTGGTCGGACTCAATATCGCGGCAAGCGTAACGCTGCTCATGATCACGCTCTACGTGCCGAGCGTGGTGTCGCTGTCGGCGTTCCCCTCGCTGCTACTTTTCACGACGTTGTACCGCCTTTCGCTGAGCATTGCATCGACCAAATCCATTCTGCTGCACGCGGAGGCGGGCGAAATCATCGACAGCTTCGGCAAGCTCGTGGTGGGCGGCAACCTGGTGGTGGGCATGGTCGTGTTCATCATCATCACGCTGGTGCAGTTCATCGTGATCGCCAAGGGCTCCGAACGCGTCGCCGAAGTGGGCGCGCGGTTCACTCTCGACGCGATGCCCGGCAAGCAGATGAGCATCGACGCCGATCTGCGCGCCAATCTGCTGACCTCCGACGAAGCGCGTCACAAGCGCGCGACGCTCGCGCTCGAAAGTGCGCTGCACGGCGGCATGGACGGCGCGATGAAGTTCGTCAAGGGCGACGCCGTGGCAGGACTCATCATCACGGTCATCAACATCGTGGCGGGACTCGCGGTGGGCGTCGCGTATCACGGCATGACGGCGGCGGAAGCGGCGAACCGCTTCTCGATTCTGTCGGTCGGCGACGCGATGGTCGCGCAGGTGCCGGCGCTGCTGCTCTCCGTCGCGGCCGGCGTGATGATCACGCGCGTCGCCGACGATCGCGATGAAACGCAACGCTCGCTCGGCGCGGATATTGGCCGGCAGTTGATCACGAGCCCGCCCGCCCTGTTTTTCGCGGCGGTGCTGCTGCTTGCATTCGCCGCGGTGCCGGGCTTTCCGTGGCTGCTGTTCATCCTGCTGTCTGGCGTGCTCGCGTTCGCCGCATACCGGTTGCAAAAGAGCAAGCCGTCGCGCCAGTTGCACGACGGTGAATCCGTGCGTTCCATGCAACGTGTCGGCGCGAAAATCGAAACGCCCGCCATCGCGACGCATCCGCCCGCGTTCACCTGCGCGCTCGGCGTGCGGATCGCGCCGGATCTGGTCGCGCGTCTAAGTCTCGCGGGACTCAACACGTCGTTCGAAGCGGAGCGTGAGGTACTGCAGGAAGAGTTGGGATTGCCGTTTCCCGGCATCACGATGTGGACGTCCGACCGCCTCGCAGCGTCCACGTGCGAGTTCCTGATGCACGATGTGCCTTATCTGACCGTGGAAATTCCGCCTGGAAAAGTGGTGTTGCCGACGCTGCCGCTCGCGCTCGCTCGTGAGGCGAGCGGCATTGGCGAAGACCGGCCTGGCGACGCCGAATTGCGCGCGCTCGCACCCAATTGCGAGCAACGCGCGCCGCTCGACGGCAGCAGTCAGCCGAGTTACTGGCACGACGAAAAAGGCTTGCCCGCAAAGACCGAAGCGTGGCGCGCGGAACAGGTGATCGCGCATGTTTCGGTGCGGCTCTTGCGGCGGCACGCGTCGCTCTTTCTCGGCGTGCAGGAAGTGCAGTGGATTCAGGAGCAACTCGGCATCGACTATCCGGGTCTGCTCGCGGAAGTGCAAAAGGTGCTGCCGCCGCAGCGTATCGCCGACGTGCTGCGCCGTCTGCTCGAAGAACAGATTCCGATCCGCAACGTTCGCAACATCATGGAAAGCCTGATCGCGTGGGGACCGAAAGAGAAGGACATGCTGATGCTGACCGAGTATGTGCGCGGCGACCTCGCACGCTTTCTCGCTCATCGCGCGACCCAGGGCGCGAAGGTGCTACCCGCCGTGCTGCTCGACGGGCCGGTCGAGCAGCATATCCGCCAGGCGATCAAGCAGACGCCCACCGGCAACTACCTCGCGCTGCCGCCCGACGAAGTGACCTTCCTGCTCGACAGCATCGAAGCGTACGCAGGAACGATTGCGCGCGACGACATCGCGCTCGTCACGTCGATGGATATTCGCCGCTATGTGAGGCGCATGCTCGAAGGCAAGCTCGACTGGCTCAACGTGTATTCGTACCAGGAGCTTGGCGGGCTCGTGGAATTGCAGCCGATCGGCCGCGTGACGGCATGACGCGGTGACGGCATGAGGGCAGACTGAATGTCGACATTTTCACGCTCCATGCGACGCCCCGCGCGCGTCATCGCACCCGATTCGACGGAATCGGGCGGCGTGTCCGGTTCGGGTTTCGCGCCGGGGTCCGCTACTTCGAGCGAACGTACGCGGCGCGCGTGCGGCTTCGACTATGCGGCGCTGGTTCGACGCGAGAGCGTTCCGGAACACGGCGCGCTTGCCGACAGCAACGCGGATCCCTTCGCACTCGAAGACGAAGAACGCGACGCCGATCAGCACCGCGCACCGGACCGGACGACCGTCGCGGGCCGCGTCGGCGCCGGCAGCGCCCCGGTGATCGAAGCGGTCTATATGCAGCAGCAAGGCTTTATCGAACTGGCGGCTTCGATCGCGCGCGAGGTCGCGCGACTATCGGCGAATCGCTTCGTCGCCGAATCGGGCAGTTGGGACCTGACGATGCGGCTCGATCCAAACCTGCTCGCGGACACCGTGCTCAATCTCACGCTTTCGCCCGCCGGCCTGTCGCTTCGCTTCGACGTGCAGGACGCCGAGGCAAAGCAATTACTCTTACTGCATAGCGGCATGCTCGAACGGCAACTGAAGGCGCTGCTCGACAGCTGGAGCGAACCGAGTTCGCTGACGTTGACCATCTGGTAAGTCCCGCCCTCCCTACTCATGGCTTCACGCTGACTTCCGCAATGCTCGAAACCCGGCCTCGCTCTCTCGCCGGCCTACTGCCGGCCATCCCGCCCGCCGACGCCTGCGCCGCGCGCCTGCTTTGCGACGCGCGCAACGTCGACGCATTGCGCCGGCTCGGCCGGCTCGATGCCGTGCATGTCTCGCACGTGGATGCGCGCGACGCCGCGAGCGCCGAACCGTTAGAGGATGCCGGCCGGATCGTCCTTGCACATCTGTCGGGGCAACTCGCGCTTCATGTCGATCTCGCGCGTTACCCGTCGCTGCAGATACTCGCCACGCCCGCCGAGGCGGACCACAGCGGCACGCAGCAGAGCCTGCGCAATGCGATTGCGAACGCGCTGCTTGCGCCGCTCGTCGACAGCTTCAATGCGAGCGGCGCAGGCACGTGGCGCGTGGCATCCGTGCAGCGCGCGACGAAGGAATCGGCCACGTTTGAGTCCGACAACACAGCGCGTCTGCGCATCGCACTGATGCGCGAGGGCGTCGCATACGAAACGCTGTTCGATATCGCACTGCCCACACTCCGGCTGATCGAAACGCGGCTCGCGTCGTTCGGCAATCAGCAGCGGCGCTGCGATCCCGACGCCTTCGCGACGCTCGGCATACCGGGGCGCATCGCGCTCGGCGCGCGGCGCGTGTCGATCCGTGCGCTTCAAAAACTACGTCCCGGCGATGTGCTGTTACGCACGTTCAGCCGCGCCACCGTGCTCGGCTTGCGCGGCCACGGCCCCTTGCAGCTGCGCGCCGCGTGGGGCACGCCGGGCCTACGCTGCATGCTGGCCACGGTCGCGCTCGACGGCGCCCTTCTCACCCTCAACGACGACCCCATCATGAGTGAAGAAACCCTGCAGGTCGAAGGCGACGAGTTGCCGCGAATCGACTACGGCGACGCTCCGCTGGACGATGTTCCGCACGAAGCCGCTATCGCGACAGGCACCGAGGCGCCGACGAAGTCCGAAACGGAAGAGGAAGCCGAAGCGGAAGCCGCACCGTTCACCCGAACTTCGCCTCTCGACATCGGCGAACTCGATCTGCCTGTGCAGTTCGAGATCGACACGCTGGCGTTGCCGCTGTCGCAAGTCGCAGCGCTGCGGCGTGGTTACGTGATCGAGCTCGACACGCCTGTGACGGACGCCCGCATCAAACTCGTCGCGCACGGTCAGACGATCGGCCACGGCGAACTGGTGAGCGTGGGCGAACACCTTGGAATCCGCATCACGGGGATGGCCTATGCCAGCGACACAGACCGGTGACATCACCGGATTGCTGATCGTCGTTCTGGCGATCAGCATCATTCCGTTCGTGGCGATGGTCGTCACCTCGTACATGAAGATCGTCGTCGTGCTCGGGCTCCTGCGCAATGCGCTCGGCGTCCAGCAGGTGCCGCCGAACATGGTGCTCAACGGCATCGCGATCATCGTCTCGGTGTACATCATGGCGCCGATCGCGTTCACCGCCGCCGGCGCGATGCAAGGCAGCAGCGGAGCGAACACGAGCGGCAGCACGGTCACGCAGACGGTGACGCAAGGCATCGCCGCCGCGCGCGAACCGTTTCGCAACTTCTTGAAGGCTCATGCGCAACCGCGCGAGCGGCAGTTCTTCCTGCGCTCGGCGAACGCGATCTGGCCAAAGGAACAGGCGAAGGCGCTCAAAGACACCGACATCATCGTGCTCGCGCCCGCCTTCACGCTGACCGAGCTCACGGATGCCTTCAAGATCGGTTTCCTGCTGTACATCGCGTTCATCGTGGTGGACCTGATCATCGCCAACGTGCTGATGGCAATGGGCCTGAGCCAGGTGCAACCGACCAGTGTCGCGATTCCATTCAAGCTGCTGTTGTTCGTCGCGATGGACGGCTGGTCGACGCTGATTCACGGCCTCATTCTCGGCTATCGCTAGGAGTTCCCATGAACATCGACGCGCTGCTCGGCCTCGCGACGCAGGGGCTTCTGCTGTGTCTTTACGTGTCGCTGCCGATCGTGGTGATCGCGGCCGGCGTGGGCCTCGTCGTTTCATTCCTGCAGGCCGTCACTTCGCTGCAGGATCAGACGCTGTCGTTCGGCGTCAAGCTGGTGGCAGTCGTCGTCGCGCTCGTCGTGGCCGCGCCCATTTCGGCCGCCGCCGTGCTGCGCTTCGCCAACCAAATGTTGCAGGCCGCGACCTCGCAATGACGACGGTCTCCGCCCAGACGCGCGCGGCGCAAGCCGGCGCGTCCACCGAAACGTCAGCGGCGAACCGCGCGAGCCACGACGCGTCGCATACACAGGCCGTGCGCTTTTCTGCCGTCTACAAGAACAACGTGACGTTTGCGCACGCGCATCACTCGCATCATCTCGCGCAAGCGAACAGCGCGAAGGCGCGCCAACTTGCGGCCGCGTTGCGCAAGCGTCAGGCGGCTGCGCGAGCCGCAGGCAAACGCTTCGCGCCGTCGCAACGCGCTGCGTCGACTGCGCACGGTGCGCTCAAAGGCGCTCACGCGACCAGCGCGAAAACGGCGCGGAGCAAGGTGCAAGCCGATCGCGTCACGCGCGACGGCGGCCGGCAAGGCGGCGGCGGTGGCGGCGGCCAGCCGCAGCAGGAAGGCGGTCAACAGAACGGCAAGCAACGCGACAATCCGCACGATCATGATCAGGATAGCCGCGACGATCATGACAGCGCGTCCGGCGGGGTCTTTGCAGCCACTGCCGTTGAAGGCGTCAGCGCGATTACACCGCCGCGCTCCAGTGCCGCGCGCGGCGGCGAAATACGCGCTGCAATCGGCGAAGCGCTGCTCAAGTTGCGTGACGATATCGCGGCGGGAAACGTGCCGTCAGCCGATCGCGCATTGCAGTCGCTGATGCAGCGCATCCACACGTTGCGCGCCGCCGAAGGCGCGCTTGCGCCCAGCACGTCGGCGGCGAGGCGCGAACTGCTCACCACAGTTTCAGAGCGTCTCGCGCAAACGGCACTGGACGCAACGCGTACGGCCGGCTCAACGCAACAGCTCGATGCGCGAGGCGCGCCAAGCGCCCACGGTTCGACCGCAGGTCTTGCGCAGCGCGTGAATCTGCTGGCGAACCTCGTCCTGCTCGTGCTTGAACGCCCGAACACGCCGGATCAGGCCGAGCGCGCGCGTCATCTGAACGCGGCCCTGCTTGGCGCGATCGAAGCGCGGCTGCGCGCCGCGTCGCGTGCCTGAGTGGCGTTTCGTGCGGCCGTGGACGGCTTCGCAAACGCGGGCACGTTGCACGCGGATATCGCTAATCTGGACTGCGTGGCGTGTCGATCCGATGCGCCGAACGATCTTCGCCTAAGTCTGAAACCATGAAACTGCTGCGCATCCTGACAGGTAACCATGCCGGCGCGGAAGCCCGCCTCAGCACGGGCGCTCACCGGGTCCACTCCGACGACGATGCCGACATCCGCATCACCGACTGGAGCGGCGCGGCAGTCGTGCTGAACGTCGACGAAACCGATGTAGTGACGGTTACGCGCATCGAGCCCGCGCCAGTCAACGCAGTACCCGCAATGGACTCGACGTACTCCGCCGCCGCTCACACCGACGAAGCCGCGCATCCGGACGCGCTCGACCCCGGCGTCGTGCTGATGACCGACTTCGTGCCGATGCAGTTCGACCAGACGGTTCTATGCATCGGTCCCGACGACGCCGTGTGGCCGAGCGATCTCGCCCTCCTCTCGACGCTGCTGGTCAAGCCCGAAAGCGCCGACGATCCCGCGCACGAAACCGCCGCCGGAAGCGGTCAATGGATCATCAAGCGCAAGCTGGTGACAGCCGTGGGCGCCGCGTGCGTGATGCTGGCGATTGCGTCGGGCGTGGTGTCGATGGCGCTAAGCACGCGGGCCAAGGCATCGTTGCCGCCGCCCGACGTCGCCGCCGCCGAACAGGCCAACCGCGATCTCGCGGGCGCGCGTCTGACCGGTCTGCATGCGACGCTCGACGGCCACGGCGGCGTGCTGGTGACAGGGCTTGTCTCCAGTGCCGGCGACGACCTGGTCGCGCAGCGTCTGCTCGAACACATCCAGGGCGCGCGCGTGACCCGCCAATACGGCAACGCCGACGACACGGCGCGCGGCATCAAGGAAGCGATCGGCATGGCGAACGTCGACGTGCATTACGCGGGCAAAGGCGTGTTCGCGATCACGGGTACGGGTGTCGACATCGACGGCGTGCAGCAGGCCGTGCAGCGCGTACGCGCGGATCTCGACGCGAACGTGAAGGAACTGCGCATCGACGCGACGGGCAGCGACGCGACGCCCACCGCCGAGGCCGACGGTCAGTACACGACCGTGGTGTCGTCCGATCGCGTGCGCTATGCGCAGACACCGGATGGCGTGAAGCACATCTTCATCCTCGCCGACGACCCCGCCGATGCGCCCATCTCCGCGAGCGACGCCGCAGCGAACGGCGACAGCGATGGCGAACGAAGTCACGGACTGAGCGGCGCGGCGCCCGAAGCCGCCACGCAAGCGGGCACACAAGCCACCGCACAGGCCGCCGCACAAGCCGCCGCACAAGCCGCCATGCAACCCCCTCAATTGGCAGCCGTCCCGGCAGCCGGACCTTCTGTCACGGAGAAATCTCATGTATCAGGCAATTGAACGTCATGCGGCGAAGTTCAACGATCTGCAAGGCCTCGTGCGCGCGCCCGATGCCGATGCGCAAGTCGCCGTGTTGCGCCGCGCGCTCGAAGAAAGCGCGGAGGAACTCAATAGCCGCACCGACGGCTCGCCGGAAGACCGCAATGCGCGCGCAAAGATCTATCGCGGGTTGCTCGCGGCGAGCCGGATCATCGCTCAACTGCGCGAAGACGCGCTCAATGGCTGAGTTTCGACGCAACTGCGTCGAAACGTTTGTCCCCGCACTACGCGGGATTCCGATGCCGCGGCCACTCCGGTCCGGCCGTTCATTTCAAGGAGTGTCAATCATGGGTTCAATCACGAGTGCAGCGAGTTCCCTCGGAGCAGGCGCAGGCACTGCGGCGCAGGCCACCGCGGCCGGCAAGGCTGAAGATCTGTCGTCGTCGGCCGGCACCGATTCCGCGGTCAACCAGATCAACGCCAACGCACAGGATCAACTGAAGATCGCGCAGGCTCAGTCGAACGCGAGCGTGCTGCAAGCCGTCGGCGAAGCGCTGAAGTCGGGCGCATCGAGCCTGACGAAGGCCGCGCAGGCAAGCTGACGCCTGGCTGGGGACGCGCTCCACGTGCGTTGCAGCAGGCTCTTTCTGGCGCGTTCGCCCCGGCGACACGCGCCTTTTCAATTCCGGCGTCGAGCACGCCGGGTTTCAACATCAACCAGAGTCGGACACGCCGTGGACATCGATTACTACACGCCGCTGATCGAAGATCTATGCACGACGGTCGGCCTGCCCGACGCCGGCCATGTGCTCGACACGCGCTCGATCGAAGTAGAAGGTTTCGACGTCCGGCTCGATCATTTCGCTAACGACACCGGTCTTTACATTGTGTTCGAGTTCGGAACAGTCGCGCCGGAGCGCGTGCTTGGTGTTTATCGGCTGATGCTGGAAGCCAACCTGCTCGTCTATGCGCAGGACCAGGCGCAACTGGGCGTGGACAGCGACACGGGCAGCTCCGTGCTGGTCGTGCGCGCGGAACTGTCCCAGCTGAACGGCGAAACGCTCGCCGACCTGCTTGCCCACTATGCGGAACACGGCCGCTACTGGCAGCAGAACATACTTCAAGCCACCGACGAGCAGTATCAGGCCGTCGCGTCAGGCGCCTTCATGTGGATTCGCGCTTAATGCGCATATTTGCGCGCGCGGAAGCCGCCGTCCCACCGGCGTTTCGGCGATCGAAAAACTAAATGGAATAGGACTCGACTATCGCGTGTTGTGTGATCAGGAGCGTGAGACGAAAGCCGCGCCGCCAGAACGAAAAACATGTCTGGCGCGCGCCTCGGTCAGACATTCTCATCTTGGAACGATCATGCAAATCGCCTTGCTAACGCGCAACGACTCGACCTTTCGACGGATCAAGAATGCTTTCGAAGCGGACGGCATGCCCGACTGTGTTCGCTATACCGATGAACTCGGCCTGATTCGCTCACTCGAGCGCAGTCCGCCGGATCTCGTCATCATCGAATCGGAGACGGAGTTCTCCACCAGCAATCTCGTGCTCGCGTGGCGGGCGTGTCATTTCAGACAGGACTTGCCGGTCATGATGATCGGCCAATGGTGGGACTCGGTAAGCATGACGAACGCACTGCACGCGGGCGTCGACGAAATCGTCGTGGGCGAGTTTCGCCTCGAGGAAATAGTGGCGCGCGGCCGTCACGCGGTGGAGCGCCGGCGCGGCGAGCGCACGGCGCAGAGCATTATCACGCTCGGCTCTTCGACGCTGTACCGGGCGACACGCGAGTTCGTCACACTCGACAAACGCGTGCGGCTCACGGCGCGTGAGTTCAGCATAGCGTGGCTGTTCTTTTCGCATCCCGGTGCGCTCATCACGCGCAAGGAACTGGCGCACGCGGTGTGGGGAAAGGAGCTCGATATTGCTGGGCGTTCGCTCGAACAGCATATCTACAAACTGCGCGCCAAACTGGAACTGGACGAACACAGCGGCCTCACACTGCGCACCGTGTATTCGCTCGGCTACATGCTCGAACAGATCGAAGCGCCGCATCGCCGGGATATCTGCACGACGCGTGCGCCACGCGCGCGAATGGCCGAAGCGGTGTCGTGACACTTGCCGGCCATTGCGCGTAACGCAGCAGGGAACACGGCCTTTTGGCGACCCGCAGCGCGGGTCGCCATCTCGACGTTCAGCGTCAGTTGGCCAGATCGATACGGCCATACACGCCTGCAACTTTCTTGTTCGGGCCTGCAGCATAGAACAGCGTCGTTTTGGGCTGATTCAATACGCCGTTGCCGAACGAGAGCCCCCACAAGCCGGTCTGCTGGAACGCCGTGCCGTCTTGCAGCGTGAGCTTGCCGAGCGGCTTGAGCGAGACTGGATCGAACGCGTTGATGTTACCGTCGCCGAAATTGCCGATCAGAATGTCGTTGCTCAGCGTGCCGAAACCGGCGGGCGCCTCTGCGACTGCCCACGGCGCGTTGAGCACGCCACCCGCTGGAATCTGTTGCAGCAGATTGCCGTTCAGATCGAATACGTCGACCACGCCGAGGCCCGCGCCCGTCACCTGAACCTTGCGGCTCGCGTCCTGCTGCGCATATGTCACGAAGATTTTCGAACCGACTGCCTGAATGCCGAACGGAGCAAAACCCGCCGGTACAGATGGGTCCTTGAACGTGCCAGGCAGCGCGATTTTGTTGAACGCCGCATCGAACACGTCGACCTTTGCGTTGTGAAAGTCGGTTGCGTACAGCAGATTGCGGCCGCCGTTGCTGGCGAGCGTCAGGCCTTTGTAGATGGCGCCACCGGCCGCGTCGTCGAACGCGGTAACGGCTGCGGTCGGCAACACTTTCGGCGACCACGCGGCGATCGTGCCCGCTTCCGTCGCAAACATGAACACGGCGTTGCTCTTCGCAGAGCCGTCCGGCGTCGCGATCATGAAGTCCGTAGCCGTGCCGTTGAAGACGATGCCGGTCGGCCCCGCCACGCCGTTGGTGCCCGGCGGAATCGTCACGATCAGCGATTGCGGCACGCCGTCGCCGTCGAACAGCACGGACTTTTGCGAGCCGTTGCCCGAGACCCACGCGGCGCCGGCCGGATTGAACGCGATACCCCAGCCGTTCTTCAGATCGGGCGCGGTGTTGGGCGCGGCGACGCTGCCGTCGGACACCAGCACCATGGACTTGAATACGCTTGCGTTGGCCGTCTTGCCGTTGTCGACATGATCGCCGCCGCCACAGGCGGTGAGCGTCAATGCGGTAAGTAGAGCGGCTGCTGTCTCGAGTAACGCGGGTTTATATTTCATTCGAATCTACCGTCTGTAAAGTTGAAGGGATGGGCTGCGACGAGGGCGGCCGGCCAGGAATCGTCGTATTGCAGAATAGAGTTCGAGTGAGCCGCGTTTGGCGGCGATGCCGAAGGTCTGCGCGGTTTGGCGAAGGAGTGCATTGCATCCGGGCAGTCCGCGCGCAGCTAGTTCGCTGGCGCGCTTATGACTTCGCGCGATCGAGGGGCGCTCATACGTTAGCGGCTACCGTTGTCTGCATGAATGCGACCGGAGAGCCTCCAGATGATGCGTGTCAATGGAATGCCCGCAGCGCCTGATTCAGCGACGCCAGCCGCGCAGGACGACAAGCCCGCGAGCGGCCCGACGTCGAATGCTCCGGCGCGTGCGCCGGTTCCGGCGCAACTTGCTCCATACAAGCCAAAGCGCGAACCCGTGCAGCCCGGTGCCTACCGCGATCAACTTCTGAAGGGGCCAATGGGCGCGATCGGCAAGCTCGCGTCGCCGCCCAAACCGCAGCCCGCAGTCGACGACATTCACAATTTCGTGCCGCCGAAGGGCAGCGCCGGCAAGAGCGTGTTCAACGCGATCAGGCAAGCTTTGGGCAGCGGACAGAAAGGCTTCACGCCGCTCAACCTTGCTTCCAAAAAACCGCTGACGGGCGTGCTCGGCGCGAATTCGCGCGCGGCCGGCGGCAGCTTCGTGTACGACGCCCACACCGCACACGAGATCCCCGGCATGATCGCGAGCGGCGCATCGGCCGTGGTCGCGCATCAAACCACCAAACGCTATGAGCAGAAACTTGCGGCGATGCTGCGCGAAGATGTGCTTGCCTTCGACGCGTTGCCCCAACCCGCGCCAAAGGGCATTCCGATGAAGGGTATTTCATCGTCCGAGCAAGGCGGGGTCGCGGCGAGCCATGACGAAACGCAAGCCCAAACGCAAGCGCCGACGGAAGACTTGATGGCCACGACTGAGCCCGTCCGCACGAACGCACCCGAATCAGCCGTACACAAAACCAACAGATATCTGCCGACCACACCGGAGAACATGATCGTCACGCGCCAGCACGGCGAATGGCAATACGACAAGGCGAAACTGCTGCGTGCCGCGAACGATCCGGCTCATCCGCAGCATCAACGTGCGCGCGATGTGCTCACGACCATGTCCATCGCGGAAAATCAGGGCAAACGGCGCAGAGGCGCGCTCTATGAGAGCGCGACATCGGCGACGGCGGCGGCGGCCGGCGCGGTGCTCGCCGCAGGCACGCATGGCGCGGCCACGCCGCTGATCGTCGCTGGGCAATCGCTCAATGCGGTGAAGGACGCGTTGGACATAAGGAAATTCGCGCTGGAAACACGGCAAAATCTGCGCGACGAGAAAGCCGACGACGTACAGCGTCATGTCACGCAATTAGCCAGCAAGAGCGAGGCCTTCGACCACGCGCCGCTCGAAGCACAAGCCGGCGTCTACGCGAATATGTACGACAACGCCCGCCGCAAAACGGCACAGCAGCACAATTTCGGTTACCGGCTGCCCGGCTCGCTGATCGACGATCGCAAGGCTGGCGTCTATAAAACCGCGGCAACCGATGTGGTCAGCGCGCACATCGCGGAGATCGCGCAGAAGGCAATGCGCCGTGCGCGACCCGAGATGCTCGGTCAGTTGCACGGGACCAGCAGCGAGCCGAACCTCACGCGTTCAGCGCGCGAAAAAGCTGCGCTGCAAAAGATCGAAAGCGATCCGCAATTGCGCGCCACGCTCACGCTGCTCACCGACGCCGGCATGCCGCGAACCGACGCGGTCAGAGCGATGATGCGCCTCGCCGCCGACGCGCTGAAACCCGCCGAAGAGAAATCGGCGAAAGCAGAAGCGCAAGACCCGAGTGCAATGTCCAATGATGAAAAGCTCGAGAAGATTGCGGGCATGATCGGCGAGCCGGGTCTTAAACCGGCTGACGCCGCGAAGGAGTCGAAGGATGCGATCAAGGGCGCGTTGCGGCTGCGCTCATAAGGCGTCGGCGCGAACGGATGTGAGGTGTTCGGGCATCTTTGATAACGCTGGGCGCCCTCACACGCGACATAGACGACTGCACATGAAGCTCCAGCTACGACACGCGAGTTCGCGCGGAGCATTTCTATCGAGCGCTGTTTGATGCTCACGCTACCGCGAGAGGCAGCGTCAATCTTGCTTCGAGTCCGCCGTTACGGCGGTTTTCCAGTTGCAGTTCGCCACGCATCGCGAGCGTAAGACGTCGCGCGAGCGTGAGGCCCAAGCCGGACTCCGGCGCACGCGCTGTCGTGCGCGGCGCGCGATACCAGGGCGCGAATACGGTCTCCATTTCGGCCGGCACGATACCCGGTCCGGAGTCGACCACGGCCAGCACCACCCGCCGTGCATCGACGCGCACGCACAACCGCACGGCGCTGTCATAGCGCAACGCGTTGTCGATCAGATTGACGAGCACGCAGCGCAGCGCATGCGGGCACGTTACGACCGGACACCCTACCTCGCCTTCGAGCTCGACCGAGCGGCCGGCGTCCCTGTAGTTATCGACGAGCGCACCGATCAGTCCGTCCGCATCGAAGCATCGCAACGGTTGTCCGGCCCAGCATTGCATTCGCGCGCAAGCGAGGCTTGCCTCGACCAGTTCGCCCATCTCGGCGAGATCGTGCTCGATCGCGTCGCGCACATTGCCATCGTCGAGCCGCTCACAGCGCAACGCCATACGTGTCAGCGGCGTGCGCAGGTCGTGCGCATATGCTGCGAGCACGTCGAGCACCTGGGCGACGCGCTCGGCGTCGTAGCGCTGCGCGCCGTTGATCGCGCGTACCAGGCGCGCGACCGTGGGCGGCCCGAACTCGGCCAACGCTTGCGGCAACGTGTCCGTGCTGCTGCGCTGCTCGATTGCGGCGGCGAGGCGCGCGATGCACGAACGCTGCTCGTACGCATATACCCACAGCGCCGCCGCGAGCAGCCCGAAACCGATCGCGACGAGGCAGACGACCGGCAGCAGGTTGCTGTCGGCGCGGCACGGCCGCGTGTAGAGCATCGCCGCGTTGGCAGCAGGTGCGCTTATCGTGACGAGCAGCGCAACGAGCAGCACGAACATCGCGATTGCGCTGATCCGCTGCGATTGCACGCCCGTGCGAATGGCGCGAACGGTGCGAACCGCACGAGCGGCGCTCGCCGCGGGACTGGGCGGAATCGCGCGAGCAATCCTAAACGAGGAGTGTCTTGCCGCGCGAGTGCAGATTCGCAGCACGGATTCCTCAAAGGCCTCGCGCGACACGGTCGAATGGATGAAGGTCATCGTCGTTCTCCTGACGCCGCCACGTCGGACGGCATAGGAGACATGAGAGCATGCGGCATGGCGTTCGCACCATCAAACGAGAGGTCGCCCACCCCCTACGAAGGTTTGCCCTCGCCATGCACTGGTGTCGCTGGTGTCGCTGGTGTCGCTGGTGTCGCTGGTGTCGCTGGTGTCGCTGGTGTCGCTGGTGTCGCTGGTGTCGCTGGTGTCGCTGGTGTCGCTGGT